>NZ_CP060201.1:0-668333 GCF_013407925.2 Pseudomonas protegens | reverse complement strand
CCTTGCCAATGGCCTCGATGCTTCGGTCAAGGATGCGCTGAAGACGGTCGTTGTCCTTGTTGATCGCATAGCCATAGCCACCCGTGGTCAGGTCAACGAAGCGCTCGAACTTGAGGAAGCCGTAGTAAGAGCGATTGATCTGGAAGTAGGCGCTCAGTACATCGTCCAGGTACATGTCGGCATGACCAAATGCCGCGGCGGCGAGGGCTTCGTTGTGGGTGGGGTAGATCATCAAGCGGGCCCGGGGAAAGCGCGACTGGGCTTCGCTGCTGTGTTCCTTGGCCACGGCAACCCGCAGCCCGGCCAGGTTTGCCGGGGACTGGCGCTGTTCGGCGTTGCGCTTGAACAAGGCCAGCCGCCCATCGGCGAACGGGCGGGTGAACCTGACGCCATCACTGGCTGGCCCGGGGCTGTCGTAGCTGCCCATCAAGTCGATCGAGGCGTCCTGCAACGCCTGTAGGGCTTGTTCTCGAGAGGCGAAGGGAACCACCTTCATGCCGACTCCGAGCATCTGCCCGATCAATGAACTGACGTCCGCGGTAATGCCTTCGTAGCGACTGTCGTTGTAGTCGACATTGAAGGGGGGCGACTCTTCGGCGACCACGCCGATTTTCAACTCCGACTTGTGCCGTAGCCAGTGCCAGTCCTCTTGTTCAAGTATCAGGTCGTGGTGATCGAGGCGCACCGGGCTGTACAGAGTATTGGGCATTAGGGGCGCTTGGGCCGCAGCCGTCTGAGCCGCGATGGTCAGCGAGCAGATAAATAGCCAGATAAGTCGTAGGGGCATGGTTTCTTCAGGCAATGGGGGGAGGCTTGGTTGCGTCGAAAGCCCCGCAAGTACAGGGTGAAAATAGTAGCTGTAGCCGCTGGCCTTGGCCTATCAATTTAAGGCGTCAACGGGGAACTTGAGTGCTTGCTGCAATAGGCGATGAAGTGACTTTCCGGCATGGGGCGGGCAAATAGAAAACCCTGGGCAAGCGCGCCACCCAACTGCAAGAGTTGCTCCTGCTGTTCATGGGTTTCCACGCCTTCGATGATCACTTTCATTCCCAGGGCGTCACCCAGGGCCAAGGTGTAGCGGATGATGGCGCGGCTGGCGGGGTGATGTTTCATCTTGCGCACGAAGTTGCCGTCCAGCTTGATCTGGTTGAACGGCAGTTCGCATAGGCGTTGCAAGGAGGCGAAGCCGGCGCCGAAATCGTCCATGGCCAGGCCGCAGCCCATCAGGCGCAGACGCACCAGGTTTTCCAGGTTGCAGGCAGACGCGCCCAGCACACAGGTTTCGGTGATTTCAAAGGTGATGCAACTTGAAGGCACCTGGAACAGCGTCAACAAGGAGGTGACGGACTCGGTCAGCGTCGGCGAGGCCAGTTGCGCAGGGTGCAGGTTGAAGGAAAAGTTCAGCGCAAGGTCCTTTCTCGCCAGTTTGCGCCGCAGGGCCAGGCCTTGATCGAACAACTGCCAGAACAGTCGATCCAGCAGGTTGTGGTCTTCCATGATGGTCAGGAAGTGCGAGGGTGGCAGCACGCCCAGTTGGGGGTGGTTCCAGCGCGCCAGGGTTTCGGCGCCTTGCAGTGCCGCGGTATCGAGCGCCACCTTGGGTTGGTAGTAAGGCTCGAACTCTCCATTGTCCAGACCACGCACCACATCGCTCAGGGTGGGCAGGGCAATGCGCGGGAGCGGGCTGCCCAGGTCATGGCGCAAGGGCTGGTAGCGGTTCAGCAAGGTGGTCAGGCGTTCCAGGTTGAAGGGTTTGCTCAGGCTTCCAAGAAAATGCAGGCCCAGGCGCTTGATCATGGACACGGTGGTGTTGCGCAGCGCCAGATCAATCTGGCTGCAGAGGATGACCGCGCGCAGTTTGCCGCTGTGGCTGGCGTGACGCAGAAAGGCCAGGCCATCCATGCCGGGCATTTTCAGATCGCAGATGGCAATGTCCATGGCTTCACAACTTTCCAACAGCGCCAATGCCTGACTGCCGCTGATGGCTTCATGAACCTGGCCGGGTATGACCTTCCTTAACGCAGTGATGGTGACCAGGCGTTGCAGGGGCTCATCTTCCACAACTAGAACGTTCAGCTGTTGCATTGCAGGCTCGTCTCGTTTATCCGACGGATATCTTGCTTAAGCCATTTGATGCGGGTCTATTAGAGTGATCTTCATGCCTTGTAGGAAATTTCCTACTGAAAAATCAGAGCATCTGAATTTTCCAATGTTCGTCAATAACCACTTGTAACCAGGGGCAATTCCGGGGAATTTGCAGCCCGGCAGTTGCTACCCGGCGGCAAGTTACAAGGTGAAATGACATTATGCACAGCGTATTAATAGTGGATGATCATCCCGTCGTCCGACTGGCGGTGAAGGTTCTGCTGGAAAAGCACGATATGCAGGTGGTGGGCGAAACCGATAACGGGCTGGATGCGCTAGAGCTGGTACGCGAGCATGTTCCGAATGTGGTGATTCTCGATATCGGCATTCCCAAACTCGATGGCCTCAAGGTGCTGTCCCGGATCAAGGCACTGGGCTTGCCCACCGAGGTTCTGGTGCTGACTTCACAGTCCGTCGAGAGCTTTTGCAAGCGCTGCATCCAGCTTGGCGCTAGAGGCTTCGTCAACAAGGAAGAAGACCTGAGCAATCTGGTGGTGGCGCTGAATGCGGTGCTGGCCGGCTACACCTTTTATCCTTCCCAGGTCACCGATGTGTCCAGGCCGGCTGCCGAGCAGTTGTCCGAGACCGAGCTGATTGGCTCGCTGACCGATCGGGAAATGATCGTGCTGCAGTATCTGGCTCAGGGTTATTCCAACAAGGCCATCAGCGAGAAGCTGTTTCTCAGCAACAAGACCGTCAGCACCTACAAGGCCCGCTTGTTACAGAAACTCGGGCTGGGCTCGCAAGTTGGCCTGGCAGAGTTCGCCAAGCGCCATGGGCTGATTATCTGAAAGAGGCCAAAGCGGCAATATTCATACTCGGCAGCGCAGTTTGAATTGCAGGTATCTGTGCATCCTGCTCAGGCAAGTTACCAAGTTATTGCAGAGACTTTCCGTCGTTATGTAGGAAGTTTCGCAATGATAAAGGTCTTGTCTATTGAATAGACTTTGCCGGTATTTAAATGTCTGGACCGCAACTTTGATCATGATTAAACCCACCACTCTCGTTGCTTTGCTGTTGGCTTTCTTTAACGCGCAAGCGATGGCGGCGCTGGCCCTTGGTAGTTCGCGAATCATCATCCAGGCGCCCAAGACACGTGCCGTGGTCATGGTGCATAACCGTTCCCCCCATAGCGCTTATCTTGCCCAGTCCTGGATCGAGGATGCTCAAGGGCAAAAGCCTGAACGCGCGCCCGTGGTGGCCTTGCCGCCGATCCAGCGCCTGGAGGCCCGGCAGGACAACCAGTTGAACATCCAGGTGCTGCCGCAGGTGGCTGATCTGCCCCAGGATCGGGAAACACTGTTCTATCTGAATGTGCGTGAGGTTCCCCCGCGCGGCGAAGACAAGGAGGTCATCCAGATCGCTCTGCAACGGCGGATAAAAGTCATTTACCGGCCACAAAGAATACGTCCGCTCACGGTCGGCCTCACCAGTCCCTGGCTGTCGGCCTTGACCTTGTGCAAAGAACAAAGCGGAGGCTTTCAGCTGAACAATGCCACTCCCTACCATGTGACCCTCATCGAGGCCTTCGGTGATGAGTCCGGCGTAGCGCCTGTCACGGACTTCAAGCCCATGGAAATTCCGCCTTACAGTGAGCGTCGCCTTGAGGGCCAGTTCGCTCCGGGCCTCCAGCGGCCGACATTGGTCTATATCAATGATTTTGGCGGGCGTGGGCAATTGAGCTTCGACTGCCTGGATGGCGTGTGCACCGTCATACAGAACAGTGTCCGCTCATGAGACGGATAAACCTGATTGGGCGTGTGCTGTGTGGCCTGTGCACTGTCTTGATGGTGGGAAACCTAGAGGCCGCCACTCCGGGTGGGCTGTATGTGTATGTGAACTTTGAAGTGTTCGATCCTGCCAATTGCAGCGTGAATGTGCTTCAAACAAAGATAGATTTTGCCGAGGTCAAGATTGATGAGATCAATGGGCGCGAGGGCGCCAGGAAGATTGCTTATCAGATCAGTTGCAACAATCCCTCCCAGTCACCCGCACTCAAACTGAAGTTTGTCGGCTCCCCCGGCTTCAATGCTGAAGTGTTGCAGACCAGTACCAGCAACCTCGGCGTGCGCTTTCTGGTGAATGGCAAGCAACAGCCCGTCAACAGCGAGTTCTCGGTGAACTACGCCTCTGTACCCACGCTGGAGGCTGTGCTGGATGCCAAGCCCGGCAGCGTTTTGCGAACGGGTGCCTTCACTGCCAACGCGGTGCTCGTTATCACTCAGGAGTAAACTCCCTGTGGCTATTTCCACTCTGGATACAACAAGCAAGATAAGCCTGTGCCTGCCAATCTCGTGGCTGGCTCTTGCGGCAATATTTTTCTCGGTCAAGGCCTGTGCTGAGCCTGTTCCCCCAGGAACGCCGGACGGTGCCTGCTGGGGCAACAATCAGCTGAGTATTGAAATAAAGAACGGCGCTTTTACCTCCAATGAAAAGGGCGCGCTGTATGAAACGACCTATCAGACCATTCCCAGTGACTACGACGGTTGGTGCTACTCCAACAGTGGCGAGCAGAGGGCCAGCTATTTCAGGGCCGAGCTGAGTCAGACCTTGTCCCGTGTCGACAATGAGTTCTTCAGATTGACCGAAGACATCGACATGAAAATATTCGTAACGGGCAATAGTGCGCCGGAAAGCTTCGTCCCCTTCAAGGACAAATTCAATGCGGGCGCCACCGCCGGGCCTTCCGATAATGGTGTCACGCCCTTGCGCTGGGCAAACGCGGGCAACCAGGGCAAAGTCACCTTCCGTCTTCGGCGAAAGGCGCTCAGCGGGGCGGTGTACCTTCCCCCCAGCGAGCTTTTTTCGTTCTTTCGCTACTCCCAACCGGGGCGCTGGAGTCCTCAACCGCTGTACACGCTGTCGTTGAAATCACCGACCATTCTGTCGGTTCCTGCCACCTGTGATCTCAACGATGGGCAAAATTTCCTGGCGCTGAAGATAAAAGAGCCGATTGATAGCCGCAAGGTTCAGAGTATTGCGGTGAACAATGTTATCTACGGTTATAACGTGGGTAGCAAATTGACCCTTCGCTGTGACTCCGGTCAACTTGATCCGGCCAAATTGTCTGTTGGTCTGATAGGCAGTCCCGGGGAAAAGAGCGGTGCGCTGGCTACATCAAATCCGGGAATTGATCTGGCATTTTATGCTCGCTCAGGCAGTGGCGTTTATATCCCGCTTATGCCATTCCAGCAAACACCACTCAATGGACTGGCCACTAAAGGACTGCTCGAAATCGAGGTGCTAGTGCAGAAAACTTCAAAGCCCATATCCACTGGCACTCATGCCGGATATGGCGTTCTGACCCTTACCGAATATTAATTTCTGGTTGAAGCAGTATTTTTCAAGCGGCGCCCAGGTTGACACTAGCCTGGGCGCTTTTTTTATGCGCCCTGAGTCGCTAGGTAGATGCATTAAGACAAGCTAGAAGTTGACTCGGAATTTTCCTGTGCGCTTATCGAACCTTTCTTATCTTAATTCTCTTGGTTGGTAAATATAATAACTCTCGACACTCGCTAGTTGGCTGCGATTTGGTCGGCTAGTGGCATGTCATGGATTTTGCCTTGTGGTCTATCCATGTGATGCATGGTGCCAACATATCAAATGTGTACTTGTAGGGATTCTAAAATGAAATTCAGCAAAATGGCTGCAGCTGTAGCAGCAGTGATACTCAGTGGCACTTCGGTTTTGGCCATGGCGGCGGGCCAGGGCGGTGGCAAGGTCAACTTCAAGGGCAACATCAACGACTCTCCTTGCTCGATTTCCAGTGGCTCCCTGGAGCAGGTGGTGGAGTTCGACTCGATCTCCAACAGCGCGCTGAAAAATGGTGGAAAGTCCGCTCTGAAGCCGTTCTCCATCAAGCTCAACGGCTGCGACCTGGGCTCGCTGAAAAGTGCCACCGTGACCTTCACCGGCGCGCCTTCGGCGGCCAACCCTGATCTGCTGGGCTTCCAGGGCGGTACTGCCAAGGGCGCGAGCCTGGCGATCGCCGATCGCAATGGCACCCTGATCAAGCTCGGCTCGTCCTCCGATCCGCAGAATCTTTCCGACGGTGAAAGTGCGCTGAACTTCACGGCCTATCTGCAAGGCGACATGCTGGCTCCCGAAACCGAAGGCGGCGAGGCCAAGCCGGCCACCGTGGTCGCGGGTACTTTTGATACTGTGGCCAACTTTACCCTGGCGTATCAGTAACTTTGCATGAGGTGCGGCCTGGATACGCAAGTTCGCGTATTCCAGGCGCACTGCCGATCTTGTCTTAATGGGATCGCCGCCAGACTTCTCGGATATTCATTGTTTCGACGTTATAGACCATGCACTGCCATGGCGCTCGAACATGACTCTCGTTAATCAGTACTCAACACTTGCATGTTGCCTTCAGGCATATCCAATGGCGTTCCTGACAGTGTTGGGCACAGTGGTCGATCGATGCTGTTTTATGGCCAAGGGAAGCGGGCGAAAGAAGTGGTTGTCGTTGTAAAGGGAAGTTAATTACGTGGTTCAACACCGGGTATGGCTCTTCACTACGTTGTGGTCTATGGCCAGCTTGGCTAGTGCAGCCGAAGAGTTTCAGTTCAATACGGACATCCTTGATCTCAAGGATCAACAAAATCTCGATCTCGGCTTGTTTTCCAAGGCTAACTTCATTTTGCCGGGGCAATACAACCTGGTCGTTCATGTGAACCGCGACTCGTTGCCGGAAACTTCCGTGGACTACATCGCCCCGGAGGATGACCCCAAGGGCAGTGTGGCCTGCATCTCCCCGGCACTGGTGGCCGAGTTGGGGCTGAAAAAACAGCGGATCAATCAACTTGCCTGGTGGCACCAGGGCAATTGCCTGGATATCAGCAGCATTCCGGGCATGACGGTGCGTGGCGACCTGGGCGCCTCGGCCTTGTACCTGAACATTCCCCAGGACGCCCTTGAATACACCGCAAGCAACTGGGACCCGCCTTCACGCTGGGACGAGGGCATTGGCGGATTTTTATTTGACTACAACCTCAATGCCCAGACCACGGATTACGCCGGCCCTCAGGCCAGTGACCAGCAGTTGACGGGTAACGGCACCGCCGGTTTCAACCTCGGCGCCTGGCGCCTGCGGGCCGATTGGCAAGGGCAGGTGCACAAGACCTCCGGCAAGCCTAGCCAGCGGCAATTCGCCTGGAGCCGCTACTACGCATCGCGGGCGATTCCGGCGTTGCGCGCCCACCTCAGCCTGGGAGAAAACTATCTGGACTCCAACCTGTTCGGCAGCGTGCGCTACACCGGTGCCAGTCTGGCCACCAGCGACAACATGCTGCCGCCCAACCTGCGCGGCTATGCGCCGGAAGTCAGTGGCGTCGCGCGGACCAACGCGCGGGTGCTGGTCACCCAGCAGGGACGCATTCTGTACGACACCCAAGTGCCGGCGGGGCCCTTTCGCATCCAGGACCTGAGCGATGCGGTGAGCGGCAAGCTGGATGTGCGCGTCGAAGAGCAGGACGGCAGCGTTCAGGAATTCCAGCTGGACACGGCCAGCATTCCCTACCTCAGCCGCCCGGGCACGGTGCGCTACAAGGTGTCCGCCGGCCGGCCTTCGGACTGGGAGCACGAGCCCGATGGCCCGGAGTTCGCCAGCGGCGAATTCTCCTGGGGCGTGAGCAATGGCTGGTCGCTGTACGGCGGAGCGCTGGGCGCGCGGGACTATCGCTCGCTGGCCGTGGGCGTGGGCCGTGACCTGATGGCCTTCGGCGCCCTGGCGGTTGACGTGACTCAGTCCAATGCCCGCCTGGCACAAATCGGCCAGCGCCAGGGCAAGTCCTATCGCGCCAGCTATTCGAAGCGCTTCGAGGATTACGACAGCCAGGTGACGTTCGCCGGTTATCGCTTCTCCGAAGAGGATTTCATGACCATGAACGACTTTATCGAGGCCCGTCGCAGTGGCCGGTTGAACAATCAGAGCAAGGAAATGTACACCGCGACACTGAGCAAGAATTTTCGTGATCAGAACCTGAGCCTGTACTTCAACTACAACCACCAGACCTATTGGAACAACGCGCCGAGCGACCGGTACAGCCTGTCGCTGTCCCGTTATTTCAACCTGGGCGGGCTGAAGAACCTGGGCCTGTCGCTGACCGCCTATCGCAGCCAGAGCCATGGCGCGGTCGATGAAGGGGCCTATGTCTCCCTGAGCCTTCCCTGGGGCGACAGCGGCTCGCTCAGTTACAACGCCACGCTCAACCGTGGCAGCAGCGGTCACAACTTGAGCTATTACGACCGTCCGGATGAGCGCAACAGCTACATGCTCAGCGCCGGCACCGCCAGCGAGGGCAACACGGCCAGTGGCTACCTGAACCACGAGGGCAGCCTGGCCGATGTCACCGCCAGCGCCAGTTATCAGGCCGGACGCTATCGTTCCGCCGGTCTTGCAGTGCAGGGCGGGGCGACCCTGACCGCCGAAGGGGCGGCGCTGCACCGGATCACCACCCTGGGCGGCACCCGCCTGCTGCTCGATACCAATGGCGTGGCCGGGGTGCCGGTGCAGGGCAACGGCGCCAGCACTTATTCCAACCGCTTCGGCAAGGCGGTGGTGGCGGATATGAACAGCTACTACCGCAATCAGGCGAGCATCAACCTGGATCAACTGGCCGACGATGTGGAAGCCGGGCGCTCGGTGACCCAGGCCACCCTGACCGAGGGCGCGATTGGCTACCGGCGTTTCGGCATTGTTTCCGGGAGCAAGGGCATGGTCCGCATCCTCCTGCCCGACGCGAGCCCGCCGCCTTTCGGCAGCGGCGTGTTCAACGCACAGGGCCAGGAAACCGGAATCATTGGCGAAGAGGGCCTGGTGTACCTCAGTGGCATGCGGGCGGGTGACCTGATGTCGGTGCATTGGGACGGCAAGGCCCAATGCGACTTCGCCCTGACGGAGCAGGTCAACGCGGATGACCCGCAAGCGCAATTTGTCTGCCGGCCCCTTGCGGCCCGCGAAATCCAACCCCCCAGCAATCAGTAATAAGGAGTGGCCTCCATGCCGTGGTTCGACCTGAAAAAAAGCCTGCTTGTCATCGGCCTGAGCCTCTTGGCTCTGGAGTCGGTGCACGCCGCCATCGCCCTGGACCGTACCCGAATCATCTTCAATGGCAGCGAGAAATCGGTGAGCGTGGGCATCAGCAACCAGAATCCCCAGCTGCCGTATCTGGCCCAGGCCTGGCTGGAAAACGACAAGGAGGAGAAGATCAGCGGCCCCTTGACCGTGCTGCCACCGGTGCAGCGGCTCGAAGCCGGCGCCCGCAGTCAGGTGAAGATCCAGAGGCTGGCGCAGGTGGGGCAGTTGCCCCAGGACCGGGAGTCGCTGTTCTACTTCAACTTGCGTGAGATTCCACCGCGCACCGACAAGCCCAATGCCTTGCAGATTGCCCTGCAGACGCGGATCAAGCTGTTCTACCGTCCCGAGGCCCTCGTCAGGGGCGGCGGACAGAATCAGGTGCCTTGGCAGGAGCAACTGACGCTGTCCCGGGAGGGCGAGCGCTACGTGGTGCATAACCCGACGGCCTATTACGTGACCCTGGTGGATGCCCAGGTCCGCGTGGGCGGGGCATCCGTTGCAGACTTTCAGCCGGTGATGCTGGCGCCCTGGGGACGCCAGGAGTTGAGTGTCGGCGCCCGGACCCTGGGCAACGCGCCGGTGCTGACGTATGTCAACGATTTCGGCGGGCGGCCGCAACTGGAGTTTCGCTGCACGGCGGGGCAGTGCCTGGCCAGGCCGGTGGCCGATGCGAGCTGAGGCGGGCGTGACGCCACAGGGCGCGTTCGGGGTGGTCGCTGCGCAGGCGCAGTGGCTGGGCGCAAGGCTTGCGGCGCCGCCTCGGATGGGCCGGGAGCTGGCGGCCGGCGTTTTCATGAGCCGGTTGTGGCGCAGCAGAACCGGGTGCCTGGTGCTGCTCTGCGGCCTCTTGTGGCTGGGGCTGCCGAGTGTGGGGCGGGCGGCGGGGAACATGGATTTCGCCGGCGTCTTGATCGCCCCTCCGCAATGCACGGTCAGCGACAAGGACGCGCCGATCAGGGTGTCATTCGGCAACGTGTTGCTGCGCAAGATCGACGGCGAGCACTATCGTCAGCCGATCCCCTATCAGATCAAGTGTCCGGGGCTGGTGGCGCAAAACTCGATCTGGAAGATGCGCCTGACCTTCAAGGGCTCAGCGGCGGATTTCAACCCGGCGTTGCTGCGCACCTCGGTCAGTGGCTTGGCCATCAAGCTGTTTCTGGGAGCGCGGGAACTGGAGCTCAACCAGCCTCGGCAGATCAGCCTCGACAGTCTGCAAAAACCACCGGCATTCGAAGCGGTGCCGGTGAAGAAGGTCGGAGCGCAGCTTGCGTTGAGCGAGTTCAATGCTTCCGGGCTGTTGCTGGTCGAGCTGTATTAGGGGAAGTCATGAAGCGATTGCTCAACGGTTGTCTGTGCCTGTGTTGTGCCTGGCTCGTGGGGGGCTTTGGCACGGCGGCGGCTGCGCCAGACAACGTCTTTTTCAGCGGCCAGCTGATGGATCAGACCTGTACCCTGGAGCCCGGCTCCGAAACCCGGACCCTGGACTTCGAGGATGTGAGTCAGCAGGAGCTCTATCGCGACGGCAGGACCGCGAGCAAGGCGGTTGTCCTGAACCTGATTGACTGTGATGCCAGCGCCAGCAGGACCGAAGTCAAGGCGACCTTGAGCGGCAATGAAAGTCAGCAGATACCGGGCTTTCTCGCGCTCGACAGCGGCAGTCCGCAAGGCCTGGTGATTGGCCTGGAGGATGCCGCGGCGCAGCCCTTGCCCCTGGGACGCGCGCATTCCATTGGCCGCATCGGCCAGGACGGCAAGCAGTCGGTCACCTTTCTGGCCTACCTCAAGGCGCTTCCCAAGGCCCTGAGCGAGCACAGCATTGGCAAGGGGCAGCTGGCTGCTTCATTGACCTTCACCTTGAGCTATGAGTGATGGTGGGCGGGGCCGCGTCCAGGCAGCACCGTGTCCAAGACAGCACCGCGTCTAAATCGGCGCCGTTGCCCCTGGCGCACCAGCACCTTCGGCAAGCGCGGGCGCCATTGTTCTAGGCGTGCAGGTGCTTTTTCAGGAACGACCGGGTGCGTTCGTGCGTCGGGTTTTGCAGGATCTCCTGCGGCGCGCCTTCCTCGACCACCACGCCACCGTCCATGAAGACGATCCGGTCCGCCACTTCACCGGCAAAGCGCATTTCATGGGTGACGATCAACATGGTCATGTGCTCGGCGGCCAGTTGCTTCATCACCTGGTTGACCTCTTCCACCAGCTCGGGGTCCAGGGCCGAGGTGGCCTCATCGAACAGCATGACCTTGGGGCGCATCGCCAGGGCCCGGGCAATGGCCACGCGCTGCTTCTGCCCGCCGGACAGGCGAGAAGGGTACTCATTGAACTTGCTGGCCAGGCCGACTTTCGACAGGTACTCCATGGCCAGCTCGCCAGCGGCGGCTTTGTTCAGCCCTTTGAGCTTGATCGGCCCGAGGGCGATGTTTTCATGCACGGTCAGGTGCGGGAACAGGTTGAAGTGCTGGAACACCATGCCCATCTGCTGGCGCACGCTGTTGATGTGCTGTTCGAATGCGCGACCTTTCAACGGCCGGTTGACGTGTTCGCCTTCCAGCCAGACCTCTCCCTCGTTCAGCACTTCCAGGTGGTTGATGGCCCGCAGCAGGGTGCTTTTACCCGAACCGCTGGGGCCGATGATGGCGATGATCTGTCCGCGCGAGACAGACAGATCGATGCCTTTGAGCACTTCCAGGGCGCCATACGCCTTGCGCGCGCCCTTGACTTCAACCATGAACTTTTCTGTGGTCATCGTGACATCTCTACCTTGGTTTCAAGCAGGTGCAGGCCGGCTTCCAGAACAAGATTGACCGCGTAATAAATCACCGCGACGGCCAGATAGAATTCGAACGGGCTGTATGTTTCGCTCACGGCGCGCTGGGCGCTGTAGACCAGCTCGGCAATGCCGATGATCGACACCAGGGAGGTGTCCTTGAGCAGCACAATCAGGTTGTTGCCCAGCGGCGCCAGGGTATTGCGCAGTGCCTGCGGCACAATCACGTAGCGCTGGGCCTGGCTGCGGCTCAGGCCAATGGAGCGCGCGCCTTCAAGCTGCCCGGGGTCGACCGACAGCACCCCGGCCCGAATCACGTCGGCGTTGTAGACCGCAAAATGCAGGCTCAGGCCGATGATGCCGGCCACCAGTGCCGGGATATCGATCCCCACTTGCACCAGGCCGTAATAGATCAGGTACAGCTGCAGCAGCAGGGGCGTGCCCATCAGCAGCCAGGTCAGGAAACGTATGGGCAGGGACACCAGTTTCGGGGTGTAGAGCACGATCAGGGCAAAGGCTATTCCGGCGATCAGGCTCAGCACACTGGAGCAGAGAAACAACACGAGGGTCCACCAGAGTCCGGTGGCTAGCAGCTCGGAATAGGGGGGCACGATACTCAGGTCAAGGCTTGGCATGGAGGCGTCTCACTTGGCCGCGAAGCGTTTATCGAGAAGATCAACCATCAGCCTGACCGTGTAGACCATGGCGATGTACAAAATGGCCGACACCATGAAGATCTCGAACGGCTTGTAGGTGGAGCTGATAAAGCGTTGCGCCGTGTAGGAGAGTTCCACCACGGAAATGGTCGACACCAGGGCCGAGCCCTTGATCAGCGCCACCGCATTGACCCCCAGTGGCCTGATCATCAGCTTGGCGGTTTGCGGGAGGGTGATCAGCCACAGGGTCTGGCCCTTGCCGAAACCGATTGAGCGGGCGGCTTCGACCTGGCCGGGATCGATGTTGCTGATCGCGCCGCGAATGGATTCGGCCATGTAGGCCGCAATGTTCAGGCCCAGGCCGATGACGCCGGCGGAAAACGGTTCCAGCTCAAGGCCGATCTGCGGGCCGCCAAAGTAGATGAGGAACAGCTGGACCAGGCACGGCGTGCCGCGAAAAACGCTGACGTAGACCCTGGCCAGGCAGCGAAGCAGAAAGAAGCCGGACAGCCGCGCTGCCACCAGCACGACGGCAACCAGCAGGCCCAGCAGCAGTGCCAGCAGCGAAACGTGCACCGTGACCCAGGCCGCCTCCAGAAAAAACGGCAGGGTGCGCTGTATGAGTGTCAGATCCATGGGCAGGCTCGAAAAGGTCGGATTGACTGGCCCGACCCCAGGTCGAGCCAGGCTGCGGATGAGTCAGCGAATGTCCTTGCCGATCCACTGCATCGAGATCTTTTCGTAGCTGCCATCGGCGAGCATGTCGTTCAGCGCCTGCTGCATCGCGGCCTTGAGCTCGGGGTTGTTCTTGCGCAGCGCAATGCCCATGCCTTCAACCCCGCCGTCACGGTCGGGCGGGGTGATGATGCGCACTTTCTGCCCGGTTTCCTTGACGGCCACCAGCACCGGAACGCTGTCCATCACCAGCGCATCGAGGCGCCCGGCATCCAGGTCGACCAGCATCTCGGGAAGGCCTTTGTAGGTCTTGACCTCCAGGTTGCCGCGCGCCCTGGCCCATTTGTCGTGGGCATCGCCCAGGGTGACGCCGACCTTCACCTCTTTCAGGTCATCCAGGCTGTGGATCGGCGAGTCTTCCTTCACCACGATGGTACGGCCGGCGTGGTAGTAGGGGCCGACGAAATCCACGGCCTTCTGGCGCTCCGGGGTAATGGTCATGGAGGCGATGATGGCATCGTATTTTTTCGCCAGGAGCCCGGCGATGATCCCGTCGAAGGGCGTGGTGACAATGCTGACTTTCACCCCGAGCCGCTGGGCCAGGGCTTCGCTGATGGAGGCGTCGAAGCCGACGATCTGGTTCTGCTCGTTGGCAAAGCTGAAGGGCGAGTACTGCCCGCTCATGGCGATGCGAATCTCTTTGGATTGCTGGATCGATTGCAAGTCATCCGCCTGAGCGGCTGCCGGACAGAGGAGCGCCGCAGCCGCGACGGTGGATGCAGCAAACAGACCCTTGAGCGTTCTGGTTAGCATTGGATGGCACCTTTGAAGAATCATTAATTATTGTTGTTGGGCTCTTCACCCAGGCCTCGGGAAAAGCTTTGCATAGGCCGTTCTGGAAAGCACCCGGCAAGGTGTCCGCCAGCCGGGCACATTGCCGGAGTTGGCCGACACTCTGTCGGCCATGCACGCTGGCGGTCACTCGCGCGCCGATCCTGGCGCTCTACTGCAGGGCCGCCTTGAAGCTGTCGTCCAGCACCTCCAGCAGGAAGTCGGCGTTCTTGTGGCTGAAGATCATCGACGGGCGCATTTTCAGCACGTTGTCATGGGGGCCTTCGGTGCCGATCAGAACGCCGCGTTCCCGGGCGCCATCGGCGACCTTTTTCGCCAGTTGCGTGGCCGGAGCCTTGCTCTGGCGGTCGGTGACCAGCTCGATCCCGAGAAACAGCCCCAGCCCGCGTACATCGCCAATGGCGTCGTAGCGCTGCTGCAGCGTGCGAAAGCCATCAAGCAGGTAATTGCCCACCGTCAGTGCGTTGAGTTTCAGGTTGTCGCGCTCGATCACATCGAGAACGCTGAGCCCTACGGCACATGAAACCGGGCTGCCGGCGAAGGTGTTGAAGTACTCCATGCCGTTGTTGAAGCTGTCGGCGATCTCGCGGGTGGTCACCACCGCCGACATCGGGTGGCCGTTGCCAATGGGCTTGCCCATGGACACCGCATCAGGCACCACGCCCTGGGTTTCAAAGGCCCACCAGTGGCTGCCCACCCGGCCAAAGCCGACCTGGACTTCATCGGCCAGGCACAGCCCGCCCTCGGCCCGCACCATGGCATAGACCTCTTGCAGGTAGTTTTCCGGAAAGAACAGCTGCCCGGCGACACTGGGAATCGACTCCGCCAAGAAGAACGCCGGGGCCCGGCCCTGCTTGCGCATGCTGTCGATCTGCTCGGCGACACTTTGCGCGTAGCGCTTGCCCAGCTCTGCGAATGGCCAGTCATCCGCGGCGCGGTAAACGTCCGGCACGGCCGCCTCGAACACATGCTCGGCGCGCCCCTTGCCGGCCTTGCGCTTGTACTTGTAGGGGCTCAGGTCAATCAGCTCCTGGGTGGTGCCGTGGTAGGCCCAGTCCAGCACGATGGCGTCGTTGCGCCCGGTGTGATTGCGCGCCATGCGCAGCATCAGGCTGTTGGCTTCGCTGCCGGAACAGCCGAAGGAGGCCACCGCCAGGCCCTTGGGCAGGGTCGCGGTGAGGCGCTCGGCGTACTCGACGATGTTGTCGTGCAGGTAACGGGTGTTGGTGTTCAGCCGTGACGCCTGGCGCGCAAGGGCTTGCACCACATCGGGATGGCAGTGGCCGAGGTGGCAGACGTTGTTGAAGCAGTCCAGATAGGCCCGGCCAACGTTGTCGATCAACCAGACCCCATCACCGCGCACGAACTTGATCGGGTCCGAGTAGGAAATCGACAAGTTGGGCAGCAGCACTTGCTTACGCCTGGCCACGATCTGCGCTTTGGTTCGTCCTTCCTGGTGGTAGGTTTCCGCGGGGATCCCGGCCAGGGTCGAGGCATCCGGGAACAGGTCGGCCCAGACCTCAAGATAGGCGCGCTCACCGACGCCGATAAACTCGCTCGCCTTCAACTGGGTGTCGGTGGACATCTGGAAATGCACATGGGGCAGCCAGCCGCCGTTTTCCGTGTCCGCGCCCATGTAGCCCACCAGCGCGCCTGCTTCAAGGTGGTCGCCGGGCTTGAGGCGGGTCAGCGCTTCGTGGGCCATGTGCCCCCACAGGGTGAGGAAGGGCGGGCAACCGGCCGGCGAGTGCTTGAGCATGATCAAGCCGCCATAGCCCAGCGGTTCACCCTCGACCTCGACGCTCTGCACCACCCCGGCAAGGGGTGTGTACAGCGGCGTTCCGGCGGGCATGATCAAGTCGACGCCCAGGTGCATGATCCGACGCTCTCCTGCAATGAAGCGCGATTCAAAGGCGCGGTCGGTGTAGATGGTCCTGGCTTCGCCCCAGGGCCCGATGCCCAGCGGCACCTGATGTTCAGCTGAGAAATCATTCCACCACTGGGTCGCCTCCGCCGGGCGCTGCTCGGCCGAAGCGATGGTCATCTCATGGCTGGCATCGGCGAACGGCACAATCGCCTTGTTCAGGGTCGCCGCCGAGGGATGCACGATGTCGGCGAAGGACTGGCGGTGTTCGTCCACCCAGCGGCGAATCGCCCCGGCGCCTTCTATCGCGTCGTAACCACAGGCCTTGCGCAGGATCGCCGTGGCCAGGCGCGGGTTCATGCGATCCATCTTTTCCAGCAGGCGCCAGGCCGGCGCTTCACTGATGGCCAGGTAAGGGTTGTCCTGGGTCTGCTCATGGCGCGAGGCGGACAAGGTGACGCTGATCACCAGGCGCATGGCGATCAGATTGAACAGCACGTCCAGCTCTTGCGCCTGCAACGGGTAGCGTTCGTGGAAGCCGCCGGTGAGGGCGGCCGCCGCGCCGATGGGGTCTGGCGTGTCGAGAATGGCGTAGGCGCAGGTGATGGCGACTTCGGCAATCAGCACCGTGTGCACCGCATCGCCGAAATCGATGATGCCCGAGACCTGCTGCTGGTTTTGCGGGTTGACGAGGACGTTCCAGTCATTGCCGTCGTTGTGAATGACCTGGGTGCGCAAGCGCGCCAGCTTGGGTTCGACCCTGGTTTCGAAATCATCGATGAAGCGCTGCACAATGGCGCGTCTGGCCGGGTCCTTGATGAAGTGCAGGCGGGCTCGGGAACGGGCGGCGTGGCGCAGGTCCCAGTCCAGATCGCGCACCGCGCCGGGATGCATGAAGCCCTGCAGTGCACGGTCCATGTCGGCGAACGCTTGGCCCAGGTGGCGCATCAGTTCGAAGGTACGCGGGACCTCGGCCAGCGGTGTGCCCGGCAACCAGCTCACCAGGCGCACCGCGTGGGTTGCGCCGCAAGGCCCCACGGCCGAGGCGAGGCCATCACCGGCCAGGCTCTTTTTCAGCTGCGGCACGGCCAGCTCGGGGCAGGTACTGGCCAGATGGCTGAGGATGGCAGCCTGCAGTTCGCTTTCAATGCGCGGCTCGCTGGCGTTGACGACTTTCAGGATCCATCCCGCATCGCTGGCGGTCTGCAACCGGTAGTTGCAGTCTCGCTCGCCGTCCAGGGGCGAGGCGCTCGCGCTGACATTGAAAAGCTGCTTGGCCAGGTGTTCGGCATCGCGGGGCGAGAACTGCGGGGCGGGGTGGCAAAGGTCAGTCATGGTGGTGGTTTTCCTGGTTATTTTTTTCAGTTAGCTTGGCATGCGGAGTCTTCGTGGGCAGTAGGTATGCGGTCGGCTTTGGCCTGCATATTGTCGGAATCGACCGGCACAAAATCGGCAGTCAATGTGAGGAGTTTCAATGCGCGAGCTGGACGTGAAAGATCGGGAAATACTCGACATTCTGTCTAAAGAGGCACGGATCGCCCTGAAGGCCCTGGCCGCGAGAATCGGCCTGTCCAGAAGTGCCACCAGCGAGCGCGTCAGCAACCTTGAACGCAATGGCGTGATCCGCGGCTACCGGGCGGACATTGGCGAAATCGACGCTAACGTGATTCGCGCCATGTTTCTGGTGTGCCTGAAACGCACACCGGCCATCAGCCTGCTGGACATGCTGGCCCAGCACTCGCAGGTGCGCCGCATCTCTTCGGTCAGCGGCCAGCTGGACCTGGTGATCGAGATCGAATCACGCACCATTGATGACCTGAACCGAGTCCGGGATGCCGTCGCCAGCCACGAATCGGTCGAGGACATCACCACCGCCGTGGTGCTTCGCCGCGATATCGACCGACAGGCCTCCTGATTCGCCGCGTTCGCCCGGGAAACGTGGCGGGCAAGCCCCTTGGCCGCCGTCGTGAGCGTGCCGTGCTGTACAACGCCCATCGGTAAACAATAAAATGAGAAGCATTATCATTAGTGCGAATCTCTCATGCCCAACCACAGCCTTTCTTCGCCCGTCGCCCAGCTGTATGCGAACCATCACGGCTGGCTGCGCGGCTGGTTGCAGCGGCGCCTGGGGCACAGCGCCGATGCCGAGGACCTGGCTCACGACACCTTCATCCGCGTGTTGCGCTCCCAGGTGGATGTGCGTGAGCTGCGCCAACCCATGGCGTTTCTGGCCACCATCGCCAATGGCTTGCTGATCAATCGCTGGCGCCGCCAGGCCATCGAGCGGGCCTATCTGCAGGCGCTGGCGGCGCGGCCGGTGGGGGAGGAGCCTTCGCCGGAGGAGCGGCACTTGATGATCGAAACCCTGTTGCAACTGGATGCGTTGCTGGTGGGCTTGTCGTCGCGGGTGCGGCAGATTTTCTTCCTGTCCCAGCTCGATGGCTTGACCTATGCGCAGATCGCCACGCAGTTGGGCCTGACCGTGGCCCAGGTGCAGCGGGCCATGGGCAAGGCGTTCAGCGTCTGCTACGCGAGCCTGTTTGAATGAGTGGCGCGGCGATCGATCCGCGGGTGCGGGACTGCGCCATCGATTGGCTGGTGCGCGTGCAGTCCGGGCTGATGAGCGCCGCCGAGCAGCAGGCTTTGCAGCAATGGCGTCAGGCCAGCGCCGAGCATGAGCACGCCTGGCAGCGGGTCAGCCGTCTGCCGCTGATGTTGCAGCCGGGGGCCGATCTGTTGGCCGATGCCACGGCGCGCCGGGCCTTGCAGGTGGCCGGCGCCAATCCGCAACGGCGGCGGCAGGTGCTCAAGTGCCTGTTGGCGCTGGGGCTGCTGGGGGGCATCTCCTGGCAGGGGGCGGATTCCACCCTGGTGCGTTCGGCCCTGGCCAGTTATCGCACCGGCATCGGCGAGCGCCGGCGTTGGGCCCTGGCGGACGGTGGTTCGCTGTGGCTGAACACCGCCAGTGCGGTGAACCTGGACCTGAGCGCGGGGCAACGCCGCGGGCAGTTGATCGAGGGTGAATTGGCCCTGGATACCCCGGCCGGATCGGCCTCCCTGCAACTGCAAACGCCGGATGCGCTGTTGTACAGCCAGGGCGCCCAGCTGCTGGTGCGCCATGATCGCCAGGGCACCCAGGTGACGGTGCTGCGCGGGCTGGTGCAGGTCAGTGCCCGGCAGCAGCCGACGCCGCTGGCGGTGCAGGCCGGTTGGCAAACCCGGGTCGATGCCCGGGGCGCCGGGCGACCGAGCCCCATCGATACCTTTCTGGCCCAGGCCTGGCTGCGCGGCATCCTGCCCGCCGAGCGCATGCGCCTGGATCAATTGCTGGTAGAGCTTGCGCGCTATCGCCCGGGGTTTTTACGTTGCAGCGAAGCGGTTGCCGCTTTGCGGGTGACCGGCAGTTTCCGGCTGGACGACACCGATGCCGCCCTGGCCCTGGTGGCCAATACCCTGCCGGTGCGCATCGAGCGCAGAACCCGTTATTGGGTGACCGTGGTGCCGGCCTGAAAGTTTTTTTTCACCTGCGCGATAGTTTTTTCGATCTGGCTTGGCCTTCAGGTATTCCCCACCGGCACAGGTGGGTTTCGATCCCTAGGAGCCTTGCATGATTTTCCCCGTTCGTGTCTTGCGTACCCATACCTTCGGCCTGCTGTTGCTCAGCCTGCAACCGCTCTACAGCGAGATGGTGCTGGCGGCCGGCGAGCGCCACTACAGCATCGGCGCCGGTCCCCTGGACCAGGTGCTGTCGCGTTTTGGCGCCGAGGCGGGGATCAGCATGGCCGGCAGTGCGCTGCTCACCGCGGGCAAGACCAGCCAGGGCCTGCAAGGGGATTTCACCACCGAAGCGGGCCTGAACCAGTTGCTGGCGGGCACCGGCCTGGGCTACGTGCGCCAGGCCGACGGCGGCTATGCCTTGCGCCTGCGCCTGGAGGCGGTGTCGCTGCCGACGCAGCAGGTCAAGGGCGAGAACCCTGACGAGGAGGCGGTGTATCGGGCGCCGCGTTCGTCGGTGTACATCTCCGCCGACGATATGCAGCGCTTCGGCCTGGTGTCGGTGGGCGACGTGCTCAAGGGCCAGCCCGGGGTGCAGGTCGGCGACAGCCGCAATGGCGGCGGCCTGGATGTGAACATTCGCGGCATCCAGGGCCAGAGCCGGGTGGCGGTGACGGTGGATGGCTCGCAACAGGCGCTGGATGTCTATCGCGGTTATGCCGGCACCCAGCAACGCAGCTACATCGACTCGGACATGATCAGCGACATCGCCATCGACAAGGGCCCGAGCCTGACCTCCAGCGCCATCGGCGGCACGGTGAAGATGCGCACCCTCGGGGTTGGCGACATTCTCAAGGACGGTCAGCATGTCGGCCTGCGGCTCAAGGGCGACCTGTGGAACAACGGCGTGGCCCCGGCCGGTCGCGACCCGCACTCCAAGACCGAGGACCTGTACGCGGAACCGCACCAGAGTCGCGGCGGACTGTTCGGCTCGCAGGCCGAGTCCGGCAGCGCCGCGTTCGCCTACAGCCATGACTTGTTCGATGTGGTGGCGGCCTACGCCCAGCGCAACCAGGGCAACTATTTCGCCGGCAAGAAGGGCCAGGATCGCTACCGCACCTTTGACCGCTACGGCGATGAGGAAACCAGTGTCGCCACCACCTACAACGCCGGGGAAGAGGTGTTGAACTCCTCGTCGAAGACCGAATCCTGGCTGCTCAAGACCACCCTGCGTCCGGCGGACGGCCACAGCTTCGACCTTGGCTATCGGCGCTATGACGGGCGCATTGGCGAGATCATGCCCTCGGACATCTTCCGTTTCGGCACCGGTGGCATCTACCAGTACCCCCTGGGCCACACCCAGATCGACACCTACACCGCGCGCTACAACTACCTGCCCGCAGACAACCCGCTGTTGGACCTGACTGCCGACCTGTGGCTGACCGATGCGCAGACCAGCCAACTGAGCGCCTGGTCGGCGCCGGCCTCCCAGGCCTATCGCACGGATCGTTCCTGGGCCCGCCAGGCCAACCGCCGCACGGGCGGCGGGCTGGCCAACACCTCGCGCTTTAGCACCGACTACGGCGACTTGAAGCTGGACCTGGGCGGTTCGTTCCAGCTGGAAGAACTGCGCCCACAGAAGGGCGTGGTCACCACCCAGGACGACATCAACGCCAACCGCAGTTTGCGCGAAGGCTCGCGGCAGGAGTTCAGCGTCAACGGCAAGCTGGAATACCAGCCGGTGGAGCGCCTGACGCTGTGGGGCGGCGGTCGTTATACCCACTATCGCAGCAAGGACCATGTGGCCAATGCCACGGCGCGCAGAGAGGAGCGCGAACACAAGTACGTGACCGTCTCCAGGCCCGGCGACTATGGCTACCTGATGTGGTTCCCGGACCAGAACGGGCTGTACACCGATGCGACCGACCCACGCTTGAACAACGGCATTGTCTTCAACAACACCAACTATCCATTTGAAGGCACGCCCTATAACCAGTTCGGCGCGACCGAGACGGAGGTGGGCGACGCGCAAGTGGGCCGGGTGGTCACCGGCTACAACTATGCCGGCAAGGCCAGCAACAGTGGCGGCGCCTTTGCCCCGGCGTTCGGCATCAACATCGAGGTGCTGGCGGACACCTTTGTCTATGCCTCCTACACCCAGGGCTTTCGCATGCCTTCGCTGTTCGAAACCGGTTACGGCGTGCAGCAGACCACACCGGGCAAGGGCCTCAAGCCCGAACGCTCAAGCAACTGGGAGATCGGCGCCAGTACCCTGCACAAGGGCCTGTTGGTGGATGACGATGCGGCGGCGATCAAGCTCGCCTACTTCAACAACAGCATCAAGAACTACATCACCCGCTACTACGATCCGAGCCCGGGCCTGTGGGGCCTGATGCGCTTCAGCAATACCGACAGCTACACCACCCGCGGCCTGGAACTGCAAACCCACTACGATGCCGGACGGATGTTCGCCGACCTGTCGTCCACCTACTACCTGAAGACCGAAACCTGCGACGCGGCCTTCGCCGCCACCCTGCGCGCCACCAGTAACCCCTACCGGAAAACCGCCGACACTCCGGACTGCACCCCGGGCAGCTTCATGGGTTCCTACACCAACACCCAGAACCCGCCGCGCTTTGCCGGCAACCTGACCACCGGCCTGCGCTTCTTCGACCAGAGCCTGACCCTCGGCACGCGGATCACCTACACCTCGGGGCCCACCGTCACCGCCGACAAGCCCTGGCAGACCGGCGCCACCACGCCACAGCTGAACTACCGTGAAGTGGCGCTGTTCGATCTGTTCCTCAATTACACGTTGAAGCAAGACGCCAGCCTCAATGTGTCGCTGCAAAACCTCACCGACCGCTATTACCTGGACCCGCTGGCGCAGAGCTTCATGCCGGCGCCGGGGCGTACGCTGCGGGTGGGGATGCAGGCGAAGTTCTGAGGGCCGGGCATTGGCCAGCCGGTTGCGCCGAGTCAACGCGACGGCCATTCAGAGGGCGCTTTTGCGGCTACAGTTTTCAGTGCCCTAATCGAGAGGAATCCAGATGAACCTTTTGTCTTCTGTATCGCCCCCCAAGCCTGTTGCCCTCCTGGGTTATGGCGGTTTGCTGCCGTTTCTCGGGCTGGCGTTGCTGGCCGTGGTTGCCCACGGACAGCGGCTGTTGTGGTGCCAGGCACTGGTCAGTTACGGGGCGGTGATCCTGAGTTTTGTCGGAGCCCTGCATTGGGGCTTTGCCATGATCGCTCCCGGCATGAACGCGCAGCAGCGTCACACACGCTTTATTTGGAGCATCGTCCCTGCGCTGATGGGGTGGGTCGCCACCTTGCTGCCGCTGTCATGGGGCGGGTTGCTATTGATTGGCGGATTCTTCGCCCACTGGTGGCATGACCGGCAGCTCTCGCAGGTCATGCACCTGCCGGCCTGGTACCTGCCGATGCGTTTGCGACTGACCATCGTGGCCAGCGCCTGTCTCCTGCTGGGCGTGCTCGTGATGGCCATCGGCAGTTAAGCGCGACGTTGTCTTCTACCAGGCGCAGCAGGCCTCTGGCGAGCAGAGGTGGCTACAGAGAGCAGCCCATGGTCTGCAACTTGATAAGGGGGACTTTCCAGGGGTTCCCATTCATCAACCTCTACTTTTATTCCTGTCCGGCAAGGTCGGTCTTGTATTCGCCCCACTCCATGTACGCGTAGTACTGGGTCATTGCTTCGAAGTGGCTGTGGGCTTCAATTTCCCACACAAGCTGGGCGTCGGGGTGAAGCAGTTTGCGTGCGGTGTTTCCCTGTGGGCCGCCCAGGCAGAATGTCTGGCATTCATCCGGTTCCATCCAGAGTTGGTAATTCATCTTTGGTACCCATCTTTTTTGCTTTAGTGCGCCCGTCAGCCTTTTGCCCCTGGGCTTGTGAGTGGGCTGGGTGCGCTATCGCGGTTTTGCTTCGATCGACCTAGATCGAGCCGACCGAGCGCAGGTATTTTCGTGCCTGACGGCCGCTGATCTTTTCTGGCTCAAGGACATACAGCGAGCTCCAGAGCGGCGGTAAACCCAGTTCCTCCATGTAGGAAGTGAAACTGTTGAACGACTCGGTAGCCATGACCTCGGCCGTGAGCCACAGCGACTCGCACTCTTGGCAAACGTACAGAATCTCCTGCGTTGCCCGCACTTGAACCTTGGTCACTTCACCTTGTTCACATTCTGGACAGATCATTTTTTTAGCCCCCCAATGGGCGCGGAGTCTATCACTGACCAGGGTGCACGCTGCCAGCAACGAAGGTCTGCTTCCGCTCAGAAACCCGCCATGGAGGACGGTGCTTTCGGCCCCGTCCGGAGCGGGCCTTTTCTGCAGAGCATCCCAGGTTCCGGTCGCATAAATTTGAAATGCCCGGCATTGCCCGCCAGAATCGCCCCCCGATCCGGCCCTGGCTGGCGGAGGTTCGTGGTGAAAAGGGGCAGCAGTTGAAGCAACAGACATTGTCCATGCGCCTGGCGCGTGTGGCGGCGCATGTGCCGAGCGGGGCGCGCCTGGCCGATATCGGCTCGGATCATGGTTATTTGCCGGTGGCCTTGCTGCTGCGCGGCAGCATTACCGCGGCGGTGGCCGGTGAAGTGGCCTTGACCCCGTACCAGGCCGCCTTGCGCACGGTGCGCGACAACGGCCTGGAGCAGCAGGTCAGCGTGCGCCTGGCCGATGGCCTGGCGGCAATCGAGCCACAGGACCGAATCAACGCCATCAGCCTGTGTGGCATGGGCGGCGAGACCATTCGCGACCTGCTCGACAGCGGCCAGGCGCGCCTGAGCGGCCAGGAACGCTTGATCCTGCAACCCAACGGCGGCGAGCAGCCGCTGCGCCAATGGCTGATGGACAACGGCTACCGCATTCTTGCCGAGGAGGTGCTGCGGGAAAACCGCTTCGACTACGAAATCATCGTCGCCGAGCGCTCGGGGCCGGTGTGCTACAGCGCTCGGGAACTGTACTTCGGCCCGCTGCAGATGCAGGCTCGCAGCCCGGCATTCCTGGCCAAGTGGCAGCGCCTGCTGCGCCTGAAACAGCGCACCCTGGCGAGCTTTGCCCGGGCGCAGACCGTGGCGGATGCCAAGGTGCAGGATCTGGAACGCCAGGTGCGCTGGATCAGCGAACTGCTGGCTTGACCCGATTCTTCACGTTGTCCGCAGCCTACGAGACGCAGCGAGGCGGCACGCGGACCGTGCGCTCAGAGCGAGCGCTGATTGACCCGGGCCATCAGTTGCTCGGCACTTTCCTTGCGCTCCGAGTAGCGATCCACCAGGAAGGCCTGCTGGTTTCGTAGCAAGAGCGTGAACTTCACCAGCTCCTCCATCACGTCCACGAGCCGGTCGTAGTAGGCCGAGGGTTTCATCCGCCCCGATTCGTCGAATTCCAGGTAGGCCTTCGCCACCGAGGATTGATTGGGGATGGTGAACATGCGCATCCAGCGGCCCAGCACCCGCAGTTGATTGACCACGTTGAACGACTGCGAGCCGCCGCACACCTGCATCACCGCCAGGGTCTTGCCCTGGGTCGGGCGCACGGCACCGAGCTCCAGGGGGATCCAGTCGATCTGTGCCTTGAACACCGCCGACATCGCGCCATGGCGTTCCGGCGAGCACCAGACCTGGCCTTCGGACCATTGCACCAGGTCCCGCAGCTGCTGAACCTTGGGGTGCTCCACGGGAGCATCGTCGGGCAGCGGCAGGCCGGACGGATCGAAGATCCGGGTTTCGGCACCCAAGTGCTGCAGCAGGCGCGCGGCTTCTTCGACCAGCAGGCGGCTGAACGAGCGCTCCCGGGTCGAGCCGTACAGCAGCATGATGCGCGGTTTGTGCTCGGGCCTGGCGTGCTTGCCATCGAGCAGGGAGAGGTCGAGGTTGGGCAGGTGTTCTGACAGCTGTTCTGACATGTGGCCTCCGGCTCAGAGTGTGCCGATACGGTTCAACTCGTGCTGCAGTTGCTCACGGCTGAGGTGGTTGAAAGGCAGGCCCAGGAAGGCCCGGCAGCGCTGCTCGATGTGCGCCAGGGTGGCGCGGAAGGCGGCGTCGACGCAGGCTTCGTCACCCCGGACGTCGGAGGGATCTTCCAGATTCCAGTGGGCCTTGAGTGCGGGGCCGAAGTACACCGGGCAGGCTTCGCCCGCGGCCTTGTCGCAGACGGTAATCACGATGTCGGGCGGGTTGTCGGCGAAGGCGTCGTTGCCCTTGCTGTACAGGCCGCTGGTGGCGATGCCAGCCCGCTCCAGGGTGGCCAGGCTGCGGGGCAGCACCTGGCCCCTGGGGAAACTGCCCGAACTCAGGGCCGCAAATCCCTCGGGCGCCAGGTGGTTGAACAGGGCTTCACAGAGGATGCTGCGGCAGCTATTGGCCGTGCACATGAACAGGACTCGCATGGGGTGCTCCTCGCGCTGCGGGGTGGATTTCAACGACTCGATTGTTTGCCGATTCAGCAGCAGGCAGCGGCGCGGACCGGGCGTCCATCCATGTTCTGCAGGCGGGCAGCGTTGTCCTGGAGCCAGTCGGCGTTGGCGTGCAGGGTCACTTGCAGGATCTGGTGCACCCAGGCGGGCAGATCCGGATTGAGGCGGTAATAAACCCACTGCCCCTGGCGGCGATCCAGCAACAGGCCGCTGTTGCGCAGTTGGCCCAGATGGCGGCTGATCTTCGGCTGGCTGTCGTCCAGGGCGCACATCAGCTCGCAGACGCACAGTTCGCCCTGGTGCGCGATCAGCAGGGTGGCGCGGGCGCGGGTTTCGTCGGCAAGGCTCTTGAATACGTCGGCAGGCGTCATCATGGTGGCGGCTTGAATATATGGGAAATCGAATATACGGAAATCCATATGTTGCATGCAAGCCGTGGCAGCAGCAAAGCCTGCTGTTGCCGCCATCGAGCAGTCCAGACCCGAAATGAGCGCGCGCACTTGCCATTTGCCAGCATCTTGTCGGTGCCGAAAACCTGCCTTTATGATCGTCGCGTCATGCACGACGCCGCCGACGCGGTCCGCGGTTCTCTACAGGCTCACAGGGACGTTCAAGCGATGAAAATCACGATCAAGGCCGGTTCGCTCATGCAAGGCTGCTTGGGCAAAGGCCTGGCAGGGCTGCTGTTATCAACCTTCACCCTGGCGGCGCCAGCGCTGGTTGAGGCCAAGGAGGCACCGATTCCCCCCGGCGCGGTGCTGGCGGTGATGCAGAACGTCGAGGTTCCCGCGGCGAATGAGGAAGTGGAGCTGGAGGACGGTGTCACCGCCACGTTCTGGTACGGCAAGGAGCTGGACTTCGACGGCAAGCATTACTACGCGGCGTTTGTCTGGCACACCCGGGACAGCGCCTCCCGCCAGGGCGAGGATTTTGCCGCGCCCGAGGTCCAGGTGCGGCTGGCCGATGCCACCTTCGAACTCACCCACCCGGGCCAGACGCCGGCCTATTCCATACTCAGTATCGAGCGCAAGATCGGCTTCTTTGGCGGCCGGGAAAAGCCCGAGGAAGTGGACACCGGGCGCCAGGCCCTGGAACACCGCACTGGCGATGGGCGGCTGCTGTTGGCGGTGCCCACGGCCACCTTTGAGGACGGCATCATCACCAAGGGCTACACGCTGTTCGTGTTCAACCCGCACAAGAAACCCGAAGACGACGGCTGGATCTGGTCCCATGTCGGCCAGGTGCGCACCGGTGAGGACAATTCGGCGGCCTGCGACGACGGTGCGGTGATGCCGTGCATCGGCAGCGACGGTGAGCTGAGTTTCGTCGCCGGCCAGGAGTCGCTGCCGCAGGTGCAGGTCAAGGTCAGCGGCACCACCTTCCAGGGGCCGGAAAAAGTCCGTCCGCTGGTGGCGGCCGACAACCTCACCTATGTCTATGACAGCAAGACCCAGCAGTACCTCAGCCACTAGGCTGTGACCCGCAACGCTGGGCTTCTGGCGGTGTAATCTCGCGAAACGCCACATCACCACGGGGTGATGTGGCGACACCTTCAACCATGCATGACGGTGCAATTATCCAAGGGATCGGTGAATGACAACGCGTATTGAAATGCTGGTTGACCCGGGACAGGAGGTGCGTGCGGCCATTCTCAAGCCCTTGCGTGCCCATAACCTGGCCCAGGCGGGCGACCCCAAACCACAAGCCATCGCCCTGGTGATCAGGGATGAGCACAGCGGTGAAATCATTGGCGGCCTGCAGGCCGAGATCTTTTATCGCTGGATGTTCATCGAGCTGCTGGCGATCCCTGAGCAGGCACGGGGTCAGGGTACGGGCGCGCAGCTGCTGAAGATGGCCGAGGACACGGCAAGGGAAAAAGGCTGTGTCGGCATCTGGCTCGATACCTTCGATTTTCAGGCGCCGGAGTTCTATCAGCGGCATGGCTTCAGCGAGTTCGGTCGGCTGGATGATTTTCCGCCGCAGCACCAGCGCTTTTTCCTGCACAAACGCCTGAGCTGACCGGGCGCCGGGGGCCTGGCTGGCGAACGCCTGTTCAGGCGTTGTCGCACAGCCAGGGCCGAGGCTACTCAGGCACGGGCGTCGACGCCGATCCGGGCCAGCAGCCAATCCTGATAGAGCGCAGCGCTGGCCGTCGATTGGCTGCCGTTCTTGGCGGTGATGGTTCTGCCGTCCAGGCGCCCGATGTCCTGCAGGTATTGCAGGCCCTTGAGTACATGGGTGGCGTCGTCCTTGGTGAGGGACTGCACATCGGGCAATGCGACGGAGTTGTTCTTGTCGTCGAAGGTCGCCCAGGTGGGGTTGGCTCTGTATTGGGCGATCAGCTTGGCATCCGCGGCCTGTGCTTGTTGAACGTTGGCGTCGAGCCTGGCCTGCATTTGCGGCGTTGCGTTCGCGACCTGAATCTTCATGGATTTGAGCGTGCCATTTTCCAGTGCCCGGGTGATTCCTTTGAGGCCCGTGGCAAACAGCGACGTGGTATTTGAGATGCTTCCTGTCATGTGACGACTCCCTGGTTGGTCTGAGGCCAGCTGAGCAAGACCCGGGCCAGGTGCCCGCGGCCCCAGGCAGCACGGCTGCGGCCGCGATGCCTGGCGCGGCGCGGGGCAGGGGCTGGCCGCCATGGGCAAGCGATTGCCAGCCGATTGCAGGCCTTTGCCAGTGGTTGCCGGCCCCGAGTCGGGCCAGGCGCCTTCGGCGGCCTTGAAGAAACACTCGATCTGCGCGGGCAATCGGCGCACAGTGGCCGCCTGTACGTTCGTCCATTCCGATAGTCCGCACCATGACCCAACCGCAGAACGCCACCACGCTCGCCCGCCTGATCGCCCGGCACACCCCGGGTTCCGGCGACTTTCCCAGTGCCGTGCCCAACCTGACCCTGCATCGGCGCGCCACGCCGACCTCGGCCATTCCCTGCATCTACAGCCTGGGCCTGGGGGTGATTGCCCAGGGCGGCAAGCAGGTGCTGCTGCATGATGCGGTGATCGACTACCAGGCCGGGCAGGGCATGCTGACCAGCATCGATCAGCCGGTGGTGGCGCGGGTGTCCAGGGCCTCGGTGGCGGAACCCTTTCTGGGCATGATGCTGACCCTGGACATGCAGCAGATCCTGCAGACCGCCGCGCAGATGCCGCCGCCGCTCCCGTCCCAGGCCAGCGGTCATCGCTCCGTGGTGGTGGATGAGCTGGATGCGGGACTGCTCAATGCCCTGGAGCGGCTGCTGGGATTGCTGGACGAGCCGGTACTGATTGCGCAACTGGCGCCGCTGATTCAGCAGGAGATCATCGTGCGCCTGCTGGCCGGGCCTCACGGCCGGGCCCTGCAACAGCTGCTGGCGGTCGGCTCGCCAAGCCAGCAGATTTTCAGGACCGTGGCCTGGCTCAAGCAGAACTTCACCCAGCCGCTGCGCATCGACGATCTGGCGCAACGGGCCCATATGAGTGCATCGACGTTCCGCCAGCATTTTCGCGCGATCATCGGCGTCAGTCCGCTGCAGTTCCACAAGCAGTTGCGCCTGCAGCAAGCCCGGCAACTGATGCTCAACCAGAACCTCGATGCCGGTCGTGCCGCCGGGCTGGTGGGCTACGAAAGCGCCTCGCAGTTCAGTCGGGAGTACCGCCGGGTGTTCGGCGCACCGCCACAGCGGGATATCCGCCGGATGCGCGAGGCCGGTTGAGCCCGCGCGCCGGAACCCAGGACCGGGCTCGACAAAATAGGCAAACCGGCGCAAGCCGCAGAACCGCGGGTTGCCGGGCATCGGTGTGCCTTCGTGCACGCCGGTGACGCGGCCGAGGCCAGGCTGGGCCTGCTGTCCTGGCATGGCCGAGGATGGCTCGGGCGAATCAGCAAAAAGCGCAGAACAGGCAAGCTTGTCGTTGGAATAGGCAAGGTTTCGCCGCGTGCCATTTTTATACTGGCCCCCAGCGACGCAGCAGCCTCAGGGCCTGCGCTGCCCCGGGCCACCTCTGTTACGCCCGATTGCGACGGCCGCCCGCCGTCTTGCCTGTCAGTACCGCATCTGCCCACCTGTGCCGCAGCGGTCCGCCTATCGATCCAGACGAGCCTGCCCAGGGCGGCTCAAGGAGCATCTTCATGAGCAACAGCATCGAGCACGTCAGCTTCCGCAACCTCGGCTGGGACAACGCCGCGGACCTTTACCTGCCGGCGGACTTCGATCCGGGCCGCCGCTACCCGGCGCTTGTCAGTAGCCACCCGATCGGCAGTTGCAAGGAGCAGACCTCCGGCAATATCTACGCCGCCGGGCTGGCCCGGGCCGGGTTCGTGGTCATTGCCTTCGATGCCAGTTTCCAGGGCGCCAGCGGCGGTCAGCCGCGGTTCATCGAAGACCCGGCGATCCGCGTGTCGGATATCCGCTTCGCCATCGACTACCTGGTGACCCTGCCTTATGTCGACCCTGAGCGCATCGGCGCGATCGGTGTCTGCGGCGGCGGTGGCTACACCATCCATGCGGCGATGACCGACTACCGGATCAAGGCCCTGGCCTCGATCACCGGGGTCAACTTCGGCCGGCTGATCCGCGAAGGCTTCAGTCAATTCGATCCCGTCAGTGCCCTGCAGGCCATCGCCCGCCAGCGCACCGCCGAGGCGCAAGGCGCGGCCAGGCAGGTGATCAACTACCTGCCGGCCTCGAGGGCCGAAGCGCAGCAGAGCGGCATCAGCGATATCGACGTGCTGGAAGCCACCGACTACTACAAGACCGCCCGTGGCCAGCAACCCAATGGCGCCACCAGCGGCCTGTTGTCCTTCAACGGCGCGGCCTTCGGCTGGGACGCCTTCTTGCAGGCCGAAGTGCTGCTGACCCAGCCGCTGATGGTGGTGATCGGCGACAAGCCCGGCGGCTTCGGGGCCTACCGCGATGGCCTGGAAATCCACGGCCGCGCCGCGTCCAAGGACAAGCACCTGGTGGTGGCCCAGGGCTTTTCTCACTATGACCTGTACGACCGCGCTGAAGCGGTGGCGCTGGCCATGGAGCAACTGCTGCCGTTCTTTGGCAAGCACCTGTAAACCCCCTGTGCAGCGGCGCCCCGGTGGCGCCGCTGCCGTCATGGGGCGCTGTGGTGCTTGAGCCAGCGGCGCAAGCGTCCGCGGGCGTTGGCGTAGGGCGCGGCGGTGTTGAGCTGGATCATCCGGCCCAGGGTCCACTTGGCGTACCAGGGGCATTGGTAGAGCGCGGCATTGTCACGCTGCCGGATCAGGCTGACGATCCGTTGCTTGGCCGCCTCCAGGCGTTGGCGCTTTTGCGGGTAGGCCAGGGCGTCATGGTCGCGGTAGAACTTTTGCGCGAGCAGGCCCAACTGGTTCCACTTGAAGCCGTCCGCTGGAAAGGCCATGGGCAGGCCGGCCAGGTCCTTTTCCAGCCAGTCCAGTACTCGCTCGCTCCAGCCCAGCAGGTAGGCCAGGAGCTCGGAAACGCTGATCCGCGTACCCTTGACGTGGCCTTCCAGGCTGCGTTCGTCGACCCGCTCCGGGGGCACTTGATCCAGCGCTTGGCTCAGGGCATTGAAGTGGCTGTCGATGGCCTTGAGCAGTTGTTCCTTGTCCTGGGGGATCGCCATGCCGGTTGTTCCTGTGCGGCGAAAGCCCGGAGTGTGCCAGCGATTGGCCGCGACTGATTGCGCTGCATCAACGCCTGCCAGGATGGGCCTTGGCATCGGGTATGCTGGCGGCCGGTCAACCTGAGCAGAGACACGCAACATGACTCGCCTGCCATTGCTGGAAATCGATGTACGCGACCTGGGCACGGCCCGCGAACTGCACCTGGCCTTGCGCGACGCCTTGGGTTTGCCCCAGTGGTATGGCTGCAATTGGGATGCCTTCTGGGATGCGATTTCCGGTCTGGTGGAGCTGCCGCTGCAGTTGCGCATCCGCGGCTGGCACGGGCTCTGTCGGCGCTTGCCGGACGATGCGCGGCTGATGGAGCAGTGCCTGCGGCGCCTGCAGACCCAGTACCCGGCATCGGCTGCAGAACTGCAGTTCGATTGAGGCGCAATGCAAAAAGCTGCGCCGGGGCGATTTACTAATGCCGCGCAATCCTCTATACATTTTTCCCTCGGCGCCGACCTTTGCGGCGCCATCGGGTGATAACAGGAGGATGCTATGTCACCGTTAAACGTGTAACCGCAACGCTTTGCCCCATCGCCACACCCTCGCTTGAACACCTCGAAACACGCTGGTCCCAGCGCTGGCTGGAAGAGGGCACCTACGCCTTCGATCGCAGTGCCACCCGGGACGCCGTCTACTCCATCGACACACCGCCCCCCACGGCCTCGGGCTCGTTGCACGTCGGCCATGTGTTCAGCTACACCCACACCGACATCATCGCGCGCTTTCAACGCATGCGCGGCAAGGCCGTGTTCTACCCCATGGGCTGGGACGACAACGGCTTGCCCACCGAACGCCGGGTCGAGAACTACTACGGCGTGCGCTGCGATCCCCAGGCGCCTTACCAGCCGCAGTTCCAGCCTCCTGCCCAGGCAGCCGAGCGCCGCGCCGACTATGCGCCGGTCAGCCGGCGCAACTTTGTCGAGCTGTGCCACCAGTTGACCGCCCTCGACGAGCAGGCCTTTCGCCGCTTGTTCATGCAACTGGGCCTGTCGGTGGACTGGGGCCTGACCTACGCCACCATCGATGAGCGTGCGCAGCGGATCAGCCAGCGCGCCTTGCTGCGCAACTACCGGCGCGGCGAGCTCTACAGCCAGCAGGCGCCTTGCCTGTGGGACCTGACCTTCCAGACCGCCGTGGCCCAGGCCGAGCTGGAGGAGCGGGAGGTGGCGGGGGCCTATCACGACCTGCGGTTCCAGGGCATCGACGGCCCGGACCTGAGCATTGCCACCACTCGTCCCGAGTTGTTGGCGGCTTGCGTGGCACTGGTGGCGCATCCGGACGATCCGCGTTACCAGGGGCGCTTCGGCCAGCAGCTGCGCTCGCCGTTGTTCGAGGTCGAGGTGCCGTTGCTGGCCCACGTCCTGGCCGACCCGCAGAAGGGCAGCGGGCTGGCGATGGTCTGCACCTTTGGCGACCTGACCGATGTGCTCTGGTGGCGCGAGCTGCAGTTGCCCACGCGCTCGATCATCGGCGCGGATGGTCGGCTGCTGGCTCAGATTCCCGACTGGCTGGCCACGCCAGCCGCGCGGCAAGCCTATGAGACGCTGGCCGGGCGCAGCCTGCCCCAGGCGCGCAAGTTGTTGCTGGCGCTGTTGCGCGAGTGCGGCGCCTTGCCTGGCGAACCGCGGCCGATCCGACACGGGGTGAAGTTCTTCGAGAAGGGCGACCAGCCCCTGGAGATTGTCGCCACGCGCCAGTGGTACCTGCGCAACGGCGGGCGCAGCGAGGCGCTGCGCGAGCAACTGCTCGATCGCGGCCAGGCCCTGGCGTGGCATCCGCCGTTCATGCGCAGCCGCTACGAGCACTGGGTCGGCGGCCTCAATGGCGACTGGCTGATCAGCCGCCAGCGGGTGTTCGGCGTACCGCTTCCGTTCTGGTATCCCCTGGATGCCCAGGGCGAGCCGGACTACGACCGGCCAATCCTGGCGGACGAACGCTCGCTGCCGGTGGACCCGACCCTGGATACGCCAGCGGGCTTTTGTCCCGAGCAACGCGGCCAGCCCCATGGCTTTATCGGCGAGCGGGACATCATGGACACCTGGGCCACCAGCTCCCTGACCCCGCAGATCGCCGCCGGCTGGGAGGAGGACGACGACCTGTTTGCACGGGTCTTCCCCATGGACCTGCGCCCCCAGGGCCACGACATCATCCGCACCTGGCTGTTCTCGACCCTGGTGCGCAGCCACTTCGAGGCGGCCGCGGTGCCCTGGAAGCATGTGGCGCTGTCGGGCTGGATCCTCGATCCGGACCGCAAGAAGATGTCCAAGTCGCGGGGCAATGTGGTCACGCCCCAGTGCCTGCTGGAGCAGTACGGCAGCGATGCCGTGCGCTATTGGGCGGCCCTCGGGCGCCCGGGCAGCGATACCGCCTTCGAAGAACAGCAGATGAAGATCGGCCGGCGCCTGGCGCTGAAGTTGTTCAACCTGTCGAAGCTGGTGTTCGGCGTGCCGGGCGACCCTCACGGGCCGGTCGAGCAGAGGCTGGACCAGGCCATGCTGCAACGCCTCGGAGCGGTCACCGCCGCCGCCGAGGCGGCGCTGGTGGGCTACGACTACAGCAGCGCGCTGACCGGCATCGAGGGCTTCTTCTGGTGGTTTTGCGATGACTATGTCGAGCTGGTCAAGCGCCGCGCCTATCGCCCCGAGGGGCATTCGGCGCGCAACGCCCTGGCGGCGGCCTTGAGTGTCCTGCAGCGCTTGTTCGCGCCGTTTCTGCCCTTTGTCTGCGAGGAGGTCTGGCGTTGCTGGCAGCCGGGTTCGGTGCACCGGGCCCAGTGGCCCGAGGCGCAGGTGGCCGAGGATTTTGTCGAGCCGCTGTTGCAGGCGGTCAGTGCCACGCTGGCCGCCATTCGCAAGGCCAAGTCCGATGCCCGGCAGTCGATGAAGGCCGCGGTGGCGCGCGTTGAGCTGGTGCAGCACGCGCCGCTGCTGGAGTCCCTGCAATGCGCCCGTCAGGACCTGATCGAGGCGGGGCAGGTGGCCAGCCTGGTGTTCATCGAAGGCGCACAGCCGCAGGTGCGGGTCTGGCTGCAGGAGTGATCTGCTGCCTCTGCGATTCCACGAGCCGTCAGGTTCGTGGGGTCGCCCCGGCAGGATAAATCTTGTCGTGATGTGGGCGGCCAGCGGTTTATGCTTCCCGGGCGCAGTAGGTCGCAGCCCATGGAGAAACCGGTGAGCATCAAAGACAGTCCCGAGGATTATCAGGACCTGAAGCGGGCGGTCAGCCTGCTGGAATCCCCTTCATTGACCGCGCGCCTGTCGGGCCTGCTCGGCTCGCCGATTGAAAGCGCGGTCAAAGCCTTGCCCAACTGGGTGTCGGGAAAAATCAATGACGCGGTGGTGGCCGCGCTGCATACCTCCGCCGATGCCGCGCTGTGGAGCCTGGAAAACACCCCGAAAAAACAGGCGTCGACCTTCTTGCACAAAGTCTATGCCGCCACCAGCGGCGCAGTGGGCGGCGCTTTCGGGTTTGCCGCGCTGTTTGTCGAGCTGCCCATTTCCACCACCATCATGATGCGCTCGGTGGCCGATGTGGCCCGCAGCGAAGGCTTCGACCTGGAGGACTTCGCCACCAAGCAGGCGTGCATCGAAGTGTTCGCCATGGGCGGCAACAGCCAGGCCGATGACGCCACCGAGACCGGCTATTACATCACCCGCAGCTTCACCACCCAGGCCATGCAGCAGTTGTCCAAGGAACTGGCGGCCATCGCCGCCAAACAGGGCGCCGGTGCGGCCGGCCGGCTGTCGCCGGGGCAGGTGGGCAAGTGGCTGGCGCTACTGATCGAGAAGGTCGCCAGCCGTTACGGCGTGACCATCTCCAGCAAGTTCGCAGCCCAGGCGGTGCCGGTGATCGGCGCCTTGACCGGCGCCACCATCAATGCGCTGTTCACCGACTTCTATCAGGACATGGCCCGTGGGCACTTCATCGTCAAGCGCCTGGAGCACAAGTACGGCTTTGAGCAGATCAAGGGCGAGTATGCGCTCATCCTGGGCCGACGGTTGGCAGGCTAGGGCGGGTGTCGATATGAGTGGCTTTCCGGTTATCCATACCCCGCGCCTGATCCTCAGGGAACTGTGCCCGGCCGATGTTCCTGGGTTGTTCGCCATTCACAGCGATACCGATGCCATGCAGTGGTTCGGCACCGACCCCATGACTGATGAGCAACAGGCCGAACAACTGCTGGCCCAGTTCGCCAGCTGGCGGAGCTTGCCCAACCCGGGCGTTCGCTGGGGCATCGAGCGCCAGTCCGGCCCCGGCCTGCTGGGCACCTGTGGCCTGTTCAAATGGAACCGCCCGTGGCGCAGCTGCGCCATCGGCTTCGAGCTGGCGCGTGCGGCGCAAGGGCAGGGGCTGATGAGCGAGGCGCTGGCGGCCATCCTCGACTGGGGCTTTGCCCACATGGCGTTGAAACGCATCGAGGCCCAGGCGCACCCGCAGAACCTGGCGAGCCTCAGGTTGCTGGAGCGGATGGGGTTTGTGCGCGAAGGGCTTTCACGGCAGGCGGGGTATTGGCTGGGGGCGCATCATGATCTGCAGCAGTACTCGTTATTGAGGGCGGAACGTAGCGTTCGGTGAGCTGCCCCCTGCACTTGGCCAAGTGCAGGGCGGTGCTCAAGTCGTCGACAGCTGGCCCGGGCTTCAGGCATCTCTCAGGATGGCGGCGGCAGCCGCGACTTTGTTGTCTTGAATCATCTGAAAGAAACCACGTTCCACATCCGCGACACGGGCATCGGGCAAGTAGGTCCGAGCGATGTCAGCCAGGCGTTCGCACCAGCCTTCGTAAGCGTTCGAGTTGGCTTTACTGATACGAATCCGGGTCGGGTCCTGTTTGATTGCCGCCAGGACCGTAAGGCATAGCCTGCTACCGCATCGGCCAATGTTTTCGCTTGCAGAGGACTGAGTGGCATCACGTGCTCCTTGTGTAGTCATGGGGGGGGAATGGCGGGGCGGCCTTTCAGCGGTTGCCGGGCACCGGTACATCGCGGTCTTCGATGGCTTGCAGGTCGTGGTAGGAGGGGAAGACCTTCCTATCGCTGATCTTCAAGCCTGTGGGTTGCGCGAGCCCTTGGGTTTTACTGGAGTCCCAGGTCCGACGTTCGCCGCAATAGGTATGCACCACCTCAGAGTTGTCCCAGAACAAACGCTCCAGCAGGGCTTCGTACTCGTCTAGCCACGCATCATCGAAGATGTAACTGCCTTTGGGGTAGGTGGCGAAGTGCATCATATGCCCGTAGTAGCAATGCCCCGGGCTGTTTGGCAGCACGCTGAAAAGCGCCCTGGTGATCTGCGCACCCGTCACTGGCAGGCTGTGCAGCACCGCGCGATTGTGCGCTTCGGCAGCCGGCGAAGGGTCAAAGCAGTGGATGTAGCCATACAGGTTGCCGCTCATGGGGTCAGATGCCTGTGTTGTCGGTTGATGGGCGGCATCCGTTGTTGCGGGCCAGTCGATCGATCGCTTGCACGCCGGCGCGCATCTTTTCCACGGCGCTGGCATTGGCCGAGTGGATGTGAATGCGCGGTGGACGAAAGCCATTCAGGGCCACGGCCTCTTCGATCCACAGGATCACGTCGTAACCGGTGCCGCGCTGGTCATCTCCGAGGTCGTGGTCGAGGCTGATCTCTTCGACGCCGCCGGCTTTGAGCAACGCGATGACTTCGTCCGGCCAGTAGGTGCGAATCCAGCCTTGCGGGGTCTGGCGTTCGTCGTCGAGGTAGATTTTCATGGGCCTGTTTACTCTTTCAGATACAGATCAAGCATCGGCGTCGTTCGCGATGACATGCAGCACAAGGCTCAGCGAGTCGTCGGTGAGCAGCGGTGGGTGATCCTGTTGCAGTTTGTCAATGAAAAAAAGCGCACCCGGCGCTGTTTCAGCGGGCATGGAGAGGCAAGGGTAGAGTTGGTTTTTACTGGCCTCGGCATACTGGATATGAACCTTGCTGTGCTCAATCCAGATCCTGCTCGATTGACCGGAACAACTCAGGAACAGGGTGCTGAAACTTGATTGCTCCTGCTCCAGCGGCATCGATTGAGAGTCGCCGTGCCGGCCTTTGCGAATGGCTCGTGCCATGGCATTGAATGCTTTGGGTGTGCCAAAGAAATGCAGTTCCTGTCCGTTCAGTCGTGCCAGCACGTCAAGTTTCCTTTCGTATCGCGTCGGTCAACGCTGGGTCCTTGCAACCTGCGCCGCAGCGCTAGCAGGACCGCGTCAGCGTGGCAGAGTTGCCCGTCCAGAGGAATTGCACCGGCTGTTTCAGGCACCAAGCTGATCGTGCTGGGCACGCCTTGGCCGCAGAGCTGCTGTTGAGCTAGCAGCAGGACTCGGCGGCTGCCTGCAAGCCAATGCTTGTTCTGCTCTGACAGCAGTGCAACGACCTGTGGATAGGTGCAGGCCAGTTTTTGCCGCAGGTTGCCCATCGCAGCGTCCTGATCGTACTTGTCTTGCAGGTAGTCATCCACGCTGATGGCACTACCGATGGCGTCGACCACTCCAATCTGGACGTTGACCAGGTGGGCGTTTATGCCGATATAGCAACTCGACTCCACGCCGTGCTGCACATAATCCGCGCTGTTGCAGCTGATCACCCAGTAAGCACTCAGGGGGCAGAGCTCGCAGGACTGAATGACAAAACGCTCAGGCTTTCCATCGTTGATAATGCCGTCATGCATGGCGAGCACCAGAGCACAGGCTTGTTGGGCTGAGAGCATCGGTGGGTGGTCTTTACGGTGAGTGTCTGGATGAATTTTCGCCCAGTTGTATAACCCGATATTGAGTAATAAGCCATTGCCGGGCTTAAGGTTGCACAGTTTTTCCAGCAGTGGATTAGTCCGCCGCAGTTGTGTAAAAACGCTCCACTATTCAACCCGGCACCCGCTGCCAACTCAGGTGGAACCCAATGCGGCCCAACGCCGAACTCCGATTGTTTGCACTGCCGGCATGCGCCGGTCTGGTCTATGCCGTGATCAAGGGCCTGATCAAGGGCTGGAATGGCACGCAGCTGTTTTCCGGTTTTTTGTTTGGCAGCGTGATTGCCATGGTCCTGGGCATTCCCCTGTTGCTGTGGATCGACCGGCGCTGCCCGCAAGCCAGGACGCGCTATCTGTGGCTCGGCTTGATCTTGAGCCTGGTCGCGACCTTGTTGGTGCGTGCGTCATGGATGCAGTTGTTGCTACTGCCGCTGGCCGGCGGATTGGCCCTGGGTGGCCTGTACAGCCTGGTGATCCGTGGTATCGACAAGCTGCCGGTGCCGCTTGATGGACGAGTTCGGCAGGGTTGGGGGCGGCTCCTGGCGGTGCCTCTGTCGGGTGCATTGACCCTGGGCAGCATCGCTACGGCGCTCTATCCCAAAGGCGTGGAAAGCCTGCCGATGTTTTTCTTCGGCGGGTTGATCGGCGCGTGGCTGAGCGTACTGGTGTGTTGGCCGATGCTGTGGCTGGTGGAGCGGGTACTGGTCACCCCTTGGCGCTACGTGATCGGTGGCGGCCTCAGTGGCCTGGTGGTCTGGCTGCTGTCCGGGGCACAGGGGTTGATGGTCAATCCTCAGGGCTGGTCCGCGGGGCTGGGCTTCTGGGTGCCGCTGCTGACTCATGGTTTCTTTCCGTTCCTGCTGATCGGGCTGTTGAGCGGGATGCTGATGACGGCCTGCAACCGGATGCTCCAGCGCGAGAAGGCGGGCCCCAACTGAATTCGATAAGCCTGCCGCCGTCCAGACACAGCAATGCGGCAAATTTAAGGACGTCGCGGCACTTTTGCGCTGTAGAGCAAGTGATTGTTCGTCCGTCGGCCAAGACCTTCAGGAAAAAATAGGTGGCGTTTTGAAATTCCCTCCCATCCTCCATGTCGACTTCGAAGATGAGGCGCTCTGCCTGAGCTGGGCCGACGGCCTGGTCTTGCGCCAACCCCTGAGTCGTCACAGCCGGCTGCAAAGCGCCACGCCCGAGCAGCGTGCGGAGTTTCAGATCCACCCGCATGGGATCTCGGTGTCCTGGCCGCACCTGGGAGACGCGGATGTCAGCATCGACGCCTTCGACTGGATCTGGGAGCACCTGTGCCGGGAATCCATGGGGCGGCTGCAGGCTCTGGAGTGGCAACTGGAGCAATTGCCAGAGGACGATCAGTTGATCGTGGCGCTGTGGCGCCTGGAAGCGGACGGTTACAACGGGGGCTTCCTGCAGTTCTTCTGCAACTGGGGCGAGCGCAGTTACGAGCTGGCGCTCAAGGCGCTGGTTGCCATTGGCGCGCGTAGCACCCACGCCGTGGTCAGCCGCCAGCGGGAGTTGATCGGGCCTCTTGAAGATCACCCGCAACTGCAGCGGCTGTGGGACATTCCCGAGCTGCTGAGTGACGAGCAATATGAGCTGATCGGTGGCGAGCTGGACGAGCAATTGTGGTCGGCGATGGAGGAGGTGCCGACGCTGGCGGTTAAGTATTTCTACGCTGGCTGACGCTCCTTGCGCCATGCTCTAATGCCGCGCCTTGCGCCCCTTGAATGGACTTCATCCCTTGGCTGAGCCCCGTATCCGCGCCCTGGCGCTGTGTGTCTTCCACCACCAGGGCAAGATCCTGGTCAATCAGTTCGTTGATGCCGACACGCAACAGACGCTGTTCCGGCCGCTGGGCGGTGGGATCGATTTTGGTGAGCACAGCGCCCAGGCCATTGTTCGCGAAGTACAGGAGGAGCTGGGGCAGTCGATCAACAACCTGCGGCTGATCGGCACCCTGGAAAGCCTGTTTGTGTACGACGGCAAACCCGGCCATGAAATCGTCCAGGTGTACGACGCCCGCTTCGAGGATGCGACGCTCTACCAGCGCGCTCAACTCGATGCTCAGGAAAGCGACGGCGCGCCCTTTGTCGCCCGCTGGCAGGGCAGCGCCAGTTTCACTGAGCACACGCCGCTGGTGCCCCAGGGATTGGGTGAGCTGTTGAAGCACGCCGGCTTGCTGGACTGACCGAGGTCCGGTCGCGATTGGCCGCCGATGCCGGCCGCGGCCTTGATTCAGGAAACACTCCGCAACGCATCCGGCGCCAGATCGGCCGCGGCCTATGTCATTCGGCAGATGTGCGCCTGTACCCGCTTCTCGATACTCGAGCCTCCCTGGCACAGCCCGCCGTGATCACGGCTGGCGGGTTGGCCGTTGTTCGAGTAGTGGAGTGATGCATGCGTAAATTGACCCTTCTGAGTACCAGCCTGCTGTTGTCTACCCTGGCGGTTTCCACGGCCCAGGCCTTCGAGGCCGGCGACATTATTGTCCGCGCCGGCGCGGTGACGGTTGACCCGCGCGAGAGCAGCTCCAGCGTCAAGGTCGATCGTGGCGCCCTGGCCGGCACCAGCCTGGGGGGCAAGGCCAGCCTGGGCAGCGATACCCAATTGGGCCTGAACTTCGCCTATATGCTGACCAACCATCTGGCGGTGGAACTGTTGGCGGCGACCCCCTTTGAACACAACGTGAGCCTCAGCGGCACCGCCGGCGGTATCGCCGATGGCAAGCTCGGTTCCCTCAAGCACCTGCCACCGACCCTGAGCCTGCTGTACTACCCGATGCACAGCAAATCGGCGTTCCAGCCCTATGTGGGGGCAGGGCTCAACTACACCTGGATCTACGATGAAAAGGTCGGCAGCCGGGCTTCCGCCGCAGGCTTCGACAACTTTCGCGCCGGCAACTCCTGGGGCTGGGCGGCACAAGTGGGCATGGACTACATGCTCACCGACCGGCTGATGCTCAACGCGCAGATGCGCTACATCGACATCAATACCGATGCCTATGTGAACAACACCCAGCTTGGGGTTCGCTCCAAGGTCAATGTGGATGTCGACCCGTTGGTGTACATGGTGGGCTTGGGCTACAAGTTCTAGGGGCTGAGCCGGGGCGCTGCGCCGAGGTCCAGCGCCCCTTGCCCGGTCAGCATTGTTCAAGGGAATGTTTGAGTGGCGCCATGGTCGACTCGATATGGCCCGCTCATGCCCCGTCGGTTATCGCCTACGTGCCCATGCGCCGGCCTCGGTGCGCGGCCCTGTCGCTCAATGGCTCAGGGCTGGCGCTGACACAGGGTCCATGGCTTGTAGGAAGAGTCGATCATGCACTTCATCGCAAGGCTTAGCTGCTACGGTTTGATGCTCTATATCGCCCAACTTCTGGCCGCCGAGCCGCAACCGGCGGTCCAGGACGTGGCCAAGGACAAGGCCCAGGTCCTGGAGCAGAAGGTCGCGGACAAACAGAGCCCCAAGGCCGAGCCCCAGGCGGCCCCCATCACCAGGACGGAAGTCCAGGCCGTGGATCCCGCCGGACAGGCACCGGTGGACGATGCCATCACCTGTCTGTCGCGGACCCTGTATTGGGAAGCCAAAGGGGGCGAGTCTGCCGATATGGAAGCGGTGGCCGATGTGGTCCTGAACCGTCTGGGCCATGAAGGTTTTCCGTCTACCGTGTGCGAAGTGGTCAAGCAGGGCTCGGAAAAAAGTCCGTGCCAGTTCTCCTGGTGGTGCGATGGTCGCCCGGATCAGGTGCAGGAGGAGGAGCGTTACAGCCTCGCCAAGGAGATTGCGCGCAAGGCGCTGAATCAGCAGCTCAAGGACCGCACCGGCGGCGCCCTGTACTTTCACGACCGCAGCGTTTCACCGCAGTGGGCCAAGAGCTATACCAAGACCCGCGAAATCGGCAATTTCCTGTTCTACAAACCCAAGGATCTGGCGGCGCGCTAGCGGCGGGTCGAGCAGTCAGGGGACTTGCGGGTATTGATCGCAGATCTGGTGCCAGCTGGCCTTCATGGCCACGCAATGGTGCTTCTGCTTGGGGGCCGTGAATGGCGTATCCAGGGTGGCGATGGCGATTGAAATCCACTGCGTGTATTCGCCTCCCGTCTCTTGCCAGAACAGCGATGAGCCACAGCCGCCGCAGAACTGGCGCAGCACGCCGGGGGAGGACTCATAGCCCTTGAGGGCTGCGCCGTCATCGCTGACGTGCAGATTCTCGCGCGGGGTGCTGGCGTAGGAGGCAAAGGCCGCGCCATGGCCTTTCTGGCACTTATGGCAGTGGCAGTGGGTGACGGCTTTCAGCGCGCCGGACACTTGATAGGTCACCGCGCCGCACAGGCAACTGCCTTGATGGGGGATTTGCATGCTGAGGGATTCCGAGGTTTCAGGGCCATCAGCGCTAAAACCGCTCCAGTTGGGGGTTCAGAGTGGATGGGGACAATCAGATCGAGGCCAGGAGGATGTACAAATGCGCGCTGATGCTCAAGTGGGCAGTGCCGGCTTCCGAGGAATTTCTTGTCGCATCATTGAGTGACGTTAAGCTGTGGCGGGTGACGGGCAACCTCTGGGGCCAGAGATCCGTCGCCTGTCTATTGCGCAACATGTCGAGGGAAGAATCATGCTGCAGGCACTGGAAAACAAGGTTCCGCCCCCGCTGGTGGCGCTGGTGTTCGGCGGGTTGATGGGCGGTGCATCGCTGGGGCTGCCGGGGCTTGAACTGGCATGGGGTACACGCCTGCTGTTGGCGCTGCCGCTGATCGGGGCTGGGCTGCTGTTTGTGCTGGCAGGCGGAATCTCGTTCCGGCGTGCCCGGACCACGGTCAACCCCTTGAAGCCCGAAGCGGCTTCGGCGTTGGTGACGTCGGGCGTCTACCGCTACACCCGCAACCCGATGTATGTCGGCTTTGCCCTGTGGTTGCTGGCCTGGGGGCTGTACCTGGCCTCGCCCCTGGTGCTGCTGGGCGTCCTGGGGTTTGTCCTGTACATGAACCGCTTGCAGATCGCTCCCGAAGAACGGGCGCTCGGGCGGTTGTTTGGTGCGGATTTTGCGACGTATCGCCAGCGCGTGCGGCGCTGGCTCTAGGTCGCACGCCTCTGTGCCCGCGGCAGAGGCGTGAGGCTTGTCTCAAGCCGCCACTTGCGCCTGAATCTGCAACTGGCCGTCCACTTCGCGGGTCAGGCCGCTGGCGACGAACAGCGGCACCAGCCGCTTGTGCAGTTCGGGCTCGACGAAGTCCTTGACCGTCGCCAGGTCCAGCGCGCCGCTTGCTGGCAGTTCGGCCTTGGTGAAGGACAACCAGGCCTTTTTCAGGGCCAGCAGCACGTCGCTGCCGGCAGTGGTGGCGAAGCGGCGGTTGGCGACCTTGCCGGCAAAGTTGAAGCTGTGCGGGTGCTCGTAGCCGGTTTCGTCACCCTGGCTGGCGACGCAACGACCGCAGGAGCAAGGGCCGTCGGCGAAGGCCGCGCGCAGGTAGCTGTTGAAATCGACGATGGGCTTGAGGGCCAGGCGCTTGTCGACTTCGAACAGGTCCCCGGTCATTTTTGCTTCACTGCTCAAGGGCATTTTCCTCAGTGTCTGGCGGTGTGTTTTTCAAGGGCCGCACCATACCAGCCGGATCGGTCCAGGGGTACTGTTCTGGCGTTGTCCGCGGCTTGAGAGAGGGGGAACATCTGCTAGGATCCATCGGCTTTTATGGCGGGGCGACGGGCAACAACCGGCCCCTGTGTCTTGATCTCATCGAGGAACACCCATGTCGATCCACGCAATCACCGTTTCCTGTTTTGCCCAGATGCTGCGTGCCCTGGAGGGCTTTCTCGCCAAGGGCGAAGAGCAGGCCCGGGAGCGGGGGTTCGAACCCCAGGTGCTGTTGCAATCGCGGCTGGCACCGGACATGTATGACCTGGCGGCCCAGGTGCGTTTTGCCTGCACCCAGGCCCGCGAAGCGGTCCAGCGCCTGAGCGGGCAGCCGCTGACTGCGTTGCAGGCGCCGGCCAGCATGGCCGAGGCCAGGGCACTGATCGACGACACCCTGGCGTTCCTGGCGGCGGCGGACCGCGAGCTGATCGACAACAGCGGCCAGCGAACCATCGCCATCGAGCTGCACAACGGTATTGCCTTCGACATGACCGGCGCAGAATTCGCGCGCAACTGGGCGACGCCGCAGTTCTATTTCCATCTGGTCACGGCCTACAACATTCTGCGGCATAACGGTGTGCCACTGGGCAAGGCCGATTATGCCCAGCACATGCTGGCCTACTTGCGTCAGCCCCAGGCCTGAAGGCCTGGCGCTATCGGCCGGCCGCTACAGCGCCGGGCGTGGCAACCGCAGCCATTCCTGTACCGCCGGCCGTTGCCATTGGCGCCGGGCATAGTCCACCAGGCGCGCCGGCATCGGGTCGCCGTTGAGGATCAGTCGGTTGAGCATCAGCGCCAGGTCGACATCGGCAATCGACCACTGGCCGAACAGGCAGTCGCGGCCCTCCGCCAACAGCGCTTGCGCGGCCTCGATCAGCTTGCTCGCCGCCGCTTCGGCCTGGGGTGACAGCGGCTCGCCCTTGCAGCCATAGAACACCACCAGGGTCGAGCGCTCCTGGCGGATCGGCAGCAAGTCGCTGCGCAGCCAGGCCTGGACCTGGCGGGCCTTGGCTCGCTGTTGCAGGTCTTGGGGATAGACCGCAGGTTCGGGGAACAGCTCCTCCAGGTATTCAGTGATGGCCGAGGATTCGGACAGGGCAAAGCCTTCATGCACCAGGGTCGGCACCCGCTGCGTCAGCGACAGTCGGGCGTAGTCCTCTGCGCGGTTCTGGGCCGTCTCCAGGTCGATCGGCAGCAGTTCGAAGTCGATGCCCTTTTCCCGCAGCACCACGAACACGGACAGGGCATAGGGGCTGGTGAACTGGGCATCGACGTACAGGCGCGGGCGGGAAGCGGTCACGGCGGTATCTCCATAGGGGGAGCCGCCACGCTAAGAGATCCTGTCCGATAAATACAATGCGCGATTTTTATCCCGGCATTCCTCTTGGGAATACTGGCGAGCAGCCGGCGCAGCGGGTGTCATGCTGCGCTGTATCGGCCTCGGGCAACTGAGCCGCCATTGGGGGATCGCCTGGGTGGCCAGTATTGGCAGGCATTTTGCCTTGATTGGTCAGGCAGAATACTGGCCCCGGACAGTCTGAAATGTCGCCAAAATCGCTTTATTTTCAGGTGGTTAGGTGACCGAAAAATGCGCCATGTGTTGATTACCCTGACGTCCTTTGCCCTGCTGGGCGGGGCTTGCGCGGCCCAGGCCCGGGAGCTGGCGGCCAATGACCGTTATGTCTGCAGTTGGGGCGCAGGCACCGCTGCTCGGGCCCAGGAGCTGAAATTGTCCGGGGTGTCGCTGTACGCGGCGCGGCAGAAGATCCAGACCTACAAGTTCAGCAAGGGCTGGATGCGCATGATGGCCCTGGGGATCACCGAGCAGACCTACGACAGTGCGTCGCGGATCAGGCCCGAGGCCTTGCGCAAAAGCTTTTACGACGACTGTGTGCGGTATAAGTTGGCCCGGCGCTAGCGTTACACAGGCGCCCTGGGCTCGGCGAGCGAGGCTGGGCCAATCCTTCTGATCCGTATTTTTCTTGCGTATCTGCGTCTGTTATCAGAACAGCCGAGGTTTGAAAATGGCGCGCCCGTCCGGCCTCCCGGCTGGAAACCGGGCCCGCTGCACCGCACACCTACTGTTCAGGAGGCCTGATGACTAAGATGGCGTTTTTCTTGTTTGGATTTTTAGCCTTGACCATCGCGATCGGTGCGCTTGCCACTATCTCTCCGACCTAGACCCCAAGCCGTTTGCAGCACCCGCCGCCAGGTAAGGCGCAAGCAGTGGCAGGCCTCTTGAGCCTGCCACTGTCGTTTCTGTCACTGGGCCCAGCGCTTGGCCCCGGCCACACAGAGGATCACCGCCAGAGTGACCCCGAGCATGCCCAGGCTGACCTGTTCGTGCAGCAGGCCGGCGGCCAGGGCCAGGCCGAAAAACGGCTGCAGCAATTGCAATTGGCCAACCGCGGCGATGCCGCCTTGAGCCAGGCCGCGGTACCAGAAGACAAACCCGATCAGCATGCTGAACAGCGAGACGTAGCCCAGGCTGAACCAGGCTGGCGGGCTGATGCCGCTGAAGTGGGGCGGGGCGCTGAACAGGGTCAGTGCGGCCATGATCGGCAACGACAGCACCAGGGCCCAGCAGATCACTTGCCAGCCGCCCAGGGTCCGCGACAGCTTGGCGCCTTCGGCATAACCCAGGCCGCAGACCAGCACCGCCAGGAGCATCAGCGCATCACCCCGCGGCGAGGCCGTCAGGCCCTGGGACAGGGCATAGCCCACCACCAGCAGGCTGCCCAGCAGCGAAAACAGCCAGAACACCAGGCGCGGTCGCTCACCGCCACGCAACACGCCAAACACCGCCGTGGCCAGAGGCAGCAGGCCGAGAAACACGATGGAGTGGGCCGAGGTCACGTATTGCAGGGCCAGGGCGGTCAGCAATGGAAAGCCCAGGACCACCCCCAGGGCGACGATGCCCAGGGGCAGCAACTGCGCGGGGCTCGGGCGCCTTTCCTTGAACAGCAGCAGGAGGCACAGGGCCAGAAGCCCGGCGAGGCTGGCCCGGACCACGGTGAGGAACAACGGTTCGAACTCCAGCACCGCGACCCGGGTGGCCGGCAGCGAGCTGCTGAAGATCAGCACGCCGATAAAGCCGTTGAGCCAGCCGCTGGTGGAGCGGGCCTGGGCGGTTGATTGCAGGTTCGATGTTCGTGCCATTGGGGGAGTGCTCAAGAGGTGGGAGGCCGCCGCGGCGGAGCTTGTGTCGAAGGCATCCTAGGATTGAAAATCAGCACAATCAAAAAATTGTCATGGATACAACGCCCTATGGCCCGTGCTCGCTACAAGCAACTGGTGGACGCCTTTGCCGCAGATATCCGCGCCGGGGTGCTGGCCCCCGGCACTCGCCTGCCGACCCACCGCCAACTGGCGGCGCAGGAGGGGTTGGCGCTGGTCACCGCGTCACGGGTGTATGCCGAGCTGGAAGCCATTGGCCTGGTCAGCGGCGAAGCCGGGCGCGGCACCTATGTTCGGGAAACTGCCCTGCCTCCGGGGCAGGGGGTGGATCAGCCGGCCACCACGGCGGGCACCCTGGACCTGAATTTCAACTACCCGGCGCTGCCCGGGCAGGCCGAGCTGTTGCGCAGTGCCTTGCGCCAACTGGCCTTGGCCGGCGATCTTGAGGCCTTGCTGCGCTACCAGCCTCACGCCGGGCGCGCCCATGAACGGGCGACGCTGGCCCGTTACCTCGCCAGCTGCGGGCTGACGGTGGATGGCGAGCAGGTGCTGATGGTCAGCGGCGCCCAGCATGGCCTGGCGACCACGGTGATGGCCCTGCTCAAGCCCGGCGATGTGGTGGCGGTGGATGCCTTGACCTACCCCGGCTTCAAGCTGGTGGCCGAGGCCCACGGGCTGGAGTTGGTGGCCATTGCCCTGAGCGAGCAAGGTCCGGACCTCGACGCTCTCGAGGCAGTGTGCCGAAGGCGACGGGTGCGGGCGGTGTACGCCATGCCGACCCTGCACAACCCCATGGGCTGGGTGCTGGACCTGGCCTGGCGCCAGCGGCTGGTGGCCATTGCCCGGGCCCGCGAGTTGCTGATCATCGAAGACGCCGCCTACGCCTTCCTGGCGCCCAACCCGCCGCCGCCCCTGGCCGCCCTGGCGCCGGATCTTACGGTGTACGTCTCGGGGTTTTCGAAGAACGTGGCCACCGGCCTGCGGGTTGGATACGTGGTGGCGCCCTTGAAGTGGGTGGCGCCGATCGAGCGCGCGATCCGTGCCAGCACCTGGAACACTCCGGGGGTGATGACCGCCCTGGCGTGCGCCTGGATCGAAGATGGCAGCGTGGCGCGGCTGGAGCAGGCAAAACGCGAGGATGCCAGGGCCCGTCAGGCCCTGGCTCGGGAGGTCATGGCCGGGCTGGCCTATGTCAGCCATCCGAACGCCTACTTCCTCTGGCTGCCGTTGCCCGAGGAAGTCCGGGCCGATCAGGTGGTCATGGCACTGCTGCGCGAGAACGTCTCGGTGTCCACCGCTGAGCCCTTTGTCGGCGCCGGGCCGGTGCCCCACGCCATTCGCCTGGCGCTGGGCTCGGTGGACATGGCCGATCTGGGCCTGGCCCTGGCCAAGGTCCGACAAGTGATTGAGCGTTACGCGTTTTGAAGCGGCAAGCTTTGAACTTGAAGCTTGCCGCTGCCTTTTCAGAGCTTGAACTGATTCACCAGGGCGTTGAGGTCCACCGCCAGGCGCGACAGTTCCTGACTGGCGGCATTGCTCTGGTTGGCCCCGGCCGAGGTCTGGGTCGACAGGTCGCGGATATTGATCAGGTTGCGGTCCACTTCCCGGGCCACCTGGGCCTGCTCTTCGCTGGCGCTGGCGATCACCAGGTTGCGCTCGTTGATCATGGTGATGGCCTGGGTGATCTGGTCCAGGGCCAACCCCGAGGCGCGGGCCGCTTCCAGGGTCAGGTGGGCGCGCTCGTTGCTGTTGCGCATGGCGCTGACCGCGCCCTCGGTGCCTTCCTCGATGGTGTTGATCATGCTTTCGATTTCCTGGGTCGACTGCTGGGTGCGATGGGCCAGGGCCCGCACTTCGTCGGCGACCACGGCAAAGCCGCGTCCGGCGTCCCCGGCCCGGGCGGCTTCGATGGCGGCATTGAGGGCCAGCAGGTTGGTCTGTTCGGCGATCGAGCGGATCACTTCCAGGACCTGACCGATATTGCGCACGTCCACCGCCAGGTGCTCGACCCGTTCACAGGTCTGAGTCACGTCCGTCGCCAGTTGGCCGATGGAGTCCACGGTGTGCTGTACCTGCTCGCGGCCGTGGTGGGCGGTGCGGTCGGTTTCCTGGGAGGCTTGCGAGGTGCTCACGGCGTTGCGCGCCACTTCCTCCACGGCGGCGGTCATTTCGTTGACGGCGGTGGCGGCTTGTTCCACTTCATTGCTCTGCTGGTGCAGGGTCTGGCTGGAGTGCTCGGTGACCGCGTGCAGTTCTTCGGCGGCCGAGGCCAGCTGGTTGGAGGAGTCGGCAATACGCTGCAGGGTGCCGCGCAGGCTCGCCTGCATGGTCTGCAGGGCTTGCAGCAGGCGCGCCGGTTCGTCCTTGCCGCTGACCGTGATGCTCTGCCCGAGGTTGCCGTTGGCGATGGTTTCCGCCACCGCCACTGCCTGCCCCAGGGGCTGCACGATGCTGCGGGTCAGCAGCAGGGCCAGGGCGATGGTCAGGGTCACCACCACCAGCATGATCAGCGCGACCATGGCGATCGCCCCCTGGAACACCTCGCTGGTGTGTTCGGCCGCGGCGACGCCACCGCGGGTGTTGATGTCGATGATCTTCAGCAGCTCTTTGAGCATGGCGTCGGCGTTGGCCAGGTACGGGCCGGCGTCGACGATACCGATGGCGGCTTCCTTCTGCCCCTGGCGCACTCGTTCCACCACCTGATGCTGATCCTTGCTGTAGGCCTCCTTGGCGCTGAGAAAGCGTTCATAGGCTGCGCGTTCCTCGGTTTCGGTGATCAGTTTTTCGTAGACGCCCTGCTGGTGGCTGAGCTGCTCGTCGAGCTCGCCGACGCGCGTGAGCAGCGCCTGTACATCGTTGTTGTCACGGACTACCAGCATGCGCAGGGTGATGGTGCGGATCTGGGTGCTGGTCAGGGCCAGGGCGTTGGCGGCGACGATCGAAGGCTGCCAGTTCTGGTCGACCTCAAGGGATTGCTGGTTCATGCGCTGCATTTCCAGCAATGAGAAGCCCCCCAGGCCCAGTGCCAGCAGGGCGATCAGGGCGAAGCTGAACCCTGCGCGGCGGGAAATGTTCATCGTTCTCAAGAGCATGACTGTGTTCCTTGTGGCGGCAAAAAGTACAACCGGCGACGGGCATCGCGGTTTGCATCAATGCGGCGCGCGCTGGAGCAGGCTCCATGGCGCCGTCGGTCTTTTGCACACAAGGCGGGGGGGTGGCAGGCGCGTCTGGGCGGCGCCTTGTCCAGGGGTTCCAGGGTGATCGGGATGCACGGCCCGGTCTGGAAAACCGGGCAATGATATCACGGTGACATCTATTCTGGGGGGCTGGCAGCGGGGTTTTCAGCGGCCTTCGTGGCGTAGAAATCCGAGGATGGCCCGTGCACTGGCTGCCGGGTCGACTTGCATGAAGCAGTGTTGGCCTTCGATCACTTGCGTGCTCAGGTGGGGATTGATGGTTGCCCAGCGTTTCACCGAACGGGCCACGTAGGGGTAGCTGTCGCGGCCATGGATCACCAGGCTCGGGGTCTGCACGTGACGCAGGGAGCGCCACAGGTGCCGGGGGAAGCTGCTGAAAATGTCCACCTCGCGCTCGGGAGCGCATTTGAGCGCCACGCCCTGGCCATCGTCCTTGAGCGCCTGCTCGACATAGGCATTCAGGGCGTCTTCGCTCCAGCCCTTGAAGATTCCCCGGTTGACCAGGCTGGCCCTGGCCGCGGCGCGGTCCGGCCAGTGCTGGCGCCGGGCGGCGGCCTTGCGCGCCAGGCTGTGGCGGCGATTGAGGCCCAGGGCCGACAGCAGCCTCAGGGAACTGATCATCGACGGGCTGAAGATCACCGGATCGAGCAGCACCGCCTTACGAAACAGCTGCGGGCGTTCGGCCAGGATCAGGCTGGTGAGCACTCCGCCAAAGCTGTGGCCGACGGCGTAGCAGGGCACGTCGGCGTAGGCCCCGCGTCCGGCTTCGAACGCTTCGGCGGCCAGCTGTGCAGTGCGGTTCCAGCCGCGGAACGGGCCGCCATGATCGCTGTCGCCATGGCCCTGGACGTCGCTGAGCCACAAGTCGAAGGACTCGGCCAGCAAGGCCAGCAGCGGACGATAGGCCATGGAGCAGAAGCCGTTGCCGTGGAGAAAGTGCAGCAGGGGTTTACCCGAAGGTGCGGAGCGCAGGCCGCGCAGGGTGAAGCCTTCGGGGCAGGCGTAGGACCAGGGAAGCAACTGCATGGGGCCTCTATTCGAGCGGTGATCACAGCCGGGCATTGTCGATGGCGCGGCCCTTGAGTCAAGGGCCGATCCTGACCGAGTCCAGCACTACGCGGTCTTGAGCTGGCGAAACGACAGGCTGATGCGTTCGCCCGCATCCGGCGCCTTGGGAATCGCGTGCAGCCAGTGTTTCTGCAGTTCGTCGGACATGTGCAGCAGCGAGCCGCTGGCCAGGCTGTAGTCGAAGGTGGCGCCGCTTTCCTTGTGGCGAAAGACCATGGCCCGGGCGTGACCCAGGGAGACGATCACCACCCCGGTGCCTTCCACCAGTTGCTCGTTGGCGTCGGAGTGAAAGCCCATGGAGGACTGGCCGTCCGGGTAGAAGTTGAGCAGGCAGTTGTTGGGACGAAAGCCCAGCAGCTGCTCGATCGGCCCGCACAGCTGTTCCAGCGCCTCGGGCATCGGCACCGCCGGGTAGGTGATCTGCGAGTAGTCATAGGGCGCGCCGAAGCTGGCGGTCTTGCGCGCCCGCATGCGCTCGTCCCACTGCACGTCATGCTTGAGGTGGTTGAACAGCCGTTGCGGGTCGGTGATGAAGTCGGGGAAAAAGTCGATCTCGGGTGGATTCATTAGAGCGCTGCCAGTATTGAAAGGAGGGCAACTGCCGGGGGGGCAGGGCCCGATCCTTATCGGTCCTTGATGTGTGCCTGGAGTGTGCCGCCTGCCACCGACTGGATGAAGTGCGCGGCCCTTTCGCCTAGACCCGCCTCTGAGGCGCGGATCAGCAAGACCAGGGGCGCCAGGGACAGTGGATCGATGTCCAGCCGTTGCTGGCTGGAGTCGCGCAGTATCAGGGTCAGCTCGGTCCACTGCTCATCGTCGGCGGTTCGGCTGTCGCCATCGGAGTCCACGTTGCAGCCGGCACCCCACAGGTGTTCGGCAACCCGGTAGAACGCCGGACGTGGTCCGGGATGATGGAGAAGCAGGGAGTGCGCTGAAGGCATGAGGTCCGGCTCGGGCGAGGTGGCGTTCCAGGTCGGCAACGGTATCTCGCCGCCGGCGCTCGGCGCAACCCGGCAGCGGGCTGGCCGCTGCGTTCAGCGCGTTTGTTCAGCCGCCATTGGCACTGAGGATGCTCGCCACCTGACGCGGCTGGCAGTTGAGGTAGGCCGAGGATTTCAGCCAGCGCTGGTCCGGGTACCAGGAGAACATGAACTGGCCATCCTTGAGCTTGTCTATCACCTGGCGCGCCACTTGCGGGCGCACCGCCGGGCAGCCCTGGCTGCGGCCGATGCGGCCCTGGCGCTGGCTCCACAAGGGGTTCACGTAGTCGGCGGCATGGATCACGATGTCGCGGTCCCGGGCCCGGTCGTTGAAGCCGGGCTCCAGGCCGTCCATGCGCAGCGAGTAGCCATGGCTGCCTTCGTAGCTTTCCTGGGTGCGGAACAGGCCCAGGCTGGACTGGTAGCTGCCCAGGCGGTTGGAGAACTGGGTGGCGAAGTTTTCCCCGGACTTCTGGCCGTGGGCCACCAGGTCGCGCAGCACCAGTTTCTTGCTGCGCAGGTCGAAGATCCACAGGCGCCGGGCGGTGGACGGTTGCGAGTAGTCGATCACCGCCAGGTGCCGGGCCTGGCGGGCGCCACTGGCGACCGCGCATTGCATGGCGCTGAGGGCGCTTTTCAGGGCCTGGGGATTGAGTTCCGGCGCGGCGTGGGCGAGGCTGGCGTACAGCGCGGGACTGGCGGCGGGGCGAGGTTTGTTGGCGGCGAAAGAAGGACTGCAAATGGCGCCCAGGGCAATGGCCGCCAGGCAGAATCGGCACAAGAAGGTCAACATGTATAGTGCATCCCCATGGTCACTTTGGCTCCCGACATCCTGTCGTTCCCCCGGCGGGCTGGTCTATATATTCAAGGCCCGGGCCTGATTGACTTCCCCATCTGCGGTAACGATTGGCCGTCAAGTGGATGGCCACGGATTGGAGTAAAGCAGTTGTTCAAAAAACACGCATGTTACTTGAGCCTGTGCTTGCTCGCTGCGCCATTGGTCGCGCTGGCCGGGGAGCAGGCGCCGCTGCCGGCGAGTCCGATGCAACAGGCGCTGACCCAACTGGCGGTGGCGTGTCCGGCCCTGGCCACGCGCGTGAATCCTGCCCGGCAGCAGCTGTTGCAGGGCTTCTACCAGCAGCAGGGCGAGCAGCCGCTGTGGGGCGTCGAAGGACGCTTGGCCGACCTGCAGGCGCAGCTGGCGCAACTGGTGGACGACGGTCTGGACCCTAGCCATTACCGCCTGCCGTCGAACAGTCCGGCGGCCGACCCGTGTCACGACATCGAAATCAGCCAGCAGTACCTGCAAGCCTTGCAGGACCTGCATTACGGACGCCTGTCGCAGACCCGCTTCGAACCCCTGTGGCGAGCCCAGCCGCTGCCGGACGATCGCCAGGCGGCGTTGCTGGCGCTGGCCGTGCCGGGCATCGAGCATCTGGCCACGGCCTTTGAACAGGCCCGGCCCAACCTTGAGCAGTACCGCAACCTGCGCCAGGCCTATGCCCGGCTTCGCCAGCAACCCTTGCCCCAATGGCCGGCAGTGGCCGGCGGCCCGTTGCTGCGTCCGGACATGCAGGACAAGCGCGTCCCCGACCTGGCCCTGCGCCTGTACCGCGGCGGCCTGCTGCCGAGCCCGGAGGTCAGTGCGGATAATACCTACGGCAGTGAGCTGGTGAGCGCCGTGAAAAACTTCCAGCTCAGTCACTCGCTGCAGGCCGATGGCGTGATCGGCGCGGGCACCCTCAAGGAGCTCAACGTCAGCCCGGCCCAGCGCCGCGAGCAGTTGCGCATCAACCTTGAACGCCTGCGCTGGCTGGCCCAGGATTTCGAACCGAACATCGTCCTGGTCAATGTCGCCGCGGCGCAGTTGACCCTCTACAAGGACGACGCGGTGGTCTGGCAGACCCGCACCCAGGTCGGCCGCGCCGAGCGCCAGACCCCGTTGCTCAAATCCCAGGTCACGCGCCTGACCCTGAACCCCACCTGGACCGTGCCGCCGACCATCCTCAAGGAAGACAAGCTGCCGGAGATCCGCCGTGACCAGGGCTTCCTCGACCGCCAGAACCTGCAGGTACTGGACGCCAATGGCCAGCCCCTGGCCGCCGAGGACATCGACTGGGAACGTCCGGGCAATATCCTCCTGCGCCAGGGCGCGGGGCCGCGCAACCCCCTGGGACGCATCGCCATCCGCTTTCCCAACCCGTTCTCGGTGTACCTGCACGACACCCCGAGCCAGGCCCTGTTCAGCAAGGGGCCGCGGGCCTTCAGCTCGGGCTGCGTGCGGGTCGAACAGGCGCTGCAACTGCGCGACTGGCTGCTGAGTCCGGCGGAACGGCTGCGCACCAACGACCTCTTGGCCACCGGCCTGACCCATGAGTTCCGCCTGGCCAAGCCGGTGCCGATCCTGCTCAGCTACTGGACGGTGCAGGCCGACAGCCATGGGCAGTTGCTGTACGCCCCGGACATCTATGGGCATGACGAGGTGCTGTCCAGCGCCCTGGGCAGCAAGCTCCTGTAGGCGCGAGCTGGCGCGCGCTGAACCGCGGGGCGCCGCGTTCAGCCGGCCCGTTCGGGTTCAGCCGCCAGCAAGCCCCGGCACGGAGCCGGGTCCCGGCGCTTTCAAGGCTGCGCCGGCGCCAGCCGGTCATAGATCACCTCCAGCGCCGGCCCCAGATCGCCGTCACCCTGGACCACCGCCTTGATGCCCTGGGGCCGCGGCAGCGACGGGTCGCCATGCATGCCCAGCGGTGCTGGTCGCAGCGCCACCTGGGCGGGTCGCTCATAGATCACCCGGCCTTCCTTGACCGTCTTGAGCACCTGGATCTCGCTCAGGGTCGCGGGCGCCACGGTCAGCGGATTGGCCGAGAGCACGGCGAAGTCCGCCAGCTTGCCCGGGGTGATGGAACCTTTGCGATCCTCCTCGAAGTGCTGGTAGGCCGACCACAGGGTCATGGCCTTGAGTGCTTGCAGAGGCGTCACTCGCTGGTCCGGGCCCAGCACATAGCCGCTGCGGGTGGTGCGATTGACTGTGGCCGCCAGCACTCGCATGGAGTCCGGCAGGGCCACCGGCGCATCGTGGTGGGTGGTGAACTTCATCCCGGCCTTGAGCACCCATTGGGTCGGCGAGATGTTTTGCGCACGTTCCGGGCCCAGCACCGATTCGCGGTGCCAGTCGCCCCAGTAATAAGTGTGCATGGGGAACAGTGACGGGAAGATCTTCAGTTGCTTGAGCTCGGCCACCTGGTCCTGGCGCAGAGTCTGGCCGTGGATCATCACCGGACGTACATCGACGCCGGGGTAGGCTTTTTCCGCGGCGCGCATCGAGCTCAGCAACTGGTCGATGGCCCGGTCGCCGTTGGTGTGGGAGAGGATCTGCCAGCGGTTGGCCAAGGCTTCCTTGTAGATGGCCAGGGCGTCGGCGTCCTTGATCACGCCATAGCCGGCATAGCTGGCGTCCTGGCCCTGGGGCGGCTTGAAGTAGGGCTGGCTCAGCCAGGCGGTCTTGCCCTGGGGCGAACCGTCCAGGGTCAGCTTGACCCCGCCGATGCGAAAGTGCTGGTTGTACACCACTGGCTGGTTGCTCGGGTGATACCAGGGCGCGACCAGCGTTTCCCGGGTGCCGGGGGTGAGGATATCCGGGTAGGAAACGATGTCCGCCAGCAGTTTGCCTTCGCCCGCGGCCTTGATCGCGGTCTTGATCTGGTCCGCAGAGGAGCGACCGTCCTGCAGGGTGGTGTAGCCATAGCTGATGTACAGCTTCTGCCCGGCGCTGAGCATGTCCACCGCCTGGTCGGCGCTGAGCTTGGGGAAGATCTTGATCAGGGCATTGAAGAAGGCGTTTTCCTCCAGCACGCCGTTGGGTTCCTGGCTGCCCTCGACCCGACGGATCACCCCGCCTTCCGGGTTAGGGGTCGAGGCGTGGATCTTCGCCAGTTCCAGGGCCTTGCTGTTGAGCACCCCCAGGTGCGAGGACTGGTGGACGATGGCGATGGGGACGTCCTTGGACACCGCGTCCAGCTCGTCCTTGGTCGGATGACGCTGTTCCTGAAGTTGGGAATCGTCATAGCCAAAGCCGAACAGCACGCCGAACTGCTTGGGGATCGGCGACTGCTGCTCGAAGTCGCGCAGGGTTTGCTGAAGCTTGGGGATGCTGTTGTTGGCGCCGTCCGGCGGTGGCAGCAGGTTGGCGCTGGCGGCCTGGAAGCCGACCATCGACACGTGGCCGTGGGGATCGATGAAACCCGGCAGCAGGGTGGCGCCCTTGAGGTCGAGCATCTGCGTGGCCGGGCCCTGGTTCTTCAGCACTCGCTGCTTGTCGCCCACGGCGAGGATCTTGCCGTCCTTCACCGCCACGGCCTGGGCATTGGGGTGCTGGTCGTCGATGGTGATGATCGGGCCGTTGAACCAGATGGCGTCGGCCACCGGAGCGCCCGTGGCAGCCATGGCGGTGCCGCAGGCGAGCTGGATCGCGGCCAGGAGCAGTGTGAGGGAGGGGCGAGACATGATCGTTCTTCCTTGACGGTACGCAGGAGGGCTCAAGCCTAGACGCAAAGATGCGTCCTGAGTGAAACACTTGAGGTATCGTGTGCGGCCTTTTTTGCCTGTTGAGGGTCGTCATGCCATTGAACAAACGCCAGCAGGCCGCCATGGAGCGTCTGCTGGCCGCCACCCTGACCCAAGCCTGCGAGGTCGCCAAGGCAGAGATCATCGGTTTTTCCTGGCTGACCCACGAGGTGGATTACGCCGCCTTTCCGGCAAGCCTGGTGGTGGCCTGGATCTTCGACACCCAAGCCCACAAGGAGCAGGCCCTGGCGGCGGGCCAGGGCGCGCGGATGATCGAGCTGACGGCCCGGGCCCTGGGCGAAGCCGGGGTTCACCTCGAACCGCTGGCGAGCCATGTGTTTTTCGATAGCGAAGAGCAATGCCGGCGGATCAATGCTGGCGATTGGGCGCAACGCCTGAAGCGCCTGCGCCCGGGGCGGGGTTGAGCCATGGCCAAGGAAATCGACAATCCGTGCATCGCCCTGTGCCGGCTCAGTGGCGACCTGTGCCTGAGTTGCGGGCGCAGCAAGGACGACATCCGCCAATGGAAGCGCATGAAGCGCCCGGAAAAGATGGCCGCGGTGCAGCGCGCCAGTGCGCGGCTCAAGGCCTTGCAGAAAAAGAAGGGCTGATCAGGTATCGCTCTGGAATTGGCCGGCGCCCAGGCGCCGCACGCTCAGCCAGAAGTCTTCCCCAGGTTCGTACTCGGCCAGAGACAGGCGGTGCACCTGTCCCTGCTCGTCCTCCACCGCCAGGCTGGTCTCCCAGTCGAAATCCGGGTTCTGGGAAATGGTGTAGGACGGGTAAGGGCTGTTGATCTGGAAATGAATCGAGTAGACCTCCAGTGGCGGGCACGACAGCAGGCCTTGTGCGTACAGCTGCCAGGCCTTGCGCATGCCGGGTACGCACAGGCGCTCGGCAAAGGCCAGGGCCTGGGGGATGTCATCCCAGACGGCCTGCACCCCTTGCTGCGCGGCCGTGAGCCGGCGCTGGGGCGGTTCGTTGCTGGGGTGCTGGACGTAGATCAGGCGGCTGCCGAACTGCAATTCGCATTGCATAACGCCTGCAGAGGTTTCCCAGTGGCCGAGCAGCGATTCGTTGAGTAGATCTATCTGCATTACGTTTAATCGCTCAGACCGTTTGCCGACGCATGGCCAGGATGCTGGTGCCGAAGAAGATGAAGGTCGAACCCACTACGCGATTGACCCACTTGGACAGCGCCGGGCGGGTCAACACGCCCTTGGCCCGGGAAGCGAGCAGCGCATAGACGCTGAGGGAGGTTAGCGACAGGGCCATGAAGATCAGGGTCAGGATGAAGAACTGCGGCAGCAGCGCGGTGTGCTGGTCGATGAACTGCGGGAACAGCGCGGTGAAGAAGATCGTCGCCTTGGGGTTGGTGGCGGCGGTCAGGAAGGCCGACTTGAACAGTTTGAAGCGTGGCGGCGGCGCGAGCTTGCCGTTGTCGGCGCTGCTGGCGCTCAGCAGCTGGCGCTTGCTGAACAGCTGCTTGGCGCCGAGGTAGAACAGGTAGCCGGCACCGACGATCTTCACCGCATTGAAAACCCACTCGGAACTGGCGATCAGCGCGCCGAGGCCGAGCATGGCCGCGGCAGACATGCAGAACAGCCCGCTGACATTGCCCAACGATGACCAGATAGTGGACTTGGCGCCGTAGGCCACGCTGTTGTGCAGCGCCACCAGGGTAGCGGGGCCGGGGCTGGCAATGGCGATGGCCGCCACCAGGGTGTAGGTCAATATCGAGTGAGCATCCATGGTTCGGACTCGTCTTGCAGAAAAAGGGGGCTTGATTCTATCGGGGTGGTGCTGAGCTGTAAGCCAAAAAAGCAGAGTTTTGCGATCTTCGCTCGCGATCGGCTGGGCACCTGTGGTGGCGCATCGGGGCCGATTGTCAATCATTGCTGCAATCGATAGTTATCATCAAAAAGTGCAGGTTCCGTTTTTCCAGCAAAGGAGGAAGATGGCGCTTACACCGTGCTGGCTGCAGAAGGAAACACCCGATGAGAATCTCGACTCTATTGACCCTTGTGGTTGTCTTGATCGCGGGAACCGGTGCTTCTGCGACAGCCTTCGCCGCCGATGACATGTCCTGCCACTTCTTGCCCATGGCCGACAGCGGCGCCGATCTGCGGCACGCCCAGTCGGTCGGGGTGCTGTACAGCGAAAACACCCTCAATACCCTGCAATACCTGGAGCACTACCACTCGGTGGCGCTGAACGGGGCAAAAAATGCCGGGCTCGACCCGCGCATCAGTGCGGCCTTTGTCGACAGCTCCGACCCGCAGCGGGCGATCAACTGGTTGATGGCGTCGTTGCAGAAGCACTTCGCCAGCGTGACGCTGTATGACAGCCTCGATGCGCTGGTCCAGGCCCGCCCCGATGCGGTGGTGATGCTCGACACTTACAACCAGCTGGTGACCAAGGGCAACAGCAAGGTGGAAGCGCGTTTTATCGCCAAGTTCTATGACGCCAACCTGCAATACATCGGCCAGGCCGAAGGCATCCAGGCCAAGGTCCTGCCGTCGGTCTGGGTTCGGGGCAAGGCGGCGCCGGAGATCGCGGCGCAGATCAATCAGCAGACCGAACTGCAGGTCGACGCGCTGAAGCAGTTCGATGCATCGCTCAAGGCCCTGGTGAGTCAGGGCGAAGCAGGGCAGATGGCGGCCAACAAATGAGGTGCAAGCAGGCCTGATGAAAAAAAGCCCCGAATGTTCGGGGCTTTTGCTTTGTGCCTGGCTGGGTGCAGCCTGTGGCGCGGTCCCTAGGCCGAGGCCAGAACCCCCGCGACCAGCAGTGCTATGCCCCGGTACCAGCCCCAGAGAAAGGGCCGGGCTTGAGGGTCTTTCCTGGCATAGACGTACACATAGAAGGGAATGAACAGGCTGAGGATGGCATTGCCCAAAGAATTCTTCAGGGCCACGCAGAAAATCGCGAACTGCATCGCCACCGTAAGTGCCAGCCCTGACAGGATCAGCAACATAACCATTGAATCGTCTCGCTATCGAATGAAGGTCGGTCGCGCCCTCTGCTGCGTCGCGGGCCGGATGCGGGCCGCGGCGCGCCAGAGGGAGCGGTGTGACGGGTTATCGACACGGCGGTGCAAAGCAATAGGCATGGGTGCCGCTATCGACCCTTCATTCACTTGCGAGTGTTCACTGCTGGTGCCAGGCCGGGTTTCAGGCGCCGCTGCCCAGGGACGCCATGTCGATCACGAAGCGGTAGCGCACATCGGCCCGTTCCATGCGTTCGAAGGCCTGGTTGATGTCCTGCATGGCGATCATTTCGCAGTCCGGGAGGATGGTCTTGCGCGCGCAGAAGTCGAGCATTTCCTGGGTCTGGGCAATGCCGCCGATGGGTGAACCGGCCAGCCGGCGCCGGCCCAGGAGCATGGGCAGGGTCAGTTGTTCGTCGATCGGCCCGACCTGGCCGACGATCACCAGGGTGCAGTCGATGTCCAGCAGGGGCATGTAGGGCGAGACGTCGTGGCGCACCGGAATGGTGTCGATGATCAGGTCGAAGCTCGACTGGGCGCGGGCCATGGCCTGCGGGTCGCTGGACACCAGCAGTGCATCGGCGCCCAGGGCCAGGGCGTCGGCGCGCTTGTCGGCGCTGCGGCTGAGGACCGTGACCTTGGCTCCCATGCCCACCGCCAGCTTGACCGCCATGTGCCCCAGGCCACCGAGGCCGATGACCCCCACCCGGCTGCCGGGCCCGACATTCCAGGTGCGCAGCGGCGAATAGGTGGTGATGCCGGCGCACAGCAGCGGCGCGGCCTTGGCCAGGTCCAGGCCCTCGGGCACCCGCAGGACGAATTCTTCGCGTACCACCAGATGCTTGGAGTAGCCGCCGTAGGTCACCTCGCGGGTGATGCGGTCCAGGCCGTTGTAGGTCTGGGTATTGTGCTCGCGGCACATCTGTTCTTCGCCCTTGCGGCACTGGTCGCATACCTGGCAGGAGTCCACCATGCAGCCGACGGCGACGCTGTCGCCGACCTTGTACTGCTTGACCTCGGGGCCGACGGCGGTGACCCGGCCGACGATCTCGTGGCCCGGGACCATGGGGTAGCGGCTGGCGCCCCAGTCGTTGCGCGCCTGGTGCAGGTCGGAGTGGCAGACCCCGCAATAGAGGATTTCCATCGCCACGTCGTTGGCGCGCAGGGCGCGACGCTGGAAGGTGAAAGGCGCCAGGGGAACCCCGGCGGACTGGGCTGCGTAACCGAAGGTTTGCATGATCGGCGTTCCTGTGTGAGGGAGAGCGAATGATCCGAAGGCAGGGCTACAAGCATAGAAAACCCGGGCGCACCGTGAGGACGGCCGACCGATGGTTGCGCGGGCCAACCGGCCTCGCACCGCAGAGGCCGGGGCGCGTGGGTGTCGTTCCTTCGTTGTCGTGGAGGCCCGGTTGCAGCTTCAGGGCGTGGCAGCCACGCCCCGGGCACTGGGTTCAGGGCGCGCCGAACATCGCCGTCCAGTAGATGCCGGCGTCGCTTTTCGGGTCCACCGCGTAGGCCGCGCCCAGTTCGCGGTAGGTCGGGTTCATCAGGTTGGCGCAATGCCCGGGGCTGGCCAGCCAGCCGTCCAGCACCTTGCGCACGCTGTCCTGGCCGGCGGCGATGTTCTCGCCCACCTGCTGGCCGGCATAGCCTGCCAGCTCCGCGCGGTCGCCCGGGGTGCGGCCGTCGTGGTCCTTGTGATCGAAGTAGTTCTGGTTGGCCATGGCCCGGCTGTGGGCTTCGGCGGTGCTGCCCAGGGTGGCGTTCCAGGCCAGCGGCACGGTGGCGGCGAAGCGCTGCTCGCCGCATTGCCGCGGCTGGCTGCGGGCGGTATTGATCTGGGCCAGCAGTTGCTGGCCCTCGGCTTGCCAATCGCCGAGACGCGCGGACAGCAACGGCCGGGCGAGGACGATGCGCCACTGGTTGGCCTGGCGATTGACGCCGATATCGACGAACTGCGGGTCCAGCACCACCTGGCAGAAGCTCTCGCGCACCGCCTGCATCGCCGCCTGGGCATCCCGTGGCCCGGAGAGGCTGATGGCCTGCACGTTGACCATGGGGTAGCCCGCCCGGGACATGGCCTGTTGCAAGTCGCCGATGTTGTCCACCGGCAGGATCAGGCGCGGATCGCTGGCCAGTGGCGGCAACTCCGAGGAGGCCTGGTTGGCGCAGCGTTGCGGCTGGCTGCGGTAGGCGTTGATCGACTCGATCAGTTGCGATTGGTCGTCGGCGGCGGCGCCGGTGGCCGCCAGCAAGCCCAGCGACAGGGCGGCGGCGGGCAAGAGCAATGAGCGCATGGGCATGCAAGTCTCCGGAAAAATGGCAGCGCCCATGATGCACCCGGCGCCGGGGCATTTCATCCGCCGCTGGATGAAATCGATGTTAGCCGGTAGGCCTCAATAGAAGTCGTAGTACAGCGCCCATTCGCCGCTGCCGGGATGCTTCCAGAACATCAGGCTGCCGCCGTGCACCACGTTGAGGTTGATCTTGGTGTCGGAGGAAATCTGCATCACGAATTCGAAACCGTCCCCGGCATCGATCCCCGACTGGCAGAACGAGGGGTAGCCCCCGAGCTTGTGCTGGTAGCAATGGCTCACCAGGTCGTAGTAGCACTCGATCTGCCCGGCGTTTTCCAGTTCGAGGATTTCCCGCTCCAGGTCCTCCGGCACGCCACCGCCGTCCCACAGCGGAAAGTCCGCGGGCACGGCTTCGGCCTTGAGCGGGAAGGGTTTGAGAAAGGCTCCCGGGGCGGTCAGTTCCTTGCGCACCAGGACATCCTCGGCACGGTATTCGCGAATCAGCCAGCGCTCGCCCATGGGTTCCAGAGGCTCGGGGAAGGGGTTGGCGACGAACACCGTGAGCACCCGCACGCCTTCCAGCAGCGGGCTGTGCCAGGGCAGAGCCGGCAGATGGAGCTGGGCGAACGGCAGCAGGGTTTCCCCGGCGCTGTTGCGTGGCAGCTCTTCATCCTCGCGAAACAGAAACACCCGGCCCAGCCAGCTTTCCTCGTCACTGTGGGTGGGGCGAAAACCGCCGGGGATCAGTTGCAGCGCCGGCTTGGCCAGGCGCCGCTGGATTTCCTGAATGTCCATGGTCAGGGCTGATTTCCTGTCAGTGGGTAGGGGGGTGGGCAATGTAACAAAGGCGGCGGGGCGGCAGTAGCGCGTCGGTGTTCAACGCAGCTGTCGCGGCGTGGCGTTGAGCAGCTTGCGCATCAGCCGGCGCAGGGCGGTGGCGTCCTGATAACCGACCTGTTCGGCGACGCTTTCCACCGAGTATTTGCTGTTCTGCAGCAGCGCCCGGGCGCGGTTCAGTTGCACGCGCTGGATCAGGCGCAAGCTGCTGTGGCCGGTGGCCTTGCGCACCTGACGGCCCAGGGTGCGTTCGGACATGCCAAACTGCGCCGCCAGTTCGCCGACGCTGGGCAGCCGCGGCAGGCAGGCTTCGATATGGGCGCTGAGACGACTGATCAGGGCGTTGCCCTGGGCCATCATCGCCGGAACCGTGCAAGGCGCTTGCAACTGGCGTCGATCAATCAGCAGCACCTGCCCGACCGCGTCCGCCAGGGCCGGGGAGAAGCGCCTGCGCAGCAAGTGCAGCAACAGGTCGGACTGGCCCAGGGCGGCACCGGCGGTGGTCAGCGGCGGATCGACGATGACCATCTGATCCGGGTCCACGTGGCAGTCGGCGACCCACTCTTGCAGCAGCGGCGCCAGCCACCAGGAGGTGGTTACCCGGCGCCCGTGCAGCAGCCCGGCGGCCTGCAGCAGGAACACGGCGGAACAGGACGCCGCGACTGGCGCGCCGCTCTGCACGTGATGGCGCAGGGTCTGGAGCACGGGTGCCACATCCGCATGCTGCAGGCGCTGGGCGATGGCTTCCGGGGTGTCGAGGCCCAGCCCCGGCAGAATCCAGCAGGAGCGGTCGTCGGCCGTGGCGTCCAGGGCCTCGACTTCCAGCAGCAAGCCTTGCCCCAGGCGCACCTGGCCAGCGTGCAGTGCACAGACCCGCCAGCGCGGCGCGCCCAGCCCCAGGCGCGGAGCCAGCAGGGCGGCGCAGGACAGTATGTCCAGGGTCAGGGCGACGCTGGAGGCAAAGGCACCGGGAAGCAGCAGGACGGTGAAATCGTTCATTGGCCGATTATGCATGAAAGATGTCGAATCGGTCGCTGTTGGCCGAGCGGGGCAAGAGGCTCAATAGCCGCTCATTTTTTCTTCGAGTGGTGATAGCGATGCCCAACATCCTGATCAAGATTCCCCAGGGCGCCTTCGATGCCCAGCAGCGTGAGCGGATCCTGCAGGAGGTGACGCAAGTGGCGCTGGACGTGGAGCAGATCGGCGAGGACCCGCGTCAGCGGGCGCTGTGCTGGGTCTTGCTGGAGGAGCTGGCCCCGGGCGCCTGGCGCTGTGGCGGCGCCGATCCTGGTGCCCAGGCGCTGCCTTGCCTGGTGCAGGTCAAGGTGCCCGCTGGGGTGCTCGATGCTGCCCGGCGCCAGGCCTATGTCGCCGGGTTGCATCAGGCCCTGGCCGCGTGCCGGTCGGCAGAGGACGGGCGGGTGCTGATGACCTCGATCCTGCTGGATGAAGTGCCCGATGGCACCTGGGGCGCCAATGGCACGCTGTGGCAGCTGGCGGATTTCACCCGGGCGGCGGGGTATCGGCACCTGTCCCAGGCGACTGGTCAGTAGCTCAGGTTTCTGGCCCGGGCTCAGGCATCGCGGCCGTGGGCCGCCGCTGCGAGTTGCGCGGTATCGACCCGGACGAAGATCGAATCGCCGATGGCGGTCAGCACGTCGCCGGCATACACCTCGCAGATGACCCGGCTCTTGCGGCCCACCTCGCCGTCGACCCGGGCCCGCAGGGTCAGGGGCACGCCCATGGGCGTGGGCTTGATGAACTTGATGCCCAGGTTGCCGGTCACGCAGTCGATGCGTGGCAGGCTGCCCGGTTCCCGTTGTTCGTGGCGGTAGTGGTAGGCCATGGCGGTCCAGTTGGAGTGGCAGTCCACCAGCATGGCGATCAGGCCGCCGTAGACCAGGTCCGGCCAGCCGCAGTACTTGGCATCGGGCAGGTGCTCGGCGACCACATGCACGCCGTCCGCGTGCCAATGGCTCTTGATGTGCAGGCCGTGGTGGTTGCGGCTGCCGCAGCCGAAGCACACGCCCTCGGGGGCGGTGGTGTCTTGCAGGGAGGTTTCGTGCATGGTTGTTCTTCTTGTCCTTGACGATGGTCTGGCAGGTGTTGCAGGCGCATCATGATGCCCGCGCCATCGCTGCCCGCCAAGGCGCAGTGCAGCGCTGTGGCGCGGTGATCGGCCAGCGGCGTTGTGACGCATTGATTGCGGCGGGTGTCGTAGTGGGTCGCGGTTTGTCCGGGGCCCGGGGCAGCCGCTCCGCTCAAGACAGGCTGATGCCGTAATGATATTCTTGCGCTGAATCGGTTCATCGTTTGTGCGGAAATACCTCCCCCATGCTTTGCTTCAAGTGGCCTGAGCGGGTCCTTGCACGTGGGCGGGAGTGTCCGGGCAAACCTGCCGAATGCAATGTCAGGCAGTGTTCGTTGACCTTCTTTGGTTGAACCCGACCCTTCTTTTGCTGCTGGCCCCGTGTCGACGGGCGTCGGCATTGTGCGTCGTGCCGAGGCCGATGCCGGTGAAAGGAGTGGGGCTGCGCAGCCGGCAGGCGGTGCCCCCGTGATGAGTCCCGAGAAACAAGTGTCACTCAAGTAGCTGAAGCCAAAAACGATAAGAAGTCAGCGCCCGAGCGATATAAAACTGAGGTCGAGCCAGTCTCGTCGGCCTTGTGTGCCCACCCTCCAGTTCTTCTGAATGCGCGTGTCCAGGGCCTGCGAAATGCCTGTTTCGCCAGGTGCCGAGCGTGCAGGATCGAGGATGGGGCGGCGGATGGCGTTCTATCGTAGGTACTACAGAATGTTGAAGAAAGTGAACACGGCCCTGATCGGGCTGGCGATGTCGATAGGCCTCACGACCGCGCACGCGGCTGAGCCGAAGAAAGTGGATGTACTGCTGATCGGTGGCGGCATCATGAGTTCGACCCTCGGGGTCTGGCTCAACGAGCTGCAGCCCGATTGGTCGATGGAGATGGTCGAGCGCCTGGATGGCGTGGCTGAAGAAAGCTCCAACGGCTGGAACAACGCCGGTACCGGTCACTCCGCTTTGGCCGAGCTGAACTACACCCCGGAAGGCAAGGACGGCAAGATCGAGATCGCCAAGGCCATCGAGATCAACGAAGCGTTCCAGATTTCCCGGCAGTTCTGGTCCTGGCAGGTCAAGAACGGCGTGCTGAAGAACCCGCGTTCGTTCATCAACTCCACGCCGCACATGAGCTTCGTCTGGGGCGATGACAACATCAAGTTCTTGAAGGCGCGCTACGAGGCCCTGCAGGCCAGCCCGCTATTCAGCGGCATGCAGTACTCCGAAGACGCCGAGCAGATCAAGAAGTGGGTGCCACTGATGATGGAAGGTCGTGATCCGGCGCAGAAGATCGCTGCGACCTGGACCCCGATCGGCACCGACGTCAACTTCGGCGAGATCACTCGCCAGTTCGTCGCCCACCTGCAAGCCCAGCCGAACTTTGCCCTCAAGCTGTCCAGCGAAGTGCAGGACATCGAGCGCAATCAAGACGGCTCGTGGCGCGTGACCTACAAGAACCTCAAGGACGGTTCGAAAACCGAGACCGACGCCAAGTTCGTGTTCATCGGCGCTGGCGGCGGTGCCCTGCACCTGCTGCAGAAGTCGGGCATTCCTGAAGCCAACGACTATGCCGGCTTCCCGGTGGGTGGTTCGTTCCTGGTGACCGACAACGCCACGGTGGCCGAGCAGCACCTGGCCAAGGCCTACGGCAAGGCTTCGGTGGGTGCACCGCCGATGTCGGTTCCGCACCTGGACACCCGCGTACTGGACGGCAAGCGGGTGATCCTGTTTGGCCCATTCGCCACCTTCTCCACCAAGTTCCTCAAGGAAGGTTCGTACTTCGACCTGCTGACCAGCACCACCACCCACAACTTCTGGCCGATGACCAAAGTCGGCATCGAACAGTACCCGTTGGTGGAATACCTGGCCGGCCAGCTGATGCTGTCGGATGACGACCGCTTCAACGCCTTGAAGGAATACTTCCCCAACGCCAAGAAAGAAGACTGGCGCCTGTGGCAGGCCGGTCAGCGCGTGCAGATCATCAAGCGTGACGAAGAGAAGGGCGGCGTGCTGAAACTGGGCACCGAGATCGTCGCTTCCCAGGACGGCAGCATCGCCGGCCTGCTGGGCGCTTCCCCAGGTGCCTCGACCGCCGCGCCGATCATGCTCAGCGTGCTGCAGAAAGTCTTCAAGGACCAGGTTGCGACTCCGGCCTGGCAAGAGAAGCTGAAGCAGATCGTACCGAGCTACGGCACCGCCCTGAACGACAGCCCCGAGCGTGTCGCCAAAGAGTGGGCCTACACCGCCGAAGTGCTGCAACTGACCCCGCCACCTGCGGTGAAAGGTGCAGCGCCCCAGGCTCCGGCCAGCCTGGCCAAGCCCGAGAGCAACCCAGCGGCCGACATGGCGCTGTAAGCCTCGGCCCCGTCCGCGTTCGTCGGGCGGGGCACCGCGGCGGCCATTGTGCCGCCGTATCCTGTGCCGGTTGCGACGCTCCCCAAGAGGCGCTCGCAACCTGCCGGCTCGGCCGGCATCTGTTTCTCGTTCAAGCCATTTCCAGCATTTTCCATGACCCCGCGTGCCCGCGGCGCCGGCGTGGTGCTGCGCCTGAGCGGCCCGCGGCGGGTTATCATGGCGCCGCCCGCCACGCCCGGGCCTGCCCCCATCCTCGGAGTCACCGCCTCGATGTCCAGCATCACCCTGTTCCAAGCCCCGCCGCCCGAAGCCATCCAGAGCCAGATCCAGCAGATGGTGGTGGACTACATCACCGACATCAGCGCGCTGGCCATCGCCCCCAGCAACCCGCTGTACAACCTTTACCAGTACGGCGTCGGCTACGAGGTGCACCTGTACCTGCAGGCCATGGACGGTTCCCGGGGGATCGCGGTCGAGCTGGTGGTGGCCACCGACACTCAGGACCCTGAGCAGGTGCTGGGCTTCACCCTTTACCTGCCGCTCAAGGACGATCCCCAGGCCTGCGCCGTGGCCTACATGGCGGTGCTGCAAAGCCATCGACGCCAGGGCATTGCCCGGCAGATGCTGGAGGCCATGCGTGCGCGTTACCCCCATGCCGAGCTGGCCTGCCACGTGGCCAAAGTGGCGTGCTTCGAGGCCCTGGGCTTTCAACTGCTGAGCGCCCGCGGCCCGCAGGTGCTGATGAATACCCGCGACCATGGCAGCGACGGCCTGCTGGCGGTACTCGACGTGGCGCCGATCTACCAATCGGTGGAAGTGCGGCAGATCCACACCTACCTGCTGGCCCAGCACGGGCGCAAGGCCATGCTGGAGGCGGAGAAAAAGCGCGACCGGCAGCTGGACCAGATGACGCGCCAGGCCCAGGCGCTGGTGCGCGAGCGCTTGGGCGAGGCCGCGCTGTACAACGCGCGCGCTCCCCAATTGATCGCCTGAATGCCCAGGCTTGTGTTCGCGAGAGGGCTTGGCTAATCTCGCGAAAACACGCAAAAACGGGCAAGAACATGCAAAACCTGCATTCGGTAGCCGAGCTGCCATCCCTGCGTCGGCAAAAGATCCTGCTTCTACTCGAACGCGACGGCAAGGTCCTGGCCGCCGAGCTGAGCCGGCACTTCGCGGTGTCCGAAGACACCATCCGCCGCGATCTGGCCGAACTGGATGCCGCCGGCCTGGTGCTGCGGGTCCACGGAGGCGCGCTGCCGCGACCCAAGGACAGCGGCAAGGACTACTTCACCCGGGTCGGCGAAATCAATGAGGCGAAGCTGCGCCTGGCGCAATATGCGGTGCGATGGGTGCAGGACGGCCAGACGGTGATGTTCGATTCCGGCTCCACCACCTTGCATATCGCCCAGTCCCTGCCGGCCGATATCCGTCTGACCGCGGTCACCGCCTCGCCGCTGATTGCCGTGGCCCTGGCCGAGTACCCGGGGGTCAAGGTGATCCTTGCCGGTGGCCAGCTCAACCCGGCGACCCTGTCCGTCAGTGGCCATCAAGCGCTGCACATGATCCAGGGAATCAAGGCCGACCTGATGTTCACCGGGGTCTGTGCGATCCATCCGGAGATCGGCATCAGCTCGTTGCATTTCGATGAAGTGCCGCTCAAACAGGCGATGTTCGACAGTGCTGCGCAAGTCATCGCCGTGACCACCGCCGACAAGCTGGGGGCCATGGAGCCCTTTGTGGTGGTGCCGTGCAATCGCCTGCAGCGGATGCTCACCGAACAGCAGGTGGCGAGCGGCGACATCGAGGATTACCGGCGCCTGGGAATCGAGGTGGTGCAGATCTGAGCCCGAGGGCCTGCACCTGCCAGGCGCCGGATCTCCACAGGCCGCCAGGGGCGCTGTGGAGGGTTGAATACCGCGTCAGTTCTTGAAGGCCGAGTGCTTGCGGCCCTGGTCGCACAGGGCGAACACCACCACCAGCACGGCGGCCACGGCGAGGATGATCACCACGCCGTCGGTGGAGTGAGTGGCCGAGGCGGTGACCAGGGACAGGGCCCCCAGCGGCGCCAGGCCGCCGGCGATCGCGGTGCCGATTTCGCGCCCGGTGCCGAACCCCGAGGAGCGGGTGGCGGTGGGGAACTGGCGGCTGAGGAACGAGCCCTGGGGCGCGAACATCATGGGCGCCAGGATGCCGGTGCCCACGCCAATGGCGATGTAGATCATCAGGCTGTCGCCGGTGTTGAGCAGGGCCAGGAACGGGTAGGCGAACAGCAGCGAAAACACCCCGCCGAGCACCAGCACCGCCTTGCTGCTCCACTTGTCGCACAGCCAGCCGAAGAACGGCACGGCGACGATGGCGATCAGGCTGGCGATGGTCACCGACAGCGAGGTGACGTGCACATCGACGTTCTTGTACTGGGTCAGGTAGGCCAGGGAGAAGGTCTTGAAGATGTAGCTCAGGGCGTTGTAGCCAATGGCGACGAAGAACACCACCGCCAGGCCCTTGAGGTCATTCTTGAACAGCGCAGTGAGCGGCGAGGGCTTGGCCTTCTGGCTTTCCTTGCTCAGTTCCTTGAACTCCGGGGTTTCCGGAATGCTGTTGCGCACCCACAGGCCCACTGCCACCAGGACGATGCTGCACACGAACGGAATGCGCCAGCCGCCGGCCAGCAGGAACTCGTTGCCGTTGATGGTCAGCAGGTAGATGGTCAGCGACGACAGCAGCAGGCCCAGGTTCAGCCCCAGCGCCGGCCAGGCACCCTGGCTGCCGCGCTTGCCTTCGCTGGCGTGTTCATAGGAGGTGACCGCCGCGCCGGACAGTTCGGCGCCGGCGCCCAGGCCCTGGATGATGCGGATCGCCACCAGCAGGATCGGCGCCCAGATGCCGATCGAGGCGTAGCTGGGGATCAGGCCGATCAGCGCGGTGCACACGCCCATCAGGCAGAAGGTCAGCACCAGCACCTGCTTGCGGCCGAACTTATCCCCCAGGTAGCCGAACAGGATGCCGCCGAAGGGCCGGGCGATAAAGCCGATGGCAAAGGTCGAGAAGGCCATCAGCGTGGCGCTTTTCGGGTTGCTGTTATCGAAGAAGATCTTCGAGAAGACGATGGCCGCCATGGTGGCGTAGAGGTAGAAGTCGTACCACTCCAGCATCGAGCCGAAGATGGTGGCCGCCGCGACCTTGCGCAGGCGTTTCCGGGTTTGTTGTGGGGTTTCCGCTGCAGTACTGCTGGTTTCAACTGCGCTCATTTCCGTACTTCCTCATGAATCATTGTATTTATTGTCGAGTTGACGCGAGTCTTGCCCGGTGCGCCCAAAGGGCGCGCCGAGGAGGATCTGGGCGGCACAAGGCCCTGTGCACAGCGCTGCAGCGCTGTGCAACCAGGCGTGCCGCGTCGGTGTTTCAGTCGGCCTGGAAAATCTTGTCGGCAATCATCGAACCAATGGGAATCGCCGAGGTGGCGGCGGGCGAGGGCGCGTTGCACACGTGCAACATGCGCGGGGTCTGGGCGAACAGGAAGTCGTGCACCAGGCTGCCGTCACGCATCACCGCCTGGGCGCGGATCCCCGCTTCATAGGGCAGCAGGTCGGAGACTTCCAGGGACGGGCAATACTTGCGGCACTGCTCCAGGTAGCCGGACTTGAACAGCGAGTTCTTCATCTCGGTGGTCCCGGAACCGAGGTTCTGCCAGATGGTTTTCCAGAACCCGGGAAAGCTGGCGTACTGCGCCACGTCGCGCCAGTTGATGGAGAACTTCTTGTAGTTCTCCCGGCCCAGGCCCAGTACCGCGTTGGGGCCGACGGTGACGCTGCCGTCGATCATGCGGGTCAGGTGCACCCCGAGGAACGGCAGCTCCGGGTCGGGGATCGGGTAGATCAGGTGATTGACGATGTTGTTCTTCGCCTCCGGCAGGCGGAAGTACTCGCCACGGAAGGGGATGATCTGGTGCTCGATCCTGACCCCGGCCATCAGCGCCAGGCGGTCCGATTGCAGGCCGGCGCAGGCCACCAGCTTCTTCGCCCGCCAGCTGCCGCCATGGCTGCTGACGGTGACGCTGTCGGCGCTTTCCTGGATCGCGGTGACGGTTTGGCTGAGGCAGATCTCGCCGCCGTCGCGGCGGATCACTCGGGCCATGGTTTCGCAGACTTCGCGGTAGTCGACGATGCCGGTGGCGTCGAGGAACAGTCCGCCGAGGCCGACGATGTTCGGTTCGCGCTGGCGCAGTTGCTCGGCGTCCAGGCGCTCGACCTTCAGGCCGTTCTGTTGCGAGCGTTGGTACAGCGCTTCCATGCGCTGCACTTCCAGGGCATTGGATGCCACCAGCACCTTGCCGCAGACCTCGAACTTGATCCCGTGCTCGCGGCAGAACTGTTTGGTGGCCTCGGCCCCGCGCTTGCACAGGTCGGCCTTGAGGCTGCCCGGTGCGTAGTAGATGCCGGCGTGGATCACCCCGCTGTTGTGCCCGGTCTGGTGCTTGGCCAGGACGTTTTCCTTTTCCAGGATCACCAGCGAAGCGCCGGGCTGGCGCTTGAGGATCTCCATCGCCGTGGCCAGGCCGACGATGCCGCCGCCGATGATGCAAAAGTCGTAAGTCATTGTTCTTGGATACCTTGGCTCTAATCTGTTTCGGTCTGGTTATCAGGTTGTCAGACTAAGTAATCCGACAAAATCCCGCGGTGCGACGCTTGAAGCCTCAAGCGCGCCGCCGTTGTTAATTCTTAATCTGTAGTGGGCAACTCCAGGCCCAGGCGCTTGGCCGCGGCGCGCAAGTGGGCGTCGGCGCAACCGGCCGCGGCCTGGCGGTCGCCGGCGGCAATCGCCTGGTACAGCGCCTGGTGTTCCTGGGTGGCATCGGCGGAACCGCCGACCATGCGCAGCGCCGAGTTCTCCCAGGCGGCCTTGCGCGCGCTGGTCAACTGGCTGCGCAGAAAATCATGGAAGGCCACGAAGTAGTCGTTCTTGCTCGCCTCGGCGATGGCCCGGTGAAACTCCACGTCGGCCAGCCCCGCGGCTTCGAAATCACTGCGCTTGTCGTGCATTTCCTGCAGCGCCTGCTGCATCCGCTGCAGGTCGGCGGCGTCGCGGCGCTGGGCGGCAATCGACGCCGCCTGGGTTTCGATCCACAAGCGCATCTCGAACATCTGCGCCAGGTCCGGCAAGCGCCCGTTGCCCTGGGGAAAACGGAACACGGTGCCGGCCGGGGTCTTGGAAATGTACGAACCCAGGCCACGCCGGGCGATCAACACGCCGTCGGCCTTGAGCTGGGCGATGGCTTCGCGAATCACGGAACGGCTGACATTCAGCTGTTCGGCCAACTGCTGTTCAGTGGGCAGGCGCGATTCGGGCGCCAGGCGGCCGGAATCGATCTCGCTGCGGATCGCATTGACCACGCGGACAACGAGGGAGTCAGGTCGCTGGAGTTCGAGCATGGGAAGGAAAAACCGTGGCAGTCAGGTTGTCAGACAATAGCGGTTGAGATTTTTCACTGTCAAGAAAAAACCACGCGGCAAGAGCGGGGCTGTTCTGACAGATCCGGGTTCAGGCGGTCAGCGGGCAGCTGAATATCAGGTCGTCGAAGTCCTCGCCGCCCTGGCGGAAGGCGCCTTCGTCGCGGCGCAGGAGGACGAAACCGCACTTTTTCAGGACCTGACAGGACGCGACATTGCCGTCGGTGACGGTGGCCACCAGGCGCTGGATGCCCAGATGCTGGCGGGCGTAGTCCATCAGCCCGCGCAGCGACTCTGCGGCCACGCCCCGGCCCTGGTGACCAGGGGCCAGCAGGTAGCCGACCTCGGCTTCGGCGGCGTCCCGGTCGCTGATCCTCAGACCGGTGAGGCCCAAGTCCTCGCCGCTCTCGCGATCACGGATCACCAGGCACAGCCAGTGTGTCGAGTCGAGGTCCCAGCGCGGCAGGCGCGAGGTGAAGCGCTCCTCGATCTGGGCCCGGGACAGCGGATCGCAGACATAGCGCAGGTTGTCCGGATCGCTGTGCAGGGTCAGAAACAGTGCCCAGTCATGGGGACTCAAAGAGCGCAGGTGCAGGCGTGGGGTGTGCAGTTCCAGCATGAGCGGTTCCCGATCCATGGGTAGTAAAGATCTGGCGCACTTTACCTGAGAAAAGTCTGATCGCCGCGCTGGCAATATCGCATAAGATCCCGGGCCTGGGTTTTCAGGGATAGGTCGGGTAAACGTGAACTGGGACGACCTGCGGTTTTTCATCGCTGTGGCCAATGCCAACAACATCACCGACGCCGGGCAGGCGCTGAAGGTGTCTGCCTCCACGGTTTCACGCAAGATCCTGGTGCTGGAGCAGGCCTTGAACACCCTGTTGTTCATGAAGACCACCCAGGGCTATTTCCTCACCGAGGCCGGCCACGCCTTGTTGCCCATGGCCCTGGAGGCCGAAGAGCGGTTCAAGCTGATGATGCGGCACATGGCCCAGCCCGGTGCGCGGATGGCGGGGGTGGTGCGCATTGATTGCCCGGAACTGATGGGCAGCCACCTGATCATCCCCGCCCTGGCGCAGTTTCGCGTGCAGTACCCGCAGATCAGCTTCGATTTCGTCAATGCCGCGCGCTCGGTCAAGCTCACCCAGAGCCACAGCGATCTGCTGCTGCGCCTGCAGCGGCCGGAGGCCGGCAACTTCACCCTGCGCCGGGTCGGCGAGCTGACCCAGGCGCTGTTCTGTTCACCGGGTTACGCCTCGGTCCATGGCGGCCCGGAGAAACCGGCCGACCTGGGCCAGCATTCGCTGATCGGCTGGAACCAGGCCCTGGAACACCTGCCCCTGGCGCGCTGGCTGGACCAGCTCAGCGGCGGCCAGCCGCTGTGGATGCGCACCGGCAATCTGGAGGCGCAGCTCAAGGCGGTGCAGGCCGGGCTGGGGATTGCCGCCTTGCCGGCCTATATCGCAGAACCCTTGGGCCTGCTCCGGGTGCTGCCCAAGACCCCGGTCCACCGCGCGGATATCTGGCTGTTGCGCAACCAGGCGACCCAGGGCCAGGAGCGGGTCGACCGGGTGGTGGCGTTTCTCTGTGAGCTGCTGGCGCGTCACGGGCTGCAGGGCGGGTGAGGGCGGTCGAGCTAGGCGCCGCGCAGGAAGATCCACACGGCCACCGCCATCAGCAGCAGGCCGAACAGGGCGTTTTGCGCCACCAGCAACCGGGGGCGGTCGCGTATCAGCACTTGCAGACTGGAACCCAGGCTGGCCCAGAGCAGATGACCGCACAGATTGACCGCGATCAGCGCGGCGCTGAGCACCAGCACCACCGCGCTGCCGGCGTCGGTGCTTGGGCTGAAGGTCGAGAACATCACCAGCAACATCACCAGGCCCTGCACATTGCTCAGTTGCAGCAGCACGCCATCGCGAAAACCCAAGGCAGCAGTCGCTGCGCCGGGCACGCCGCGCCGTGGCAGCAACAGGCGCAGGCCACGCCAGAAAATGTACAGACTGCCGGCCAGCCGCAGGCCCCAGAGCAAGTGCGGTTGCGCCGCCAGGCTGTGGTACAGGCCCAGCCCCACCAGCAAGGCCAGCAGCCAGTAAGTCAGGTCGAGGCCGAGGATAAAGCGCAGGGAACGGCGCACCCCGCTGTGGGCGCCGGAGCTGGCCACCATCAGGTTGCCGGGCCCGGCGCTCAGGGCCATGGGCAGCATGGTGGACAGCCACAACGGCCAGTTGATGTCGTGGATCGGGGGCACGGGCGGCTCCTGGAAGGCGATGCGGATTGCACCGGCGCCAGCTTAAGGCGCCGCCATGGGCGGGGTTAGCACCAGGAATGCAAAGTGGTTTTGCAGCGATTGTTCGCCGCTGTGCCAATGCCTGCGGGGCACCCGCGCGCTTGTAGTTTCAGGATTCATGGCGTGCCCGATCCGTTTCCAAGGACGACAAAGTGGTCTGCCTGTATTTCTGAAATTGGCCTGATCAAACCATCCACTGACGCTCTAGGCTGTGGCTTTCAATAACCGGGGCCGATCCCGGTATGGATGATCAAGAGGAGCGCGCAATGAGCGATCAACAACCCGCGGTTACGGTTCGGGCGATTCAACCAGGGGATTACCAGCAATGGCTGCCGTTGTGGCTGGCGTATCAGGATTTCTATCAAGTGACGCTGAGCGAAGAGGTCAGTCGCACCACGTTCGAGCGCTTCCTTGATTCGCGGGAACCGATGTATTCCGCAGTGGCGGTGCAGGGCGGTGAAGTGATCGGCTTCGTCAACCTGGTGTTGCACCGCTCGACCTGGGCCGTTGGCGACTTCTGCTATCTGGAAGACCTGTACGTGGCCCCGTCTATTCGCGGTAGCGGGGCGGGCAAGCTGCTGATCGAGTGGGTGCAGGCGTTGGCCCGGGAACGGCAGTGTGGGCGGCTGTATTGGCATACCCAAGAGAGCAACAAACGGGCCCAGCGGTTGTATGACTGGGTGGCGTACAAGCCGGGGGTTATTGAGTATCGGATGGAGTTGTAAGACGGGGGGCTGGCGGTTTCGCTCTTACAGCGACTCACTTTTGCGCGTCCTAAAATGCCGGCCCAGACAAATGTAAGCAAAACGCTCCTGCCCCTCATTCATCGTGGAGAGAGCAGTGAAGGGGGGCATGACAATAACAAGGCCGGCCGGCAGGCCGCCGTCAGATTTTGCCTTTGCTGTTGATCTGGCTTTTGATCTTCCTGCCCCTTTAGACACGATGGCCGAACGCAGGCATTGAGCCGTGGGTAACCCGGCAGGACGCCGGGTTAGCCGCACTGGGCCAGGGATGGCCCATTGCGGCGGCCCACGGATCAATGCCGGAGTTCGGGCATGCCGAGCCTAGGCGAGGCACCGAGTGGAGGGGCAAAGCCCTTTGCTTACTTTGGGCTGGGCCGGCATTCCGGCTTTTCCAAAGTGAGCCGCTGTAAGAGCGGAACCGTAAGTGGCCATTACCGCAGCAACGGATATTCACCGAACCCAACCCAACACCACCCTAATCCCCCTGCCGAAACACCAAAGCCTTCAACCCACACTGCTCATCCGCATCCGGAAACTCCGGCGGATTTTCCAACCGCTGTTCAAAGCGCAACCCCGGCGCCTCCTGCGTCACCCCTTCCAAAAGAAAGTCCACGCTGAACGCCGGGTCATTCATGCACGCCAATACGCAGCCATTGGCCGTCAGCAATTCCGGCAAGCGCCGCAGCACTCGCGCATAGTCCTTGCTGAGGACAAAACTGCCTTTCTGGAACGACGGCGGGTCGATGATCACCAGGTCATAGGGGCCCCCTTGCTTGACCTTGCTCCAGGACTTGAACAGGTCATGCCCGAGGAAACTCACCCGGCTCGTGTCATGGCCATTGAGCCGATGGTTGTCACGACCCCGGCTCAAGGCCGCTCGGGACATGTCGAGGTTCACCACCCGCTCGGCACCGCCGGCAATCGCCGCCACCGAGAAGCCGCAGGTGTAGGCAAACAGGTTCAGGACGTTCTTGCCCCGGGCATTGGCCCGCACCCAGTTGCGCCCGTAGCGCATGTCGAGAAACAGCCCGTTGTTCTGTTTGCTGCCCAGGTCCACCTGGTAGCGCAGGCCTTCTTCGGTGATGGTGCAGGAATCCACCGGCTGGCCCAGCAGCCATTCGCCATGGCTGTCGGGCAGATAGCGGTGTTGCAGCATCAGGCTGCGGGCGCCACTGGCGGCCCATTGCGGGGTGTCGCCCAACTCCACCAGCAGCACCTTGAGAGCGGCGAGCTGTTCCGCTTCCGGCGCCTTGAACAGTGACACCAACAGCACGCCTTGCAGCCAGTCCACCGTCAGTTGTTCCAGCCCCGGCCAGCAGCGGCCGCGGCCATGGAACAGACGCCGGGTCTCGGTGGGCGCGGTGTCCAGGGCGATCAGCAAATGTTGGTTGAGGGTGGCGAGGGCGAGAGGTGTCATCAGCAAGGCCGGTCATTTTTCGGGGGCGGCATTTAACCATGGGCGGGGCAAGATCCGCCAACCACCAGCCTGCCGCCCTGTGCTCAGTCGATGTACTGCGGCCGACCGGTGGCGCGCCAGGTCGCCAGCCGTCGGTCCAGCACCGGGGCTAGCCGGTCATAGTTGCTCCAGCTGTTTTCCACCCGGTAGATGGTGCCGGGTTCAGGGGCCAGGGTCTTTTCGTAGTCGCAGTAAAACCGGCTGTTGTCCTGCCCCTGGTAGTAGGCCAGGGCGAAGGCGTTGCCTTCGTCGTTGAAGTCCGCTTCGCTGAGTTTTTCATCCAGGATCTGCAACAGGAAGGCCCGGCCATCGAGGTCACGGGAGCGTACCTGAGTGATTTCTTCTGCGGCATCGTCCACCAGCTCTTCGCTGGCAAAACCGTTGATCAGCATCCAGGCCAGGAACAGGCCGATATGGGTGGCGCCAGCGCTGGTTGGCAGGTCCGCGGGGAAGTCGCCGCCGTAGTGCCAGGAGGCATCATCGTATTTCATGGTTGAAGGTCCTGATGGGTGAACGGCAGCCCGTTCGGGTTCGTCAGAGGATGGCGCTTGTCCATTCCCGGGTGCCGGCCAGGCGGCGTTTGACGCTGTCGATACGCCATTGCCCGGCGACGCGCTTGAGCAGGAAGCGATGCTCGTAGCACAGCGCCCGAACGGCCGGGTCGCGCATCAGCACTTCAGCCTGGGCGGGCTTGAGCCGTTCGCAGCCGAGCAGTTCATCGGCTGGCGAGTAAGTCGTGGGGTCACCGTAGGACGCGCGTGGATAGGCCCGTGGGCGCTGGGTGCAGAAACGTTCGATGAGTTGTTGCGGTTCGGCCCAGAAGCCGGCATCGAGCGCCTCGTGGCCCGCGGCATTGCCGCGTTGTTCCCAGGCGGCCACGGCCAGGGTATAGGCGCGCACCTGGGTAACCGGGTCGACACTGCAGTCGTGCCCTTGCGCCGGTGCCGGCCAGGGTAGGTGAGGGGCGGGCCTGGGCGTTGGCGGTGCTCCAGCACCGGCCTGTTCAAGCCGTTGCATGACCTGGGCATGGGACCGCTCTTGGGCCAGGGACCAGGCGTTGCGCTGCTGAAAATCCAGCAGCCGGGGATCGGCGCCGGCGTTCAGCAGCAAGGCCACCATCGTCTCGTGGCCGGCCTGGGCGGCGTTCATCAGGGCCGTGCGTTGCAGGTCGGGGGAGGCTTGATCGAGGACGGCGCCATGGGCGATCAGCAGCTCGGCACTGGCCAGGTCGCCATTGCTCGCGGCCCAGGCCAGCGGGCTGTAGCCCAGGGCCTTGCACGGCTGCAGCACATTCGCCCGGCGTTCCAGCAGCAGCGCCACGGCGGCCGAATGGCCGGCGATAGTGGCGGCCAGCAGGGCGGTACGCCCGGTGCTCTTGTGCCGCCATTCAAGGTCCGCGCCAGCGTCCAGCAGGCGTTTGAGTGCTACGAGATCGCCACGCGCGGCAGCTTTTTCCAGGAGGTGGGACACGGCCGGGAATCCATTCGGTGGGGGCGCTAACAGCGGGTAATGGTAACGCCGCAGAGCAGGGCGCTGCCACGTCTGTCGCGCGCAGGGGCCGTTCTGGCAGGTCGCACGCGCTGGGCTACGCTGCGATACGAGGCGCCGGTGCGGGGGACGCTGTGGCGGGGCAGGCCGTTTGCCGCGGTCCTTGCAGGGATAACGTTGAGGGGGCGCGAAATGACTGGCAGGACGTTGGCGATGCTGGTGTGGGGCTGGGTGCTGTGCTGTGCCGGCGCAGCCTGGGCTGTCGAGGAAGCTGCGGCCCCGGCGCCGGTGGCCGCCGAACTCAAGGTGGCCAACCGCAGTGTGGTGGTGCTGCGGGCGATGCTGCTGGGCGAGAGCCCCGAGCAGCGGGTCAAGCGCGCCCGGGCGGTGATCAGCGAGGCGCTGGACGAGGACCGCGACCTCAACGTGCGCATCGACCCGATCCAGCAAAGCTACCTGGTGCTGCTGGGCGACAAGCGTGCCTTCATCCTCTCGGCGAAGGACATCGACCCGGTGCAGTTCGAGTCGGTGCAGCAGGCCGCCGAAGCGGCGGCGAGCAACCTGCGCCAGGTGATCGCCGAAACCCAGGAAGGCCGCGACCTGCATGCGCTGCTGTTGGCGCTGGGGGCGTCGGCCCTGGCCACCTTGCTGTATGTCGCCTTGCTCGGGGGCCTGGGCTGGCTGCGGCGCAGGTTGCTCGGGCGCCTGCCGGGGCTGATGCGCCGGCATACCCAGGCGCTGAAGGTCGGCCAGACCCCGGTGATCGACGCCCACTACCTGTACCCACTGGTGAACCGCTTGTTCGGCCTGTTGCGCTGGACACTGGTGGCCTTGTTCACCTACCAGTGGCTGGGGTTTGTGTTGTCGCGTTTTCCCTACACCCGGCCCTGGGGCGAAAGCCTCAACCACTACCTGCTGGAATTGGCCGGTTACCTGCTGCAAGGCATGATCGGCGCCATACCCGGGCTGGGAGTGGCCCTGGCGATTTTCTTCATTGCCCGCGGCGCCAGCCTCTTCAGCCGTCGGCTGCTCAAGCGCATGGCCATGCCGGGCACCTTCAGTTGGCTTAACCCGGAAACCCTGCAACCGACCATGCGCCTGACGTCCCTGGCGATCTGGCTGTTTGCCCTGGCCATGGCCTACCCCTATCTGCCCGGGGCCGGCACCGATGCCTTCAAGGGCCTGTCGGTGCTGATCGGCCTGATGATTTCCCTGGGCGCCTCCAGCGTGGTCGGGCAGGCCGCCGCCGGGCTGATCCTGACGTACACCCGCACCCTGCGCCCGGGGGAGTTCGTGCGCATCGGCGATTACGAGGGCACGGTGACTGAGCTGGGGATGTTCACCACACGCATTCGTACCGGCCTGGGCGAAGTGCTGACCCTGCCCAATTCGCTGATCACCAGCTCGGTGACCAAGAACTACTCCCGCGCCGTGCAGGGGGAGGGCTACGTGGTGGACACCACCGTGACCATCGGCTACGACACCCCCTGGCGCCAGGTCGAGGCCATGCTGCTCGAGGCGGCGCGGCGCACCGACGGCGTGCTGGCGCAGCCGATGCCGCAGGTGTTCCAGACCGCACTGTCGGATTTCTACCCCGAGTACCGCCTGGTGGCCCAGGCCCTGCCCAGCGAGCCGCGGCCGCGGGCGCTACTGCTCAGCGTGCTGCACGGGCATATCCAGGATGTGTTCAACGAGTACGGCGTGCAGATCATGTCGCCGCATTACCTGGCCGACCCGCAGCAGCAAAAGAGTGTGCCGCGCGAGCAGTGGTACGCCGCGCCGGCACGGCCGCCGCAGGCGCCTTGAGCCAGCGCCTGGGCGGGCTTAAGGCCGTGGTCAGTCGATGGACGTTTTTTCAGGGGATGAGTAGCATGCCCGGCTTGGCGCATCCGCCCTTCAAGGAAGAACCATGCCGACTTGTCGTTTCAGCGCCCTATGGACGCTGTTGATCGCCGCACTTTCCTGCCAGTTGCTCAGTGCCTGCAGTGTCAGCGGGACGTACCCCGACGCCACGCAAGCGGATGCGGCCAAACTGCGCTTTGTCGCCAACGCCTCGAACGTCACTCAAGAAGCGCTGGCCGTGGCCCCCGAACTGCTCGCGGGTCAGGTTCGCGGGCGGGTGGTGGTCGACGTCAACCGCTGATATAAACCCCAGGCCATCGCGCTGCGCAAAGGCCGCGCGCGGCCTGCGTTGCAGCACTGTCCATGACGGACGCGAGCTCCGCGCTGCGGAGTTTCTTCGTGGCCCTTTGTCGTCTTGATCCGAGGTTGCCTGTCCATGTCCATTCCCGCCCAGCGCCCGCTCTGGCAGGTGTATCTGATCTTCCTCTTGCCCATGGTGCTGTCGAACTTCCTGCAGTCGTTTTCCGGCACCCTGAACGGTATCTACATCGGTCAGATGCTGGGGACCCAGGCGTTGGCCGCGGTGTCGGGAATGTTCCCCATCGTGTTCTTCTTCATTGCCCTGGTGATCGGCCTGGGCGCGGGGGCCTCGGTGCTGATCGGCCAGGCCTGGGGCGCCCGGGAGCTGGGCACGGTCAAGGCGGTGGCCGGCAGCACCTTATTGCTCGGCGCGCTGATCGGGTTGCTGGGGGCGGTGCTGGGCATGCTGTTCGCCCGGCCGGCCTTGCAGGGCCTGGGCACGCCCCTGGATGTGCTGGACGAGGCGGTGGGTTACGCCCGGGTGATGATGCTGATCATGCCGCTGCTGCTGGTGTTCGTGCTCTTCACTCAGTTGCTGCGCGGTGTCAGCGATACCCTGTCGCCGTTGCTGGCGCTGATCGTGTCGACCCTGGTGGGCCTGCTGCTGACTCCGGCGCTGATCCGCGGCTGGCTGGGCCTGCCGCCGATGGGCATCCAGAGCGCGGCGTTCGCCGGGCTGGTGGGCAATATCCTGGCCATGGGCTTTCTGGTCTGGCGCCTGAGCGGTCGGGCGCACCCGCTGGCGCCGGATCGGGCGCTGTTCGCGGCAATGAAGCTGGACCGGGCGATCCTCGGCAAAGTGCTGCGTATCGGCCTGCCCACCGGGGTGCAGATGGTGGTGATCTCGCTCTCCGAACTGGTGATCCTGGCCCTGGTCAACCGCCACGGTTCCCAGGCCACGGCGGCCTACGGCGCGGTGACCCAGATCGTCAACTATGTGCAGTTTCCGGCGCTGTCGATCGCCATCACCGCGTCGATCCTCGGGGCCCAGGCCATCGGCGCCGGGCGCCTGGAGCGCATCAGCCCGATCCTGCGCACCGGGCTGGCGATCAACCTGTGCCTGACCGGCGCCCTGGTACTGCTCGGCTACCTGATTTCCCACTGGCTGCTGGGGCTGTTCATCATCGACCCCACAGCCCTGGTGCAGGCCGAACATCTGTTGCACATCATGCTCTGGAGCATCCTGGTGTTCGGCTTCCAGGCGGTGGTGGGCGGCATCATGCGCGCCAGCGGCACGGTGCTGATGCCGGTGGCGATCTCGATCTTCTGCATCCTCGGGGTGCAGGTGCCGGCGGCCTACCTGCTGGATGCGCACTTCGGCCTGCAAGGGGTGTGGATGGCCTTTCCGGTGGCCTACCTGTGCATGCTGGTGCTGCAGGTCTGCTACTTCAAGCTGGTCTGGCGCCACAAGCAGATCCAGCGCCTGATCTGAGAGGGGCGTGCGACGGGCGCTGTGAAGTGTTCAACTTGCCACGGGATTACTCGCCGGCGGGCCTTGCGGCGGTGCCGCGGTTTCAACGCCTATGGATCGCCGTCGGCGAGGCGCGGCGCCAACCCTGGACCACGATGTACAGCAGCGGCCCGATGGAAACGAACACGGCGGTCAGCAGCAGATAGGGCAGCACCGAGCATGCGCAGCGCCCTCGGCGGCGGGCGTCGTCGAGCATCCAGGCCGAGGCGAGCCACGCCATCAGGTACAGGTCGATCACCACTTGCGCGGTGTCGGGCCGCGACAGCAGTTGCAGGCCGAACTGCAGCAGCGACTGCTCGGCCTGGAGCAAGGTGAACAGGGTGTAGCCGCTGAAGGCCAGCAGGGCCAGCAGCGCCGGGTAGGGACGGGGCATCGTCAGATCCTCGGTCAATCGGCCAGCGGGAAGTCGGCCCGACGGTGGTGCCGGCCCAGGTCGACTATCAGGTAGAGCAGCCCGGCACCGGCGCAGGCGAAGATCAGCGCCTGGGACAACGGCGAGTCGAACAGATACAGCGGATGTTCGCGTAGGTTGAAGTGCAGCCCGGCATGGACCACGGCGAACCCGGCCAGCAACCGCCGGCTGTTGCGGCGCACGGCGGGGCGCGAATGCCCGGTGAGCCCGATCAACGCAGCCACCAGGGGCACATGCAGGGCAATGAACAGCGCCTGCCCGAGTGCCGGATCGAGGTGGCGCAAGCCATACAGCAAGCGCCATTCGGACTGGGCCACGGCGTCCAGCTCATGCCCGGCGAACAGCGCCAGGCAGAGCATCCAGAGTGTTTCTTTCACGGTGAAACTCCTTGAGCAGCGGCGGGCGAACAGGCTAAGTGGCAGGCCCGTCGTCGCTCAATGACCTCACAGGTCATAGACAGCCGGCGACCGATCCTGTCTGATGCGCCCGCATGACAATCACCTTCAAGGAGCGAGCAGTGATGAGTGAACAGGCTCCCGCCGCCGTCGACTCGCCGCCCGTGGGCCAGTTGTTGCGCCAGTTGCGTCAGCAGGCGCGCTTGAGCCAGCTGCAACTGGCCTTGCAGGCCGGCATGTCGCAGCGGCACCTGAGCTGCGTCGAGACCGGTCGTGCGCAACCGAGTCCGGCATGGCTGCACAGCCTGCTGAGCACCCTGGACACCCCGCTGCAAACCCGCAACCGGGTGTTTCTCGCCGCTGGCTACGCACCGCGCTACGCCGCCCTGGCGTTGAAGGATCCGGGGCTGGAGCCGGTGCGCATGGCCTTGATGCACCTGCTCAAGGCCAACAACCCGGCGCCGGCCATTGTCATCGACAGCCTCTGGCAGGTGCAGGCGGCCAACCAGGCCACCACGGCCCTGTTTCAGCTGTTGGGGTTGCCGTTGCAGGCGCTTGAGCAGGGTTTCAATCTGTTGACGACGCTGTTGGCGCCCGGCGGTTTCGGCGACTGCCTGATCAACGCCGAGGAGATCCGCCAAGTGGCCTGGCAGCGAGCCGCGCGGGAGGCCGCGGTGGACCCTGAACTCGCGAGCTTGCTGGCGAGCCTGCCCGTTCCGGAGGCGTCGGCACCCGCTCCGCAGCTGGTCACGCCGTTGCTGCTGACCCGGGTTCGCGGGCCCCAGGGCGAGCTGGGTTTTCTTTCCACCTTCACCACCTTCGGCATGCCCCAGGACATCACCGTGGCGTCACTGCGCATCGAGCACCTGATTCCCGCCGACGACACCACCTGGCAGGCCATGACCCAGGCCTGCAAACGCCTGGACGAGCGTGCCCCGGGCTAGATCGCCAGGGCCCGTGCCCGTTGCGTCGATCAACGGCGCCAGGTGTGGCGCAGCCAGGGTGCGGATCAGGCGCGGGGGCTTTGCGGCGCCAACGAGCAAGGTCGCTCGCGCTCTGAAGCAGGCTGCTCGCGCAGATTCAGGCGTGGCGGCTGCGCGCCCAGCGCTGGCCCAGATAGAGGTAGACCGAAAGGTTGATCAGCAGCACCAGGCCGCCCAGCCACAGCTGGATGCCCGGGGTCAGGCCGGCGGGGTAGATCAGCGGGATCAGGTAGTGCTCGATGAACCCGGCGCCGTAGCCGTCCTGGCCGGCGGCGTGGCGCAGCAGGTTCTCCCAGCGGGTCAGTGGGCATTCCAGGTGCAGCACTTCCACCGCCACGCCCCAGGCCGCGGCCGGCAGGTGCAGCAGCATCAGCCGTGGATAGCGCAGCACCAGCAGGCCGCCCAGCAGCACGAAGACGATAAATGACAGGTGAAACAGCACCAGGCTGTCGGCGGCAATACGGTAGAGCATGGGGGTTCCTTGACGAGGGGCAGGTCCGTGGCGCGAACGCCGGGGGGCAATATACCGAGGGTGAACGGGCGCTGGCAGTGTTTGTTCATGAGGCAGGATAAAAGCCCGGGGCGCTGCCGGTTTTTGCCCGCAGCCGCCGTGGCGGCGCTACCTATACTGCTGGAACGCCATGGCGCTGTGTCGGATGCCGGCGCGGCTTCTGCGGGAGGAACCTGCCTTGCGGCGATCGATGCTCTGCTCTGGCCATTGCCTGCTGGCGCTGCTGCTGGTGCTCGCCGGCTGCGCTCACCGGGCCCCGGAAGCCGAAGTGCCGGCCCCGGTCAGCCCGGCCATTTGGCGTCAGGTCGACAGCGAGCTGCTCGACGCTTCCCGTAGCGCCACCGCCCAGGCTGAAGTCTACGCCCAGGGTTCCATGGAACACTGGCGCACCCGGGTCTACCAGCAGACCGACGAGCAGTTCATTCCCTGGTTCAGCGGTTACTGGACCCAGGAATGGCTGTCGCTGAAGGTCGGCTGGTATTCGCTGAACAGTCGCGGCGACGCCGGGCAAGCCTCCGGGCGGCTGGCCGCCTACCTGCAGGAGCAGTACCAGGAACGGGTGCTGGCGCCGGTGGCGCTGGAGATCGATGCCGACGAGATCACCGGCGAGGCCATGGAGTTCTATGTGCAGTTGCTGCGCCAGCAATTGGCGCAGATCGGCCACCGCTACCAGCTGCCGACGCTGCAGCTGGACCAGCACCTGGATCAGGTGCTGGCCATTGACCTGGGGCCGGCTGCCGAACAGCGCGCTTCCTTGACCCAGTTGTTGCGGGTCGAGCCCATCGCCCGCTTGCCCGCTTACGGGCCGCTGTTGCGGCAGATTCGTGGCACGGCGGCGGCCGGGCAGGGCACGCCGGCCCCTGGCGTGTCCCAGGTGGCGCAGGTGACCAGCGAGAAAATCCAGGCCCAGTTCGCCACCCGTGGTGTCGCCGGTGCGGTGGCGGCGGCAGTGGGGCGGGTGGCCGGTGCGTTGATCTCGGTGGGGGTGGCCGGGGTCCGGGCGCTGGTCCAGGACCATGACCGGGACGGGGTGCAGGCCCAGACCCGGCGGGACCTGGGGGCGGCCTTCGACCAGGCCTGGTCCCGGCAACTGCATGACCCCGAGCATGGGGTCTTGGCCGGGGTGTATTACCTCGGCCGGCAGATCGAAAGCCAGTTGCAGGTCCCCGGGGTGGCGGAAGACCCGGCTGGCGGCCGTTCGCCCTGAGGGCCGCGTGGCGACTCAGCGCGGATCGGTCACGGCGGCGCTAGGCAGTGCGGCTTCATAGGCCTCGACTCCGGCCGCGTGGCGTCCGGCGATGTAGCCGAAGGTCATGGCCGGGCCCAGGTTGATGCCGCCGGAGGGGTAGAACCCGCCCATCACGCTGGCCATGTCGGTGCCCGCCGCATACAGCCCGGGGATCGCCGCGCCGGCCTGATCCAGCACCTGGGCCTGGGCATTGGTCTTGAGCCCGGCGAAGGTGCCGAAGCTGCCGGGCAGCACCTTCACCGCGTAGAACGGCCCCTGCTCGATGGGCGCCACGCAAGGGTTGGGGCCGGGGTACAGGGCGTCGCCCTGCTTGCGGTTGTAGGGCGTCGAGCCGCGGCCGAACTCGGGGTCCTGGCCGTGGCGGGCGTGCTGGTTGAAGTGCTGCACCGTGTCCGCCAGTGCCTGTGGGTCGATGCCGCATTGGCGGGCCAGAGCCAGGATCGAGTCGGCCCGCTGCAGGTAGCCGCTGCGCACCAGCGGGCCAACGGGCAACGGAAAGGGCCGGGCATAGCCCAGGCCGTAGCGGCGCTGGAAGCGATGGTCGCAGATCAGCCAGGAGGCCACTTCCTCGCCGGCCGGCACCTTCTCGACCATGGCGGCGGTGTAGTCGTAGTAGCCGTCGGCCTCGTTGACGAAGCGCTTGCCGTTGGCCAGCACGCCGATCAGCCCGGGCTTGGCCCGGTCGATGATGTGGGGAAAGTGCCCGACGCTGCCATCGGCGTGCCGCACCCGCGACACCGGGGCCCAGGCCACCGGGCTGGCGAGGTCCGTGGCCAGGACCGCGCCGGCGGCTTCGCCGAGGCGGATGCCATCCCCGGAGCAGCTCGATGGCGGCAGGGCCAGATGTTCATCCGGCCCAGGTGCGCGAGGAAATAGCGCTTGGCGCCGAACCGGGTCATTGGCAAATCCGCCGGCGGCCAGCACCACGCCGCGCCGGGCGCGGATTTCCCGCGGGCCCTGGGGCGTGTCCACCAGGGCGCCGTGCACCCCTTGCTGATCCCGCAGTAGCGAGCGGGCCGGCGTGGACTCCATGAGAGTGACCCCCAATTGCTCGGCGGACTTGGCCAGCCGGCCGATCAACGCCACGCCGTTCACCAGGTGCATGGCCCGGCCGTGCAGCGCCAGGTCCCGCAGATGGCGGCTAAAGCGCTTGGCGACATGCAGCAGCGACTTGAACGAGCGGGTCATGCTGAGAAAGGCCCCCAGATCGGCCCCGGCCATGATCGGCATGCCCATGAACGAGGTTTCCCGCAGGGTCTTGCGCAGGCGTTTGAGCAGGGGGCCGATGGCCCGTGCGTCATAGGGCGCGGCAATCAGCTGATGGCCCTCGACCCCGGCGCCGGGCACCTGGCCGTGGATATCCGGAATGCCATTGCCATCGACGAATTGCAGGGCCGTGTGCTGCTCGAAGAAGGCCACCATCTGCGGCCCGTTATCCAGCAAGGCATCGATGCGCGCGGCGTCATAGCGTTCGCCCAGTTCATGCTTGAGGTAGGTGCGCGGTTGCTGCGGGTCTTCATCGATGCCGGCGCGGCGTGCCAGGGGGTTGCCCGGCACCCACATCCAGCCGCCGGACCAGGCACTGGCGCCACCGAAAGTGGAATCCTTTTCCACTACTATCACTTCCAAGCCGTGCCAGGCGGCGGTCACCGCGCAGGCCAAGCCAGCGGCGCCGGAGCCGATCAGCAGCAAATCACAATCCAGGGGCGGTAGAGGGGGAGTGGGGGCTTGAGTCACGGAGCAGGCCTTTGTGCATGTTTTTTATTCCCAGGTCTGGCTGATCGAGCGCCCAAGCCCTGGACCCGATGGCGTCGTCCGGGGCGGGTTTTCGGCCGTCAGCGCTGCCTGGCTGTGCGGATGCGCAGATCATGCAAGAAAATGGAATTATGTTCCAGTATTTTGAAAAGTGGCTTTTCCGGGGTAGCTCCGGGGTAGCGATCCGCTCAGGTCCGGTGACAAAAGCTTGCACTTGCGGGGTAGGCAAAGCGCTTGCGGCGGGTTCCTAATAGGCACCGGCCGTGATGAGCCGAGCCTTGAGGAGAACAATAAGATGGGGCACTACCTAGAAATCAGCGCCGCTGATGGGGCGGGCGTATTCCGTGGCTATCTGGCCTTGCCCGCCAGTGGCCGGGGGCCTGGGCTGGTGATTGGCCAGGAGATTTTCGGCATCAACGACAATATGCGCGCCACCGCTGATCTGTATGCCGAGGAGGGTTATGTGGCCCTGGTGCCGGACCTGTTCTGGCGTCAGCAGCCCGGGGTCGAGCTGGGCTACAGCACCGCGGACTTTCAGGTGGCCCTGGGCTTGTTCGGCGGCCTGGACCTGGACCGCGCGGTGCAGGACATCGCCGCCTCGATCGAGGCCCTGCGCGCTCTGGAGGCGGTCAGCGGCCCGGCGGTGGGCTACGTCGGCTATTGCATGGGCGGCAAGCTGGCCTACCTCACCGCCACCCGGACCGATGCGGCCTGCGCCGTGGGTTACTACGGCATGGGCATCGATGAATACCTGGATGAGGCGGTGCATATCCACGGGCGTCTGGTGCTGCACTTCGCCGAACAGGATGTCTACTGTGATGCTGCGGCCCGCCAGCGCATCGGCGCGGCCCTGGCCGGGCGCCCTGGGGTGGAGATCTACAGCTACCCGCAAGCCGACCACGCTTTTGCCCGCATCGGCAGCGAGCATTACCACAAGCCTTCGGCAACCCTGGCTCACGGGCGCACCATCGCCGCGCTGAAAAAGGCGGTGGGGCCGGACTTCGACCTCGGTGCCCTGTGGGAGGCCCATGTCAGCCACGAGTTCGCGACCCGGGACGTGCCGGCCACCATGGCGACCATGGTCAAGGAGCCCTACGTCAATCACGTGCCGACGCTGACCGGCGGTGTCGGCGCGGCTGATCTGAGCCGTTTCTACGAGCAGCACTTCGTCCACGGCAACCCGCCGGACACCCGCATGATCCCGGTGTCGCGCACGGTTGGCGCGTTGCAGGTGGTGGACGAATTCATCCTCTGCTTCACCCACAGTACGGAAATCGACTGGCTGCTGCCCGGGGTCAAGCCCACCGGCAAGTACGTGGAAATCCCCATGCTGGCGGTGGTCGGGTTTCGCGGCGACAAGCTGTGCCACGAGCACATCTATTGGGATCAGGCCAGCGTGCTGGTGCAGATCGGCCTGCTGGATCCGGCAGGGCTGCCGGTGGCGGGGGCCGAGTGTGCGCGCAAGGTGCTCGATGAAAGCCTGCCGTCCAACCAGTTGATGGCCCGTTGGCAGCGCTGACCCGGCAGGCGTGTCAGGCGAAATGACAACGGGCCCCGCGAGGGGCCCGTTGCTGTGGCGTGGTTTGTGATGGGCTGTGTGATCCAGCTCAACTGACGACGCGGTAGCACGGCACATAGGCCGCGCCGCCGGGCAGCTTCATGCGGTGCTGCTCGACGAAGGCTTTGAGCAGCTGGTCCAGGGGCCGCATGATCGTCGGGTCGCCGTGGATGCTGTAGGGGCCTTTCTGTTCGATCAGGCGGATGCCCTGGTCCTTGACGTTGCCGGCGACGATGCCGGAGAACGCGCGGCGCAGGTTGGCCGCCAGCTCGTGGGGCGCCAGGGCGTGGTTCAGTTGCAGGCTGGCCATGTTCTCGTGGGTCGGATCGAAGGGACGCTGCAGGCTCTCGTCGATCTTCAGCAACCAGTTGAAGTGGAAGGCGTCGTTGCGTTCGCGGCGGAACTGCTTGACGGTCTTCAGCCCCTCGGTCATCTGCCGGGCGACCTCCGCCGGGTTGTCGATGATGACCTGGTAGTGCTGCTGTGCGGCTTCACCCAGGGTCGCCAGGACAAAGGCGTTGAGCTGCTCCAGGTACGGCGCCGCGCTGCGCGGGCCGGTGAGGATCACCGGGAACGGCAGGTCGCGGTTATCCGGGTGCATGAGGATGCCCAGCAGATAGAGGAATTCCTCGGCGGTGCCGGCGCCCCCCGGGAAGATGATGATGCCGTGGCCGACACGGACGAAGGCCTCCAGGCGCTTCTCGATGTCCGGCAGGATCACCAGCTCGTTGACGATGGGGTTCGGTGCTTCGGCGGCGATGATCCCCGGCTCGGTCAGGCCCAGGTAGCGACCGCCGCTCATGCGCTGCTTGGCGTGGGCGATGGTGGCGCCTTTCATCGGGCCCTTCATCACGCCCGGACCGCAGCCGGTGCAGATGTCCAGCTTGCGCAGGCCCAGTTCGTGACCGACCTTCTTGGTGTATTTGTATTCTTCGGTGTTGATCGAGTGGCCGCCCCAGCACACCACCATCTTCGGCTCCACGCCGGGGCGCAGGGTACGGGCGTTGCGCAGCAGATGGAAGACGTAGTCGGTGATGCCCTGAGAGCTGTCCAGGTCGATGCGCTGGCTGTCCAGTTCGTTCTCGGTGTAGACAATGTCGCGCAGGGCACTGAAGAGCATTTCCCGGGTGCTGGCGATCATTTCACCGTCGACGAAGGCGTCGGCCGGCGCGTTCAGCAGTTCAAGGCGCACGCCGCGATCCTGCTGGTGAATGCGCACTTCAAAATCGTGGTAGGCGTCGAGGATGGTCTTGGCGTTGTCGACGTGGGCGCCGGTATTGAGAATGGCCAGGGCGCACTGGCGGAACAGGGTGTAGATGCTGCCGGAGCCGGCGGCGCTGAGTTGTTGCACTTCACGTTGCGAGAGGGTCTCCAGGCTGCCTTTCGGGCTGACCGAAGCATTGATCACGTGTCTTTGCGGCATTAATCCATTTCCTGAAATCGGCGCCACCGCGCCAGACGCGCTCAGTGGCGAAAAAACGGCGGGGCAGTGAACAGAGCCACCGGTACGGGGCTTGGTTTCCAGCGGCAGGGCAAGAAAGCAAACGTCGTTGCGAGGTTATTCGCTGCTTGAATCTACCTCATGCCGGGCCGCTGTGGCGGGAAAAATGACGATCCGCGTCGTGAACGGCGTGTCAGCCCCCAGAAAATCAGGCAAAGGCCTGGCGCAGCAGTTCCGGCATAATCTGTCCGGCCTTGCCCACCAGGCTGTATTCCTCAGGCTTCGTACAGGCCTGGGGCTGCGAGTTGATGTGCACCACGCAGGCACCTTGCTCCAGCGCCAGTTGGGGGATCTGCGCCGCCGGCTGCACCAGACCCGAGGTGCCTACCGACAACAGCAGGTCGCATTCGCCTGCCGCTTTGAATGCCTCTTTGAGGATGTGCGGTGGCAGGGCTTCGCCGAACCACACCACCCCGGGGCGGATCTTGCCGTTGCAGCCGGTGCAACGGGGGGGCTCCAGGCTGCAACCCTGCTCCGGCAACACGGGTTCTGGCAGTTCGCCGCTGAAGGGGCGGTTGCAGGCGAAGCACTTGGGGTGGTGCAGGCTGCCGTGCAGGTGCAGCACCGAGGGGCTGCCGGCGCGCTCGTGCAGGTCATCGACATTCTGGGTGATCAGGGTCAGGCGCGGTACGCGTCGGGCCAGTTCGGCAATCGCCAGGTGGGCCGGGTTGGGGTGGGCCTGGAGCACTTTCATGCGGCGCCATTCATACCAGCCCCAGACCAGCGCCGGGTCCTCGCGAAAGGCTTGGGGCGTGGCCAGCCGCGCCGGGTCGAAGTTTTCCCACAACCCGGTCAGGGCGTCGCGAAAGGTCGGGATGGCGCTTTCAGCCGAGACTCCGGCGCCACTGAACACCACCAGGTGTCGGGCCTGGGCCAGGCGTTGGGGATCGAATTCCATGGATGACCTGTCTGCGTTGTTGCGGTGATATCGGGGTCGCATTATCGCCAGCCGGTTCGGACCTGTCCGAAAAAAACACTGCGGGCGCATCGGGAATGAATTTATCGTCAAGCCGCCGCTCATAACTCTTGTCAGCGGTCCTGTCCGCGCAATTCTCAACCTTTCAGGGAGTGTCAGCCCCATGTGCCCAGCCTCATCCGTCCGCCCCGACGCCACCTCTCGCTTGATCCTGGTGGTGGAGGACGAACCGACGGTGCTGGAGTTTCTTTGCGAGATTCTGCAGGACGAGGGGTTTGCCACCGAGGGCATGGACAGTGCCGACCGGGCCTGGGAGTTCCTGCAGCAACATGCCGCGGACGTGGCCCTGCTGCTCACCGACATCAGCATGCCCGGCACGCTCAACGGCGCCAGCCTGAGCAACCTGTGCGGTGAACGCTGGCCGTCGCTGCCAATCGTGGTGATGTCGGGTTTCGAGACCCCCGAGAGTTCCGGGGTGCGCTATCCGGTGACCTTCATCCGCAAGCCCTGGACCATCGGGCAGATCCTCGACTGCGTGGAAGGCGCGTTGAAATCGGCCCAGGGTTGAGGCGTTGCGCCTCACCCCGGCCAATCGCCGGTGTTACTCCTTGACGCTCATGAACTCCTTGGCCCAGACGATGTAGTCCTCGGGCTGGGTGTAGGTATGGGCCAGCTCGGTGGCACTCAGGTCCGAGGCCTGGGTGAAGATCTGCCGCTGCTCGCGCAGGCAGTCGTAGGTGGCCTTGATCGCGGCGAAGTAGGCGGCGTGGCCGTCCACCGCGATTTTCACCCCCAGCTCGGCCAGGCGGGCATCGTCGCGCAGTGCCGGGTTGCCGTAGGTCACCAGCATCAGCGGCACGCTCAGGTGCTCGGAGATCTGTTCCAGTTGCTCGAAATCACGGATGCCGACCATGCAGATGGCGTCGGCGCCTGCGCGCTGGTACTGCTGGGTGCGGCTGATGATTTCCTGCACCGGGAGGATTCCGGCGTTGGTCCGGGCGATGATCGCCAGCTCGGTGTCGACCCGGGCTTCCAGGGCGGCGCGGATCTTGCCGACGCCTTCGGCCACCGAAATCAGGTCGGTGGATTTGCGCCCGAACTGCGCCGGCAGCAGGGTGTCTTCGATGGTCAGCGCGGCGATGCCGGCCCGTTCCAGTTCCACCACGGTGCGCATCACGTTCAGCGCGTTGCCGTAGCCGTGGTCGGCGTCGGCGATCACCGGCAGTTGGGCCACACGGCCGATGCGGGTGGCCTGCTCGGCGAATTCGCTGAGGGTGATCAGGGCGAAGTCGGGGGCCGCCAGCACCTGCAGCGAGGCCACGGAACCGCCGAGGATGCCCACTTCAAAACCCAGGTCGGCGGCGATGCGCGCGGACATCGGGTCGAACACGGAAGCGGTGTGGTAGCAGGAGTTGGAGGCGATCAGTTCACGGAAACCGCGGCGCAAATCTTGATGGGAAAGCCTGGACATAACAGCTCCGAGATAGGATCGAGAGATCGACCTTGGGGTCGAGTCAAATTTTGCAATCAGTTCCCTTGGTGAGCCGATGATCGAAAGGCTCACAGCGAAACGTTAGTTGGGCAGATGAAGGTGAAGCAAAGGGGGATAACAAGGCATCTGGGTCCCGCTCGGTTGGGTAAACCGGCAGGTTTATTATGCGAGGCCGACATAGCAGGACGAGGCTATCACGCTCCAATGCCGCAGTTGATGAGGAATTTGCATAGCATTATGCCGGACCGGCATTGGCATTTTTTGTCGACCGAATATTGCAGAGGCGGCGGCCCCTTGTCGATCCGCGGCAAATCAAGGAAGCTGCCGCGCCTCGAACGGTGCCTTCTGCACCGGATAACGGCTTGGTTCAGGGATGCAGGCAATGACGCTCAGGGTGTTGGTGGTCGGTGGTTATGGCAATTTCGGCAGCATCGTCTGCCGCTATCTGATCCAGACGCCCGGGGTGCATCTGCTGATTTCCGGGCGTGACCCGCGCAAGCTCGCAGCCAAGGTTCAGGCGCTGCAAGCCGAGGGTGGACAGCCCTGCGAAGGCTGGTGCGGCGATGCCATGGGCCCGCAGTGGGTGCCGGCGCTCAAGGCCCTGGATGTGCATTGGGTGATCCACACCGCAGGGCCGTTCCAGGGTCAGTCCTATGCGGTGGCCCAGGGCTGCATCGAGGCCGGCGTCAACTATTGCGATCTGGCGGACTGCCGGCAGTTCGTCGGTGGCATTGGCGTCCTCGACGCCCAGGCCCGGGCGGCCGGGGTAACGCTGCTCAGCGGTTGCAGCTCGGTGCCGACTTTGTCGACGGCGATCATCGATGAGCACCGTGAGCGTTTCTCCCGCATCGATCGGATCGACCACGGCATTTCCTCCTCGGCGAAAATGCCCGGCCTGTCCACCATCCAGGGCGTGTTGGCCTACGCCGGCCGGCCGATCCTGCAACTCAAGGACGGCCAGCCGCACCCGGTGATCGGCTGGCAGGGCCTGACCCTGCGCAAGTTGCCGGGGCTGGGCACGCGGCTGGTGGCCAATGTCGATGTGCCGGACCTGGACCTGTTCGCCGAGCGTTATGGTGCCCACACCCTGAGCTTCAAGGCTGGTGCCGGGCTGAAGATAGCCGGGTTGGCCAACGCCCTGCTGGCCCAGGCGGTGAAGCTCGGGCTGATCGCCGACCCGGCGCCTTGGGCTGCGCGTTTGCATCGTTGCGGCACTTGGTTTGAAGGTTTCGGCGACGGCCTCAGTGCCATGTACGTGGACGTGCATGGCCTGGGCCGGGACGGTCAGCCGCTGTCGATGCACGCGCAGTTGACCGCCACCCACGATCACGGTCCGGAGATCCCCAGTTGCGCGGCGGTGGCGGTGGTGCACAAGCTGCTGGCCGGCCATGTGCCGGCCCCGGGTGCCCGGTCCAGCGCCGGCGAGGTCAGCGTGGCGGAGTACCTGCGGGCGATCGATGATCCTGACCACCTGCGGCTGCAGGTGAGTTTCTCGCGCCCGCCGGTCTAGAACCCACTCACCACAGCAGCGGCTTGGCGAAGTCCTTCCAGAACAGCCAGCGGTGGGTTTCGTGGTGCTCGCCGGTGCCGATCTGCCATTCCGGGCGCCCGGCGTCCAGGTCTATCTTGACGATGATCCCGGCATAGGTGGCGGCCACCAGGGTCTTGCCATCGGCGCTGATGTCCAGGGCGGTCAGGGTCGAGCCGACGTAGTGCTGCCAGCGTTCCTCGCCGGTTTCACTGACGGCCCGCAGGTAGCCGTAGGCGTCGCCGATGATGAACTCGTTGCCCCGTGAGGCGGCGGCGTACACCCGGGCGCCTTCCTGCAGCACCGGAGTGCGCGGGTCGTCGCTGTAGAAGTCGGTGGAGAGCCCCGGCAGGTCGGCCACCGCCACCCCCAGGCTGGCGCCGCCGTAGAAGTGGCAGGCGTTGAGCAGCAGGCGGTCGCCGCGCGAGTTGAAGTGCGCAAAGTGCGGGTACTCGCTGGCGGGGCCGATCTGCGCGACCTGCTGCAACCTCGCATCGAACACCAGGTGCATACCGCTTTGCTCGCCGATGGCGATCCACTGGCCATCGGGCGACACCGCGCCATGTTCCATGCTCAGGCCGATGCTCAGGTCCTCCGGGGCGACGCCGTCGGCCAGCTCTTGCTGCAGGTCTTCCAGGCTCGGCAGCAGGCGCGTGGCACCTTCGGCGGCGAGGACAAAGATGCCGTCGGCGCTCACCAGCAGCACCCGGCGCCCGTCGGGGAAGGGAATCAGGCTGGTGGGGGTGGGGCGCCCGCTGTCTTCCAGGTCTACGCCCGCCGGCAGGCTCGCGTGGGGATCGGGCCAGGCAAAACTTGCCACCTGCGGCCCGTTCCAGCCGTCAGTGACCTGAATGCCGTCGGCCCGGCCCCAGGCGAAGTAACGCCGCTGCGGGCACACGCCGAAGCACTCCACCTGCTCCAGGGTTTCGATCCGCGCGTCGTCGATATGCACCACGCAGCCGGCCTCGTAGGGCGCGCCGATGCGGGCCAGCAGGCTGCCGTCCGGCAACAGGGCCAGGGTCGGAATCATCCGCCCCTGGCTTTCCAGGCGTGGCGTCAGTGGGAAGTGTGCCGGTGGCCAGTCCTGGCGGAAGGCCTGGTGCTGCGCGGCGTCGTAGGGGCCTTGGTTGCTCGCTTGCAGAGCTGCCTGCCAATCCTGTAACAGGTGCTCGGTGTCGGGCATGTTCGGCTCCTTCAGGCCCTTCCAGCCCTCGCGGGTGCCGGTTTCGACATACTGGTTGATGTCGCGGGCATAGGTCAGCACGGCTTGCCGCCATTGCTCTTGCGGGGAGCGGTTTGAATTCGACTGGGACATGCGCACGGGACTCCTTGTGGCGCTGGAAAAGGCGTAACAGACCGGGGGATGGACCGGAAAGGCGCGCAGTTTATCCCTTGGCGGCGGTTTTTTTTCAAGGAGCCCGAGTGCCGCTGCTCAAGGCGCGTAGGTGCTGACCCGATTGCGCCCGGCGTGCTTGGAGGCGTATAGCGCCTGGTCGGCCCATTCGATCAGGCAGCGGTGATCCCGGGCCGGGCGGTCGAGGCAGGCGATGCCCAGGCTGATGGTGAAGGCGATGGCCTGGCCGTTGTGGATCACCTGCTGCTGTTCTGCCGACTGGCGCAGGCGCTCGGCCAGGGTCTGGGCCCCGCTCAGGTCGGTGTGGGGCAGGAGGATGGCGAATTCCTCGCCGCCATAGCGCCCGGCCACATCGCTGTCGCGCACATGCTCGTGGATCAGCTGCGAGACGCGCTGAATCACCGCGTCCCCGGCCTGGTGCCCATGGCGATCGTTGATCGACTTGAAGTGGTCGATGTCCAGCATCAGCAGGGCGATGGCGCTGCCGTGGCGGCTGTACTCGAACGCCAGGCGCTGTTCCCAGTGACCGCGGTTGAACAGCTGGGTCAGGTGGTCGATGCGCGACAGGTGCTGCAACTGCCGGTTGGCCTGCTGCAGCGCCAGGCTGTTGATCGCCACGTCGGTGACGTCGTAGATCACCAGGCAGACGTGGTGGATCTCGCTGTTGGACGAGCGCAGCGGCAGCAGGGTGGTGTTCTGGTACATGAACTCGCCCTGGCCGGTGATCGGTTGGTAGTTCTTGAAGTGCACCAGGTACGGCCGTTGTTTCCAGATCGTGAAGGCCGGGGTGCCCAAGGCCACCACGCGGCTCACTTTGCGGCTGAACCAGGGCCGCTCGACCTCGGGAAACAGCGCGAAGAACGACTGGTCGATGGCCTGCTTGGAGGGCACGCCGGAGCGGTTCTCCATAAAGCTGTTCCACACCTGGACTTGGCAGTCGAGGTCGAGCACCACGATCCCCACGTCGATGCTCTGGACCACCGCCAGCAACCAGTGCAGCTCACTGAAATCCATTCGTTTGGGCATGGCTCAACTCATCAGGTAGGCGAGTTTCTGTTCCAGAAGGGGCATGGAGTCTTCGGTGAACAACAGCAACAGGTCGAAGTGGATGTTCTGTTCTTCCAGGCTGTAGCTGATCTCCACCGCCTGGGTCTTTTTCCAGCGCTGCTGATTGAGCACGATCAATTCGTCGATGCTGGTGTGCTCTCCCAGTACCTGGGGATGGCCCACGGAAAAGAACACGTCCAGCTGTTCGGCGATGCTGCTCAGGCAGGCGCCGATCAACACGCTGGAGAGGTCGATCAGCACTTCCATTTCCTGATAGGGATCGGTGCCTTGTTCCATCAGCTGGGCGATGTCCGCCACTTCCGAGTCGTAGAACAACAGCAAGGCTTCGCCGGCGATGCCGCTGCCGATGTAGCCCTGGCAGATGGCGGTCAGTTGCCGGGCCCGGTTGGCGTCGGCCAGGAGCATCTGCAACTCGCCGGCTTCGAGCACGTTGACGTGGGGAATCGGCAGGTGCACGAACACATCCAGCACCTTGGCGATCAGCGCCGCGGCGTAGCCCATGGAGACGTTGACGGTTTCCCGGAAGGCGTCGCGGAAGGTCACCACCGGGGGCGGCGAGGGCGCTATCGGATGCTTGGGCGGCGGGCTGTCCAGCAGTTGCAGTTGCTTGAGCAGGGCGCGCAACTGCTGGGGATCGAAGGGTTTCTTGAGAAAGGCCAGGGCACCCAGCTCGCGGGTGCGGCGCACGGCTTCTTCCTGGACGTCGCCGGAGATGACGATGATCCGCGCGTCGATGCCTTCTTCCTGCACGGCGCTCAACACCTGGTAACCGTCCATGAGCGGCATGGTCAGGTCCAGCAGCGCCACCTTGCCCAAGCCCCGGCGCAGTGCCTCCAGGCCCTCGCGCCCGTTGCAGGCCTGGGTCACCGATACCTGCCACTCGCTGGGCAGGGTCCGCAGCACCTGCTTTCTGGCCATGCTTGAGTCATCGCAGACGAGGAGGGGGATCATCGGGGTCGGACGCTCATTCGAAAAAATCCGTGGCGCGATAGTGTTCGGCAATGTGGCGAGTTATCGCTTTGATAAGGTGTTGCAGGGCTGTCCGTGCCGCGCCGAACTATAGTTCGCAGAGCGTCGCAAGAACAAGTCGCGGCTCATTGAGTTATTTGTTCCAGATCATTATCCGGTGGATTCAAGCGTCATATGACGGCCTGGGCTGCACTGGCGACATAGCGCGACTTTTCAATGGGTTATCAATATCGCTGGTTGTTTTCTGGCGTTTGAAAAATGACGCACTCTCCATGACTTGCAAGTTCAAGTGTGTAGTGCGGGTTGTACTCGTGGCAGTGGGCTCGGGGCATCAAGGGTTCTGTCGGCGCATGTTGCTCCAAGGTGCTCGAAGTGTGCTCGCGCCATTGTGCACACGGCCTGCTCGCTACCCTGTATATGCAACAAAACCTTGCGCGCCAGGCTCTCCGGTTCGAGGTTGAAAACGCCGCAGCCCGGATTCTGCGCCGCCTTGGCCGATGGCGGCGCCCGCCTGGGGCGTGGCGCAGAAAAATGTCAGATTTTGAGTCCCGGCCTGGACCTTTTTCCGCAATGCGCAATCATTACTGCGTGGAAAACATAAGGAGAGACGCATGTTCATCCGGTCATTGACCCTCGCAACTCTGCTCGCTGTCGCCGGCCCGGTCCTGGCTGCCGACAACGATGGCCCACTGACGCAGGACCTGGGCAAATCACGACCATTGATCGTGATCGCTCCCAGCACCGTGGACCCGACCCTGGTGAGCCTGAAGAAGTCCCTGGATGAGCCAGCCAACCGCCAAGCCTTCAACGAACGCAACATGGTCCTGTACACCGTGATCAACACCATCGGCCAGCGCGATGGCAAGGACATCGATCCGCAATCCACCATGGCCCTGATCCGCAGCCTCAAGCTCGGCGCCGGGGCGCAGACCAAGGTGATCCTGGTGGGCAAGGACGGCGAGAAGAAGCTGGAGCACTCCGGGGCCATCGAGCTCAAGGAAGTCTTCAGCGCCGTCGACCAGTTGCCGGCCGCGGAGAAGCAGGCCGCCGCACCGGCCCCGGCTCCCGAGCCCGAAGCCAAGCCGGCCAGCGCCAAAGCCGGTAAAGCGGCCAAGCCCGCCGCCGCTCCCAAGGCCCTGGACGATTGATCCGGGGCACCGGGGCGGGCCTGGGCCGCGCTCCGGTGTCGTTCAAGCAGCGTTGAGGAGCTGTTCCAGGCCCTGAACGATCTGCTCCACGTCAGCTTCATCGATCACCAAGGGCGGCAGCAGGCGAATGGTCTTGCCGCGGGTGACATTGATCAGCAAACCCTGATCCCTCGCGGCGATCTGCACCAGGTCCCGTGGCGTGTTGCGCAATTCGATGCCGACCATCAGGCCCCGCCCGCGAATCTCCAGGACCTGGGCATGGCCCTGCAATGCCTCCCGCAGGCGCCGCAACAGCAACGCACCCTGGCGCTCGGCATTGGCCAGCAGATCTTGCTCCTCGATGATCTCCAGCACGGTGCACGCCGCCCGACAGGCCAGGGGATTGCCGCCAAAGGTGCTGCCGTGGCTGCCGGGGGTGAACAGTTGCGCGGCCTTGCCTCGGGCCAGGCAGGCACCGATGGGAATGCCGTTGCCCAGGCCCTTGGCCAGGGTCATCACGTCTGGCACCACGCCTTCGTGCTGACAGGCGAACCAGCGTCCGGTGCGGCCGATGCCGCTCTGGATCTCGTCCAGCATCAGCAGCCAGTTGCGCCGGGTGCACAGCTCGCGCACGGCCTTGAGGTAGCCGGCGGGTGCCAGCCGGATGCCGCTCTCGCCCTGGATCGGCTCCATCAACACGGCGCAGATGCGTGGGCCATGCTCGGCAACGGCGGCCTCCAGCGCCTTGAGGTCAGCGAAGGGCACTCGGAGAAAGTCCCCTGGCAGCTGGCCGTAGTTCAGGCGCACGGCGGGTCCGTCGCTGGCGGCCAGGGTGCCCAGGGTGCGGCCATGGAAGGCGTCCTCCATGACCACAATCAGGGGCTGCTCGATGCCCCGGTGCCAGCCGTGCAGCCGCGCCAGCTTGAGGGCGGTTTCGTTGGCCTCGGCGCCCGAGTTGTTGAAAAAGGCCCGGTCCATCCCGGCCAGCGCGGTCAATCTGGCGGCCAGCTGCTGCTGCCAGTGGATGTCGTACAGGTTGGAGCTGTGCAGCAACAGGCCGGCCTGTTCGCTGATGGCCTTGACCAGTTTGGGGTGGGCGTGGCCGATCGCCGTTACCGCGACCCCGGCGATGGCGTCCAGGTACTCGCGCCCGGCCTGGTCCCAAAGTCGGCTGCCCAAACCCTTGCAGAAGCTCAGGGCCAGGGGCTGGTAGGTGCTCATCAGGCAGGCGGCGGTCATGGCGGGCGACTCCATCTTGTTGGGGGTGCGATCAGTATCGTTAGTCACCCAGGCTAGATAAACTCGGCAATTCTTTAATCATCTTGAAGTCAGGGTTGATAATGGATCTGTTCCAGGCGATGTCGGTGTACGTCAAGGTGGTGGAGGCGGGGAACATGACCGCTGCGGCCCGTGAGTGCGGCTTGTCCACCACCATGGTCGGCAATCATCTGCGGGCGTTGGAGCAGCGCCTTGGGGTGCGCCTGCTCAACCGCACCACGCGACGCCAGCGCCTCACCGAGTTCGGCACCGATTACTACCAGCGCTGCCTGGCGGTGCTGGGGCTGGTGGCGGACTCCGAGCGCCTGGCGGAGCAGGCCCAGGGCGAGCCTTCCGGGACCTTGCGCATCACCGCGCCGCTGACCTTTGGCACCGAGCGCCTGGCGCCGGCCTTGAGCGAGTTCCAGCAGCGCTGTCCGCAGGTCAAGGTGGAGCTGACCCTGGCCAACCAGCGTTTCGATCTGACCGATGGCGCTTTCGACGTGGCCGTGCGCCTGGGCAACCTGGACACTTCGGCGCTGATCGCCCGGCGCCTGCAGGACTACACCCTGACCATCTGCGCCGCCCCGGAGTACCTGGAGCGCTGCGGCACGCCGCAAGTCCCCGAAGACTTGAAGCAGCACAACTGCCTGGCGTTTGCCTATCCGGCCGGTGACGAGTGGAGTTCCACCGCCACCCAATGGCCCTTGCGCGGGCCCGAAGGCGATGTGCTGATTCCGGTATCCGGCTCGCTGCTGACCAACACCTCGTCCGGTCTGCACCGTGCGGCCCGGGGTGGGCTGGGGCTGGTGATGATGCCCGATGCGCTGGTGGAGGAGGACCTGCAGCAGGGCCGGCTGGTGCCGGTGCTGCAGGACTATCAGTTGCCGTTTCGGACCATGCACCTGCTGTATGCCCAGGACCGCTACCGCCTGCCCAAGCTGCGCCACTTTGTCGACTTCGCCCTGGAGAAGTGGGGGCGTCAGGCTGACTCGGAAGCCAGCAGCATCATCGCTGCCGACAAGGTATGAGCGTCGGTGATCCGCCCGGCGGCGATCATCGCCAGCAGCTCCTGGCGGCTGACCCACAGCACGCGGTCCACCTCGCCGTCGGTGGCGGCGCTCTGCTGTTCGGCGATTTGTACCTGACACACCGCCACCGCGCTGGCGATCAGCGAGGTGTTGCTGTGCAGCAGGCCCAGTTGGCGCACGGACGAAGCCTGGCGGCCGGTTTCTTCCAGCAGCTCCCGGGCCGCGGCGTCACAGGCGCTTTCCCCGGCATCGATGGCGCCCCGGGGAAACTCGATGGACTGGCCGCCAATGGCCCGGCGCTTGAGCTCTACCAGCATCAGCCGGCCATCGGCCAGGGTCGGTACGGCTACCACGCCGTTCACCGCCTGGGCTTCCTTGATGATGAAGTAGCCGTTTTCGCGGACCACCTTGAAGTACGGGGTTTCCAGCAGGCACTGGCTTTCGGTGACGGAACTCATGGGCGGCATTACTCCAGAAAACAACGATCGAACAGGTACAACTCGGTGGGCTTGAGCGTTTCCACCGTGGCTTGCGGGCGGCCACCATCGCCGCTTTTCTTGCGCCCGGTTTCCTGCAGGTAACCGGCCTCGCTCATCTTCAGCAGGCGCTGGCGGATGCTGGTCTTGAGCACCGGCCGTTGCAGCACCAGGGAGAAGATGCTCACCGCCTCGGGGGCGCTGAACTCGTTGCCGAGGAACATCAGCGGCAGGCTGCTGTACAGGGATTTGGAAAACAGCCGTTCCCGTGTCTGGGCCACCAGGCTGTTGTGGTCGAACGGCAACTTGAAGGCGCCGCTGGCCACCTCGCCAAGGGCAAAGAAACCCTGCTGCGGGCCCGGCTGCACCGGGTCGCTGACAATCCCCAGGTAGAAGGTCGAGGACGACCAGCAGCGCGGGTCGCGGAAGGCGTCGCCGACGGTGCCCACCTGTTCCAGCCAGGCCAGGGGCATGTCCACTTTGCTTGAGCGGCGCAGGCGTTCCACGGCGTCATTCAGGCTGCGGTCCTCGACATCGCCGTTGACCACGATGCCCGGCAGCGCCCAGTGTCCGGCGAATGGTTCGCTGTCCCGTTGGTGAAGGAGAATTTCCAGCTCGCAGCGCTCGCGGTTGTAGCGCAGCAGGCACAGGTCGATGGTGTGCAGGTAGGCGCTGGGGAGGGTGGGGCGGTCGTGCATATCAACTTCCGTGGGCGGCGTAGAGGCCGTAGTTTAGCGGATTCAGGCCCGGGGCCAGCCATTGGCTGGGCGGTGTTTCGCCCCGGGCCAGGCACTGGCGCAACACGCTGCTGCGCACTCCGGGCTGCTCCTCGATGCAGAGGATGGAAAAACGCTGCAGCAACTCTTCGCCGCGATGGAACCTGGGCAACTGCCGCGCCACGTCCTCGCCCACCACCAGGGCGATGCGCTTGCCGTCCAGGGCCAGGTCGTCGGCCAGGCGTTGCAGCAGGGTGAAGCTGTAGACCGGTCCCGGGTCGGCCAGGGCCAGCTGGCGCTCCAGGCGGCTGACCGCCAGCTCGGCGCGGCACTCGGGTTGCAGGTGCGCGGTGATCGCCTGCAACCAGTGGGCCCGTTGCTCGAAATCGGCCATGCGCTTGCCATCCGGGTGGCGAAAGCTGGGCACCACAAGAACCCGGCGAGCGTGGCGCGCGGCTTCGAGCATCACTTGGGCGTGTCCGGCATGGGGCGGGTTGAAGGCGCCGCCATAGAGGGCCAGTTCAAACATCTGCTTTTCCTCATTGGGTACATGACGTGTACCTTATCACCGCTTTTGCCTACGGAACATCTTCTTTTTGGCTTCCATGATCTTTATGGATTGAGTCGAAGGTTGAAAATAAATTGCGCGATGGCTTGCCATGAAAGTACATGACATGTACTTTGTGCTCCATGCAGAGGAGAGACCCAGCATGAACAGCCAAACGATGAAGACCGCTTCCTTCGATGTCGACGCGCAAAAAAGCTTCACCCCGCTGTGCCCGGACGAGCTGCCCGTGGCCGAAGGCGAGCGCATCGGCGGCGAACTGAATTTCATGGCGACCCTGGCCAGCCTGCGCATCGGCAGCAAGGATGCCCACAGTCCCCAGGCGCCCTGGGTGGTGGCCGGGCACGACCAGATGCTCCAGCCCACCGGCCTTGAGCATGCCGACCTGACCTGGGTCAGCCACTGCGTACCGGGCACCACTGGCTTCACCCTTTTGGACGAACTGCCCACGCCCTATGACTACGACTACTTCGTGTGGAAGGGCGTGGAGCCGGACCTGCACCCCTACGGCGCCTGCTACCACGACCTGCACGGCAAGCTGTCCACCGGGGTCATCGAGTACCTCAACAGCCAGGGCGTGCAACAGGTCATCGTCGGCGGCCTGGCCCTGGATTTCTGCGTCAAGACCACCGCCCTGCAACTGGCCGCCGCCGGTTTCAAGGTGATCATCCACCTGCCGGCATGCCGGGCCATCAGCGCCGAGGGCGCCACCCAGGCCATTGCCGACATGCAACAAGCGGGCATCACGGTTGCCGCGACCCGCGAAGAAACCGCCAGACTGGCCAAGGCTTGAGGAGTCATCATGGAAAGTGCATTCGACCGTAACAACGGCGTGATCCAGAGCCTGCTGGACACCGACTACTACACCTTCACCATGATGCAGGCGGTGCTGCACCAGCACCCCAATGTCGATGTGGAATACCAGTTCATCGTCCGTTCCAAAGAGTCCCTGGTGCACCTGATCCCCGAGATCCGCCAGGAACTGGAAAAGCTCGCCGGCCTGCAGATGCGCGAGGGCGAGCAGCGCTTTCTGTTCAACAAGCGCTTTCGTGAATACCTGACCCCGGACTTCGAGCAGTTTCTCGGCCTGTTCCGCTTCAACCTGCGCTACATCCACGTGGCGGCGGTCGATGGCCAACTGAGCATCCGCGTGCGTGGCCCGATGCTGCACTGCATCATGTTCGAACAGCCGGTACTGGCCATGGTCAGCGAGCTGCGCAACCGCGATAAATACCCCGAGGTGGAGCTGGAGGACGTCACCCGCCGGCTCTATCAGAAGTTCGAATGGCTGGAGAAAAACGCCAGCCGCGACGAACTCGCCGAGTTCCGCGTCTCGGATTTCTCCACCCGCCGGCGCCTGTCGTTCAAGGCCCAGCGCGAAGTGGTGAAGATCATGCGCAGCGATTTCCCCGGAGTCTTCGTCGGCACCAGCAATGCCCACCTGGCCTACGAGTTCGACCTGCCGCTGATCGGCACCATGGCCCACCAGTGGCTGATGGTGCACCAGCAACTGGGGCGGTTGCGGGAGAGCCAGAACGCCGCCCTGGAGAATTGGGTGCACGAGTATCGCGGACGCCTCGGCATCGCCCTGACCGACTGCATCAGCACCGACTTCTTCCTCAAGGACTTCGACCTGTACTTCGCCAAGCTCTACGACGGCCTGCGCCAGGATTCCGGGGACCCGATCCTCTGGGCCGACAAGGTCCTGGCCCGCTACCGCGAACTGGGCATCGATCCACGGACCAAGGACCTGATGTTCTCCGACGGGCTGAACTTCGAAAAATGCCTGCCGATCCTGCGTCACATGCGCGGTCAGGCCAGGTTCGGTTTCGGCATGGGCACCAGCCTGGCCTGCGATGTCGAAGGCGTCGAGCCACTGAGCATCGTGATGAAACTGGTGCGGGTGCACGGTGAACCGGTGGTGAAGTTCTCCGACGACCCGATCAAGAACGTCTGTGAAGATCCGTCGTTCCTGCGCTACGCGGCCCAGGTGTTCAACGTTGATCTTGCCCACTCGCCCCTGGAGGCCTGACATGAGCAGCCAAACCCAAGAACGCATTGCCCGGGAACTGGGCATCGACCGGCAACTGCTGCGCGGTGGCGAGGCCGCCGAGATCACCCGGCGCGTGGACTTTATCCAGCAAGTGCTGCGCGAGTCCGGTTGCAGCACCCTGGTGCTGGGCATCAGCGGCGGGGTCGACTCCCTGACCGCCGGCCGCCTGTGCCAGCTGGCGGTGGAGCAACTGCGCGGGGCAGGGCATGAGGCGCGGTTTATCGCCATGCGCCTGCCTTATAAAAGCCAGGCGGACGAAAGCGATGCCCAGGCGTCCCTGGACTTCATTGGCCCGGACAGCATCAGCACCTGCAACATTGCCGACAGCGTCGATGGAATGATGAAGCAGGTGCGGATCGACGGCCTGCAGCCTTCGCCGGCCCTCACGGATTTTGCCAAGGGCAACGTCAAGGCCCGGGCGCGAATGATCGCCCAGTACGCGGTGGCCAATTTCAGCAACGGCCTGGTGGTGGGCACCGACCACGGCGCCGAGGCGCTGATGGGGTTCTTCACCAAATACGGAGACGGCGCTTGCGATCTTGCCCCGCTGTCAGGCCTGACCAAGACCCAGGTGCGCCTGCTGGCCGACGCCCTTGGCGCCCCGAAGCATCTGGTGCACAAGGCCCCCACCGCGGATCTGGAGGAGCTGGCCCCGGGCAAGCTGGACGAAACGGCTTACGGTTGCAGCTACGAAGAAATTGACGCTTATCTGATGGGCCAAGCGGTGCCCGATAACGTGCGGCAACTGATTGAAAGCGCCTACCAGCGCACCGCCCACAAACGCGCCTTGCCCCGCAGTCCTGTAGACGCGGCGCTGTAGGAACGCGCGGGTGTGGTCTGCCGGATAGTCATCCTATGTGTCGTGCTGTACCCAATCCCGTAGGAGCCAGCTTGCTGGCGAATGTGCCCGCATGATCGCCTTCGCCGGTAAGTCGGCTACGGGATCGCGTCGTGTCGATCAGCGCAATAGCTGGCTGGCCAGCGAAAGGCCCCAGCCAACCACCGCCAACCTTCGGTTGTTCAATCCGGCCATTTGCGCAACGCCGCCCGGCAATTTTCGGTCAACTCCGGCATATGCTCGCGCACCTCGGACCAACCCAGCAGCGCCAGGGCTTCACGGGCACCTTCGCGCAGTGGCTGCCATTGCGGGTGCTGGAAGCCGTTGTCTTCCAGGGTTATTCCGTAAGCCTCCCGGCACAGCGCTTCACAGCCGCGCAACAGCGCCTGCAAGTGCGACAGCAGTTGCGGCGCCAGATTGGCCGGAAAATGCTTCACGAAGCCGTCCAGATATTCCAGGTAGTCGGACCACAGGTTGCACTCGGCGCAGCAGCCGATTTCCTCTCGTTGCCGTCCGGCTTCCAGGGCAAGGAACTCCAGGGCCACGCCCAGCTCTCCCAGCAGGATGATTTTTCGATACTCATCCTGGCCGTACCAGGTCCAGATATTCGAGGCGAGGGCGGTGTCAGGGGAGGCTGGTATTTCACCCATGCAGTGGGCCTTTGTATTGGGTTCGTACAGCGGTGTCCCGAACCTGTTCAGCTTCTGGAGCAACGGGTTATTCCCGGCCTTGAGCGGGGGCTGCGACATAGGCTGCCAGCCGTAGTAAGAGATATAGAGAGCAGCTCTAGCATGCCCACGCACGACATCCAACAGCATGCCTTTTAACTGACACTACCTTGAGCTGAGCATCAAGTGCCTCTTTAGCAATAGTATTTGTATTCTTATAGTGCTTGAATGGAAGAAAATAAATTAAATTCAAATTCTTTTTAGTCGTGTCGGTTGATAATAGCTATGCGAAAAGTGAATGTGGAGGTTTTATAGTTTCAGGAGTTTAATACTGATGTCTGAGCTATAAATGGGTGAGTGATAGGTTTTTATTGATTTTAATAAGGCTTGAGGTGCACGCAGGATGCACCCCAAGGTCGAATGGATTGTGTTTGTTTTGGCGCATTAATAATCAAGCTGCATCATATTTAACTGCTTGAGTCTTTACAGTCGGGCGAGATGGCGACCAACTTTTGCCAAGCCTCTGCGTAAATATGATTTCGTTTTTAGAGTGCGCCTTTGTATAGAGCTATAGTCTTCTCCGAAAATGTAAGAAATTGTGCCCGCGCAGGGAGCTGGAAGAGTGAGCTTAACCCCTGTTTGTTGTTCTATTTCGTTAAAGCGGTGTTTCCACAATCCATTTTCGGCAATACATATCTGGGAGCCCTCAATAATCTCCTTACGTAGAGTTTCATCTTTTAGCAGGCGGCGTGCTAATTCCCTTGCTTCTAAAGGGCTTTCATACATTGGAATATCAACATAATCCTTGCTGAAGTCAGCAATCCCCCGCTTACGATCAGATAGCAAGCACCCATTGGAGGCCATTATGTCCATGATACGCCATGGGAATCCGTCCGAAGCTTGAGAGTGCGAGACGCTGAGGCAAATTTTACTTGAGTTATAAATGTCTTGATTGTGCTTAAGTGAATATACTTTTTTCTGATCAAAGGACGCTGCTAAGTCAGGAAAATATTGTGCTGTCTCATGCCAATTAGTTGCGCCGTAAAGTGATAGGCCTTCTTCAGTCATAAGTGAGAGTGTAAGAATTCTATCTCTTGCGGAAAATGCGTGAATGAAATGTGATATTGGTAAATATGATTCGATGAAGTTGGCTTCTTTTTCTGAGAAAATGTCCATCGACGAAGTGTCATGGCGTAAAATGTTTAGAATCTGTAAAAGACGCTTTCTGTCTGGGAAGTCAAGTATGAGCTTTTCAAGACGTTTGTCATTCTGGAAGTTAGAGCCGATAAAAGATATATTTTTATCTACCAGAATAGTTTCTGCTTTAACTGACGTAGCAGGTAGCAGATGCAAAATTTTTCCTGCGTCTTTGCCAAAAAAAGCCTCAATTTCATGAAGGTCGCGCTTGAATGGTGCATAAAAATGAATTCTATTACCGTATGACTTGTTTTTTATAAGTTCTTTATCGTTGAGAAATGCGGCTGTGTCTGAAAGTAAAATAATAACTGGGCAGTCGGTGGCCTCATAAACAGCCTCGGGAACAGAGTTGTTACCGAAAATACAGAGGTCAGGTGAAAAGTCCTTAATATCCTGTATAAGTCGTTGGCGCTTGACATCTTTGTACATGGTGTTCGTGCCGTTCCACGCTTTGGGTATGAACGACGTAGAAATCATGTGCTTTACATTATGACCGCCTTCCTGAAAGCTCTTAGCTAGCCCTTCAAAGAAACACCCTGGAGTGAAGCGGCCATTCTCTACAATAGTTGAAAAGTGAGAAATAAGAATATTAGCCATTACAAATCTGCTTCGAAGGTTAGCTTAGACGAGGTTGCACAACCAATAGCTTGTTTAAAATCGCAAAGTCCGAAATTGGGGATGCTGAACTCTGTAGATGGGCCGATATCAAAAAAAACCTTACCTTTTTTACTGTAATAGTCAAAGATATGGTAGGCCATGAAATTCATTGGTTTAAGGTCTTCCGTATTTGGAAGATTCCCCCAGTATATTACTTGAACTTTGTCGGATGAAACTTCATAGACCATTGCCGAGGCAATAGGTTCGCGTGCTTTTGAGTAGACAATGAAGAAATCTGCTTTTATGACCTTTATTGTTTCTAGGATGTTTTCGTATGTCATCCATAAAGGGTAGTTTTTTGCTGCTCTATTCTCACGTATGACGTCATATACGGTTTTAATGTCGTCTGTCTTCTGAAAAGACAACTCGCTCCGAACTGCGGATCGCAGTTTTTGTCTGGCCTTCAAGTCTATAGTTGCTTCGTAGTCATCGCCAAAGCACTGAAGGTTGTATTGAAAATTCAGGTCGCATCCAGAAATTCTAAAGCCAGCATTATAAAAACTATTGTAAAGCCTGGCAATGTGACTTTCATCGTAAACGGTAGGTGGAAAAGTTATACGTACTTTTTTGAGGTCTTGAGCTTTTGCATATTCAAGTAAGGAAGATGCTATAGTGCTGTAAGAAGCTACCTTGTTGTTTTTTCCTATCTCTGAAAAGCAAGCGTAAGGTGCTGAAAATGGAGCGCGTAGCACTCCATCTTTGATGCCGGCAATGATTCCAAATCTGTTTTTTCCGTTGTTGAATACTAAGTGTTTTATAGAATCAACTTTGGCGGAGTTTAATTGGCAAAACTCTACGGTATCAAAAACTGAAAAGGGAGCCTTTACGGTTTTTTTGTATTCTTCAGGAGAAAGTTCTATGACATTCATTGGATTGTCAACTCTATCGCACCAAGACCGTCCTTCCCGAAGTAGTTGCCGCTATAAAAAAGCAAAGCTTTGGAGTCGGAAATCTTTACTGCGGCAGGAAAATAAATCATGTCACAATCAAATTCGTCTTCCGAGCCATACTCAATTCCGTCGAATACATGATCGATACGCTCCCAAGTATTGCAGTCTTTTGAGCGAGCGCAGCCTATGAAGTATTTCATGCCTTCAATGATCCGCCTTGTATAAAAGGCATAGTACATATCGCCCAAGCGTATGATTTGAGGGCGCCCCAGTCCGTGCTCTATGTCTAGGTCACATGTGAGGATTCTCTTTCCTGCCTTTTCCAGCTGAATTCCATCTGGAGATTTCTGGTAAAAGACATCATATACTGGGCGTAATTCTCCTAAGCACATGTGCCAAGAACTTCCAGCCGAATAAATTACGTGAAAACCTCCGTCCTCGGCTTTTTCTATCGACTGCCCAGCTCGAACAAACAGCCCCTCATCTGCTCGATCCATGACAGGTGCTTCGCTGTATCGTTGAAATGATTGGCCGCCATCATTGCTGATGGCTAGTCCACCAAAGTTATAATGACGAATTTTATGACCTAGCTGGAAACCTGTATAATAAAGGTATACTCGGCCATCATTAAAGTTATAGACGTGAGCAGGAAACACGCCATTTTCATCAAAACAACCAGCCTTTCCAATATCAAGAACTGGATTGTCTGATATTTTTAGTATCTCAGTCGGATTGTGTAAATTTACATCAATATAGCCAATCCGGGAAACTTTATCAGCTGTCCAGCAGCCCATATAGATTCGCACTGTGTCATTATCTAAGACAATTGGAGCGGGTGCCATCGTGTGCGTCCGCCACCAATCGGTATTTCCTTCGGGCTTGAATATAAAGCCCAGCTTGTTTACCTTGATCATATTGAACCTGCTCAAATTCTATCGTCTAACAAAACCTCGACCATCGAAGGGTCGAATGTTGGGATTCCGCATTTTTTACTTACTTCAAACCGTTGCGAAAAACTATCCTCGATGAAAATTGCTTTCTGGTGAGGAATGTAATTTGCTTTAGAGTCGCTTTCTTTTAGCCAGATTATTTCGTCAAAAATCTCAGAAATCCTCCACTTTTTTAAGTATGCATTAATGTCGGCACCTAAATGTTTGCTTATTAAAACTATCTTCTTGTTCTTGTTGATGCACTGATATAAAAACTGAATGAGTTCTGTGTTCAGGTGATCATGAATTACGAGCGTGTCATCAAGGTCTACATATATCGAGTCATATTGGTAGTCATGACGATAGCGGTTCTTTAGGCATCGATCGAGAGAAAGACTCATGTCATTTACTAGAGTACTGATCGACATGCCATGGAATTGAAGTACGGAGAGCAATGGAAAATTAATGCCGCGGCCACGGTTGAAGCACATAGTGCCTGCGATACGAATATCGATTTCCAGTAACCTCAGTATTCCATCGTCATCTTCCTTGACTTGGAAGAACCAAGCGCCTGTGATTTTTATTTTTTCTAGAATTTTCTCTGCATAGTTACGTAAATTTTTTTCTATATCAGGAGACACCACCTCTGCGTGCATGGAGGTTCCCATGCGAATGCGGCTTCGTTCGCGCGCTCCCGAAAAAAGTAGTTTTCCGTCCATGTTTGAAAAACAATCGACAGAGTATTCTTTGCCTGGTAAGTACTGCTGGACGATAAACTTGTCGAAGTCTATAGACTTTGCCTGTTCCAAGTTCTTGACTACAGTAATGCCTTGAGAACCATAACCCATGTCTGGCTTGGCAAAAGCAGGGAAAGATGTAATCTTCTCCGGTGTGCTATAGACGTCTGGTATCGGAATCAGTCCTCTCATTGCCTCTAATGAGGATTTTTTAGAGCGAGTCAGTTCGATAACTTCTCGTTCGGGCAGCAAGACGGGTGCTAGTATTTTTTCCCTAAGAGGAGAAAGGTGATCTATAACCGTAGAGTTTGCAGGGAAAACAATATCAATATCGTTTTCTCTAATTGTTCTATTGAGGTCATCAAGCCAGCCGTCGGTTCTTACATCGCGAATAATATTTGGCTTCTCAAATACATAGAATGCTTGATTGACTTCTGGGCTTGATGCTCCATGAAGACGGACCTCTTTGCACCCTTGGAGAGCTTTGAAAATTTCCAATCCATTCTCTATGCCAGCAGGAAATATTAATACATTAAGTGGCTTTTTCATCAGGTATTATCTTTTGTAGGTGTGAGGATTTATTCTGGTCTGGTTAGATCTTTAGCGTCAGTGATGATGAATCAGGTTATAAATTCTATGTGCCAATGAAAACGTTTGGCTTGAATGATTTTTCGTGCTGCGATCTCTGGGTTAAATCGCGCCAAAGAGTTGCTTTTGTGTATTTGTGTCGGGGGGGAAGCGGCCAATTTATGATGGCGTGTTTTACCACCACCATACCCTTTCTAGCAAGTGAAGAGCTATGTAGTGCCTGCTCATCTAGCTTGATGCTGAGCCTGGGCATGTCGATTGTCAGTCGGTGCTGCCCCGTCGTATGGCGCCGAACCCAAAAGTAATGACTGATGTCTAGGGAGAGGGGGGCATGTTTTTATAATTCGTCCTCTAGAAATGCTTTCGGCGTATCGTGTCGGTCGTTCTCGCTATGGTTTTTGAGCTGGAGGCTGGCGATTGCGTGGAGGTGTCTGATAGTCCTTTTTGGTGTGTTGGTACGATGTTTTGTGGGTGGGGGAGCTGTAGAAGGTTTTAGTTATGGCTGATGTGCCCTGTCGCGCAGCTTTCCTGGGGGGGGGGCGGTCTCTAGTAGCGTGCTGCGTCCGCTGGCGGAGATGGTTTTTGTAAGGTGGTTCAGAAAAGGCAACAAGGCCTAAGGCGCGCGTCGCGTGCGGATCAAAATTGTGGGAAAATGCTCGCAATGCGTCAGCTGCGTGTGCGGTATGGCTGTCTACCTCCCCCCCTCCCCTAAGGGGCAGAGGGGGCAATTTCAGTCTGCGACGATGCTCTCGTGAACCTTGTTCTGCTGACTTGTGCGAGCTGAGCGGCATGTCTTTTGATTGGCGAGGAATTCATTTGTGAGGGTTCGCTTGAGGCTGGTCAACTTGTTGCGACATTCGAGCATCCATAAAAGGGTTAAAAGTGGCTTTTATAGAAAACAATAATTTTTATGAAATACGGGATTTAGAAAAAGACATTCGTCAAGTCGGTGTATTGCTTGGCAAAAGTAGTTGTGGTCAGTATCTGTTGTCGCTAATCGAGGAGACCTCCTTTTGAGTCTGATCAAGTGGATTGAGTTTCAGGTGTTGGGCGATGATCGCGGAAGCTTAGTAGCCTTGGAGCATGGGCGAAATGTGCCTTTTGATATTCGGCGCGTATATTACATCTACAAAACTGAGCCTGGTGTTAGCCGTGGATATCATGCTCATCGTGATTTGCGTCAAGTTGCAATGTGTGTTGCTGGCAGCTGTCGCATGGTTTTGGATAATGGCAGGGTACGTGAGGAGGTTGTAATGAGCTGCGCGACGCGCGGTTTATTGATTGAGAGTATGGTCTGGAGAGAGATGCACGATTTTAGTGATGATTGTGTGCTATTAGTGCTTGCGAGCGAGCTTTATGATGAGTCTGACTATATTCGCGATTATGAACAGTTTCTTCAGGAGAGCAGATGATGAAAGTGGAGTTGAAAAGCATCCGGTTGCGACTGGTTGAGGAATTAGATGCTGGCTTCATTCTCTCATTGCGTCTTGATCAGCGATATAACCGCTTTCTTTCTGAGGTGACGGCTGACCTTGAAGCGCAAAAGAGTTGGATTCGAAAGTATAAAGAAGATGAGCTCGCTGGGCTGCAGTATTATTTCATAATTGAACGTCTTGATGGTGTGCCGTGCGGTACTGTACGAATTTATGATCTTCGCCCGGACTCGTTTTGTTGGGGGAGCTGGATTCTTAATGAAAACAAAACTCGGCATGCAGCAATTGAAAGTACATTATTGGTTTATGACTTAGGTTTTAGTCATTTGGGTTTTGATAAGTCGCACTTTGATGTAATGAAGGCTAATGCCGGTGTCGTGGCGTTCCATAAGCGTATGGGGGCGGTGGTGGTTAAAGAGGATGAGCAGAACTATTACTTCGAAATCACCAAGGCTAGCGTCGAGCGATCTCGGATTGCCATGTGTGATAAGATAGGCGGCTGCTAACGTACAGCTTCAATGGCATATGTGTGTTTGTCATCGCAGTGATAGGTGGATTTTCGCGGTTTGCCGATTTTAACTTTAATCTTTTAAATGCTGTGATGGTATCGTGGTGGCAAAGCTCGATGCTAGTGTTTTTTTGGCAATGTGATGATTGAGGACGAGAAAAGGCGCTCGTTCCGAGGGGGAGTAGTGATTAGTTTTCTAGATCTGAAAGAAGTTAATGCAGAGTTTCGCGATGAGTTGATTGAGGCCTGTGCACGCGTGATTGATTCTGGCTGGTATATTAACGGTAATGAGTTGTCAGATTTCGAGAGTAAGTTCGCTGATTGGTGCGGTGTGCGGCACTGTGTCGGTGTGGCTAATGGATTAGATGCATTGGTGCTAACCTTGCGTGCTTGGATGCTATTGGGTCGCCTGAAAGAGGGTGATGAGGTGATTGTTCCGGCAAATACCTATATTGCCAGTGTGCTTGCTATCACCGAAAATCGATTGGTTCCGGTACTAGTAGAGCCTGACGATTCCACATTCAATCTTGATGCTACGATGATTGAGTCTGCAATAACCCACCGTACGCGTGCTATTTTGCCTGTGCATTTGTACGGCCAGATGGCAGATATGCCCAACATTATGGCAATTGCTAAGAAGCACAATTTACTTGTTCTAGAGGATTCAGCACAAGCTCATGGAGCTCGTGTTGACGGGCGGCGTGCAGGCAGTTGGGGAGATGCTTCAGGATTCAGCTTTTATCCTGGCAAGAACCTTGGTGCTTTAGGGGATGCTGGAGCGGTAACAACAAATGACGATGCTCTTGCGAGTACTTTGCGCGCATTACGTAACTACGGTTCTCATGAGAAATATAAAAATCTCTATCCAGGTGTGAATAGCCGCCTTGACGAAATGCAGGCTGCAATGCTTTCGATAAAATTACGTTACATGGACGTTCAGACTGAGCGTCGTCGGTATATAGCGAATCTTTACCGAGAGGGGATCCGCAATTCAGCAATTCGCTTGCCAAAATGGGAGTGCGAAGAGCAGCATGTATTTCATTTGTATGTTGTACGTTGTAATCATCGCGCTGCACTGCAAGCGCATCTTGCGGCTGCCGGGGTGAGTACATTGATTCACTATCCGATACCGCCTCATAAGCAGCAGGCTTATGCCGAATTGAGCGGTTTACATCTGCCCATTACGGAGCGTATTCATGAGGAGGTGTTGAGTCTGCCGATTGGACCTGTCATGACGGATGTAGAAGCAAAAGCGGTCATTGAGGCTTGCAATTCCTTCGTTCCAGCTTCTTCCTGAAGCGGTGTGTTGATAGTACAGGTTTGTCGATTGAGAGATCTCGGCCTGCTGTTAGAGAGAGATGTAGGTGTGAGATAATCTATGCACCCACATGGCCTTCTGAACAGCTTTCTTGGTCGGAGGGGCTTATGTTGGTTTGTTAAATATTGCAGGCGGAATTTTTTGAGTATGATGATTCGGTTGATCTTTTCAGTATTTTTGGAAAGAAAGTATCGTGATGGTTTTTAGGTGTAAATACTTTGGTGTTGATAGGTGTGCCTTGAGAGCTTGTTTTTTGAGGGTGGGTGGTTCAATGGTCAGTAAGAAGGCAGTGATATAGTGATGGGAATAACAGAGCGGTGGAGTGAGCTCAGAGCCAATAGCTATGTGCTATGGCAGTTGGTGCGTCAGCAATTGATTTTGCGTTATCGTCGCACAGTGATTGGCTATTTCTGGACCTTGGTCAATCCGCTGTTAATGATGTCAGTAACGGCATTCGTTTTTTCGTCATTATTCAAGATGCCTTTGCGTGAGTATTCTGTCTTCTTGTTTTCGGGGATGATTGCATGGAATAGCTTTAACTCCACGGTGTTTCAATCTTGTCATGCTTTCATAAATAATGAAGGATTAATCAAGAAGATTTATTTGCCTAAAATTTTGTTCCCGCTTAGTGTTTCTATGGGGGCGGCAATTGATACGGTTCTTTCTTTTTTTGCATTGTTTATAATAATTCTTGTTCTTGGTGGAAAGGTTACTTCGGCTTTGTTGTTGCTGCCGATTTCGTTTTTACTTCTTTTCCTGTTCTCCTTGGGTATCGGGCTGATCATGTCTGTTATGACAGTGTTCTTTCGTGATTTGCTCTATATTATTACGGTGATATTGCAGGCAATGTTTTTCCTGACTCCTGTTATGTATGAAAAAACTATGCTTGGAGGAACAATTGCCTACCTCATGAAGTTGAATCCATTGGTGCCATATATTGATATTTTTAGATCGCCGTTGGCGTATGGTGTTATGCCTTCTTTAACAACCATCATTTCCGCCATTGCCTTCTCTATCCTATCGTTGGGCATAGGGTTGTTGGTTCTGTCGGTGAATGAGAAAAAGATTGTCTATAGGCTCTGAAGAAAATGTCTAGTATTAAAATTGAAAACCTCTCTATCGATTTTCGTCGTTATAAAGATCGCTCCCCTTCGCTAAAGGACTATGTCTCAAGTTTTTTTAAGGGGCACCAAAAAGAACCATACTCGGAGTATCGTGCAGTAAATAATGTTTCCTTGGAGATATCTAAAGGAGAGCGCGTTGGTATAGTAGGGCACAATGGAGCAGGAAAAAGCACTCTCCTTAAAGCGCTTTGTCGTATATACGAGCCAGTTGAAGGAACGATCCGCCTTCAAGGGCGAGTAGCTCCGCTGCTAGAAATCGGTGCAGGATTTCATCCTGAATTTACTGGGCGTGAGAATATTTATCTTAATGGTGCGATTCTCAAGTATAACAAGGCAGAATTAAAACGCCTTGAACCTGAGATTATAGCATTCGCTGAGATTGAAGAATTTATTGATACCCCGGTCAAATACTATTCGACGGGTATGTACCTTCGCTTGGCATTCTCCTTGGCGACGGCAATTCAGCCTGAGATTCTTATCTTGGATGAAATGTTTGCTGGTGGGGATGCTGCCTTTATCAAAAAGGCCAAGGAGCGGATGCTACAAGTTGTTCATCAGGCTGATGTCATGATTTTGGTTTCGCATGACATTGAAATATTACGCAGTCTATGTACTCGTATTGTTTGGATGGACCATGGCGTTGTTAAGGATGATGGTGATCCTGAGACTGTTATTAGTCGTTACTTGGCGATGAGTGAGGCTAACTGATGCATTCGAAGGAGCGGGCGCAAGCTGAGGTTAAGGACGGCGTCCGTTCTTTTCTGCTTAATAGGACTCTCTTAGGTTTTATTTATTATAAGTTTCTGAAGCGCTCTTCCGTAGTTAGAGGGTTGATTATTGCTGGATGGGGGGTTGTGTTCCCTGTCTGGATGGTGTTGCTCAGCCGCTTTTCATCGAAAGTTCTGAAGCTACGAATATTAAGTCTTTCAAGTTCAGCGCAGAAAGTTATTGAAGTCGTTGCTCAAGAACGAGTCAATGTGCCAGTTGCTTCAGTCTTTCCAAGGCGTTTGGCATTCGAGTGTGTTTTGCCACATGAGTCATATATATTTCCATCTATTTATTTGGCGGAGCTTGAGGATCACTTGGTCCGTGGTGGTAGTAATTTTTTGATTGGACAAGGTACTTTGGTTTGTCATGACTTATTTTGCACTTTGCGAGATTATACCAGCGAAGAAGCTCATGGTAGGATGGTGATCAGTCCGGTTAAAAAGACGAGTTATGTATTTAGAAATTTAGGCGATGATTATGGTTTGGAAGCTCTGGCTGAGGCTGCGGTTTTTACAGATGCTGTCAGTCAAAACTATGCGCATTTTTTGACTGAAGTTCTACCTCGTATATATATCTTTATTAAGAATGCACCAAGTCATCTGCCTTTGATTGTCGATGCGAATTTGCACGCCAATTTACTTTCCGCTATCCATCTCCTTGTAGGGGGGGGGAGAGAAATTATACCACTGACAAAAGGGCATGAAGTGCAGGTGGGGAAACTACATGTGGTTTCTGTTTGTGGCTATGTTCCATATGAGCGCCGTCCACGAACTAGTGGGTTGAAGGGGCACTCTCAAGGTCAGTTCAGCCCTACCGCTTTGATTTCTATGAGAAGCTCAATCCGTTCAGCATTGAATCTCCCAGAAAAGCCTTCAGCGGATAGAAAGATTTTTATTCGTAGGAACTCAGGCTATCGAAATATTGTCAATGCTCAAGAGATAGAAGTTACCCTGGTTGCACTGGGCTTTGAGGTGGTTGAGCCAGAAAAACTATCATTCAGTGAGCAGGTTGAGCTTTTCTCTTCAGCTTCAATTGTCGTGGGGGCCACGGGAGCCGCATTTGCCAATCTGGTTTTTTGTAATCCGGGAACTCGATTGGTTATAATGATAGCACATCTTAGTAACACCTCTTATTACTACTGGCAAAATATGGCATCCGCGTGTGGTAATCAGGTTTGCTATGTGCTTGGTGAGATTGAGAAAACATCTTACCGCTCAATTCATAGTGATTTTTATATTGAGATCGAAGATGTTCTGCTGGCAATAAAAGGGCATGACGATGCAATGTCCGAGGGGCAGGATGAGGCGGTTCAATTGTGAATGGAATAGAGCGTTTTGTTCGCGTTTCCTTAAAAAAAATTGCTGCTGAAAAAAATCTAGATAGAGTCATACACCTTTCAAGATTCCTTGGGGAGGTTTTATGGAAAAACTCGACCGGTTACTATCAGTTGGTAGAGCTTGAGCGTGAGCTTGTTGAGCGAATAGAGTCAAGAGTCCCGATCTTTGAGGGTTCTCATAGATGCTGCTATGGTCATGTTTTAACAAAGGCTTATGATACGGGCGGTCACACTCGAGTAGTTGAACGACTTATTACTAGCAATGCATTACAAGACTCTGCCGTTTTGGTTCTGGATGCCGCAACTGGACTAGCGCAGGAGCGTTTGTCTCGTGCGAGACATGGTTGCACAGTAATGTCTTCGATGGGGCCTGGCTTGAATCGCATTTCAGCATTAGTTGCTGAATTTATTCGTTTTGAAACAATAATTTTGTACTTGCATCCTCATGATATTGAGTCTGTGGTGGCGGCAGGGATAGCTAGTCGAAGAAATGGCACTAAGATTTTATTCTACAACCATGCTGACCATGTATTTTCTTATGGTTATGGTGTGGCTGATCGTGTACTGGAAATCAGCCACTTTGGTTGGGCCTTACGTGATGCTCGAGGGTGTTTGGACCGCTCTGTCTTTGCTGGAATTCCATTAGGGCTACCTTCAAAGCGTCGTTTCAGAACTTCTACTTCAGGTCTTCAACAAGGATCTATAGTCGCAGCAGGTACTGCATACAAGTTTAAGCCAGTAATGGGTTGGTCTTTTCCTGATTTTGTACGTGCAATTTGTCTTAGAGCAAATTACCGCGTGGAAGTAGTGGGGCCCAGTTTTTGGCGCGATTGGTGGTGGTGGCCAATTATGTACTCTCAACGAGGCCGTTTTGCTGTTCATGCGCGTTTGGAGCACAAAAAATACTTAGAGTTCATGGCATGTGCCTCTGCATATGTTGACAGCTTTCCAATTGTTGGGGGAACGGCGTTTGCTGAGGTTATGGGGCAAGGAATTCCGTGTTTTGGTGTTCTGACCGGTTCGCATGGCTACTCACCAGCTGATTTGGTTAAGTCAGCGTCAGTAGACGAGCTGATTACTGACTTAGTGAATTTTGAAGTGACAGGTGTTAAAGCAGGGCCTGATGAGAACAACGTATTTGAACAGGTACGCAAAATACATGATGTTGAAGAGGTTGCTCTTCGAGTGGCTGGGGCTTTTTCGAAAGATGTAGTCGGTATTGCACCGCCATGGCCTTGTGAAGGAAAAATTGATACCGAATACTTTAAAAAAATATGGATGGAAAGTTTTTTTCCTATTGTTCCTGTGCATGTCTTCCCTCCTGTTGAATTGATTTTAGCGTTTGTTTTAATAAAAAAACGCTCATGATGTATTGAGTAACAATCTTAGAGTCTACGGTGGATGAGTAGGAAAGGAGTTATGAATATTTCCGGGCGCTTGCCGAGAGTGGCTGTATTGTTGGCTGCATATAATGGCATGAACTATATTGCAGAGCAGGTTGAAACAATACTTGCCCAGAAAGATGTCGATTTAACAATTTTTTTTAGTATTGATCCTTCGTCTGATGGTACGGAAGATTGGGTCCTTGAACTTTCTAAGAACAATCCCAAGATAATTATTTTGCCTGGTGGTCAGCGTTTTGGCGGCGCTGCACGAAATTTTTATTATCTTGTTAGAGAAGTTGATTTCTCTGGTTTTGACTATATATCCTTTGCAGATCAGGATGATATTTGGCTGGAGGATAAGTTGACTCAAGCCCATCGTCAGTTGCAGATTAGAGCCTGTGACGCTTATTCAAGCAATGTGTTGGCATTTTGGCCTGATGGTCGCGAGTCTATTATTAATAAGGCCCAGCCACAAGTTTCCCATGATTATTTATTTGAGGCCGCCGGTCCGGGTTGTACCTATGTGCTCACAGTGCAGTCAGCCTTGAGCATGAAGTCTTTCATGTTGAAGCACTGGGATGAGGTTAATCAGGTCGGTCTTCATGATTGGTTCTTTTATGCCTGGTATCGCGCCAACGGCTTGTGTTGGTTTATCGATAGCGAATGGCGTATGCGTTATCGTCAACATGATGGTAACCAAGTAGGAGCGAATAAAGGGCTCACGGCTGTCTTACGTAGAATCAGTTTATTGCGCTCAGGTTGGTACCGAACTGAGGTGATTCGTATCGCTGGCTTGATATCTCCGTCGTCTGACAGATTGGTGCATATTTTACGTGTAAAGGGGAAGTTGGGACTGCTAGAGCTTATCCCTCATATAGGGCAGTTGCGCCGCCGAAAGTCAGATCGATTATTTCTTTGTGTGGTAGTTCTTTTGGGGCTGTTTTGATGTCAAGGAAGATAAGATTAATATTTGCTTGCTGGTTTATGTACAATTTATAAGCGCTTCCCCTGATGGGTATTTCTTTGAGTTAGATTAAATCGATTTTTCGGTTGTGGGAGCTATCATTGATAGGCGTGTTCCACATTTTTACTCAGTCTTATTCGATATCTCCTATAGAGTGTCGATAAATATTTTATACCGCGAATAGTTGTTCAGTGCTCATTTACTTAGAGTCGGAGGGGGACAATTAGCGCCTTAATAGAGTTTTCCATCAGGCGCTGTACTTGTTAGTTAGCGTAACCGTTCCAGCATCTGGTAGTACCACATGCCCGCTGCCAGCATCGGGTTGCCCAGCTGGTCGCCGAAGGGCACGCGGATGTGCTGGCAGGCGGCGAAGGTGTCGTAGTGGCCGAGGTGGCCGGTCAGGGCCTCGGCCATGATCTCGCCCATGATGTGGCTGGTGGCCACGCCGTGCCCGGAGTAGCCCTGGCAGTACCAGACGTTGTCCGAGAGCTTGCCCAGTTGCGGGATGCGGTTGATCACGATGCCCATGGCGCAGCTCCACTGGAAGTCGATGCCCACGCCCTTGAGCGCCGGGAAGGTGCGTTCGATGCACGGGCGCAGTTCGCCGGCGATGTCTCGCGAGTCCTTGCCGCTGTAGTTGGCGCCGCCACCGAACAGCAGGCGGCCGTCGGCGGTCATGCGGTAGTAGTCGAGGACGAAGCGGCAGTCGTAGACCGCCAGGTCCTCGGGGTTGAGGCGCTTGGCCAGGTCACCCAAGGGTTCGGTGGTGACGATGCCGCCCATGGCCGGGAAGATCTTGCCCTTGAGCTTTTTCGGCTCCAGCTTGTGGTAGACGTCGCCGGCCAACAGCACCTGTTTGGCGTCGATGCGGCCCTGGGCGGTGATCACCGCCGGGTGTTCGCCGTGGACGATCTGCAGTACCTCGCTGTGTTCGAAGATCAGCGCGCCGAGGCTTTCGGCGGCGCGGGCTTCGCCGAGGCACAGGTTCAGCGGATGCAGGTGCAGGTTGCGGGTGTTCTTGATGGCACCGTGGTACAGCTCGCTTTCCAGCAGCCCGCGAACCTGGGCCCGGTCCAGCAGGCTGACTTCGTCGCCCATGCCGCGGCGCACGGCTTCTTCATAGTCGGCGCGCAGGCCCGGCAGGTGGCTGGGTTTGTAGGCGGCGTGCAGGTGACCGTGCTTGAGGTCGCAGGCGATGGCGTATTTTTCGACTCGCTGCTGGATGATCCGGTGCCCACGCCAGCGCAGGTTCCAGATGAAGTCGTCAACCTCGTCGCCCAGTTCGCGGCGCATCTGCTTGCGCATGGCCGCGTCGCCGGAAAGGCTGCCGGTGACCTGGCCGCCGTTGCGCCCGCTGGCGCCCCAGCCGATCTTGTGGCTTTCGACGATGGCGACTTTCAGACCGCGTTCGGCCAGTTCCACCGCGCTGGCGACGCCGGTGAAGCCGCCGCCGATGATCACCACATCCACCTGATGGCTGCCTTGCAGGGTTGGGTAGTGGGTTTCCTGGTTCAGGGTGGCGCTGTAGTAGCTGGGGCAGCGCTCGGCTGCCGGGGTCCGCGGATCGAGAGCGGTTGTCATGAACAATATCCTTAAAAAATTCAAGCGGGCGGCTGCCTGTGGGCAGCCGCCAGCGCTGGATAACGTGTCGGCGATCTGCCACTGGCGCCTGGATGCAGCAGGCGTCGCAGATCGTGCTTGGGCTCAGGCCTGGGTCAGGTACCAGCGCCAGTCCTGCTCGCCGACTTCGGCCATGAACTGGCGGTATTCGGCGCGCTTGACCGCCAGGTACACCCCGAGGAATTCGCTGCCCAGGGCATCCCGGGCCCAGGCCGATTGCTCCAGGGCGGTCAGCGAGGTCAGCCAGTCGGTGGGCAGCAGCTCGGTGGCCTGGGCGTAGCCATTGCCTTGCACCGGATCACCCGGGTCGAGGTGTTCGCGCAAGCCGCGGTGCACCCCGGCGAGGATCGCCGCTGCGGCGAGATAGGGGTTGGCGTCGGCGCCGCAGATGCGGTGTTCGATGTGTCGACTGTTGGCCGGGCCGCCGGGCACCCGCAGGCTCACGGTACGGTTGTCGACGCCCCAGGTCGGGGCCAGCGGCGCGTAGCTGTTGGCCTGGAAGCGCCGGTAGGAGTTGGCGTTGGGGCAGAACAGTAGCAGCGAGTCGAGCAAGGAGGCGAGCATGCCGCCCACCGCCTGACGCAGCAGCGGGGTGCCGGCCGGATCCTCGGAGGCGAACAGGTTATGGCCCGCCGCGTCGGCGATGCTCACGTGCATGTGCATGCCGGTGCCGGCCAGGTGGTCGAAGGGTTTGGCCATGAAGGTCGCCTGCATCCCGTGCTTGTGGGCCACGGCCTTGACCAGGCGTTTGTAGCGCACCGCCTGGTCCATGGCCTCCAGGGCATCGCCGTGCTCCAGGGTGATTTCCACCTGGCCCGGGGCGTATTCGGAGATCGCCGTGCGCGCCGGAATGCCCTGCAGCTTGCAGGCGGCGTAGAGGTCGGCGAGGAACGGCTCGATCTGCTCCAACTCGCGCAGGCCGTAGACCTGGGTGCTGCGCGGGCGACCGCCGTCGGCATCCAGCGCCGGTTGCGGCCGGCCGTTGCCGTCGCGCTTGGCGTCCAGCAGGTAGAACTCCAGCTCGCAGGCCATCACCGGGTGATAACCGTCGGCCTTGAGCCCGTCGATGACCTTGATCAGCAGGTGGCGCGGGTCGGCGATGCTGGCGGGCATGCCCTCCTGCGGGTGCATGCTGACCTGCACCGCGGCGGTGGGAATCTGCCGCCAGGGCAGGCGCACCAGGCTGCCGGCCAGCGGGTAGGCGCGGCAGTCGATATCGCCGACGTCCCACACCAGCCCGGAGTTTTCCACGTCGTCGCCGTTGAGGGTCAGGCCGAGGATGGTGCTGGGCAGGGGGCGACCGCTTTCATACACCGCCAGCAGTTCTTCGCGGTGCAGCAGCTTGCCTCGGGGCACGCCATTGGCGTCGAGGATGAACAGCTCGATCATGTCGATATCGGGGTGGGCGGCCAGGAAGTCACGGGCTTCATCGAGGGCGGCAAATTTCATCGGGATTCTCGCTTGCGCCATTGGGGGCGCGCAGGTTTTCAGGTCCTGCAACGACGCCGCGCACGGCTCGGTTGCAAGGGCAGAAATCAGGTCTGGGGCGTTACGCGCAGGGGCGCGCGATCAAGCCGAAAGCGAGTGATCCGGAGGACGTGAGGAGTGGCGCAGACGGGAGCGGCACAGGGCCATGGGCAGGTTGACCATCAGCTTCATGGGCAGGGCCTGTCCAGCAAGTACAAACCGATGACGGCGGCGCGGTCCTCATGAACCTCACGAGGCGTGGCGGGGAGCGAGCGGGGCAGCGAGAACCCAGCGTCGACGTCAGCACCGCGGCCACTGTGCAGGGGCGCGGGAGTTGATCTGTCGAATCCGTGATACGGGCTCAGGGGGTACATCGCCGGGTGATCTCGCTGTCGAGTTCGTGGTGATTATTCTTGATAGGAACCGGGCACTGGCGGGGCGGAAAAACGGCGCCGCACGCTCAGGGCGGAACAATACTGCAAGAAACCGCCAGCCAATGTAAGGGGGGTAAAGGGGCATAGGCCCCTGGCGAGGGCCCTTCAACCAGGGGCAGAGACGCGTGCTAGAGCGGTTCATCCTGGTCGGAAGAAGTGTCTGATTTTTTTTACAGCGCCTCAGTAGACACCGGGCAACAGGCGCCAGCTGCGGGCGCAATAGTCTTCATATGCCTGGCCGAAATGCTCCAGCAACAAGGCTTCCTCGGCATGAATCCGCGCGATCAGCGGGATCAGGGTCAGCGCCGCCAACAGCAGCCCCAGCCCCGAGCGAAAGGCCAGGGCCCAGCCCAGGGCGTTCACCAGCAAACCCAGGTAGCTGGGGTTGCGCAGGTGGCGATAGAGACCGTCCACCACCAACTGGTGGCCGGGCTGGATCGCCACCAGGCCGCTGAAGCGTCGGCCGAGGATGAACACCGGCCACAGGCGCAGCACCCCGCCGAGGATGAACAGCAAGGCCCCGAGCCAGCGCAGGCCTTCGCCGCCGAAGGTGCAGAAATCCATGCGGTCGCTGTAGGCCGGGACAAAGCCGCTCAACAGGCCGATCACCCCGAACACCGGCAGCACCCAGCGGTTGCCCTGATCTTCCCGCACGCCGCTGCTCAGGTTGACTTCGCTGGACAGCGAGGCGACCACCATCAGCAGGGTGGCGAGGGCGATCAGGGTCAACTGGGGATGGCCGAAGAAGGCCGCGAAACCGCCCAGGCCCCAGATCGCCAGGCCCAGGTAGGCGAGGGCGCCGAGGAGGCTGGAGGCGGCCAGTTGGGGAGAGATTTTCATGGGGGAGCCACGCGGTTATCAGAGGTATCTACAGAGTTTAGGTGTCACCCGCGGGCCGGTTTATGTAACGATCCTGAGTCGGACTTTTCATCAGGCATGAAAAAGGGATGAGTCCATGACTGAACTCATCCCTTTTCGCTGACTAGCTCAACGGGTTGAAGAGGTCAGGTGCTCAGCCGAACAAGGCAAATGCATCACTGTTGGCCGGAAGATTGATGAGTTGTCCATCAGCTGTCTGGATTTGCTCGATGGTGTCATAACCGGCGAACCAGCCCTTCAGGCACACGCCTTCCTGTGGAGTCTGGCCACTCGCAACGCGCGACTGGTGCAGGTAGAGATCATCGCCGACCCGGTCCGCCAGCAAGTCGTTGCTGTAAAGGGTTGACAGCACCAGCTTGTCGCCACGGCTGACACCGTCGTCCTGAATGGTGACCAATGCCCGCGTATCGATCGTGTAGGTATCGTCACCCTCGCCGCCATTGGCCCAGCCACTGGCGCGCAAGACCAGCTTGTCATCACCCGCGCCGCCAAACAGTGAAAAGCCCAGGCCGGTGCCCGTCAGCAGGTCATTGCCTTCACCACCGTCGGCCATGCCGTGTACAACGGTGATCACATCGCCCCCCGCTTCACCGTAGGCCCGACTGCCCTGATCGTTGCTTGCCGTGACAATGGTGTCGTTCCCATTACCGCCATACAACGTATCGGCCTGCGGCCCGTTGGTCAGGCCGTCGAGGCTGAAAGGACCGATCTGCGAAATCAGTCCGCCGTACAGATAATCGTTGCCGTCACCACCGTACAGGACGTCATCGCCCAGCCCGCCTTCCAGATAGTTAACGCTGGCATCACCTGTCAGGCTGTCGTTGTAGTGACTGCCCACCACACGCTCGATGTTGCGCAGCACATCACCCTCGGCATCACCACCCTGGTTCACGTTGGTCTGCAGATTGATCGTGACGCCTGTGGTGCTGGTGACATACCAGACACTGTCCTGGCCTTCACGACCATCAATCAGATCCGCACCCTTGCCGCCAATCAAAATGTCACTCAAGCGCGAGCCCGATAGCGTGTCGTTGAAGTTGCTGCCCTGGACAATTTCGATGTTGGTGTAGGTGTCACCCTGCGCGTCCCCGGTGTTGACTCCTGTATACAGGTCGATGGTCACGGCACTGTCCGACAGCTCGTAGCTGACCAGATCCTGCCCGGCAGCACCATCCAGCCCCATGGCGGAAGTTCCCCCATAGAAGATGTCATTCAGATTGGAGCCCCTGATTGCTTCGATGTCGGTGTAGGTGTCACCTGCCGCTATGCCGGAGTGCACGCCAGTCTTGAGGTTGAGGGTCATGCTCACTTTGCTATCGAGGTACCCCACCGTGTCGTAACCTGCGCCACCGAAGAACTGGTCGGCTCCCGCGCCGCCGTAGAGCGTGTCGTTGCCTGAGCCACCGGTGATGATGTTGTCGAGATCGTTGCCCCAGCCGGTGAAGGCGCCATTGCCGATAAAGGTCAGGCGTTCAATATTGGCTGCCATGTAGGTATGACTTGGGTTGACCACTGTCACGCGCATCTCATCATTGCCACCACCGGCCTGTTCGACGATGGTCGGTGTGATTCCGTTGCTGATGTAGTAGATATCGTCGCCCGCACCGCCTTCCAGGCGGATGGCGGTGGCGGTGTGATCCGAGCCGGAGGTGAGGATGTCATTGAATGCCGAGCCGATGACGTTCTCGATGCTGGTCAGAGTAGTGCCTTCAGCGTCTCCGCCTTTGCCAGCCGCTCCGGTGCCGAAACGCACCTCCACGTTGACCCCGGCAGACGAGGTCGAGTAGTCGACGGTGTCCACACCAGCGCCGCCATCGAAGTTCATGCCCAGGCCGTTGCCGACAAACGTGTCGTTATAGTTCGAACCCTTGATCGTCTCGATGTCGGTGTAGGTGTCGCCAGCGGCGATGCCGGTGTTCACGCCGGTTTTCAGATTGACCGTCACGCCGGCCTTGCTATCGGTGTAACCGGCAATATCCAGGCCCGCGCCGCCGAAGAACTGATCAGCACCTGCGCCGCCGTACAGCGTATCATTGCCTGAACCGCCGGTGATGATGTTGTCGCTGTCGTTGCCGTAACCGATGAAGTTCTGGCTGCCGATGTAGGTCAGGCGCTCAACGTTGGCCGCGAGGATGGTGCCGCTCGGGTTGATTACCGACACCCGCACTTCGTCATTGCCGCCCCCGGCCTGCTCGACGATGGTTGGCGTGACGCTGGTGTTGATGTAATAGATATCGTCACCTGCGCCACCTTCTAGGCGGATGGCGGTGGCGGTGTGATCCGGGCCGGAGGTGAGGATGTCATTGAATGCCGAACCGATGACGTTTTCGATGCTGGTGAGGGTAGTGCCTTCGGCGTCTCCGCCTTTGCCAGCCGCTCCGGTGCCGAAACGCACCTCCACGTTCACTCCGGCAGACGAGGTCGAGTAGTCGACGGTGTCCACGCCAGCGCCGCCATCGAAGTTCATGCCCAGGCCGTTGCCGACAAACGTGTCGTTATAGTTCGAACCCTTGATCGTCTCGATGTCGGTGTAGGTGTCGCCAGCGGCGATGCCGGTGTTCACGCCGGTTTTCAGATTGACCGTCACGCCGGCCTTGCTATCGGTGTAACCGGCAATATCCAGGCCCGCACCGCCGAAGAACTGATCAGCACCTGCGCCGCCGTACAGCGTGTCGTTGCCCGAGCCGCCGGTGATGATGTTGTCACTGTCGTTGCCGTAACCGATGAAGTTCTGGCTGCCGATGTAGGTCAGGCGCTCAATGTTGGCTGCGAGGATGGTGCCGCTCGGGTTGATTACCGACACCCGCACTTCGTCATTTCCGCCCCCGGCCTGCTCGACGATGGTCGGCGTGACGCTGGTGTTGATGTAATAGATATCGTCACCTGCGCCACCTTCCAGGCGGATGGCGGTGGCGGTGTGATCCGGGCCGGAGGTGAGGATGTCATTGAATGCCGAGCCGATGACGTTCTCGATGCTGGTCAGTGTGGAGCCTTCAGCATCTCCGCCCTTGCCAGCCGGTCCGGTGCCGAAACGCACTTCCACGTTCACTCCGGCGGACGAGGCCGAGTAGTCAATCGTGTCGAAACCGGCGCCACCATCGATCTTGTCTGCTCCGGGACTCCCCTTGATGACATCGTTCCCGCCCAGAGCGTTGATTTCGTCATACCCATCGGTACCCGTCAGCGTGTCAGCACCGTTTGTCCCGTTGATTATTGCCATTCGCGTCTTCCTTGCTTTGATGTTGAACCCGATACCGAGAAAAAACGTTCTTGTAGCCAATTAGTTGAGATAGAAATCGCTTCCATCGATTTCGGCCGCCACAGGCCAAACGTGAAGATAAAAGATGATCAATCTGAGATTTTTTTCGTCAGGTGCCCCACCAGAAAATCGATAAACACCCGAGTCTTCTGCGGCACCCGCCGCGCCGAGGGGTAGACCACGTTGACGCTGATGGGCGGCGCTTGCCATTCACACAGCACCGGCACCAGGCGTCCGGCTGCCAGTGCTTCCTCGACGATGAAGTCCGGCAGCAGGGCGATGCCCATGCCGGCCTCGGCGGCCTGGGCCAGCAGGTCGCCGTTGTTGGCGTGCAGCGGCCCGGTGACGTGCACCCGCTGGGTGTCGCTGCCGTTGCTCAGTTGCAGGCTGACGCCGCTTTGCAGGTAGCCGTAGTTGAGGCACTGGTGGCTGCTGAGGTCCTTGGGCTGTAGGGGAGTGCCGGCTCGGGCCAGGTAGGCGGGGGAGGCCACCATGATCCGCGGCGCCGGCGCCAGCTGCCGGGCCACCATCGACGAATCCGGCAGGCTGGCGATGCGCAGGGTGACGTCGAAACCGCCGCGCACCGGATCCACCTGCTGGTCGCTGAGCACCAGTTGCAGTTCGATCAGCGGGTGCTGTTCATGGAACAGCGGCACCAGCGGTCCGAGCCGGCGCAGGCCGAAGGACATCGGCGCGTTGACCCGCAACACGCCGCGCAATTCGGCGATGCCGTCCCGGGCCCGTTGTTCGGCCTCGTCCAGGGCCGCCAGCACCTCCCGGGCGTTTTCGTAGTACTCAGCGCCGGCTTCGGTCAGGTGCAGGCTGCGGGTGGTGCGCTGCAGCAGCTGCACGCCAATGGCCTCTTCCAGGGCCTGGATCTGTTTGCTGACCTTGGAGCGGGGCACGTCCATGGCCCGGGCGGCGGCGGCAAAGCCATTCTCATCAACGGTGACGACGAAAGCGCGCATGCATTGGATGCGGTCCATGATTGTCCCTTATTTGGAATCAATGATTCCCGATTTTAGGGAATTGTTCCGATTTCGACCAGGACCTAAATTAGCCACCAAGCCGGACGCAACGGGGCGCAAGCAGCGCCATCAGCCGGTCATGTTCGACCCTCACTCTCTGACTGCAAAAGGAACGCGCCATGTCCATTCGTGAATTGCTCAACCCAGCCAACTCCGCCCTGATCCTCATCGACCACCAGCCGCAGATGGCCTTCGGTGTGCAATCGATCGATCGCCAGACCCTGAAGAACAACACCGTGGCCCTGGCCAAGGCGGCCAAGATCTTCAACGTGCCGAGCATCCTCACCTCGGTGGAGACCCAAAGCTTCAGCGGCTACATCTGGCCGGAACTGCTGGCGGTGTTCCCCGGCCAGCAACCCATCGAACGCACCTCGATGAACTCCTGGGAAGACCGCAAGCTGGTGGAAGCGGTGAAGGCCACCGGGCGCAAGAAACTGGTGATGGCGGCGCTGTGGACCGAGGTCTGCCTGACCTTCCCGGCCCTGGAAGCCCTGGCCGAGGGTTATGAGGTGTACATCGTTACCGATGCTTCCGGTGGCACCAGCCAGGAGGCCCATGACATGGCCGTGCAGCGGATGATCCAGGCTGGCGCGGTGCCGGTGACCTGGCAGCAGGTGTTGCTGGAATACCAGCGTGACTGGGCGCACAAGGACACCTACGACGCGGTGATGGGCCTGGTGCTGGAGCACAGCGGCGCCTACGGCATGGGCGTGGACTATGCCTACAGCATGGTGCACAAGGCGCCGCAACGTCAGCTCTAGGAAGCGGCTTGCCGGCGAGGGCGACTTCGCCGGCGCCTGGAGCAGGACCTGATGTACCGGATGCCGTCGGTGTCCGGTGTTGATCTCTCGAACATAAGGACATCTGACATGAGCACCTTCATCACTCGCGACGGCACTGAACTCTATTACAAGGACTGGGGCAGCGGTCAGCCCGTGGTCTTCAGCCATGGTTGGCCCCTGAGCGCCGACAGCTGGGAATCGCAGATGCTGTTCCTGGCCGACCACGGCTACCGCGTCATCGCCCATGACCGGCGAGGTCACGGTCGCTCCAGCCAACCCTGGCACGGCAATGACATGGACACCTACGCCGATGACCTGGCGCAACTGATCGAGCACCTGGACCTGCAGGACGCGGTGCTCCTGGGGTTCTCCACCGGCGGTGGCGAAGTGGCGCGCTACATTGGCCGCCACGGCACCGGGCGCCTGGCCAAGGCCGGGCTGATCTCGGCGGTGCCGCCGCTGATGCTCAAGACCGAGGCCAACCCCGGAGGCCTGCCGCTCGAGGTGTTCGACGGCATCCGCGCCGGCGCCGTGGCCGACCGTTCGCAGCTGTACAAGGACATTGCCAGCGGCCCGTTCTTCGGCTTCAACCGTCCGGGGGCCAAGGTGTCCCAGGGCATGATCGACAGCTTCTGGCTGCAGGGCATGCAGGCCGGGCACAAGAATGCCTACGACTGCATCAAGGCCTTCTCCGAAACCGACTTTACCGAAGACCTGAAGCGCTTCGACATTCCGACCCTGGTGGTGCATGGCGACGATGATCAGATCGTGCCCATCGATGCGGCGGGCCGGGCTTCGGCCAAGCTGATCGCCAACGCCCGACTGCTGGTCTATCCCGGTGCGCCCCATGGCTTGACCGACACCCACAAGGAGCGGCTCAACCAGGATCTGCTGAGGTTCATCCAGCAACCTTGAGCTTAACTGTGAAGCGCGGGTGCAGCCGGGCTGCGCCCGATGCCATCTCCTCCCGGACCCTGGAGCCTTCTGATGAACATCGAACTCACCGACGGTGTGGTGACCCTGCTGGTGCGCCACCGGATCAAGCAGGGCCAGGAACAGGCCTATGAAACCTGGTTGCGGCAGATCATCGCCAAGGCCCGCAGCTACCCGGGGCACCTGGGCATTGATGTGGTCCGCGGCCACAGCGGCGGTCTGGGGCTGTTCACCAGCGTGCTGCGCTTTGCCAGCACCGAACAGTTGCAGCACTGGCTGGATTCCGCCGACCGCCGTGAGCTGGTGCAACAGGCCCAGCACCTGCTGGCCGACGGCGACCAGACCGAAATCAACGCCGAGCGCGAATTCTGGTTCACCCCCCAGGACAGCGCCGCACCGACTCCGCCACCGCGCTGGAAGCAGGCCTGCGTGACCTTCCTGGTGATCCTGCCGCTGAGCTTCCTGGTGCCGCAGTTATGGAAACCGGTGTTTGCCCAACTGCCCTGGCTCGGCGGCTATGTGCCGGCCACGGTGCTGATCACCCTGAGCATCGTGCTGCTGGTGGTCTACGTCTTCATGCCCCGGGTCACGCGTCTGTTTCGCCGCTGGCTGCAACCGCGCAGCGCGACCTGATTCCCCACGACTTTCATCTGGAGCAATGCCATGCAACCCCAAGCAATTGCCGACCTGATTCTGTTCAACGGCCGCCTGCACACCGTGGACCGGGCCAAGCCCCGGGCCAGCGCGGTGGCGATCAAGGACGGGCGCTTCATCGCCGTGGGCAACGACGCCCAGGCCATGGCCCTGCGCGGCGCCGGCACCCAGGTCATCGACCTGATGGGACGCACGGTGATCCCCGGGCTCAACGACTCGCACCTGCACCTGATCCGCGGCGGCCTCAATTACAACCTGGAACTGCGCTGGGAAGGCGTGCCGTCCCTGGCCGATGCCCTGCGCCTGCTCAAGGAACAGGCCCTGCGCACCCCGGCGCCGCAGTGGGTGCGGGTGGTGGGTGGCTGGAACGAATTCCAGTTCGCCGAGAAACGCATGCCGACCCTGGAAGAACTGAACCAGGCGGCGCCGGACACCCCGGTGTTCGTCCTGCACCTGTATGACCGCGCCTTGCTCAACCGTGCCGCGCTGCGGGTGGTGGGCTACGACCGCAACACGCCGAACCCGCCGGGGGGCGAGATTGTTCGCGATGGTAACGGCAACCCCACGGGCATGCTGATCGCCCGGCCCAACGCCATGATCCTCTACGCGACCCTGGCCAAGGGGCCCAAGCTGCCATTGGAATACCAGGTCAACTCGACCCGTCAGTTCATGCGCGAGCTCAATCGCCTGGGGGTGACCAGCGCCATCGATGCCGGCGGCGGCTTCCAGAACTACCCCGACGACTATCAGGTGATCAACCAGCTGGCGGCCCAGCAGCAATTGACCGTGCGCATCGCCTACAACCTGTTCACCCAGAAGCCCAAGGAAGAACTGGCGGACTTCAAGCACTGGACCTCCAGCGTCACCTACGGCCAGGGCGACGACTTCCTGCGGCACAACGGGGCAGGGGAGATGCTGGTGTTTTCCGCCGCCGACTTCGAGGACTTCCTCGAACCGCGCCCCGACCTGCCGCAGACCATGGAACAGGAGCTGGAGCCGGTGGTGCGCCACCTGGTGGAGCAGCGCTGGCCGTTCCGCCTGCACGCCACCTACGACGAATCCATCTCGCGGATGCTCGACGTGTTCGAGAAGGTCGACCGCAACATTCCCTTCAACGGCCTGCCGTGGTTCTTCGATCACGCGGAAACCATCAGCCCGAAAAACATCGAGCGGGTCAGGGCCCTGGGCGGCGGCATCGCGATCCAGGACCGCATGGCCTTCCAGGGCGAATACTTCGTCGAGCGCTACGGCGCCAAGGCCGCCGAGATGACCCCGCCGATCCAGCGCATGCTCGCCGAAGGCGTCCCGGTGGGCGCCGGCACCGACGCCACCCGGGTGTCCAGCTACAACCCCTGGACCTCGCTGTACTGGATGGTCAGTGGTCGCACGGTCGGCGGAATAGAGCTGTACCCCCAGGGCTTGAGCCGCGACACCGCGCTGGAGCTCTACACCCACGGCAGCGCCTGGTTCTCCTCGGAGCAGGGCAAGAAGGGCCAGATCAGGGTCGGGCAACTGGCGGACCTGGTGGCCCTGTCGGCGGACTACTTCAGCGTCGAGGAAGAGGCGATCAAGTGGATCGAATCCCTGCTCACCGTGGTGGACGGCAAGGTGGTCCACGCCGCTGGCGACTTCGTCAAACTGGCTCCACCGAGCCTGCCGGTGACCCCGGACTGGTCGCCGGTGGCCAAGGTGCCGGGGCACTGGAAGCCCAACGCACCGCTGCAGAACCAGGTGCATCAGTGCAGCGGACCCTGCGCGGTGCATGCCCACGGGCACCAGAAGGCGCGGCTGTCGAATGTGCCGGTGAGTGACTTCCAGGGGTTCTGGGGGGCGTTTGGGTGTTCGTGTTTTGCGTTCTGAGCTGTAGGAGCCAACTTGCCGGCGAAGGCGTCCTGAAGATCACCTTCGCTGGCAAGTTGGAATGAATAAAAAGGGCGCCCTTCAAGAGCGCCCTTTTTTATATTGCAGCCACTAGTTATTTATTCATTAACGTATTGACCGCACTGCTCAACAAAACCGATCAATAACCCGAACTTCCGACTTGTCCCGCAGCGATTGCCATTCGGCTTTCAGGGTCTCCAGGACCCGGCCGATGAAGTCCTTGTCGGCGGCGGCTTTCTTGCCGACGTAGCCCTGGCCGCGGCGGTACATCTTCAGGCGGGCCGCCAGCTCCTGGTTGTTCTGGTCGAACTCTGCTTCATGGCTATGGGGCGACAGGCAGTCGATGTGCACTTGGCCCGACTTGGCAACCCACAGGATGTGGCTGTCGTGGCTGTCTTTCTGTGCGGCGAACATGCGTGCCAATTCATCAATAGTGGGTTGATTATTAAGATTCATTTGTAGCCCCCTTGACCATTTATCGATCTATCTAAGTTGATTCGCTAATTCATCTTGCTACGTCGGTAAGTTGAACCCTGATACCGGAAACAGGGCGACAGAGGGTGTCTGTCGGATACAGATAAGGCCCAGAGCCTGATGCGTGTAGTTGCCTTGATTAACTGCTACGCAATAGCGTCACAACGAAGAGAAGCAGCGCAAACCTGGATGAAGCTGCCGATATTTCCAGCATCGGCCACAAGCATCTTGAAGAGTTTTCGCTAGCTTGCTGTCCTTGTTCTGGACGATCAATGCCAGGTCAGTTTCATCAATCTGCCTTGTGGGCAGTACACATCCGGGTCACAGCTCGGCGGTCAGACGAGCTTGCTCATAACACCTTTGCCTCGTCCCCCGATCGGGGAGACGTCTGCATCATGCAAGGGCGAAATCTTCGCGTCAACGGTTTTGTAGTGAAAATTTTCAAGCACTACATATTGTCTGACAAAAGCCGCAAAGCCATCATCCAGACACCCCATCGACGGTCAGGGCAGGTAGAATCGGCGCCTTGAAATGTTCCTGAGGTTGCAGCGGTGGATGTACAACAAGGCTTCGTCCTGACCCGGCACTGGCGCGATACGCCGGCGGGCACGGAAGTCGAATTCTGGCTGGCCACCGATCAGGGGCCACGCCGTATCCGCTTGCCGTTGCAGACCTCCGTGGCCTTTGTCCCGGCGGTGCAGCGTGCTCATGCCGAGCGCCTGCTGGCCGACGACCCGGATGTCGAGCTGCGCCCGCTGCAACTGCGGGACTTCCACCAGCGTCCGGTGCTGGGGATGTACTGCCCGCAGCACAATCAGCTGATGCGCCTGGACAAGACCCTGCGCCGCGCCGGCGTCGAGGTGTTCGAGGCCGATGTGCGGCCGCCCGAGCGCTACCTGATGGAGCGTTTCATCACCGCGCCGGTGTCTTTTGGCGGCCAGCCAGGGCCCGACGGCCTGTTGCTGGAAGCGCAGATGAAGCCGGCGCCGGACTATCGGCCAACCCTCAAGCTGGTGTCCCTGGACATCGAAACCAGCGAGCGTGGCGAGCTCTATTCCATCGCTCTTGAAGGCTGCGGCCAGCGCCAGGTGTACATGCTTGGCAAGGCCCGGGAGGACGACAGCGCGGTGGACTTCGACCTGGAGTTCTGCGCCAGCCGCGAGCAGTTGCTGGAGCAACTCAACCAGTGGCTGGCCGAGCACGACCCCGACGCGATCATCGGCTGGAACCTGGTGCAGTTCGACCTGCGGGTGCTCCACGAACATGCCCGGCGCCTGGCGGTGCCCCTGCGCCTGGGGCGGGGCGGCGAGGAAATGCAGTGGCGCGAGCACGGCAGCCGCACTCACTACTTCGCCTCGGCCGCCGGCCGCTTGATCATCGATGGCATCGAGGCGTTGCGTTCGGCGACCTGGAGCTTTCCATCCTTCAGCCTGGAAAACGTCGCCCAGACGTTGCTGGGGGAGGGCAAGTCCATCGACAATCCCTACCAGCGCATGGACGAAATCAACCGCATGTTCGCCGAGGACAAGCCGGCCCTGGCCCGCTACAACCTCAAGGACTGCGAGCTGGTAACGCGGATCTTCGCCAAGACCGAGCTGCTGACCTTCCTCCTGGAGCGGGCCACGGTTACCGGGCTGCCCGCCGACCGCAGCGGCGGTTCGGTGGCGGCCTTTACCCACCTGTACATGCCGCTGATGCACCGCCAGGGTTTTGTCGCGCCCAACCTCGGCGAGCTGCCGCCCCAGGCCAGCCCCGGCGGCTTTGTCATGGATTCGCGGCCCGGGCTCTACGAGTCGGTGCTGGTGCTGGACTACAAGAGCCTGTACCCCTCGATCATCCGCAGTTTCCTGATCGATCCGGTGGGCCTGGTGGAAGGGCTGCGCCAGCCCGATGAACAGCATTCGGTGGCGGGCTTTCGCGGCGCGCGCTTCTCCCGCACCCGGCATTGCCTGCCCTCGATCGTGACCCGGGTCGCCGAGGGCCGCGAGGTAGCCAAGCGCGAGCACAACGCGCCGCTGTCCCAGGCGTTGAAGATCATCATGAACGCCTTCTACGGCGTGCTGGGTTCCAGCGGCTGCCGCTTCTTCGATCCGCGCCTGGCCTCATCCATCACCCTGCGCGGCCACGAGATCATGGCCCGCACCCGGCAGTTGATCGAAGCCCAGGGCCATCAAGTGATCTATGGCGATACCGACTCCACATTCGTCTGGCTCGGCAGCCTGCATGACGAGGAACAGGCGGCGCTGATTGGCCGCGCCCTGGTGGCCCATGTCAACCAGTGGTGGCGCGAGCATCTGCAGCAAGAGTACGGCCTGGAAAGCGCCCTGGAGTTGCAGTTCGAAACCCACTACAAACGCTTTCTGATGCCCACCATCCGCGGCGCCGAAGAGGGCAGCAAGAAGCGTTATGCCGGGCTGGTGCAGCGCGCCGATGGCCGCCAGGAGATGGTCTACAAGGGCCTGGAAACCGTGCGCACCGACTGGTCGCCCCTGGCCCGGGAATTCCAGCAGGAGCTGTACCGGCGGATCTTCCACCGCCAACCCTATCAGGGCTATGTGCGCGACTACGTGCAACGCACCCTGGCCGGGCAACTGGACGACCTGCTGATCTACCGCAAGCGCCTGCGCCGGCCGCTGGATGACTACGAGCGCAACGTGCCGCCCCATGTCCGCGCCGCACGCCTGGCCGATGACTACAACCGTGAACAAGGCCGGCCCCTGCAGTACCAGAACGGTGGCTGGATCAGCTACGTGATCACCTTGGCCGGCCCCGAGCCCCTGGAAAACCGCCGCGCCGCCATCGACTACGAGCACTACCTGACCCGGCAATTGCAACCGGTGGCGGACGCTATCCTGCCCTTCGTGCAGGACGATTTCAGCACCCTGGTGGGTGGCCAGATGGGCCTGTTCTGAAGCGCCTCAATCGACCACGAACAACTTGGCCCCCAGCGCAGTAGACGAGCGATGCGGCTCGGCGTTGTCCGCCACCTGATAGCTCATGCCCGGGGTCAGCACGAAGCGCCGGCCGTCCTCCAGTTCGGTGTGTAGCTCGCCCTCCAGGCACAGCAGGATATGGCCCTTGGAGCACCAGTGGTCGGCCAGGTAGCCCGGGGTGTATTCGACCATGCGCACGCGGATCGCGCCGAACTGCCGGGTGCGCCAGAACGCGCTGCCGGTTTCGCCGCGATGCTCGGTGGGGTCGATGGTCGACCAGTCGGTGGTGGCGAAGGGGAGTGCGCTGATGTGCATGCTTGGCTCTTGCAGTTGAGGGAGAAAAGACTGGGGGCGGCTCAGTCGTCCACGGCTTCGCACAGGCCACTGGCACCGTGCTTGTCGGTGTACTTCACGGTCACCGAATCGTCGTCTTCGACGCTGATGGCCAGGGTGATTTCCGCCGTCTTGACCTGGAAATGCCGGTCATCCACGGCGCTGTTCTTGACCGCTTTGCCGTTGATGTAAATCGGCCCGCCCTGGTCGGCGCTGACCGCCAGATTGCCCGGGCAGGACACGTTGAATAGCGGAATGCCTTCGGCGTGGGCAGCGCCGGCGAAGATCATCAAAGTGCCCAGCAGCAGGATTTTGCGCATCGCGGACTCCTCATGGAACAGCGGTGGGGCAGTGCCAGGTGTGAGCGTTTTCTGCCCCGATCGCTGCTTAGCCTATCCGCTGTCGGAGCGCCGCGCGAGTGGAATATTGACCCCGGGCCAGAGCGCTTTCGGACTATTGTCGGACAAAAAAAACCGTGGACTGGGAATTGACGACTGTGTCAGGTTTTCTGCGCCTCAACGGGCGAGTGACAGGACGATCTCGCAGGCGGGGTCGTATCTGTTCCATCGGAAATCTTTTGTCTTGAACAAGGACGTAGCAATGTCGAAGACACTCTCGCAAACCAACGAAAACGCGATCATTCCCGACGCAGCGGCCAGCAGTGCCTACCTGCAGGTCCAGACCTTCAGCCACCTGTATGACCGCGGTGGCAGCACGCTGGTGAACGGCAAGCCTTCCTTCACCGCCGACCAGGCGGCGGATTCGATCCTGCGCAAGGGGCTGTCCTGGCACGACCAGAATGGCGACGGCAAGATCGACCTGACCTACAGCTTCCTCACTGAAAAACCGGCCAACTACAACCCGGCCCTGGGCAGCTTCAGCGAGTTCAGCGCGCTGCAGAAAGCCCAGGCGCTGTTGTCCCTGCAGTCCTGGTCGGACGTGGCCAACGTCACCTTCAGCGAGGCCGCCAAGGGCGGCGATGGTCACATGACCTTCGGCAACTACAACGTCAGCACCGGCGGCGCGGCCTTTGCCTACCTGCCATCCGGCGGCAGCTATGACGGCCAGTCCTGGTACCTGATCAACGACCAGTACCGGGTCAATGAAACCCCGGGCAACGGCAACTACGGCCGCCAGACCCTGACCCACGAGATCGGCCACACCCTGGGCCTGTCCCATCCGGGCGTGTACAACGCCGGCAACGGCAACCCCACCTACAAGGATGTCACCTACGCCCAGGACACCCGCGGCTACAGCCTGATGAGCTACTGGAGCGAGGGCAACACCGGGCAGAACTTCAGCAAGGACGGCAGTGGCGCCTACGCTTCGGCACCCCTGCTCGACGATATCGTCGCGGTGCAGAAACTCTATGGCGCCAACCATGAAACCCGCGCCGACGACACGGTGTACGGCTTCAACTCCAACACCGGGCGGGATTTCTACAGTGCCCACTCCAATGCCGACAAACTGGTGTTCGCGGTGTGGGACGGTGGCGGCAACGACACCCTGGACTTCTCCGGTTTCACCCAGAACCAGAAGATCAACCTCAACCAGGGTGGTTTCTCCGATGTGGGCGGCCTGGTGGGCAACGTCTCCATCGCCCACGGCGTGACCGTGGAAAACGCCATCGGCGGCTCGGGCAATGACCTGCTGATCGGCAACGCCGTGGCCAACATCCTGGAAGGCGGTGCCGGCAACGACATCCTCTACGGCGGTGGCGGTGGCGATACGCTGTGGGGCGGGGCAGGGGCCGACACCTTCGTGTTCGGCGCGGCCTCGGATTCGACCTTCGACGCGCCGGACTGGATCATGGATTTCGCCAGTGGCGAGGACAAGATCGACCTCAGCGGCCTGTTTGCCTCCACCGGCGCCACTCTGAACTTCGTCAGCGGCTTCACTGGCCACGCCGGCGACGCGATCCTCACCTACTTCACCGAAACCAACCAGACCAGCCTGATGATCGACCTCACCGGCCATGGCGCGGTGGACTTCGCCGTGGGCACCGTGGGCCAGGCGGCGGTTACCGACATCATCGCCTGATCGATCGGAAACAGTGGAGCGGCGCGCGATGCGCCGCTTCCACATCACTCTTCCCCTATCCCCCCTTGTTCTCCCCGGTCCCGGGCAGGTTTGACCGAGGCAGGGATGGGCTGGCCATGGCGTTTCCGTCGATAGCCGTGGATGTCGAGCTGTTGCGCAGAGTAACGGATAGCGTTCCGGCAGGGGCCGTATCCAGGGCTTTTGCGTTTTTCCTGCCCTTTGATTATCTTCGCCGCATGAATCTCCTGACTCCGAACATAGAACCGTTTTTCAGAGCTGCCGGATGGGTCCCTGGCAGGGCCGTTGTGGTTGATCGTCACGTACCCCGCGCACATCCGGCATTTCGCATCCTGCAAGCATTTGGCGAATTGACCGTAGGGCATATCGGCACGGGGGAGGAGTGTGCCTCTAGTGACATCGAGTTTGGCTGTCCGGCGTGCCCCGATGAACAAGTAGATGGCTGGCAAGAAGCGCTGCGCACCGACTTTGTTTGCTTGGGTGATGTACATCATGGTCATGGACAGCTCTGGCTGGACAGCCAAGGCCGTTTGTTCTTGAACGGATTGGTCGCGTCCATGATGCTTTTTGTTGGGCATGATTTTGCCCAAGGCATCGAGGCCCTGCTCAAAGGGTATCGATCACACCCCATGCTGTTGCCATCGCAGGAGGACGTCATGGTGTGGGGAGAGCGTTTTCGAGCTGGCGATCCGCGTGTTCTAACGCCCGATTTTTTCCGCGCCCGCGCGCTCTGATGTGGGGGTTGGGCATCGCGCCCAGCCTATGTGCCTGTGCCGGTTTCGTTCAACGCTCAGGCAAGCCTCCTGGTCTGCGCCCGCGCCTGGCAAATCACAGCGCCAGGACATTGCCTCGGCCACCTGGCTATCGGTGGCGCTGGCCCACGGGTGATCAGTCGCCGCCTCCGCCGCCACAACCGCCGCCCCCGCAACCGCTGCTGTCGCCCCCGCCGCCATCGCTGCCGCCACTGTCACCGTCGCCGCCGAAACGCGAGCCGTCACTGTCGCTGCCACTGCTGGAGGAGTCGCTGTCGAAGGAACTGCTGTACAGCTCGCTGCCGCAGTGCACCACGGTTGTCGTGCTGGCGTTGTCCGTCAGGCGCCGCAGGGACTGGCAATCGGCGACGTAGTGAAAGCCCCGGGCGATCTTCAGCTTGGCATCCAGGGCGAACAGCAGCGGCAGGCGACTGGGCTGGGCGGGGTTGATGTTTTCTTCCAGGCAGTCCTGGCGCCAGACCCGACGCAGGCCGTTGTTGCTTTTCTGCTCGGCGTTCTGGCCCAGCACCGCGGCGGGTGTGTGATGGAGGAACTGGCCGAAGGCCTTGTCGCAGAAGGCCTGGTAATCCCGGGTATGCAGGATGAATTCATGCCACAGGTCGTCCACCACCTGGGACGGCATTGACACATAGCGCTGGCCGCTCTTGAGGTAGGCGAGGAAGAACTGGCGCAAGCCCTGGGCCACCAGTTGGCAGTCCTTGAGGCTCAGATGCGGATGCTGGGTGCGCAATGGTTCGAACAGCCGCGGTGGCAGGCTGAAGCTGCGGATATAGGCTTCCCGACGCAATGCCGTGAGGGCTTTCTGGCGGCGCCAGAGCACCAGGATCAAGACCAGGGCCAGCACTGCGGGAAGGATCAACAGCATGTTCGGTCTCCGCCGGAAAAAGTGCCGAGACAGTGGCGCAAAGCAGCGTTTTATTCAAGCCGCCCCCTTGTAGGAGCCGGCTTGCCGGCGAAGGCGTCCGCAAGTCGGCTCCTACAAGCAAGAGGCCTCGTCACCTGTGGTTGATGTCGATGTCGCGAGTCTCACGCAAACACAGCAAGCCCACCACCAGGCTGACCCCGGTAATCAGCACCGGGTACCACAGGCCATAGAAGATATCGCCGGTGTACACCACCAGGGCAAAGGACACGGTCGGCAGGAAGCCGCCGAACCAGCCGTTGCCGATGTGGTACGGCAGAGACATCGAGGTGTAGCGGATGCGCGTCGGAAACAGCTCCACCATCAGCGCCGCCAGCGGGCCGTAGCACATGGCGGCAATCAGGATCAGCGCCACGATCAGCAGCACCACCATGGGTTTGTTGACGTTCTGGGTGTCGGCCTGCTGCGGATAGCCGGCCAGGGTCACCGCGCCGCGCAGGGCGGCTTCGTCGAAGCCGTCGATCTTCACCTCGCCGACGCTGACCTGCACCGGGCTGCCGGCCGGGGCGGCGATGCTGTTGTAGGGCAGGCCCTGCTTGACCAGGAAGGTCTTGACCTTGTCGCACGGGCTGTCGAAGCGCGCCTTGCCCACGGGGTCGAACTGGAAGGTGCAGGTGGCCGGGTCGGCGCTGACGCTGATCGGCGCCTGGCGGCTGGCCTGGTCGATGGCCGGGTTGGCGTAGTGGGCCAGGGCCTTGAAGATCGGGAAGTACAGCAGCGTGGCCAGCAACAGGCCGAGCATCAGCACCGGCTTGCGGCCGACCTTGTCCGAGAGCCAGCCAAAGAAGATGAACATCGGCGCGCCGATCACCACGCTGATGATCAGCAGGCTGTTGGCCAGGGCCGGGTCCATCTTGAGGAACTGGGTGAGGAAGAACAGAACGTAGAACTGCGCGGCGTAGAAGGTTACCGCCTGCCCGGCATTGATGCTGAACAGGGCGATCAGCACCACCTTGAGGTTCTCCCATTTGCCGAAGGACTCGCGGATCGGCGCCTTGCTGGCGCGGCCTTCCTCTTTCATTTTCAGGAAGGCCGGCGACTCGTGCAGGCTCATGCGGATCCAGGTGGAGATCCCCAGCAACACGATGGACAGCAGGAACGGCAGGCGCCAGCCCCAGACCTCGAACTGATCGCCGGTGAAGTAGCGGCAAGCCAGTACCACCAGCAACGACAGCAACAGGCCCAGGGTCGCGGTGGACTGGATCCAGCTGGTGTGCAAGCCGCGCTTGCCCTGGGGCGCGTGCTCGGCGACGTAGGTCGCGGCGCCGCCGTATTCACCGCCCAGGGCCAGGCCCTGGAGCATGCGTAAGGCCACCAGGATGATCGGTGCGGCGATGCCGATGCTGGCGTAGTTGGGCAGCAGGCCCACGGCGAAGGTGGCCAGGCCCATGAGGATGATGGTGGCGAGGAAGGTGTACTTGCGCCCGATCATGTCCCCCAGGCGGCCGAACACCAGGGCGCCGAAGGGGCGCACCACGAAGCCGGCGGCGAAGGCCATCAAGGCGAAGATGAACGCCGTGGTGTCGTTGACCCCGGCGAAGAACTGCTTGCTGATCACCGCCGCCAGGGCGCCATAGAGAAAGAAGTCATACCACTCGAACACCGTGCCGAGGGACGAGGCGAAGATGACCTTCTGCCCGCCCTTGGCGGTGGCGTCCTGCAGGGTCGGGTTCAGGGGCTGTACGTGTTCTGACATGGGGGGCTTCCTTACAGTGATTATTGTTGTTGTTCCACTGCCGACGCCGTGACCGGCGCCGTTGCTGCAGGCTTATCGCGCGCGCGTTAAGCCTTCGTTTCCCTGCCGACCGTAGGAGCTGGCTTGCCAGCGAAGCGGCCCTTGAGCCAGGTGCCGGCCTTGGCGGCGCCTTCGCCGGCAAGCCGGCTCCAACATCGGGTGCATCTGTTCCTAAGGTCATGCCGGGGTGGCGGGTTGCTTGTGCTGGACGGTACTCCTGGGGACGCTGGCGAGGATCAGTTCGGCAGCCTTCTCGGCGATCATCAGGGTCGGCGAGCAGGTGTTGCCGGAGGTGATGCGCGGCATGATCGAGGCATCGGCAATCCGCAGTCCGGGAATGCCGTGCACCTGCAGTTGCGCGTCGACCACGGCGTGGGCGTCGCTGCCCATGCGGCAGGTGCCCACCGGATGGAAGATGGTGGTGCCGATGCGCGCCGCCGCTTCATGCAGTTGTTCCTCACTCTGCAGCTGCGGCCCGGGCAGGTATTCGCTGGGCTTGAATGGCTGCAGGGCCGGGGCGCCGACGATGCGCCGGGTCAGGCGGATGGCGTCGGCGGCGACCCGCAGGTCCTCCGGGTGGCTCAGGTAATTGGGCTGGATCAACGGCGCGGCGCCGGCGTCCACTGAGCGGATCTCGACCCGGCCCCGGCTTTGCGGACGCAGGTCGCAGACTGAGGCGGTAAAGGCCGGGAAGCTGTGCAGCGGCTCACCGAAGCGCTCAAGCGACAATGGCTGCACGTGGTACTCCAGGTTGGCCCGGGTCTGCTCCGGGCCCGAGCGGGCAAAGGCGCCCAACTGGCTGGGGGCCATGGACAGCGGGCCGCTGCGGTCATACAGGTAGCGCAGGCCCATGCCCATCTTGCCCCACAGGCTGCCGGCGATCTGGTTCAGGGTGCGGGCGTTTTCCAGCTGGTAGATCAGGCGCAGTTGCAGGTGGTCCTGCAGGTTGCCGCCGACCCCGGGCAGCGCGTGGCTGACCCCGATCCCCAAGCGTTGCAGAAGCTCGCTGGGGCCAATTCCCGAGCGCTGCAGAATGCTCGGCGAGCCAATGGAGCCGGCGCACAGGATGATCTCCCGGCGCGCCTTGAAATCCACCGGGCGACCCTGGCTGACGGCCCGTACCGCGCTGGCGCGGCCGTCTTCGAGGAGCAGTCGCTGCACTTCGATATCGGTCAGCACCTGCAGATTGGCGCGCTGGGCGATCGGCTTGAGAAAGGCCTTGGCCGCGTTCCAGCGCACCCCGGCCTTCTGGTTGACCTGGAAGTAGCCGCAGCCTTCGTTGTCGCCGCCGTTGAAGTCATCGATGTTGCCGATGCCGCTCTGCTGCGCAGCCGTGCGGAAGGCATCGAGGATCGGCCACGACAGGCGCTGGCGCTCGACCCGCCACTCACCGGCGGCGCCGTGCAGCTGGCTGTCGCCGGCAAAGTGGTTCTCGCTTTTCTTGAACAGCGGCAGCACATCCTGCCAGCTCCAGCCCGGGTTGCCTTCGGCGGCCCAGCCGTCGTAGTCGGCGGCCTGGCCGCGCATGTAGATCATGCCGTTGATCGACGAGCAGCCGCCCAGCACCTTGCCCCGCGGGTAGCTCAGGCTGCGGCCCTGCAGGCCGGGCTCGGCTTCGGTCTTGAAGCACCAGTCGGTGCGCGGGTTGCCGATGCAGAACAGGTAGCCCACGGGGATGTGGATCCAGGGGTAGTTGTCGCGACCGCCGGCTTCCAGCAGCAGCACCCGGTGCTGGGGATTGGCCGACAAGCGATTGGCCAGCAGACAGCCGGCGGGACCGGCGCCGACCACGATGTAGTCGTAGGCGTCAAAGGCGGGAAGCATCCATGACCTCTTGTTGTTCTGATTCTTGTGGCTCCATCCTAGTTGTTAGCTTTCGTCAAAAGAATGTTAGTTTTTGCCCACCCGCTGTGCGTTTTCTAACAATTGCGGGCCTCGACATCGATAAGGATTTTCCATGTTCGACTGGAACGACCTGCGCTACTTTCTCGAACTGCAACGCAGCGGGCGCCTGCTCACCGCGGCGCGGCGGCTGAACACCACCCACGCCACGGTGGCCCGGCATATCGAAGCGGTGGAGCAGGCCCTGGGCACCGCACTGTTCGTCCAGCACGCCCAGGGCTACCAACTGACCCCGGCCGGCGAGGCGCTGCTCAAGCACGCCGAGGCCATGGAAAACGTCGCCTTGCTGGTGCAGGAAGAAATCACCCAGTCCAGCGCGCCCCTGGGCAAGATCCGCGTCGGCGTCACCGAGGGCCTGGGGGTCAAGTTCCTCGCCGGGCGCATGTCCGGCCTGTTCGAGCGCTATCCGGGGCTGGAGGTGGAGCTGGTGGCGGTGCCGCGCTTTGTCAGCATCCTCAACCGCGAGGCGGAAATCAGCATTCACCTGGAGCGCCCCAGCGCCGACATGCTGGTGACCCGCAAGCTCACCGACTACCGCCTGGCGCTGTACGCCAGCCAGGCCTACCTGGACCGCGCGCCGCCGTTGCGTACCCGCGAGGACCTGGGGCGTCACGCCTGGATCGGCTACGTTGACGACCTCTTGTTCAGCCAGGAACTGATGTTCCTCAACCAGTTCTGCCGCAACCCGCAAGTGGTGTTCCACAGCACCAGCGTCATCGCCCAGCAGGAGGCGGCCCGTTCCGGCCTGGGGATCGCCGTGCTGCCGTGCTACATGGCCGCCGCCGATCCGCAACTGGTGCCATTGCTACCTGCGGAAAGCATCCAGCGCGCCTACTGGATCAGCACCCGCCGCGAGCTGCACAAGTCGGTGCGGCTGCGGGTGGTCTGGGACTATCTGATGGCCTTGTGCGCGGCGCAGCAGGGGGTGTTGCTGGGGCCCGAGCCTTAGCCTGGCTCAGAGGATCGGCCCGCAATGGGCCGAGCTGCGGATCGCCGCCCCGGGCTGGATATCGACGAAACGCGAGCCGTAGGACACCGGGTTCAGCGGGCCGCCGTCCAGGCCCATGCCGAGCCCGCCGGCACTGCGGGTTTCGCCGTCCTGCAGCAGTGGGTCAAGGCGCGCCCGCCAGTCCAGCAGGCGCAAGGTCACCGCCTGGCGGCGTTGCAGGTCGCCGGCCAGCAAGGGGCTGGAGCGGTGCCACAGGTACTTGCTGAACAGCAGGGCGTCGCCGGGTTCGAAGGCCTCTTCGATGCGCTGCTGCTCAAAACTGTCGGTGAGCAGGCCCGGTGTGCAGTAGGTCTGGCGCAGGTGTGCGGAAAAGTCCTCGATCGTCTCGCCCCGCGCCAGCTTTTCGGCCAGCAGCCGCGAGAACTGGAAGTTGGCCTGGGCCGAGAAGCGCGACAGCGGCACCCAGGCCATGCCGCCACCCTGCAGCTCGGGGCGGATCGGCTGCAACGGCAGCCACAGGCTGAAGGCCGGGTCCTGGGGGCGGATGTAGCGAAAGTTCAGCGAGTCGTAGTGCCAGGCAAAGCCCGAACGTCCCACCTCCAGCTCGAAACTCTGGGCCTCGCTCATGATCAGGCGGCAGCCGGTGAGGCGGGTCAGCACCTGGGCGAAGGCCGCTTGCCGGTAGAGGCGTTCGAGGATGCCGACCTGGGTCACCCGGTGCGTCAGGCGACTGAAGCCGTCGCCATGGGCCGAGGCGCCCGAGGGTGCCGCGCGCAGTTGGCTGTCGGCCAGTTCGCGCAGTTGCAGGACGGCCGCGGGCGTCAACAGGCTGCGCAGCTTGATGAAGCCACGCTCCTGGAAATGCCGCAGATCGTCCTGGTTCAGGCGTAGCGGGTTGACCAGGGCAGGGGCGGTGTCGGGCAGGACCGGTGGCAGGTTCACAAGGGCATTCCATTACCAGGGGACAAGGCCCTTGAGTATGGACAGCACGCATCGGGGCGGCAGGCTGGATTCGACCTCGAACAACGCCTTTGCGACATCCGCCAGTGCTGACGGCGGCGGATGGTCGGCGCTGCCACGGCGCTTGTCAACGAGCCGGCCCGGTGTCGATCCCATGGGCCAGACAGCCCTGGCAGCGCAGGATTCTCAGCTCTCTTTTGCGCCGCTATTGCTCTAGAATGCCGGCGCTTTGAGCGCCGCCGGTGAGGACCATGCCCGGCCCTGTTCAAGGCGATTGTCCAGGCCTGCCTGTGCCTGCCGGACCGGCCCCCTCTTGAAGACCCCACGGGTAAAAGGAACGACCCTCCCGATGCAAAAAATCAAACTCATTCTGGGCGCCGCCCTGGCGCTGTTCCTGGCGTACCAGGCCTACGGCTCGTTCTACCACGGCACGCCGTATCAGGGCCGCGACTACAGCCCCGACCAGGCCTTCTACTACCAGAAGTACCGCTTGTTCAGCTGGCGCACCTGGATTCCCAGCATGACCATGCCCGGCGATGGCGACAGTTCGCGCTACAGCGTTGGCGGCTACCTGCGGGTGTTCAAGGCCGACGGCACGCTGGTGGGGCAGTCCTATGACGACTGCATCGCGGTGGTGGAGGTGTCCTGGTACGACAATGCGGTGGGCGGCTTCGGCTGTGGCGAGCACTTGATCGCGCTGTCCGCGAAGGCCACGCCGGATTGAGCGTTCGGTCCCGGCGCCTGCCCATGGGCTATGGCTCGCGGCGCGCCGTCCAGGCACTGCCCAGCCGCAGCGGTTGATCGCAGGGGAGCGACAGGGTGGCGCGCAGCCCGCCCTGGGGCAGGTTGTCGAGGCTGATCGCGCCGCCCAGGTGCCCGGCGATGACGCTGACGATGGTCAGCCCAAGGCCGGCGCCGTGGGCGTTGCCGCGACTGTAGAAACGCTCGAACAAGCGCTCGCGCTGGCTTTCGTCGATGCCCGGGCCCTGGTCCTCGACGCTGAGTTCGAAGTGTTCGCCGGCCTGGGTCAGGCGCACGTTGATCACGCCATTGGCCGGTGAAAAGTTCACCGCGTTGCTGATCAGGTTGTTCAGGGCGATGTCGATGGAGGCCGCCTCCGCGCGGATCGGGTAGGCGCGTTCGTCGACGTCGAACGACAGTTCCAGGCCCTTGTTCAACAGCCATGGGGTCAGCTGCACCAGGCTGTCGCGCACGGTATGGGCCAGGTCGATGGTCTGCTCGATGGGCACCTGTGCCTTGGGCTCCAGGCGGGCCATGGTCAGCAGTTGGTTGACCAGGCGTCCGGCGCGGTCGACGCCGAGGATCAGCGACTCCAGGGACGCCCGGCGCTCCTGCTCGGTGCCGGCTTGCAGCAGGTTCTGCGCGTGCACCCGCAACACCGCCAGGGGCGTGCGCAGTTCGTGGGCGGCATCGGCAATGAAGCGTCGCTCGCGACCGAGCAATTCCTGGATCTGCGTCAACATGCGGTTGAGGGCCGCCTGCATGGGCTCCAGCTCCCTGGGCAGGGGCTCCAGGTGCAAGGGCTCCAGGGAACCGCTGGGTCGCGCCCGCAGGGTGGCGGCCATATTGGCCAGCGGCCGCAGGCCCCAGCCGATGGCCAGCCAGATGATGACCGCCAGCAACAGGCTGCCCAGGACGTTGGGCCACAGGGTGTGGCGCATGATGCGGCTGACCAGGTCGCTGCGCACATCGACCCGCTCGCCGACCCAGATCCGCAGGCCCGAGTCCTGGTCTTCGAGGGTGAAGGTGCGCCACTGATGGTTGTTGGGGTCCAGAGCGGTGCCAAAACCCGGGGCCAGGGGCTGCAGGGCATAGGTGGGGGCGCTGGTGGTGCGCACCAGCAGGCTGCCTTTGCGGTTCCATACCTGGAAGGCGATCTTGCTCTCGTAAGGGTGCCCGTCGACCTGGGGCATGGCCTGGCTCAGCGCCAGGTTGAAGGCGTGATACAGCTGGGCCTGGTCGATGCTGCTGCTGGGCATGCGCATGATGCCCAGCAGCAGGCGGGCATGTTGCGCCAGTTGGGCGTCGTAGACTTCGTCGATCTCGTGGTTGCTGTCGTGCAGGTTGAAGCTGGTCAGAATCAGCAGGCCGGCGAACAGCAGACCGATGATCAGGGTCAGGGTGCGCCGGCGGATCGAATTCATCGACGCTCCTCCACCAGGTAACCCACCCCGCGAATGGTGCGGATCAGGTCGGCGGAAAACTTCTTGCGCAAATGGTGGATGTGCACTTCCAGGGTGTTGCTCTCGGCCTCTTCATTCCAGCCGTAGAGCAGTTGCAGCAGGCGGTCGCGGGTCATCACCCGGCCCGGCGGCGAGAGCAGTTCGTAGAGCAGCTGGTATTCCTTGGGCGTCAGGGCCACCGGCTCGCCGTGGTAATGCACCTGCTGGGTGCCCGGGTCGAGGCTGATGCCGGCATGCTCGATCAGCACCCGGGCGCGGCCGGCGCTGCGTCGCAGCAGGGCCCGCAGTCGGGCCTTGAGTTCGTCCAGGTCGAAGGGCTTGATCAGGTAGTCGTCGGCGCCGGCGTCGAGGCCGGCGATGCGGTCCTCGGTGGCGTCCCGGGCGGTGAGAATCAGCACCGGCAGGGTCGCGCCGCTGTCGCGCAGGCGCTTGAGCACTTGCAGGCCATCCAGGCGCGGCAGACCGAGATCGAGCAGGGCCAGGTCGAAGGTTTCGCTGAGCAGCGCATGCAGCGCGCTGTTGCCGTCCTTGAGCCAGTCCACGGTGTAGCCTTCGCGGCTCAAGGCTTGGTGGATACCTTCGCCCAGGGGCTGGTCGTCCTCGATCAGTAGTAAGCGCACATCGACTCCTGTCCTGTTCCGGTCATCTGATTTTCTTGCCCACCTCGGCCAACAAGGCCTGGATCTCTGCGCGCCGGCCCTGGTCGGCCACTTCCCGCCCGGGGCGCGGTGGCGCCTGCAAGGCCTTGAGCAAGGCGACCTGGGCTTCGCCGTAGCGGCCCTGGCGATACAGGTGGTCACCCCAGAAGTACAGACTATCCAGGCCGTCAGGGTTGTGCTGCAAGGCTTGCTTGAGCAGTTCTGCGGCCTTGTCGGCGTCGCCGAAACCTATGGGCCAGCCGGGAACGCGATCATACAGGGCGGCGAGGCTGGTGTAGGCGCAACCTTGCAGGGCCTCGGGGGCCGGGCGGCAGGTTCAGGCAGCCCGGTAACAGTGCAGTGATCAGGGTTTTCATGGTTCCTCATGCTCCCGTTCGGATCGAATGCTCAGCCGCCGGATCAGCGGCAGGTGTTTGCGCAGGCCGCGGTCCACCAGATTCGGCAGCAGGCTGTTGAGGCGCACGAAAAACCGTTCCGGCCAGCCCAGGTACAGCTCGCGGTGGTCGCCGGCGATGGCGTGCAGCACCGCGTTGGCCACGGTCTGCGGATCGTCGACGTTGCTTTTCAAGGCATCGTTCAAGGCCTGGGCCGCGGGGCTGTTCATGCTGGTGCGGGTGGCGCGCGGCGCCACATAGAGCACGTTGACCCGGGTATCGGCCAGCTCCCGGCGCAAGGCCTCGGAAAAACCGCGCAGGGCGAACTTGCTGGCGCAGTAGGCGGCGTAGCCGGGGTAGCCGATGGAGCCGTAGGTGGAGCCGACGTTGACCACCATGGCGCTGGGCGCCTGTTGCAGCATCGGCAGCAGCAGGCGGGTCAGGCACATCGGCGCGCCGATGTTGACCGCCAGCATGGCGTTGATCTCGGCATCATCGAGCTGTTCGAGCATGGCGAAGTGGTTGATTCCGGCGGCGTTGATCAACAGGTTGACGCCACCGATGGCCTCGGCGGCCAGCAGCACCTTGCGCCGGTCGCTGAGGAAGGTCAGGTCCGCCGACACCCAGCACAGCTGCTTGGGGTAGCGCGCCAGCAGCGGCGCCAGGGGCTCCTTGTGCCGGGCCACGGCCAGCACCTGGGCACCACTGGCGCACAGGGCGGCGGCGATGGCCAGACCGATGCCGCCACTGGCCCCGGTGAGCACCGCGCGGGTTTCAGGCAGACGCATGGGCGCGCTCCCCGACACGTGGCAGACCGCGGAACATCTCGCTGTAGAGGTGGTAGACCACCTTGGAGGCATGGATCACCGCGGCCTGATCGGCAGGGTCGTCGAGACGATCCATCAGGCGCCGGTAGGTCTGCATGTGCTCGATGTCCAGGGCGCCGTGGGAGGCCAGGTAGCTGAACGCGCTCTGCGGCAGTTGCAGACTCTCCTGAATGCTCCCGGCGGCCATGGTGGCCAGGGCGATGCTGGTGCCTTCCAGCACGTTGACCATGCCGAACAGGCCCACCGGGTTGCCGCGGGCGATCAGGTCGTAGAGAAAGCTCACCATCAACTCGATGGCCAGGCAGGGCTGGCCGTCGCGCACCGCCCGGCGCTCGCCGCCGCAGGCGACGATGTCGTTGAGCACCCACTGTTCATGGCCGTACTCGTCCTCGATGTACTCGCACACCGCGCTGCGCAGCCATTCCAGGCGCTCCGGCAGGCGTGCGCCACAGGCCATCATCAGCGGCACGGTATGGCGCACGTGGTAGTAGGCCTGGGTCAGGAAGGCTCGGTAGCCCTCAAGGCTGACCTGGCCGGCCACGGCTTCGCGAATGATCGGCAGGTTGAACAGGTGCTCCCGCTCCTGGGCGGTGGCGGCTTGCAGTTGGTCGAAAAAACTCATGACGATGATTCCTCGGAATGAAGGTGGGGGCAGAGCAGGTCGCGGTAGTGTTCGACGATGGCTTCGCGACGCGGCCGACCGTTGGCGGTCAGCAGGCCGTTGGCCGGGGTGAAGGGCTGTGGCAGGCGGGTCCACTGGTGAACCTGGGCGTAATCGGGCAAGGCCTCGTTGGCCTGGGCCACGGCGGCCGCCAGCTGGCTGTCGCTGCAGTCCGTGCGATGCGGCCAGAGCAGGGCGTGGTTGCGCGGCAGGGCCTCGCCGTAGACGAAGGCCTGGGCAATGTGGCTGCGCTGGGTCAGTTCGGCCTCGACCCATTCGGGGTTGACGTTGCGCCCGTAGCTGGTGACGAACTGATGCTTCTTGCGGCCCTTGAGGTACAGGTAGCCGTCGCTGTCGAATTCACCGATATCGCCGCTGTGCCACCAGCCTTCGTGCGTGTCGGTTTGCCCCAGGTAGCCCAGCAGCAACGAACCCTCGATCAGCACCTCGCCATCGGCCGCCAGATGCACCCGCACATGGGGCAAGGGCTGGCCGACGCTGCCCGGGCGATGTGCCCCGGGACGGTTGAGGCACACCACCGAGGCGCACTCCGACAGCCCGTAGCCTTCGTAGACCGGCAAGCCCAGGCGCTGGGCCCGCTGTAGCAGTTCCAGGGACACCTTGGCCCCGCCGACCGCGGCAAAGCGCAGGCTGGCGGGATTGAACAGGCGCTGCTCGGCGGCGCCCACCAGCAACAGCAGCAACTGTGGCACCAGGATCAGGCTCTCGGCCTGGCGCTGGGCCAGACAGCCGAGCAGGGTCGGCGCATCGACGCCGCTGGCGCCCTGGATGCCCAGGGTCTTCTGGCTGGGCAGGCTGAGGGTGGCGCCGGCATAGAGCGCGGCGTAGCAGCCCAGGTTTTCCAGAAGGATCCCCAGCGGCAGCAGCGCCAGGTGATGGCGCGGGTTGCTGGAATGACTGGCCTGCTGCAGTTCGCGGGCCACCCGCAGCAGACTGTCGGCGCCCAGGCACACGCCCTTGGGGGTGCCGGTGGTGCCGGAGGTGAAGGTCAGTTTGGCGGTGCCTGCGGGCAGGCTCGACGGCCCGTCGAAGGACCGGCGCCAGAACTCGCCCTGGCGCCGGTAACCGGCGGCTTGCAGCGCCGCCTCCTGGCCGTCGTCGGCCACCAGCAGTTCGGCGCGGCTCTGTTCCAGGCAATGCAGGCGCTGGGCGTCGGTGAAGAAGGGGGGCAGGGTCAGGCAAGCCAGGCCCTCGAACAGCGCGGCCAGGTCCCACAGCAGCAGTTCCGGGCCGTTGTCCAGGGCCAGCGCCACCACCTGCACCTGTTCATCGCGCAGGCGTTGCTGGCGGTAGATCACCTCGGCGTAGAGGGTGGCGTAGTCCAGGCGCAGGCGGTCGCCCCAGAGCGCGATATGGATGGTCTTTTGTTCGGCGTGTTGGCGAAGCGCTTCCTTGAAGCGCTGCACTTCAAGCGACATGACTGCTCTCCTCGAACGACAGCGGCAGGCCCAGGCGGTTGAACATCCCCATGTTGCGCAAGTGGATGAACCCCGCACGGATGCTGCCCACATGCACGGCTGGCTGGCTCTGGTAGTAACTGCCCCAGTGATGACGCTCTTCACCCAGGCGCTCGGGGTCGGCCGCGCACAGGGTCAGGGGGCGCAGGCCCAGGCGATGGAAGCTGTTGACCAGGCCGACGCTGCCGGTGAACGCCACCCATTCCAGGCCCCCCATGGCCAGCAGCCAGGTGATGGCGATGATCGACAGCCGCGCGCTGCCGCTGTCGCTGGCTGCCAGGTTGCCCACTTCCACCACGCCCTGGCGTTCCACCGGGCGCCCGGCGGCCAGGTCGATCAGGGCCTCGATGGGCTGGTCCAGGTAGCGCTCCAGAAACAGCGGGCCCGCCTTGGCCAGGCGTACCCCGGCCACGGCGCACAGCGCGCCCCCAGGATCGCTGAAACCGAACAGCTCGGGCATGAATTGACGGATATCGGCGCCGTGAACCTTACGAAAACGCTGGCTGACGTAGGTTTCGAACACCGCTCGTTGTGCGTCCCCGGGCAGGCTGCGGGCCAGGGTCAGGGGTGGGGCGGACTCGCGTCCGAAATGCAGCGGCAGGTGGATGTTCCAATCAAGGCCAGGCATGGATATAGAGCCTCCCGGGGCGTGTTGGGGAGGAGTATCGGCAGCCTTTCTTAAGCCAGTCTGAAGATGGCAAAAAGACATTTCAGCGCTCTTCAGGTTGCCTTAAGGCTGGCCCGGCAAGGTGGCGCACCCGGGCAGCGAAAGACGTTGCCCGGGCCCTGCGACGACCTGAACGATTCAGGCGTGCCGAACCACCGTGAGGACTGTGTATGACTGCTCAATCCGTCCCATCGCGCTATGCGCGACTGTCGATCCTGATGCACTGGCTGATGCTGGCGCTGTTCGTCGGCGTCTACGCCTGTATCGAGCTCAAGGGCCTGATGCCCAAGGGCAGTACGGCCCGGGGCCTGTTTCTCGGGCTGCACAGCCTGTTCGGCATAAGCATCTTCGCCTTGGTGTGGATTCGCCTGCTGGCGCGCCTCAAGCCGCGTCCGCCGATCTCTCCGGCGCCGGCCGCCTGGCAGACCGGGCTGTCGCACCTGATGCACCTGGTTCTGTATGGACTGATGATCGCCACGCCGCTGCTGGCCTGGCTGATGCTCTCGGCGGCGGGCAAGCCGGTGCCGTACTTCGAGTTCTTCCTGCCGGCCGCGCCGGTGACGGTGGACCCGGACCAGGCGCGTTTCTTCAAGCACTGGCACGAGCAACTGGGCAACGCCGGCTACTGGCTGATTGGCCTGCACGCCGCGGCCGGGCTGTTCCACCACTACTGGGTCGGCGACAACACCCTCAAGCGCATGCTGCCGGGTCGCTAGTCGGCAGCGGCCCGCGTGCCGACGACTGGATCCGCCAGGATGCTGCACGGCGCAAGGGCCTGGTCGTCGGCCAGCCGGCTGCTGCGCGCGAGTGAGGCGGGCGGCGCTTTCTCAGGCAATCAACAGCTCGAAATGCCCACTGGCCACCGGCTCGCCATTGATTAGCAACTGCACGCCATGGCGCCCCGGGTAGTGGCGGCGGGTGGTCAGCTCGCGGATCGGCTGGCTGCGGCCCAGGTCCACCCGGGCCCAGCCTTGCAGGGTGAAGGTCTTGAGCTTGAACACCTTGCGCGCCGTGGCGCCGGAGGCCTTGACGTAGTCGATGGCGTAATCCACCACCAGGCGCTGGTCGCGGGGGCTGGTGGAGGCCAGGCTCAGGGACAGATCGAGGCGCTCGCCCAGGCGCAGTTGCCCGGGAGTGACCTGAAAGCGCCTGATCTCGACCTTGGCCCGGGCCCCGGCGCCGATGATCGCCAGGGCCCGGCGCTCGCCCTGCTTGATCAGGCTGCGCAGGGCATGGCGGGCGATCCAGGCGCTGTGGGGATGATCCAGGGGCCAGCCTTCCAGGCGCTGCATGACCCACTGCGGATGGTCCTTGCTGATGTCGTTGAGGTGGTTGGCCACCGACTTGCGCACGTACAGGCTGGGGTCGCGCTTCAGGCATTCGAGAATCGGTGCCGCCAGTTGCGGGTCGGCCTGCAGCTGTTCCAGGCGAAACGACCAGGGCAGCCGCGGGCGAGTGCCTTCGCTGGCCAGGCGGCGCACGTGTTCATCCGGATCGTCGGCCCATTCCTGCATCCGGGCCAGGGTGCGTGGGCCATCCTGGCGCAGGAAATGCCGCACGGCGAACTCCGAGGAGCCGAAGCCGGTGAAATACTTCAATGCCGCCATCGACAGTTCGAAGTCATGCAGGCCATGGCTGGCCACGTAGTGCGGCAGGAAGATGCACACGAAGCGATTGTTCAGGCTCGGCGCCAGGGCTTGCAGCCGCTCCAGGCTGCTGGCGTAGTCCAGGTCCAGCACCTGGTGCAGGCTCTCGCTGACCCGGGCCAGGCGCTGCATCAGCGACAGCTCGGCGAGGTTGTGGCCGGCCAGTTGCAGGAAGCGTTGACGATCGAAGGCCGGGTACACCGCGTGCATGGCGTCGGCGATGTGCTCCAGGCGTTGCTGGTTGAAGATTTCCTTGAGGGCGGGGGCCTGCTCTTGGGTAGAACTCATGGCGCGTATCCATTCAAAGCCGGGGCGGCGTCCACTCTACACGCCCTCTGCTGACAGAACCTGACGGTAGTCGCCCAAGCGTGCCGCACCTGTAGGAGCTGGCTTGCCAGCGAAGGGCACACCACGGCCCTCAGATCATTCCTCGGCGTCCTTGAGACCGCCTTCGCCGGCAAGCCGGCTCCTACGGTGTGTCGTGCCTGTGGGAGCTGGCTTGCCAGCGAAGGGAACACCACGGCCCTCAGATCATTCCCCGGCGCCCTCAAGGCCGCCTTCGCCGGCAAGCCGGCGAAGGCGAGGTGGCGCAGGGCTGGCGGTCTCAGCGCATCGGCGGCAGCGGGCTCTCGATCTGTTCGTCCTGCTCGTCGGCTTCGAACAGCCGGGCCAGTTCGGCGCGGGCTTCCTGGGCGCTTTGCAAGACCTTGGCGGCGTCGTCGTAGACCGCGTGCTGGGCCGCCAGCAACTGTTCGTCGTGCTGGGTGAAGCGCTGGATCCGCGAATCGGCCTGGGCCTGGCTCAAGCCCAGCCCCACCAGGGTGCGGCGGCTCATTTCCAGGCTCGAGTAGTAGGTTTCCCGCACGGCCTGGGCCTCCAGGTCCACCAGCCGGTGCACGTGCTGGCGGTTGCGCGCCCGGGCGATGATCTTCAGGTGCGGGTAGAGCTTGCGCACCTGCTCGGCGGTCTTGATGTTGGTTTCCGGGTCGTCGGTGGCGATCACGAAGTACTCCGCCGTGCCGACCTTGGCCGCGCTGAGGATCTCCGGACGCATGGGGTCGCCGTAGAACACCGGCATGCCGCCAAAACTGCGGATCAGTTCGATGGTGTCCACCGAGGTGTCCAGGGCGACGAAGGGGATTTTCTGCGCCCGCAGGATCCGCGCCACGATCTGCCCCATACGGCCCATGCCGGCAATCACCACCCGTGGGCTGTCGGCGTCGATCTGGCGGTACTCGGCGGGCATCTCCAGGGGCTTGGCCTTGGGCTTGAGCCAGCGCGAACAGGCCAGCAACAGCAGCGGCGTCAGGGCCATGGACAGGGTGATGGTGAGCACCAGCAGGTCATGCAGACGGGCCTCGAACAGGCCCTGGTCGCGGCCGATCTTGAACACCACGAAGGCGAATTCACCACCGGCCGCCAGCACCACGCCCAGGCGCAGCGCGCTCTCGCGATTGAGCTCGCCGGCCAGGCGCCCGACCACGTACAGCAGCGGCAATTTCAGGCCGATCAGCAACAGGGTCAGGCCCAGCACCGCGATGGGCGCGCTGAGCAGCAGGCTGATGTTGGCGCCCATGCCGACGCTGATAAAGAACAAGCCCAGCAGCAGGCCCTTGAAGGGTTCGATCTGCGCTTCCAGCTCGTGGCGGTATTCCGAGTCCGCCAGCAGCAGACCGGCGAGGAAGGCGCCCAGGGCCATGGACACGCCCACCAGGTCCATCAGCCACGCGGTGCCGATCACCACCAGCAGGGCGGTGGCGGTGGACACTTCCGGCAAGCGGGTGCGAGCCACGATGCGAAACACCGGGCGCAGCAGGTAGCGCCCGCCGACCACCACCACGGCGATGCTGCCCAGCACCTGCAGGCCGTGGCGCAGGTCCTCGGCGCTGCTGGTGTGGTGATCGTTGCCGGCCAGCACCGGGACCATGGCGATCAGCGGAATGGCGGCGATGTCCTGGAACAGCAGGATGGCGAAGGCCATGCGCCCGTGGGGGCTGTTCAGCTCCTTGCGCTCGGCCAGGCTCTGCAGGCCCAGGGCCGTGGACGACAGGGCCAGCCCCAGGCCCAGGACGATGGCGCTGTTCAGCGATTGGCCAAACAGAAACAGCGCCACCACGCCGATCACGGTGCCGGTCAACAGCACTTGGGCCAGGCCCACGCCGAACACCGCCTTGCGCATTACCCATAGGCGCTTGGGCGACAGCTCCAGGCCGATGATGAACAACAGCAGCACCACCCCCAGCTCGGAGATGTGACTGACGCTTTGCGGGTTGCCCACCAGCCCCAGCACCGAGGGGCCGATCAGCACCCCGGCCAGCAGGTAGCCGAGCACGGCCCCCAGTTGCAGGCGCTTGGCCAGGGGCACGATGAGCACCGCGGCGCAGAGGAACGCGACGGCGGCTTGTAGCAGGTTGCCTTCATGGGGCATCGGGGGGACTCCAGGGAGAACGGGGCGCCGGTGATGATAAAGGCTCACCGGTGACAAACAGCCGATGGCCGTTGCCAGTTTGCGCCCGGATAAAAACGGCGTGGATGTTCTGAGACTGGCGGTGCGCCCTGCAAGGCACGTCGCAGTGGGGGGCAGGCTGGCGGGAGGAGACGCTGGAGGGGCGCGCCGGTCAGTGCGGCCACTGCTCCAGCAGGATCGCGACGAATTTTTCCGCCGCCGGCGACAGCGAGGCACCGCGGCGATAGACCAGCCCCAGGGTGCGGTTGACCACCGGCTCGGTCAGCGGAACGCTGACCAGGGTCGGGTGATCGGCGGCGGGCATGGCCAGGCTCGGCATCGCCGACACCCCAAGGCCCGCCTCCACCATGCCCAGCGACGTGGACAGGTGCTGCACCTCGTAGAACCACTGGGGCCGCCAGCTCAAGCCGGACAGGGCATGGTCCAGCAGCATGCGGTTGCCGCTCAGGCGGCCGACGCCGATCAAGCGGTAGTCGCTCAGTTCCGACCAGGTCACCGAGCTGCGCTCGGCCAGTTCGTGGTCGCGCCGGCAGGCCAGGACAAAGGGCTCGTTGACCAGTGGCACGAACTCGATGTCCGGGTGCTGGCCGCTCATCATGTTGATGCCGAAGTCCGCTTCGCCGCGCAGCACCGCTTCAAGGCCTTCATTGGCGCTAAGGTCGAGCAGACGGATGCGGATTTTCGGATAGCGCTGGTTGTACAGGCGGATCACCGACGGCAGGAAGTAGAAGGCCGCCGTGGGGATGCAGGCCAGGGTCACCTGACCGATCTGGCGTTCCGCCAGCTCACGGATGTTGAGGATCGAGTCGTCGAAGTCGTCCAGCAGGCGCCGGGCCTTGGGCAGAAAGTCGCGGCCGACGCTGGTCAGGCTGACCTTGCGCGTGGTGCGGTCGAGGAGGGCGGTGCCCAGGCCCTCTTCGAGCTTTTTCATGCGTCGGCTCAGGGCCGGTTGCGACAGGTGCAAGGCGTCGGCGGCTTCGTGGAAACTCCCCAGTTCGGCGATTTTCACGAAAGATCTGATGTCCTGGAGCTCATATTCCATGGGGGCTTCTCAAGGCGGGAGTCGGCTGGGGTGCTGCCGGACACGATATTTAATTCATGCACTAAACGCAATAATTGCTCTGATCTTTGCATTGGAAACACTTTTTAATCCCTGACACTCTTGTGTGCAGAACATCAATTACCTCGATTGATCAACAAGAGTCAGTGTTCATGCAACGAATTCCTTGTGTGTTGATGCGCGGCGGCACCTCCAAAGGGCCGTTTTTTCTGGCCTGGGATCTGCCGGTGGCGGTGGCCGAGCGTGATGAGCTGTTGCTCAACCTGATGGGCTCCGGCCATGAGCTGGAAATCGACGGCATCGGCGGCGGCAGCCCGCAGACCAGCAAGGTGGCGATCGTCAGTCCGTCGCTGCACCCGGAGGCGGATGTCGACTACCTGTTCGTCCAGGTCATGGTGTCCCAGCGGCGGGTCGATACCGCGCCCAACTGCGGCAACATGCTCTGCGCCGTCGGGCCCTTCGCCATCGAGCAGGGGCTGGTCAAGGCCACGGGGGCACAGACCCAGGTGCGGATTCGCAACCTCAACACCGATACCCTGGTCAATGCCCAGGTCCAGACCCCCGATGGCAAGGTCAGCTACGAAGGCGACACCACCATTGATGGCGTGCCGGGCAGCGCGGCGCCGGTGGCCCTGACCTTTCTCGATGCCGCCGGGAGCAAGACCGGCCAGTTGTTCCCCACCGGCCAGCCACGGGACCTGATCGACGGCATTGCCGTGACCTGCATCGACATGGCCATGCCCATGGTGCTGGTGCAGGCGGCCTGCCTGGGCAAGCGCGGCGATGAAAGCCCGGCCGAACTGGACGCCGATAGCGACTTTCTCCAGCGCCTGGAGAGCCTGCGGCTCAAGGCCGGGCTGGCCATGGGCCTGGGGGATGTCAGCGACAAGGTGATCCCCAAGCCGGTCCTGGTGTCCCGGGCCCAGTCCGGGGGCACCCTGGCGGTGCGCTATTTCATGCCCCACAACTGCCATCGGGCCCTGGCCATTACCGGCTCCATCGGCCTGGCCACCGCCTGTGTCACCGACGGCAGCGTGGTGGCCGAGATGCTCGGCGGGATCAGCGAACCGCGTCTGCAGCAGGTCCGTATCGAACACCCCAGCGGGGCGATAGATGTCGTATTGTCCTACAGCGGAACCCGCCCCGAGACCATCCGCGCCTCGGTGGTCCGCACCGCTCGCCGGTTGTTTTCCGGGTATGTCTACGCGCCTGCTTCACAACGCCTTGCCGGGTAGTCGACGCGCTGTCGATCCGCTTGCATCAGAACAATTCTAAAAATGGGTGATGCCATGAAAGTTGTTAAATCGCTCTACTTCCAGATCCTCTGCGCGGTGTGCCTCGGGGTATTGGTGGGGCACTTCTGGGCCCAGCAAGCCATTGCCTTGAAGCCGCTGGGCGACGCCTTCATCAAGCTGATCAAGATGATGATCGCCCCGGTGGTGTTCTGCACCATCGTCACCGGCATCGCCGGCATGAGCGACAAGCGTTCCCTGGGACGCCTGCTGAGCAAGACCATGCTGCTGTTCCTCGGCCTGACGCTGATCAGCCTGTTCATCGGCCTGGCGGCGGTCTACCTGTTCCAGCCCGGCGCGGGGATGAACATCGACCCCACCCGGCTGAACACCCAGGGCCTGTCCCAGTACACCGAGTCGGCGGCCAAGCTGGGGGTGGTGGAGTTCTTCATGCACATCATTCCCGAGACCTTTGTCGGCGCCTTCAACAAGGGCGAGGTGCTGCCGGTGCTGTTTATCGCAGTGCTGTGCGGGTTTGCCCTGTCGTCCCTGGGCGAGCGCGGCAAACCAGTGCTGGTGGTGCTGGAGTCGGCCTCGCAGATGGTGTTCAAGATCTTCTCCTACCTGATGCGTTTTGCCCCCGTTGGCGCCTTCGGCGCCCTGGCCTTTACCGTGGGTCAGTACGGCATCACCTCCCTGGGCGCCCTGGCCAAGCTGATCATGACCCTGTATGTGGCCTGCGCTTTCTTTGTCTGCGTGGTCCTGGGGGGCATTTGCCGGGCCAACGGCTTCAGCCTGTGGAAGCTGCTGCGCTACCTGCGTGAAGAGTTCCTGGTGGTGCTCGGCACCTCGTCCACGGAGCCGGTGATGCCGCGCATGCTGGAAAAACTCCAGGCCCTGGGTTGCAGGAAAAGCGTGGTGGGGCTGGTGCTGCCCACCGGTTATTCGTTCAACCTCGACGGCACGGCGATCTACCTGTCCCTGGCGGCGATCTTCATTGCCCAGGCGTGCAACATCGACCTGAGTGCCGGGCAGGTGGTCACCATGCTGGCGATCATGCTGCTGTCGTCCAAGGGCGCCGCCGGGGTAACCGGCAGTGGCTTCGTGGCCCTGGCCTCGACCCTGACGGTGATCCATGACATTCCCCTGGCGGGCCTGGCGTTGCTGATCGGCATCGATCGCTTCATGTCCGAGGCCCGGGCCTTGACCAGCCTGGCCAGCAACGCCGTGGCAACCGTGGTGATCGCCCTTTCGGAGCAGGCCTGCGACCGCCAGGTGCTGTTGCGCACGCTTGATGGTCAGCCGATTCCGGCCCAGGCCGCTGCCGCCGATGACAGCCCCGCGGCCGCTCTGGCAAGCAAGCTCGGCTAGCGCCGCCAGGCACCCGCGCTTTACCCCAAGTACCGACTCAACACCTGTGCCGGACGCCCTTGAACGGAGCGTCCGGTGCCCGGGTGGCCGCGCCTGCGTGCCGGTCACGCTCACCATAAAAACAAGAGAATCGACTTATGCTCGCCTTACTCGGCCTCGCCATGGTGGTGGTCTTCACCGTCCTGATCATGACCAAACGCCTGTCGCCCATCGTCGCCTTGACCCTGGTGCCGATCGTTTTCGCGGTGCTCGGCGGGTTTGCCGGCAGCACCGGCAAGATGATGCTCGACGGCCTGAAAATGGTCGCGCCGTCGGCGGCGCTGTTGCTGTTCGCCATTCTGTTCTTCGGCTTGATGATCGATTCGGGGCTGTTCGACCCGCTGATCCGCAAGATTCTCAAACGGGTCAATGGTGATCCGACCAAGATCGCCATGGGCACCGCGCTGCTGTCGCTGGTGGTGGCCCTGGACGGTGACGGCACCACCACCTACATGATCACCTGCGCGGCCATGCTGCCGCTGTACAAGCGCATCGGCATGAACCCGATGATCCTCGCCACCATCTCCATGCTGTCGTTGAGCATCATGAGCGGCATGACCCCCTGGGGCGGGCCGGCCACCCGGGCCATCGCCGCCCTTGGCCTGGATGCCGGCGAGTACTTCGTGCCGCTGTTGCCGACCATGATCGGCGGCGCCGCCTGGGTGGTGTTCACCGCCTACCTGCTGGGCCGGGCCGAGCGCAAGCGTATCGGAAATACCCAGCTGCAAAGCGGTGGTGGCGACTGCTACATCAAGGCGATTCTCGAAGACACCCCGCACAAGCGGCCCAAGCTGGCCTACGTCAACCTCTTGCTGGTGATGGCGGTGATGACCGCGCTGGTGCTGGGCCTGATGCACTCGGCGGTGCTGTTCCTGATCGGTTTTGTCCTGGCCCTGATGATCAACTACCCGCAGCTGGACATTCAGAAGGAGCGCATTCTTGCCCACTCAGGCAACGCCATGACCGTGGTGCTGCTGGTATTCGCCGCAGGAATCTTCGCCGGGATCTTCTCCGGCACCAAGATGGTCGACGCCCTGGCGCAGACCCTGGTGGACTGGATTCCGCCGTCCTGGGGCCACCTGTTCCCGCTGGTGGTGGCGCTGACCAGCATGCCGCTCACCTTCGTCCTGTCCAACGATGCCTATTACTTCGGCGTGGTGCCGATCCTGGCCAACGCGGCGGCGGCCTATGGCATTTCTCCCCTGGAAATCGCCCGCGCCTCGATCCTCGGCCAGCCGGTGCACCTGATGAGCCCGTTGGTGGCCTCGACCCTGCTGCTGGTGGGCATGGTCGATCGCGACATCGGCGACTTCCAGAAAGCCACGGTGAAGTGGGCGGTGCTGACCTCGCTGGTGATTACCGCCCTGGCCTTGCTGACCGGTGCCCTGACCCTGTTCGTCTGACCCGTTCGAAACCCTCTTTGATGGCCCGGCGCCCTGGTTAAAAGGGCGCCAGGGCCAACTGCGCCTTGAATAACAACAACGAGAACTACCCCATGAGCCATTGGCCAACCCGCACCCTGATGCTGTCCAGCTTGAGCCTGCTGCCCCTGGCGGCGGCCCAGGGCGCCGGCTTCATCGACGACAGCAGCCTCAAGCTGCAACTGCGCAACGTCTATTTCAACGAGAACTTCCGCGACGAACACGGCCTCAGCGCCAAGGCTGCGCGCACCGCCAAGAGCGAGCGCACTGAATGGGCCCAGGGCTTCCTGCTCGATTATCAGTCCGGGTTCACCCCCGGCACCCTGGGCTTCGGGATCGATGCCCTGGGGCTGCTGGGGGTTCGGCTCGATTCCGGCAAGGGCCGCAGTGGCACGGGGCTGCTGCCGGTGCACGACGACGGGCGCGCCGCGGACGAATTCGCCAGTGCCGGCGCCACGGCCAAGGTGCGGCTGGCCAAGACCACCCTCAAGTACGGCACCTTGCTGCCCAAGACCCCGGTGCTGGTCTACAACGATGCCCGTCTATTGCCGCAGACCTATCAGGGCACCCAGCTCACCAGCACGGATATCGACGGCCTGAGCTTGACCGGCGGTTATCTGCAGCGCTTCAAACTGCGTGACTCCACCGACAGCGTGGGGCTGGTGCCCGACGGCTACAGCGGCGGCCAGTCCGGGGACTTCCGCTACGGCGGGGCCGAATACAAATGGAGCAAGAACCTGCGCCTGAGCTATTTCCATGGCGAGCTTGAGAACTTCTATCGGCAGGACTTTGTCGGCCTCCAGCATGACCTGGCACTGGGGCAGGGCACCTTGACCAGCGATCTGCGCTACTTCCGCAGCGCCGATTCAGGCGCGGCGTTTGACGGCAAGATCGACAACCGCATGCTCAGCGGCCAACTGACCTACGCGATCGCCGGGCACTCCCTTGGTGGTGGCTATCAGCGCCTCAGTGGCGATGCCGGCTTGCCCTATATCAGCGGCGCCACGGTCTACTCCTTCAGTAACGCCGGTATCGGCAAGTTCATCGAGGAGGGCGAGAAGACCTGGATGCTCGGCTATGGCTACAACTTCGCCAGCCTGGGTGTGCCCGGCCTGACCTTCAGCTCGCGCTACCTGAGCGGCAATGACGGCAAGTCCAAGACCCGGGTCGATGAGTGGGAGCGCGACAGCGAACTGGCCTATGTGCTTCAGCAAGGCTCGTTCAAGGGGCTGGGGGTGAAGCTGCGCAATTATGTGTATCGCTCCGACTATTCCCGTGGGCGGGACAGCAACCGCCTCTACATCACTTACGAGATTGCCCTCTGGTAGGGCCTTTACAGCGGCTTGAAGCGCCCATCCCACTGCGGATCCAGGCGCTGGATGCGCGCGGCCAGCGGTGGGTGGGTGGCGAACAGCCGCTCCAGGCGCAGTTTCACCCCCTGGTGGAAATACAGGTGGCTGTACTGGGCGGCGGCGAAGGCGCGCAGGCGTGAACCGGCGCTGCTGCCGCCGATCTTTTTCAGGGCGCCGGCAATGCCCTGGGGGTTGCGGGTGAACTGCACCGCCGAGGCATCGGCGAGAAACTCGCGCTGACGGCAGATGGCCGCCTTGATCAGGTTGCCCAGCAAGCTGCCCAAAGAGCCGAAGACCAGCAGGGCCAGGCCCAGCACAGCGAAGATGATCTGCCAGAAGAAGCGGTGGCGGTCGCTGCCCAGGTGCTGCTTTTCCGCCTGGCGCAGCACCGCGATGCCCGCCAGGCTGAACACCAGCAGGCCGTGGATCACCGCCAGCAAGCGGGTGTTGAGGCGCATGTCACCGTTGTGAATGTGGCTGAACTCGTGGGCGACCATGCCCTGCAACTCGTCGCGGTCCAGGTGGATGAGGGCGCCACGGGTGATGCCCAGCACCGCCTGCTGCGGGGTCAGTCCGGCGGCGAAGGCATTGATCGCGTCTTCTGGCAGGACATACACGGCCGGCATCGTGGCGCCCGAGGCCAGGGCCATTTCCTCGACGATATTGAGCAGCCGCTGTTCCTCGCTGCCCCGTGGCGAATCGTTGATCAGGCGCCCGCCCAGGTGCTCGGCGATCACCTTGCCCCCGGCTCGCAGGCGCCAGGTCTGGTACCAACTGCCCAGCAGCACCACCACCAGCATGAGCAGCGCCAATCCCGCGACCACGATCCAGTTCAGCACCTTGGGCTGGCCGTACTGCTGACTCAGCTCGCGCCACAACAGGCCCAGCCCGAGGCTGCTGAGGCTGACCAGGGTAGCCACCGCCAGGGTCATCAACAGCAGCAGTTTGAGGGTGTGGCGCCGGGCACGGGCCTGGTGTTGAAAGAACTTCATGCAAGCTTCCGGGGGCAGGCGGCGGGGTTACTGGAAGGACACTTTGCTGGCGTCCTGGATCTGCGCGCTGTCGGCGAATTGCAGCAGCGCGGCATCGGCGCGATGGCCGAACAGCCCGGCGAAAAACAGCGCCGGCACTTGCTGCTTGCACAGGTTGTAGTCGGTCACGGCGTCGTTGAAGGCCTGGCGCGCGTAGGCGACCTTGTTCTCGGTGCTGGTGAGCTCTTCGCTGAGCTGCGCCATGTTCTGCGAGGCCTTGAGTTCCGGGTAGGCCTCCAGGCTCAGGTGCAGACGATTAAGAACCTGATCCAGGGCGCCCTGGTCCTGGCCCAGGCGGGCAATGCTGGCGCTGTCGCCGGGTTGCGCGGCGGCCGCTTGCAGGCTGTCCCGGGCACTGTTGCGCGCTTCGGCCAGGGCGGTCAGGGTTTGGCGCTCGTGTTGCAGGTAGCCTTTGACGGTTTCCAGCAGGTTGGGAATCAGGTCGTAGCGGCGCTTGAGCTGCACTTCGATCTGGGCGAAGGCATTGCGCAGGCGGTTGCGCCGGGTCGTCAGGCGGTTGTAGAGGCTGACCAGGTACAGCGCCAGAGCGGCGAGCAGCACCAGGGCGACGATATCGGCGGTGGCCATGGGATGTCCTTATCGGGGTGAGGCGTGGGGGCGGCCATGGTAACGGAAACGTCCCAGGCAGCGACAGACCTTTGCCCGGGCGCCATTCAAGGATTGCCATGGGCCGGCAATTCTGCGAAAAAGCGCGCGGCATGCGCCGGCCTCAAGGTCGGCCGGGCGCCTTTTATTCAATGAACCAGGGACAGGCAATGGACAAGATCATGCTCAGGTTGACGGTGGTCGACGACTATCCACCGGTTGCCAGCGAAGGGGTCTGGGCGGAGCCGCAGCCTGACGGTCTGTACCGGATCGCCAATCTTCCGTTCTATTCCCAGGACGTCTGTTATGACGACGAGGTGACCGTGCAGGTCGAGGCCGATGGTCTGAAATGGTTCAGGCAGGTGGCACGCAGCAGTGGCAACAGCACCCTGCGCCTGGTGTTCTTCAAGGCCGGCCGGGAACGGATCAGCGAGGTGCTGGAACGGATCAATGCCCTGGGTTGCCGCTGGGAGGGCATGAGCAAGGCCTTCTTCTCGGTCAATGTGCCGGCCGCGGTGCAGCTGGACAGCGTGCTGGAGTACCTGCAGGCGTGCTTCGAGCGGGATTGGCTGGATTATGAAAGCGGACTGTTGCGCCAGTGACAGCGCCAAGGCGCCAGGGCCGATGAGCTTGAAATCTGATGCCAACAGCGACAGTGCCTGCATCGAGGACGACCTGCTGAGATTGCCAAGCCGCGGCAATTCTGCGAAAAAGCGCGCCGCAGTCCCGCGTCGGGGCCATCTTTGAACGGGAGTGAAGCATGAGTGACCAATTGCAGGTGATCGATATCCAGTTGGGGGACGGCAAGGCGGTGGTCAAGGGCGCTTTGATCACCACCCAGTACCGGGGTTTTCTGGAAGACGGCAGCAGCTTCGATTCCTCCTACGATCGCGGCAAGCCGTTCCAGTGCGTGATCGGCACTGGGCGGGTGATCAAGGGCTGGGACCAGGGCCTGATGGGCATGCAGGTGGGCGGCAAGCGCAAGCTACTGGTGCCGGCGCACCTGGGTTACGGCGAGCGCAGCATGGGCGCGATCCCGCCCAACTCGAACCTGATCTTCGAGATCGAGCTGCTGGAAGTGCTGACCCGTGACGACTGAGGGGCCAGCGCAAACGTCAGCCGCACCCTCGACCCCCGCCAACAAGGCTTGCCCGGTGCTGCTGCGCTACACCACCGAGCTTGAGGTCTTGGCCTTTCGCCATCCGCTGGCCGGCCTGCAATTGGTCAAGGGCACGCTGGAAGCGGGAGAGTCGACCGCCGCTGGCGCGGTCCGCGAACTGGCGGAAGAGGCGGGCGTCGAGGCCGAGGAAAGCCGCTTTCTCGGCCTCTGGCACTCTGGGTTTGCCGGCCAGGTGTGGGCGTTCCATGAGTGCCAGGTGCCGGCGCCGCTGCCCGCAAGCTGGACGCACTTCACCGCGGATGACGGCGGTCATGACTTCGAGTTTTTCTGGCACCCCCTGGCAAGCCCGCCGTCGGCCCAATGGCACCCGCTGTTTCAAGCGGCCCTGGGCTTTCTGCATGAGCGGTTGCTCGGCGCGGGTCGCCACGCCTAGGCCCTGCTGCCGGGTATTACTGCCCCAGGCGGTACTGGTTGTTGCCGCTGCGTTTGGCTTCGTACATCGCCAGGTCGGCGACGTGCAGCAACTGGTCCATGCGCCCGGCATGGTCGGGAAACACCGCCACGCCCAGGCTGCTGCCGATGCTGTGGCGCTGGCTGTCCACCTCCACCGGCGGCGATAGCTGGCTGAAGATCTTTTCGCCGATGCGCCGGGCTTCTTCAGTCAGGTCGAGCCCAGGGGACAGGCCTTCGAGAACCACCACGAATTCGTCGCCGCCGATCCGCGCCACGGTGTCGCTGCTGCGCAGGATGCCTTGCAGGCGCTGGGCCGTGGCGTTCAGCACCCGGTCCCCGGCGGCATGGCCGTACTGGTCGTTGATGGCCTTGAAACCGTTGAGGTCGACGAACACCAGGGCCACCCGGGTCTGGTTGAGGCGCGCCTGTTCCAGGGCTCGGGACAGGCGCTGTTCGAGCATCAACCGATTGGGCAGCCCGGTCAGCGGGTCGAAGTGGGCCAGTTGCTGCAGCTGGCGGGTGGAGACTTTCTCATCGGTGATGTCTCGTACCACGCCCATCATCTTGATGGTGGTGTCGTGCACGTTCTTCACCACGTTGCCGGTTTCGCGCAGCCAGTGGATGCTGCCGTCGGGCCAGACGACGCGGTATTCCTCGTCATGGTTCTCGCCGGTTTCCAGGCAGCGCAATTCGCCGGCGCGCACCCGCTCCCGGTCCTCGGGGTGCACGCAGGAGCAGAACAGCTCGTAGGAGGGCACCACCTCGCCGACCTTGAAGCCGAACATGCCGTAGATCGCTTCCGACCAGTACAGGCGCTGGGTGTCGACCTCCCAGTCCCAGGTGCCGATCCGTGCGAAGTACTGGCTGCGCTTGAAGCGCTCGGCGTCGTCGGGCAGGCCCTCGACCCGTTTGCGATAGGCGCGCAACTGGGCCTGGGCGCGGCGTTCGCGGCGCAGCAGCCACAGCGTCAGCAGGGTCAGCAACAAGGTCAGGCACAGCAGGAACCAGACAGCAATCATAAGATTCTGGACAGCATGGAAGGGTGAGTCCTGGGGGGTTGGTGGCACTGGGCTATGTTAATCCACGCTATGGGCTGTGCAGCAGCTTTTTCTGCGGCCTCGGGTCACTCGTCGGCGACCGGGGGACGGTGCCGGGAGCCTGGGCTTTTTTTGCAGCGGCCGGCTTGTGTCGGATTGGCCGTGGGAGCATGATGCCTTCCGATATAGGTATAGGGGGTATGGGTATGTCACACACGCACGCGCAAAAAGATGAACTGCTCAAGCGGGTCCGGCGCATTCTCGGCCAGGTCCAGGCCGTGGAGCGGGCGCTGGAGACCGGGGCCGATTGCGGCAAGACCCTGCACCTGGTGGCGGCGACCCGTGGCGCCATCAGCGGCCTGATGGGCGAGATCATCGAGGCCCATGCCCTGGAGCATGTGGCCAACCCCGAGCTCAGCGATGCCGAGCGGGCCCGTGGCGTGGATGAGCTGCTCGAAGCCATTCGCCGTTATTCGAAATAGGAGCGGGACCATGAATCTGTCGCAGCAGGCTGCACATTTGAGCCACGACCATCAGTTTCTCGGTGCCGATCACGATGACAATGCCCGGCGCACCCTGTGGGTGGTGCTGCTGACGGTGGTGATGATGGCGGGGGAAATCGTCGCCGGTTACCTCACCGGGTCCATGGCCTTGCTGGCCGATGGGCTGCACATGGCGACCCACGCCGGAGCCCTGGGCATCGCCGCGGCGGCCTATGGTTTCGCCCGGCGCAATGCCGGCAACTGGCGTTTCAGCTTCGGCACCGGCAAGGTCGGCGACCTGGCGGGGTTCGCCTCGGCGATCATTCTCGGCCTGGTGGCCCTGGGAATTGCCGGCGAATCCCTGGTGCGGCTGTTCCAACCCACTGCCGTGGCCTTTGCCGAGGCCACGCTGATCGCGGTGGTCGGGCTTTTGGTGAACATCCTCAGCGCCTGGCTGCTGGGCGGCGATCATGGGCATCACCACCATGCCCACGACCACCATCATGATCACGAGCATCACGAGCATCACGAGCATCACGAGCATCACGAGCATCACGAGCATCACGAGCATCACGAGCATCACGAGCAGCATCGGGCTCGGGGTGACAACAATCTGCACTCGGCCTATGTGCATGTGCTGGCCGATGCCCTGACCTCGGTGCTGGCCATTGTCGCGCTGTTGGCCGGGCGTTACCTGGGCTGGGTCTGGCTCGATCCGGTGATGGGCCTTGTCGGCGCGCTGGTGATTGCCCGCTGGTCCTATGCGCTGATCAAGTCCAGTGCGGCGGTGCTGCTCGATACCAGCGATGAGCGCCTGGCCGAACAGGTCCGGCGTTCGGTGGAAGAGCCGGGGGATGCGCGCATTGTCGACCTGCATGTGTGGCGGGTGGGGCCTGAGGCGCGGGCGGTGATCGTCAGCGTGGTGGCCCAGGCCTCGCTCAGTGTCGAGGCCGTGCGTGGGCGCCTGGCAGCCTTGCCCGGGCTGGCGCACCTGACCCTGGAGCTGCGCACCCTCTAAGTCCGCTGGCCGGGCGCCTCAGGCGGCGCCCGAGCGGTACAGTTCAAACCCGGTATAAACCAGCCCCGCCAAGGCCACCGCCAGCAGCACCAGGCTCGACAGGCCGGTCACCTGGCGCTTGTACTTGAGCGAGAACCCCTGGCGCGCCATCAGGATATAAGCCCCAAGCACGGCAAAATCGATCACCACCCAGACCAGCGTCAGCAGCAGCGCGCTGCGCTCGAAGGAGCGGCTGACCTGGATGAACTGGGGGAAGAACGAGACAAAGAACAGGATGTCCTTGGGGTTGCTGATGCCCAGCAAAAAGCCATTGGCCAGGCCGCGCCGGCCGCGGGCGGTCGGCGCGGCGGCCGGCGCGGTTTGCGGGCCTGTGGCCTCGCGCAGGCCCTGCAGCGCCAGCCAGCCTATAAAGCCGCACCCCAGCAGGCTGATTCCACTGATCAGCCGCGGATCCAGCGCCAGGCCGGTGGTCAGCATCAGCAGCGCCAGCAGCGCCAGCAGCAACGAGGCGGCATGGGTGCCCAGGGCGGTCAGCAGCGCCTGGCGCGGCCCGGCGTTGAGGCTGGTGTTGACGATCAGCGCCACCACCGGCCCCGGGGTGGCCACCAGCAACAGCACGCTGAGGGCATAGGCCAACAATAACGACAGGTTAAGGTCCACGGTGCAGGGCTCCTGCTCAGTCCAAGAGCGCCAAGCTTGGCGCCTTTGTCCGGCGTTGAAAAACGCAAAAAGCTGTGCGCTACTATGATTTTTTCTCATCATGAGTGCCCGTTGATGGTCGAGTCCCTGCCACCGCTCTACGCATTGCGCGCCTTTGAAGTGGCCGCCCGTTCCTGCTCCTTTACCCGGGCCGCCGAGGAACTGTCCCTGACCCAGAGCGCCATCAGCCGGCACATCCGTACCCTGGAGAGCCAGTTCGGTTGCCGTCTGTTCCAGCGCCACGGCCCGCGGCTGCAGCTCACCGAGGCCGGCGAGCGCCTGGCCCGGGAGCTCAAGGTCGGTTTCCGGATCATCGAGGACGCGTGCCTGCCGTTGCGCGCCAACCGCGGTCAGTTGCGCCTCAAGGCGCCTTCGACTTTGACCATGCGCTGGCTGCTGCGGGCTCTGGAGAGGCTCAAGGGCGAGCAGCCGGAACTGGCGGTGCAACTGGCCAGTGTGTGGATGGATTTCGATCACGTGGACTTCTACGCCGAGCCCTACGACTGCGCGATTCTTCTGGGCAACGGCCACTTCGGCGCCGGGGTCGAGGCCTGCAAGCTGTTCGATGAATGGCTGATTCCCATTGGCCCGCCGCAGGCCGCGCACGGGGCGCCCTGGACCCTGGAACGGCTCAGGGATGCGCAGCTGATCCACCCCTCGGCCGACCGCCGCGACTGGCGCCGCTGGCTGCAGGCCCAGGCGCTTGAGGACCGAGCCTGGCTGGAGCAGGTGCGGCTGGAACGGGGCACTGTCTTCGACTCCCTGGACCAGGCGATCAGCGCCGCCATGGCCGGGCACGGCCTGTCGATCGGCGACCTGCACCTGGTGGCGCAGGACATACGTGACGGGCGTATCGGCCTGCCGTTCCCCAGCGCGGTGGCGTCAGGGGACGGCTACTACCTGGTGTGGCTGCGCGACAGCTCGAACCAGGAGCGCATTGCCCGGTTGCGCACCTTTTTGCTGAGTCAGGTGGCGGACATCAGCGATCTGCACCTGCATGATCGGGCGCCGGGGAGCGCTTCCGGCCGGCATGAGGTCAGCTGAGGATGATGTAGTCGTTGCGTTGCTCGATGCCCTGGTGCGGCCCTGGCACCAGGTGCACATAGCGTCCTTGCAGCAGGTCGATCGGCAGGCAGTCGTCGACGTCGAGCAGGGCGTCGGTGTGGGATTTGTGCCAGTGGGCCAGCATCTGCTGTTTACCCTTGGCCTTGGCTTCGGTCTTGTCTTTGGCCACCACCAGCAGGTAGCGGTGGGCCTCGCCAAAGGTCGCCGCTTCGTAGCCGCCCAGGTTGAGGAAGTACAGGCGCGGCGCGCCCGGCCCGGGGGCCAGGGGGCTGAACTCGACCTTGTAGTGCTCGACGCCGTCGACCCGCATCCAGGAGTCGATGTGCAAGCCCGCCGGGCTGCCGAACCAGGCCTGGCGCAGTTGCCCGTAGGCCGACTCAAGGCGCTCGGCAACCACGAATTGGACGTCGTGGACTTCGATTGTCGCTTTGGGGTGCTTGCCCCCGAGCATCACCACAAACAGCATGATCCTTCCTTTTTCCAGTCGCGGTTTCGGCAGTGGGGGCACCTTTTACCTCAAGCGTCCGTGGGCCGCCAGCCCATGGGCTGGCCGTCCGGCGCGTCGCTGAACAGGGGCAGGCGGCCATTGACCGAGGCCCGGTATTGCCACTGCAGGGTCAGCGCCCCCAGGCCCGGGGGCTGCAGCAGGGTGCACAGCAGGCTGTGGACGATGTTCAAGGCCAGCTCCCGACCCGGGCAGCGATGGGCGCCGGCGCCGAAGCTGAAGCCCTGCTGCGCCGGATCGCTGCCGGTGATCGCGCTCAGGGCCGGGTCGTGATTGGCCGCCGCCAGCAGCACCAGCACGCTATCCCCGGCTTGCAGGTCGACCCCGAGCAGGGTGCAAGGCTCGGCCACGAAGCGGCGGGAGTTCTGCACCGGCGGGTCCAGGCGCTGCTGTTGCAGCAGCCAGTCCTGCAACTGACGGGGATCGTGCTGCAGGCGCCGGGCCAGGGTCGGGTCCGCCAGCAAGGCCAGCAGGCTGTTGCCCAGCAGCCCGGCGCAGGCGTCGTGGGTTTGCGCCAGCAGGCCCAGCAGATTGGCCAGCAGGTCCTCGGGGGCAAGCCCGTTGCTGCGTTGCAGGATCATCGCCAGGAGCGGGCTGTGCTCCGGGCCGTCGAGCACGGCCTGCATCTGCCGGAGCAAGTCGTGCGCCGCGGCGTCGGCAGCCTGCAGCTGTTCCTCCGTGCTCAGGGGCGAGAAGCAGGCGACGAACTGGCCGGTGCGTCGGGCCAGTTCTTCGCACTGCGCGGCGGGCACCCCCAGCAGGGCGGCCAGCAGGGCCACCGGCAGGCGCCACTGCCAGCGTTGCAGGTCGGCGGCGCACTGCGGCGCGCCCAGGGCCGGGCGCCAGCGGGCCAGCCAGGGCATCAGGTCGATCCCGCCCAGTGCCAGCAGCCCGGGTGCCATGGCCTGGCGCGGACAGCCATGCCGCGGGCCGTCGTTCATGCGCATCAGGCGGGCAAACACTTGCCCGGCGGGGCGTCCGGCGATGGCCCGGGGCACCGGCTCCTGCAGCGGCCGGACCCGGCAGGCCGGGTGGTTGAGCACGGCGGCAACCGCCGCGGCGCTGCTGGCCACCCACAGCCCGAGCGCCGAATCATAGGTCAGGCCGCCCCGGGCACGCAGGCGGGCGTAGTAAAAGTCGTAGGGGTCGAAATGGGTAGCTGCGCTGATCGGGTCCATGATTTTTCTCTTTGTTGGGCAGATGTCCAGGTTGCTACTATCCTCTGCCTTTCGAAGACACGATTCGTCATGGAGCGAAATATGAATGTAGTGCAGAACGACCTCGGGCTATCCAACGTGGCGGCGGCCATCGCCGAGCCGGCCCGGACCCGGATGCTCTGTGCCCTGATGGACGGCCACGCCCGCACCAGCACCGAACTGGCGGCGATTGCCCAGGTCAGCACCTCCACCGCCAGCGCCCACCTGGCCAAGCTCAAGGACGCCGGTTTGCTGCGGGTGCAGGTCCAGGGCCGGCACCGTTACTACGACCTCGGCGATCCCCTGGTGGCCCAGGCCCTGGAGGCGCTGATGGTGATCGGCCAGGGCAGCACCTTCACCCCGCGCACCCCGGACCGCCTGCAGTTCGCCCGCACCTGCTACGACCACCTGGCGGGCACCCTGGGGGTGCAGTTGCACGACCGCATGTTGGAAGCCGGCTGGTTACTGGCGGCCGGGGAGGGCGAGGAGTACCCAGTCAGCGACAGCGGCATCGAGTTCTTCCGTGGCCTGGGCATCGAGGTCGCCGAGCTTCGCACCCTGCGCCGCCGCGTTGCCTGCCCCTGCCTGGACTGGAGCATGCGCCGCCCGCACCTGGGGGGCGCCCTCGGCGCTGCCTTGCTGCGGGTATTGCTGGAGCGCAAATGGCTGGTCCGCGACCTGGACAGCCGGGCCTTGAGCCTGACCGGCACCGGCGGGCGCTACATCAGCAAGCGTTTTGGCATGCCGCTGATCCAGCCGTCGCGGCCGCTGTCGGCCTCGGCCAGTCTGGAGCTGCAGCAACTGGGGGGCTGAGCCCCCACGAGGACGCGGCACCCGGGGCTCGCCCGGGCGCCGCTGGGGCCGGTCAATCGGACTCCAGGGCCTGCAGCAAGTCGCGGTCGAGCCCGAGCATGGCCTGCTCCAAGCGCGTCAATGCCGCCTTGATCTGATCGGCATTGGCGCCTTCGCGGCAGGCCTTTTCCAGGTATTCGCATTCATCGATCAGGGCCTTGGCCTGGATGATCCGCGCCGCGCCATGGATGCGGTGGGCCAGCTCGGCGACCCCTTTGCTGTCGGCACTGGCGAGCCGCTCGCGGATCTGTTTCAGGTCCTGCTGGTTGCTCTGCTGCAAGCCCTTGAGCACGCGCTGGATGGAGTCGGGATTGCCGCCGGTGAGGTGGTCCAGTTGCTGGATGTCGAAACGCTGGCTGGTGCTTTTCAGCTGGGTGCGCGGCAGTGCCTGCAACTGCCGCAGGCGTCGATCCAGCTCGGGCAGGGCGATGGGCTTGAAGATGCAGCCGTTCATGCCGGCGTCCAGGCAGCGTTGCTGTTCCTCGGGCTGGACGTTGGCGGTGAAGCCCAGGATCTGCGCCGGCGGTCGTCCCTGGATCTGCTCGGCGAGGCGAATCTGCCGGGTCAGTTCGTAGCCGTTCATCACCGGCATGTTGCAGTCGGTGATCACCACATCGAAGGTTTCCCGCAGCCACAGCTTGTAGGCTTCGGCGCCGTTCTGCGCCTGGCTCAGCGAGTAGTCGAGAAAGCGCAGTTGCTCGCAGAGCAGTTGGCGGTTGGCCTGGCTGTCGTCCACCACCAGGATGTGCAACGCCGCCCGGGTGGCCGGCGGCAGGCTGTCCTGCACCACCGGCGCCGGTGTATCCGGCAGGGGTTCGAGTCGGCTCAGCTGCAGCTGGACCCGGGCCAGGGTGCCGACCCCAGGCTGGCTTTGCAGGCTCAACTGGCCGCCCATCATTTCGCACAGGGTGCGGCAGATCACCAGCCCCAGCCCGGTCCCCGAGCGGGCGTTCTGGTGTTGTCCGGGGACCTGGCTGAAAGGCTGGAACAGCAGCTGCTGGTCCTCGGGTTCGATGCCGATGCCGGTGTCCCGCACCGTCAGTTGCAGGGGCAGGGTCTGCGGGTCGTCGCGCTCGGCCTGCAGGCGGATCTGCACGCTGCCGCGCTCGGTGAACTTGATGGCGTTGCTCACCAGGTTCGAGAGGATCTGCTTGAAGCGCAGCGGGTCGACCAGCACGTCGCCGCTGGCGCTGCTGTCCAGGTCCAGTTCCAGGCGCAGGCCCTTTTGCCGGGCCAGGCCATCGAAGACCCGGAACACCGATTCCACCAGATCCCGCAGATTGGCCCGCTCGGGGCTCAGGCTCAGGCGCCCGCTTTCGATCCGCGCGATGTCGAGGATGTCGCCGATCAGTTCCAGCAGACCCAGGGCCGAACTGTAGGCCACCTCGATTGAAGGGCGGTCGAGCTGACCCTGGTCGGCGCGCTTGAGGGCCAGTTCGAGCATGCCGATCACCGCACTCATGGGGGTGCGGATTTCATGGCTCATGGTGGCCAGGAAGGTGGTCTTGGCCCGGTTGGCCTTGTCGGCGTCGTTCTTGGCCTGGGTCAGTTCATTCAGCAGTTGCTGGCGTTCGCTGATGTCCAGCCAGCCGCCGATGATGCCGAGGATTTCGCCCTGGGCATCGCGGTAGGGCAGCATCCAGTGGTAGATCTGCATCTGCTGGCCGCGGATGTGCACCGTGCGGTCGATCAGCAGCGGCGGGCCGCCGTCGAGGATGCTCTGGAAGTCGGTGGCGAACAGCCCGGCCTCGGGCACCGCCAGTTGTTCGAGGTTGCTGCCCAGCACGCTCTGGCGATCGGTGCCCATGGTCTTGAGGTAGCTGTCGTTGCAGATCACCAGGCGCCGGTCGCGGTCGCGCACGTAGATCGGGTTGGGCGTGCCGTTGATCAGCGCGTCCATGAAGCGCAGCTGGTCGTTGAGGGCATGCTCGGCCCGTTCGCGCTGGCTGACCTGGCGGCGCATGGCGTAGCCCCAGGCCAGGGCGATCAGCAGCAGCACGATCGACGCCGCGCCGGCCAGGTACAAGGTGGTGCGGTAGTCGCGCCAGGAGGGGGGCGCGACGGCCGCCTTGGAGCGCCAGCGATTGTTGAGCTCGGTGATGGCGTCCGGAGAAATGCTGCGCAGGGACTTGTCGATGATGCTGAACAGTTCCAGCTGGTCGCGGCGCACGGCAAAGGACTCGTTGAGCAAGGGCAGGTTGAGGGCCGAGCGGACCTTGAGCTGGTCTGCCTTGATGCGCGGCAGGTTGAAGCTGACGGCGATTTCCGCCTGCACCGCGGCGTCGGCCTTGTGGTCGCGAAGCAGGGACAGGGCTTCGAAGTTGGTCTGCACCTCCTTGATGCGGATCTGTGGATAGCGCTGGCGCAGCAGGGCCACCAGGGCGTGACCGCTGCCGATCAGCAGGGTCTTGCCGGCCATGTCTTCCAGGCTTTTCGGTGCGTCGGCGGCGTCGCGGGTGATCAGCATGTAGGGCCCGACCAGGTAGGGGCGGGTGAACTGCAGGTAGGTTTCGCGCTCGGGCGTGCGGGACCGATCGGCGACCATCTGCACCCGACCCTCGTGCACGGCGTCGTTGAGGTCCTTGAAGCTGGGCAGCGGGGTGATTTCGAAGGTCAGCCCGGTCTTGGCCTCCAGCATCGCCAGCAGATCGGCGGTAATCCCCAGGTAATTGCCGTCGGCGTCGAAGTAGGACATCGGCGGCAGGTAGCGGTGAATGCCGATGCGCACCACCGGGTTCTTTTCGATCCAGCGCTGTTCTTCGGGGGTGAGGCTGGTTTTTTCCATGCTCAGCAGCAGCCGGTCGCCCCAGCGATTGCGGATGCTGATGTCCTGCTCCTTGTGGATCGCGCGCAGGGCGGCGTCGAGCGAATGCTGCAGTTGCCGGTTGTCCGGGCTTACCGCGAAGGCAAAGCCGGAGATGCTGGCCGGGCCGCTGTAGATGATCCGCAGGTAGTCGCTGTAGTTACGCGAGATCAGAAACTGCGCCGATACAGCGTCGCTGAGCAGCACGTCGGCATCGCCGAAGGCCACGGCGGCCATGGCCGCATCCGCGCTGCCGTAGGTTTCGATCCGCGCCAGGGGGTACATGGCCTGGGCCACGAGCAGGCTGATGGTGTCCTGGGAGATGGCCAGGCGGCGTCCCTGCAAGCCGCCTTTGAGCGATGGCGAATCCCCCAGGCGGGCGACCAGGGTCGGGCGATTGACCAGGTAGCTCTGGCTGAGCAGCAGCTGCCGCGGCCGGGCCTCGTCCTGGGTGACGCTGCCCATCAGGTCGATCTCGCCCCTGGCCAGGGCATTGAACACCTGCTCGCGGGTGTCGTAGGCACGGACGCTGATCTTCACCCCCAGAGCGTCGGCCAGCAGGCCGATGTAGTCGGCGGTAACGCCTTCGTACTCCTTGGTTTCGTTGACCATTTCCAGCGGCGGCAGGTTTTGCTGCGCGGTGCCCAGCACCAGCTCGCGCTTGTTGCGCAACCATTGCCAGTCGTCACTGGTCAGGGACAGTTGGTGGTGATGGGGGGATTCATAATTGAGCAGCTGCAGGGTGGGAGGGGTGTCGCTCATGGCCGGCAGGCACGCCAGCGACATCAGCATGGGCAGGATAAAACGAAGCATCAGGGCTCCTGATCGAGGAACGGCACAAGGGTGGATCGAAGAGCAAAGTGGCAGGCTGCGTCATCAGCCGGACAAGGGCTGAGCGCCAATGCTGGAGGTAAATATAGATCAAGGAACGGCGCCAAACGCGGCTATTTTCCCGGGTTGCGGGGGCTCGGGCAAGACCGCTGGCACGGGCGGACCGAAGGTCAGGGCGCTGCCTTGACCGGCTTGCGGTTAGCGATACGCTTGTTTTTATTCGTAAGCTTCCCGTGGGAGGCCGATGGCTGTGCTGAACGCTGTCGGCGGCCCTGTCATCGGCAGCATTTCGGCGGTCGTCGCTGAGCCTGGAGCCGCGCTTGAATACCTTGAAGATACTGGTTCTGGAAGATCACCCGGTGCAGCAGTTGCTGGTCCTGGAGCAGTTGCAGCGCCTGGGTGTGGTGGCGCCCCTGGCGGCGTTCGACGGAACCTGCGCCCTGGAGCTGCTGCGCAGCCGCGGCGCGGCGGACATCGTGCTCTGTGACCTGCAGATGGCGGGCATGGACGGCCTGGAGTTCCTGCGCCGGGCCAGCGAGGAGCAACTGGTGCGGGCGGTGATTCTCTACAGCCTGATCGAGCCCGACCTGCGGCGCGCGGTGCTGCAGATGATCAGCCTGCACGGGCTGATCGTGCTCGGGGATGTGGGCAAGCCGGCGGAACTGGCGGCCCTGCAGGCGATGCTCGAACTCTATCAACTGCGCCACTACCAGCAGCCCCCCGCGCCGCCGCCCCGGCAGTTCGACCCGGTGAACCGCCAAGAGCTGCTGCAGGGCGTGGAGCAGGGGCAGTTCGTGTCCTACTACCAGCCCAAGTTCGACTTGCAGCAGGCCACCTGCCGTGGCGCCGAGGTGCTGGTGCGCTGGCTCCATCCGCAGCGCGGCGTGCTGGCGCCGGCGGCGTTTCTCGCTGAGCTGGAGGCCGAAGGCCTGCTGGACCGGGTGTTTCATCAGCAGCTCGATCAGAGCATGGCCTTGCAGCGGCGGCTGCTGGATCAGGGCGAAGAGCTGGAGCTGGCGTTCAACCTGATGCCCCGGCAACTGGCCTGCAGCGACATCGTCGGGCATATCCGCCAGGCCCTCGAACGGCATAAGGTGCCGCCGCACTTGCTGAGTTTCGAGATCACCGAGGTCGGGCTGGTGCAGGCCCCGGCCATCAGCCTGGAAAACCTGGTGCGCCTGCGCATGATGAAGTGCAACCTGGCGATCGACGATTTCGGCGCGGGCTATTCCTCCTTGCAGCGCCTGTGCGAGCTGCCGTTCAACCAGATCAAGCTCGACGCGCATTTCGTCCGCGAACTGGTGCGCCAGCCGCGCTGTCGCGCGGTGGTGGGAGCCTCCCTGGCGTTGGCCAGCAGCCTGGAAATGTGCCTGGTGGTGGAGGGCGTGGAAACCCAGCTTGAGCGGCGTCTGCTGCTGGACATGGGCTGCGTGCTGGGCCAGGGCTACTGGTATGCCCGGCCGATGTCGGAAAGCGAGTTGCTGGCCTGGCCGCGCGGGGCGCCCGAGCAGTTGTCGCAGCAGGCGCCCTGAGGGTCGCCTGCTGAGCCGTTGCGCTGGACGCGGGCGGCCATTGTGGCGAAGCTGTGGGCCCCTTGATTCAGGCAGGTTCTTGCATGCTCATCGTCTTCAGCGGCTTGCCGGGCACCGGCAAGACCACCATCGCCCGTGCCCTGGTGCCGCACCTGGGGGCCACCTACCTGCGCATCGACAGCATCGAGCAGGGCTTGCGCGACGCCGGCCTGCCCGAGGTGGGCAAGGGCGGCTACCAGATCGCCCTGCAACTGGCCGAGGCCAACCTGGCCCTGGGCAATAGCGTGCTGGCGGACTGCGTCAATCCAGTGGCCGAAAGTCGTCAAGCCTGGCGCCGGCTGGCGGACAGGCTGGGGGTCGCGCTGCTGGACATCGAAGTGCACTGTGGCGATCCGCTGGAGCATCGCCGGCGGGTCGAAACCCGGCAACTGGATGTACCGGGCCTGCAAGCGCCCGACTGGCAATCAGTGCAAACCCACGAGTATCAGGCCTGGGCGTCGCCGCCCCTGCGCCTGGACAGCGCGCGGCTGACGCCGGAGCAGGCCGTGGCGGTGATTCTGGCCAGCTTGCCGGCGCGCCCCTGAGGCCCGGGGCCGCCCGCGCCGATTTTTGCTTTGAACCTCAATGGTGCAGCTACAGTCATTGCTCAGGGGCGCAACGGCCGCTGTGAGCAGGATTGGGTGAAAAAACTCCCGGTTACGGGGCAAGAAAATCCGCTGTCGGGCTTTGTGCACCGATTCTGCCCGCGCCCGTTGCCCCCCGGTGGCGTCCGAGCGCTCTTGAACAGGTCCAAGGTCGGTCTGGTTCGGGGTGGCCGGGTCACTTTTATGAAACTTAATGTCGCTTATTGAGCATTTTTGGCGCGCGGCGGCGCTTTGTCCGCTGTTTGCGGATTTGCGGCATAGCGATTGCTACCGCTGTTTCACCAGGGCGGCAGGGGCCGCCCCGACACAGCACTGAGGAGGTGTTTTCACGGTCAGGGAGCCAGGATCCCTGCCAGGGCAAAGCCGGGTTAGGTACACACAGGGTTCAGATAAGAAGCCGTTTGCATCACGGCAAGGAGTTGGCTATGTCCCGCGCTTTTTTCGATGAAATGTACGCTGCCAGCGGCACGTGTCGACCCCATTACGCAGCGTTCGCCCGTTGGTTGGCGGACACCCCCCTGGAGCTTCTGGAGCAGCGGCGGCGCGAAGCCGATCTGTTGTTCCATCGCGCCGGTATCACCTTCACCCTGTACGGCGACGAGCAGGGCACCGAGCGGTTGATTCCCTTCGACATCATTCCCCGCAGCATCAAGGCCAGCGAGTGGCGCACCGTGGAGCGCGGCTGCGTGCAGCGGGTCCAGGCGCTGAACCTGTTCCTGGCCGATATCTATCAGGGCCAGCGGATCATCAAGGAGGGCATCATTCCCGCCGAACAGGTGCTGGCCAACGAGGGCTATCAGGTGGCCATGCAGGGCCTGAACCTGCACCGCGGCATCTACGCCCATATCGCCGGGGTGGACCTGGTGCGCGATGGCGACGGCAGCTACTACGTGCTCGAGGACAACCTGCGCACCCCCAGCGGCGTGAGCTACATGCTCGAAGACCGCAAGATGATGATGCGTCTGTTTCCCGAACTGTTCGCCGCCCAGCGCATCGCGCCCATCGACCATTACCCCAACCTGCTGCTCGAAACCCTGAAAAGCGCCAGCCCCCTGGACCATCCCACGGTGGTGGTGCTGACCCCGGGACGCTTCAACAGCGCCTATTTCGAGCATGCGTTCCTGGCCCGGGAGATGGGCGTGGAACTGGTGGAAGGGGCCGATCTGTTCGTGCGTGACGACCGGGTATTCATGCGCACCACGGCCGGGGCCCAGGCGGTGGATGTGATCTATCGCCGGCTGGACGACGCCTTTCTCGATCCGCTGTCGTTCAACCCCGACTCCCTGCTCGGCGTGCCCGGGCTGATCGCCGCCTACCGCTGCGGTAACGTGGTGCTGGCCAACGCCGTGGGCACCGGGGTCGCCGACGACAAGTCGATCTACCCCTACGTGGACAAGATGATCCGCTTCTACCTCAGCGAGGAGCCGATCCTCAAGAACGTGCCCACCTGGCAGTGCCGCAACCCCGCCGAGCTGTCCCACGTGCTGGCCAACCTGCCGGACCTGGTGGTCAAGGAAACCCAGGGTTCCGGCGGCTACGGCATGCTGGTGGGGCCGGCGGCCACGGCGGCCCAGATCGAGGAGTTCCGCGCCCGGCTCAAGGCCCGTCCCGAGGCGTATATCGCCCAGCCGACCCTGTCGCTGTCGACCTGTCCGACCTTCGTCGAAAACGGCATCGCGCCGCGGCACATCGACCTGCGGCCGTTCGTCCTGTCCGGCCGGGAAACCCGCCTGGTGCCTGGCGGCCTGACCCGCGTCGCGCTGCGCGAGGGCTCGCTGGTGGTGAACTCGTCCCAGGGCGGCGGTACCAAAGACACCTGGGTAGTGGAGGACTGAACCATGCTCTCAAGAACCGCTGCGGACCTGTACTGGATGTCCCGCTACCTGGAGCGTGCCGAGAACCTGGCGCGCATGCTCGACGTCAGTTACTCGCTGTCGCTGATGCCCCAGGCCGGGCGCGGCGACGGCCATGCCGAACTGTCCATGTCGCTGCTGGCCGCCGGCACCCTGGACGACTACAACCAGCGCTACGGTGAACTCAACAGCGAGCGCATGCTGCACTTCTTTGCCCTCGACGACACCAACCCCGGTAGCATCTATTGCTGCCTGCGGGCGGCGCGCAGCAATGCCCACGCGGTGCGCGGGCGGATCACCGCCGACATGTGGGAGAACATGAACGCCACCTGGCTGGAGATGCGCAACATCGCCGCCAACGGCCTGGGGCGCTACGGCATCAGTCAGTTCTGCGAATGGGTCAAGGAGCGCTCGCACCTGTTTCGCGGCGCCACCGCCGGCACCATCATGCGCAACGACGCCTACCGCTTCATTCGTCTGGGGACCTTCATCGAGCGCGCCGACAACACCCTGCGCCTGCTGGACGCACGCTACGAAATGTTCGGCGAGGAGTCCGAGGAGGTCAGCGACGATTCGGCCCGGGGCTACTACCAGTGGAGCGCCTTGCTCCGCGCCTTGTCGTCCTTCGAGGCGTTCAACGAGATCTACCGCAATGCCCCGGGGGCCGAGCAGGTGTCCGAGATGTTGCTGCTGCGCGCCGACGTACCGCGCTCCCTGCTGGCCTGTGTCGAGGAACTGGACCAGCTCCTGGCCACCTTGCCGGGCGACAACGGCCGCCCGGCCCAGCGCCTGGCCGCCGAACTCAATGCCCGCCTGCGCTACACCGGGATCGAGGAGATTCTCGACTCCGGCCTGCACCAGTGGCTGACCGATTGCATCGGGCAGATCCGCCACCTGGGGCAGACCGTGCACGAATCCTATCTGGAGGTGGTATGAAACTGTCCATTCGCCACGACACAACCTACAGCTACGCCGACGAAGTCTGCACCAGCATCCAGTTCCTGCGCCTGACGCCCCAGGACAGCCAGTGCCAGCGGGTCCTGCAGTGGCAGCTGGAACTGCCACGCCGGGTCCGCGCCCAGCGCGATCCCTACGGCAACATCCTGCACGTCATGACCCTCGACGAGCCCCATGGCGCCATCATCCTCACCGCCTTTGGCGAAGTGCAGATCGACGAGGGCCGCGAGGTGGAAGGCGACAGCCAGTCGCCGCTGCCGTTCCTGCGCACCAGCCACCTGAGCAAGGCCGACGCGGCCCTCTGCGAGTTTGCCCGGCGCCACTGCGGCGAAGGGCGCGACCGCGCCGCGCTCACCGAGCTGATGCAGGCCCTGGCCGAGCACATGCCCTACAGCCCCGGCGCCACCGGAGTCGGCAGCACCGCGGCCGAGGCCTTTGCCGGCGGTGCCGGGGTCTGCCAGGACCATACCCACGCGTTCCTAGCCTGCGCCCGCAGCCTGGGGATTCCCGCGCGTTATGTGTCCGGCTACCTGTGCACCGAGGACGCCAGCCATCTGGCCAGTCATGCCTGGGCCGAAGCCTGGCTCGACGACGGCTGGTACAGCTTCGACGTGACCAACCGCCTGACCCGCCCCGAGCGGCACCTGAAACTGGCGGTGGGCCTGGATTACCTGGATGCCTGCCCGGTGCGCGGCATGCGGCGTGGGGGAGGGGCGGAGCAGATGCTGGCCCGGGTCCAGGTCAGTTCGATGGTGCAGGTGCAGCACCAGTAGTGCCGGTTGCCGTCATTGAGCCGGCACCGCGCGGGACAGCCCGCCCACGGGTGCCGCTGGATCGAGCCTTTGGCCATTGTCAGTTGATGTTATAAAGTAACGGCCTTTCGCCGCTCCCCGAGCGGCGCCGTTTCTTTGAACTTCAGGTGGTGATGGCTTTTTCATGAGTGCCTTGTCCGATACGTGTACCCGCCCGGGCTCCCGGCTGCTGAGCATCGATGCCCTGCGCGGGCTGGTGATGCTGTTGATGCTTCTGGACCACGTCCGCGAAACCTTCTTTCTGCACCGCCAGGTCAGCGACCCGATGGACGTCGCCACTACCGAGCCCGGGCTGTTTGTCAGCCGCACCCTGGCACACCTGTGCGCGCCGGTCTTTGTCCTGCTGACCGGGCTTTCGGCCAGCCTGTTCGCCCACAAGCACGGCCATCGGGCCGAGGCCAGCGCCTTTCTGTTCAAGCGCGGGTTGTTCCTGGTGCTGCTGGAACTGACCCTGGTGAACTTCGCCTGGACCGGGCAGATCCCGCCGAGCGTGATCTACCTGCAGGTGATCTGGGTCATCGGCTTGAGCATGCTGGCGCTGGCGGCGCTGCTGTGGTTGCCGCGCGCCGTGCTGCTGGCGCTGAGCCTGCTGCTGATCGGCGGGCACAACCTGCTCGATGGCGTGCATTTCGCCGCGGGCGAGGCGCTGCATGTGCCTTGGGCGATCCTGCATGACCGGGGCTGGATCGAATTCGGCGAGGCCTTGCGCCTGCGCACTTCCTATCCGCTGCTGCCGTGGATCGGCGTGATCGGCCTGGGCTATGTGCTGGGGCCGTGGTTCGCCGCCGAGACCGACAGCCAGCGGCGCCAGCGCGGGTTGCTGCGGTGCGGGCTGGCGGCGCTGGCGGGGTTTGTCCTGCTGCGTCTGCTCAACGGTTATGGCGAGCGGCCCTGGGTCAGTGGCGACAGCTGGGTGCAAACCCTGATGAGCTTCTTCAATATCACCAAGTACCCACCGTCGCTGCTGTTCATCGCCCTGACCCTGGGCGTGGGGCTGCTTTTGCTGCGCGCCCTGGAGCGCTGCCAGGAACGCCGTTGGGTCGCGGTGCTCGGGGTATTGGGTGGCGCGCCGATGTTCTTCTACCTGTTGCACCTGTATGTGCTCAAGGGCTTGTATCTGTTGGCCGTGGCGCTGTTGGGGCGCAACCATGGGGCCTATTTCGGCTTCGATTCGCTGGGCTGGCTGTGGCTGATCACGCCGCTGCTGGCGGTGCTGCTTTACCCGCCGGTGCGCGCCTTCGCCCGGCTCAAGGCGCGGCGCCGCGACCTGGGATGGCTGAAGTACTTTTGAGGGATGGTTCGCCGGCGTGTTTCCCGCTGGAGCCGGCTGACCGGCGAAAGCATCCCCTCGACGGCTGTCAGGGCCGCGCCGCGCGAATGGCCTCGCGGATCTCTTCCTGCAACTGGCGAGCCCCGCTGCAGGCCGGGTCGGCGGGGCCGTACTTGCAGGATTTATCCAGCACCTTCAGTGCCAGATCGGCGTCGGGCGCTACGCCTATGCCCCGGCTCAGGTGGAAGCCGTACATCGTGCAGGCCCAGGGATCATTCAGCTCACAGGCCTTGTTGAAGGTCTGCACCGCACAGTGGCGGGTGGCCTGGTTGTCGGCGTCGGCGGTGAGCATGCCGGCGGCGCGGTTGGTGCAGCCGGAAACCAGGCCCAGGCTGCAAGCGCGCTGGTACAGCGGTTCATAGCCTGCGGCGGGCCCTTTGGCCTGTTGCAGGGTGGTTGCCAGCCAGTAGCAATCGTTGCCGTCGCCGGTTTCGCAGCGCTGCAGGCAGGCCCCCAGCTGCTCCGGGGTGTCGCAGCGGTTGGCCTGCGTGGCCCGGGTCGCGGTCCTGGCCGGCATGTTGTCGCCGGGGCATTGCCTGGCCTGGGCTTGCCAGTCCTGCCGGGCCTGGACTTTGGCGTACAGGGCGTCGATCAGTGCCTGGTCGGTGGGCGCGGCATTGGCGGCAAGGCTCGACAGCAGGGCCATGCCGAACAGGCAGAAACGGTAGTGACGAGGCATGGGGCAGAGTCCTTTCCAGAGGTCTTGGGAGCGGGCGTATCTTAAGGATTTTCAGCAATAGCTCCAGGCTGCCGGTGGGGTGGCGAGAGGTTTTTTTCATTTTGCCTGCGGCCACTCTCTTGTGGTCCCGGGGTTTTACTCTGTACTGTATATAAAAACAGTATCCGGGCCCGACCATGCAACTGATCGACAAGCTGAGCATCCTCGCCGATGCCGCCAAGTACGACGCTTCCTGCGCCAGCAGCGGCGCGCCCAAGCGCAGCTCCGAAGGCAGAAGCGGGCTGGGTTCGAGCAATGGCATGGGCATCTGCCACAGCTATACGCCAGATGGGCGTTGCGTCTCGCTGCTCAAGGTGCTGCTGACCAATTTCTGCCTCTACGACTGCCAGTACTGCGTCAATCGCCGTTCCAGCGACGTGCCCCGGGCGCGCTTCAGCCCCGAGGAAGTGGTGCGCCTGACCCTGGATTTCTACCGGCGCAACTGCGTCAGCGGGCTGTTCCTCAGCTCGGGGATCATCCGCTCGGCGGACTACACCATGGAGCAACTGGTGCGGGTGGCCCGGCTGCTGCGCGAGGAGCACGAGTTCCGCGGCTATATCCACCTCAAGACCATCCCCGACGCCGACCCGCTGCTGATCGAGCAGGCCGGGCGCTATGCCGACCGCCTCAGCGTCAATGTCGAGTTGCCCACCGACCAGGGCCTCAAGACCCTGGCCCCGGAAAAACACCTGGGCTCGATCAAGCAGGCCATGCGCACCATCTATACCGGCGAGCAGACCGTGCTCAACGAGCCCCGGGCGCCGCGTTTCGCCCCGGCCGGGCAGAGCACCCAGATGATCGTCGGCGCCGACGACACCGATGACAGCACCATTCTCCACAGCGCCGAGGCGCTGTACGGCAATTTCCGCCTGCGCCGGGTCTATTACTCGGCGTTCAGCCCGATCCCCAACAGCCCGAAAAGCGTGCCCCTGGCCGCGCCGCCGCTGATGCGCGAGCACCGTCTGTACCAGGCCGACTTCCTGTTGCGCGGCTATGGCTTCAGCGCCAACGAACTCTTCAAGGGGCCGGGGCACCTGGCCCTGGATATCGACCCCAAGCTGGCCTGGGCCCTGGACAACCGCAGCCTGTTTCCCCTGGACCTGAACCGCGCCGAGCCGGCGCTGATCTCACGCATTCCGGGGATCGGCCTGCGTACTACCCAGCGCCTGGTGGAGCTACGCCGCGAGCGGCGCATCCGCTTCGAGGACCTGGCGCGCATGCGCTGTGTGCTGAGCAAGGCCAAGCCGTTCTTCATCACCAGCGACTATCACCCGCAGCAGGCGGAAACCAGCAGCGCGCTGCTCTATCAGCAATTGCGGGACCGGCCACAACCGCAGCAGATGGGGCTCTGGGGATGATCAGCCTGGACTGCGACGACCTGTTCGACACCTGGCGCCAGCAGGCGCGCTGGTTGCTCAGTCATTCCATCGACCCGAGCCGGGTCAGCTGGGCCGGGGAGCAGGAGGCCGACCTGTTTGCCAGCGACGAGAGCTGCCCGGAACAGCCCGGGCCCTTTCGCGCGCGCATTCCCCAGGCCCTGCTGGAGCTGTTGCAACGGGCCGCCTGCTATCGCGGCGAGCAGCGCTGGAGCCTGCTCTACGAGGTGCTGTGGCGGGTCAGCCATGGCGACCGCACGGCCATGCTCAGCGGCGATCAACTGGGCAGCGAGTTGCAGCGGCGTATCAAACAGGTGGACCGCGAGGCCCATCACCTGCATGCCTTCGTGCGTTTCGTCAGGCTGCCCGAGGGACGCTCATCCCTGGCCGAGCAGCCTGAATACGTGGCCTGGCACGACCCGGCCCACGACATCCTGGCCCCGGTCAGCCGGCACTTCATCGGACGCATGGGGCGCCACCGCTGGATGATCGCCACGCCCCGGGACGGGGTGTATTTCGACGGCGAGCACCTGCACCACCAGCGCCAGTGCCCCACAGGCTGGCAGCAACTGGCCCAGGCCGGCGACGACCCCGGAGGCGAGCTGTGGCTGGCCTACTACAGCCACATCTTCAACCCGGCGCGGCTCAACCCCAAGGTCATGCAGGGGCACCTGCCGACCCGGTTCTGGAAGCACCTGCCGGAGGGACCGCTGATTCCGGCGTTGATCAGCCAAGCGCGCCACGGCAAGCAGCGCGATGGCCAGGCCAGTGCGGTGGCAGCAAGGCGCGGCAAGCGGATTGGCAGCGGGCAATAAAAAGCCCGCCCCTGGCAAGCAGGGGCGGGCTCGGGTGCGGCGGGGGGCGAATCAGACCTTGACGATCCAGCCCGCTGGCGCTTCCACGTCGCCGGTCTGCACGCCGGTCAGCTCTTTGTAGAGCTTCTGGGTGATCGGGCCGACGTCTTTTTCGCTGTAGAACACGTGCAGCTTGTCCTGGTACTGGATGCCGCCGATCGGCGTGATCACCGCGGCAGTACCGCAGGCGCCGGCTTCCTTGAAGTCCGCGAGCTTGTCGATGAACACGTCACCTTCGACCACTTCCAGGCCCAGGCGGGTCTTGGCCAGCTCGATCAGCGACAGGCGGGTGATACCCGGCAGTACCGACGGCGAGTTGGGGGTGACGAATTTGTCGTCGTGGGTGATGCCGAAGAAGTTGGCCGAACCGACTTCCTCGATCTTGCTGTGGGTCAGCGGATCGAGGTAGATGCAGTCGGCGAAGCTGGCCTTCTTGGCCTGGGAGCCGGGCATCAGGCTGGCGGCGTAGTTGCCACCGACCTTGGCCGCGCCGGTGCCTTGCGGGGCAGCGCGGTCGTAGCTGGAGATCAGGAAGTTGTGCGGAGTCAGGCCGCCCTTGAAGTAGGCGCCGACCGGGATGGCGAAGATCGAGAAGATGAACTCGGGCGCGGTGCGCACGCCGATGTTGTCACCCACGCCGATCACGAACGGACGCAGGTACAGCGCGCCGCCGGTGCCGTAAGGCGGGATGAAGCGTTCGTTGGCCTTGACCACGGCCTTGCAGGCTTCGATGAACTGCTCGGTGGACACCTGCGGCATCAGCAGGCGGGCGCAGCTGCGCTGCATGCGCGCGGCGTTCTGGTCCGGACGGAACAGGTTGATCGAGCCGTCCTTGCAGCGGTAGGCCTTGAGGCCTTCGAAACATTGCTGACCGTAGTGCAGGGCGGTGGAGCCCTCGCTGATGTGCAGCACGTTGTCTTCAGTCAGGGTGCCTGCGTCCCACTCGCCGTTACGCCAGTGCGACAGATAGCGCTTGTCTGTCTTGATGTAGTCAAAACCCAGCTTGTCCCAATTGATGCTTTCGTTACCCATGACACCCTCTATCACTTAACAACCGCCGGAACGGCTCAAGGCTTCTGACGTTTTTTGGATGGGCACAACAATACTGCATTCCGGGGGCGGACCGCATCCCGGACGATGGGAGGGGGCGCAAAAAAACTTAGCCTGCTCATGAAACTTTCCCCCAGACAGCCCCCGTACCCCCCCTGTAGGAGCGAGCTTGCTCGCGAAGGCCCCGGCGCGAACGCTTGGCTATCCCCGCCAGCCCTTTCGCGAGCAGGCTCGCTCCTACCTGGGCGCTGTGCTGTGTGCCCCTTGAATGGTTACAGATGCAGGGCGTGACCCAGGGCCCGCAGCGCCGCTTCCTGGACCGCTTCACCCAGGGTCGGGTGGGCGTGGATGGTGCCGCCGATGTCTTCCAGGCGCGCGCCCATTTCCAGGGATTGGCCGAACGCCGTGGACAATTCGGAGACCCCGACCCCCACCGCCTGCCAGCCGACAATCAGGTGATTGTCACTTCGCGCCACCACCCGCACGAAACCGCTTTTCGATTCCAGGGTCATGGCCCGGCCATTGGCGGCGAACGGGAAGCTGCTGACGATGCAATCCAGGCCCGCGGCGCGAGCTTCGTCCGGGGTCTTGCCCACCACCACCAGTTCCGGGTCGGTGAAGCACACCGCCGGGATCGCCGCCGGGTTGAATTCCCGGTGCTTGCCGGCGATCAGCTCGGCGACCATCTCGCCCTGGGCCATGGCCCGGTGCGCGAGCATCGGTTCGCCGCTGAGGTCGCCGATGGCCCAGACATTGCGCATGCTGGTCTGGCAGCGGTGGTCGATCTTGATCGCCGCGCCGTTCATCTCCAGGTTCAGGCTTTCCAGGTTCCAGCCCTGGGTGTTGGGCTTGCGACCCACCGCCACCAGCACCTGATCGGTGCTCAGGTTCAGGGTGTCGCCATTGGGCTCGCGCACCTGCAGGCTGCTGCTGGCGGCATCGAAGCCCAGCACGCTGTGCTTGAGGTAGAGCTTGATCCCCAGCTGCTTCACCGATTCCAGCACCGGCTGGGTCAGTTCCGCGTCGTAGGCCGGCAGGATGCGCTCCTGGGCTTCGACCACGCTGACCTCGACCCCGAGCTTGCGGTAGGCAATGCCCAGTTCCAGGCCGATGTAGCCGCCACCGACCACGGTCAGGCGCTTGGGCAGGGTCTTGGGCGCCAGGGCCTCGGTGGAGGAGATGATCGGCCCGCCGATGGGCAGCATCGGCAGGTTGACGCTTTTCGAGCCGGTGGCCAGCAGCAGGTGTTCGCAGTGGATGCGGGTATCGGTGCCTTCGATCTCCACGGTCTTGCCGTCGATGACCTTGGCCCAGCCCTGAATCACCTGGACCTTGTTTTTCTTCAACAGCGCGGCGACCCCGGTGGTCAGGCGGTCGACGATGCCGTCCTTCCATTCCACGCTCTTGCCGATGTTCAGGGTCGGCGCCGCCACTTCGATGCCCAGGGCCGACCCCTGGCTGTGGTGGCGGGTCTGGTGGAACTGCTCGGCGACATGAATCAGCGCCTTGGACGGGATGCAGCCGATGTTCAGGCAGGTGCCGCCCAGGGCCTGGCCTTCCACCAGGATGGTGGAGATGCCCAGCTGACCGGCACGGATCGCTGCCACGTAACCGCCAGGGCCGCCGCCGATGATCAAGAGTTGAGTATTGAGAGTCTGTTGCATGCCTGCTCCTCTGATGCTCAGTCCACAAACAGCGTGGCGGGTTGTTCGAGCAGGCCGCGAATGGCCTGGATGAATTGCGCAGCGTCCATGCCGTCGACCACCCGGTGATCGAAGGAGCTGGAGAGGTTCATCATCTTGCGGATCACGATCTGGCCCTTGATCACCATCGGCCGCTCGACGATGCGGTTGACCCCGACAATCGCCACTTCCGGCAGGTTCAGCACCGGGGTGCTGACGATCCCGCCCAGGGCGCCGAGGCTGGTGAGGGTGATGGTGGAGCCGGACAGTTCATCCCGGGCTGCCTTGCCGCTGCGGGCGGCCTTGGCCAGGCGCGAGATTTCCTCGGCGTTGCCCCACAGGCTGCGGGCTTCGGCGTGACGCACCACCGGCACCATCAGGCCGACGTCGCTCTGGGTGGCGACCCCGACATGCACCGCGCCGTGGCGGGTGATGACCTGGGCTTCGTCGTCGTAGCGCGCGTTGATCTGCGGGAAGTCGCGCAGGGCCACGACCATGGCCCGCACCAGGAACGGCAGCAGGGTCAGCTTGCCGCGGCTGGCGCCGTGCTTTTCATTGAGGTGGATGCGCAGCTCTTCCAGGGCGGTGACGTCCACTTCCTCGACATAGCTGAAGTGCGCGGCGCGGTGCTTGGACTCCTGCATGCGCTGGGCGATCTTGCGGCGCATGCCGATCACCTGGATCTGCTCTTCGTCGTGGCGTTCGGCATAACCTGTGCCCGGCGCCGAGTAGCCCTTGAGCGGCTGGCTGTCCTGGGCCAGGTAGGCCTCCAGGTCTTGGTGCAGGATGCGCCCGGCCGGGCCGCTGCCTTGCACCAGGCGCAGCTGGATGCCCAGGTCCAGGGCGTGCTTGCGCACGGCTGGCGAGGCCAGGGGACGCTCGTCGGCCTGGCGCGCCACCGGCGCCTGGGGCGCGGGACGGCAGGCGGCCTGGCTGGCGACGGCTTGTTCCACCCTTGGCGCTTCGACCACTGGCGCGGCAGCCGGCTTATTAATAGCTGCCGGCGCTTTTGCCGCCGGCGCGGCGGCCTGGGCGGACTCCTTGAGGTTGCCCGCGCCTTCGACTTCGATGCTGATGAGAATGCTGCCCACCGCCATCACTTCACCGGGCTCGCCGCCCAGGGAAATGACCTTGCCGTGCACCGGGGAGGGGATGTCGACCATCGCCTTGTCGGTCATCACGTCGGCCAGGACCTGGTCTTCCACCACCTGGTCGCCGACTTTTACGTGCCACTGCGCCAGTTCCACTTCCGCGATGCCTTCGCCGATGTCCGGCATCTTGATAACGTGCGTGCCCATTCAGACCTCCATGACCCGTTGCAGCGCCGCGCCCACTCGGGACGGCCCTGGGAAATATGCCCACTCCTGCGCGTGGGGATACGGTGTATCCCAACCGGTGACGCGCTCGATCGGGGCTTCCAGGTGGTGGAAGCAGTGTTCCTGCACCAGCGACACCAGCTCGGCGCCGAACCCGCAGGTACGGGTGGCTTCATGCACCACCACGCAACGGCCGGTCTTCTTCACCGACTTGACGATGGTGTCCAGGTCCAGGGGCCACAGGCTGCGCAGGTCGATGACCTCGGCGTCGATGCCGGTTTCCTCGGCCGCCACTTGCGACACATAGACCGTGGTGCCGTAGGTGAGGACGGTGACGTCCTTGCCCGGGCGGGCGATGGCCGCCACGTCCAGCGGCACCTTGTAGTAGCCGTCCGGCACCTGGGCCGCCGGGTGTTTCGACCAGGGGGTTACCGGGCGGTCGTGGTGGCCGTCGAACGGGCCGTTATACAGGCGCTTGGGTTCGAGGAAGATCACCGGGTCATCGTTTTCGATGGAGGCGATCAGCAGGCCCTTGGCGTCGTAGGGGTTGGACGGCATCACGGTGCGCAGGCCGCAGACCTGGGTGAACATCGCCTCGATGCTCTGGCTGTGGGTCTGCCCGCCGTAGATGCCGCCGCCGCACGGCATGCGCAGGGTCATCGGCGCGGTGAACTGGCCGGCGGAGCGATAGCGCAGGCGCGCGGCTTCGGAAATGATCTGGTCGGATGCCGGGTAGACGTAGTCGGCGAACTGGATTTCCGCCACCGGGCGCAGGCCGTAGGCGCCCATGCCGATGGCCGCGCCGACGATGCCGCTTTCCGAGATCGGCGCGTCGAACACCCGCGAGGTGCCGTACTTGGCCTGCAGGCCCTCGGTGCAGCGGAACACGCCGCCGAAGTAACCGACGTCCTGGCCGAACACCACCACGTTGTCGTCACGCTCAAGCATCACATCCATGGCCGAGCGCAGGGCCTGGATCATGGTCATGGTGGTGGTGGTCATGGCGGTTTCCAGCTGGATATTGTTGTTGTGATCGTTCATCTCAGACCCCCAGTTCCTGGCGTTGGCGTTTCAGGTGCTCGGGCATGTCCTTGTAGACGTCCTCGAACATGGTCGCGGCGCTGGGAATCTGGCCGCCGGCGAGGGTGCCGTACTGTTCGGCTTCCTTCTGCGCGGCGATGACCTGGGCTTCGAGCTCGGCGCTGACCGCGGCGTGTTCCTCTTCGGACCACTGGCCGATCTTGATCAGGTGCTGCTTGAGGCGGGCAATCGGATCGCCCAGGGGGAAGTGGCTCCAGTCGTCGGCCGGGCGGTACTTCGACGGATCGTCGGAGGTGGAGTGCGGGCCGGCGCGGTAGGTGACCCATTCGATCAGGGTCGGCCCGAGGTTGCGCCGGGCGCGTTCGGCAGCCCAGCGCGAGGCGGCGTAGACCGCGAGGAAATCGTTGCCGTCGACCCGTAGCGAAGCGATGCCGCAGCCCACGCCGCGTCCGGCGAAGGTGGTGGCTTCACCGCCGGCAATCGCCTGGAAGGTGGAGATCGCCCACTGGTTGTTGACCACGTTGAGGATCACCGGCGCGCGGTACACGTGGGCGAAGGTCAGGGCGGTGTGGAAGTCCGACTCGGCGGTGGCGCCGTCGCCGATCCAGGCTGAGGCGATCTTGGTATCGCCCTTGATCGCCGAGGCCATGCCCCAGCCCACGCCTTGCACGAACTGGGTCGCCAGGTTGCCGGAGATGGTGAAAAAGCCGGATTCCTTCACCGAGTACATGATCGGCAGCTGGCGTCCCTTGAGCGGATCGCGCTCATTGGACAGCAGTTGGCAGATCATCTCCACCAGCGGTACGTCCCGGGCCATCAGGATGCTCTGCTGGCGGTAGGTGGGGAAGCACATGTCGTCGATGTTCAGGGCCAGGGCCTGGGCACTGCCGATGGCTTCCTCACCCAGGCTCTGCATGTAGAAGGACATCTTCTTCTGGCGCTGGGCGACCACCATGCGGTTGTCGAAGATCCGCGTCTTGAGCATGGCGCGCATGCCCTTGCGCAGGATCTCCAGCGGCATGTCCGCGGCCCAGTCGCCCAAGGCGTTGCCCTGGTCGTCGAGCACGCGAATCAGGCCCCGGGCCAGGTCGGCGCAGTCGGCGGGTTCGATATCGATAGGGGGTTTGCGGGCCAGGCCGGCGTCGTTCAGGCGCAGGTAGGTGAAGTCGGTCTTGCAGCCGGGACGGCCCGAGGGTTCGGGAACGTGCAGGCGTAGTGGTTCATACGCGGTGGTCATGGCTTTCTACGCTCGATCTTGTGGATTTCTTGTAATTGGGCGCGCTAGCTGACAGTCATTCTTTGGGTAAAAGAAATCTTGTCCTACAAACATCATAGGCCGGGCGAAGGAGAATATTTATCTCTGTTTCATTGCGCTTGAGATCATTTGCAGATAAAAAATCTGCATAAACATAAAAAAAAGGTTGTTTTGTCTCATGCGCAAACTGGACCGTACCGACATCGGCATTCTCAACAGTCTTCAGGAGAACGCCCGCATCACCAACGCCGACCTCGCCCGTTCGGTGAATCTCTCGCCCACGCCGTGTTTCAACCGGGTCAAGGCCATGGAGGAACTGGGGTTGATCCGCGAGCAGGTGACCCTGCTGGATGCCGACCTGTTGGGGCTGCACGTCAACGTGTTCATTCACGTCAGCCTGGAGAAGCAGGTGGAGGAGGCCTTGCAGCACTTCGAGGAGGCCATCGCCGATCGCCCGGAAGTCATGGAGTGCTACCTGATGGCGGGCGACCCGGACTACCTGATCCGCGTGCTGGTGCCGACCATCCAGGCCCTGGAGCGTTTCATGATGGACTTTCTGACCAAGGTGCCCGGGGTGGCCAATATCCGTTCCAGCTTCGCCCTCAAGCAGGTGCGCTACAAGACCGCGTTGCCGCTGCCGGCCAACGGCCTGACCCTGGGCACCTGAGGCTCAGGCCGGGAGCGGGTTCCAGAGCTGCTCCAGGTTCTTGAATTCCCAGTCTTGCGGGGCTTCGCGGGCGAGGATGCGATCCTGGCCCCGGACCTTGGCCAGGTCGACCACGCTCTGCTCCAGGGGCAGGTTGGAGCGGGTGGAGAAAAACACCCGGACCTTGGGCGTGAGCAGCGACTTGGGGTTCTGTTCGATCACCACCCCCAGGCGACCGCTTTCCAGGCGCACCAGGGCCCCCACCGGATAGATGCCCACGCTCTTGACGAACGCTTGGAACACCCGCTGGTCGAAGTGGCCGGTCCAGGTGGACATGCGCTGGATCGCCTCGGCCGGGTCCCAGCCACGGTTGTAGGGGCGATTGGAGGTCACCGCGTCGTACACGTCGCACACCGCGCCCATCTGCGCGAACAGGCTGATCTGGTTGCCCGCCAAGTGGTGCGGATAGCCGGAACCGTCGGCTTTCTCGTGGTGATGCAGGCACACGTCGAGCACCAGCGCATCCACGTCAGGACTTTGCCGCAGGATCGCGCCACCGGCTTCGGGGTGCAGCTTGACCTGTTCGAATTCGCTGTCCGAGAGCTTCTGCGGTTTGTTGAGGATGCTGTCGGGAATGGTCAGCTTGCCCACGTCATGCAGCAGCCCGGCAATTCCCGCCAGGCGGATGTACTCCTCCGACAGCCCCAGTTGGCGGGCGGTGGCCAGCATCAGCGCGCACACCGCCACTGAATGCATATAGGTGTAGTCATCGGCGCTCTTCAGGCGGGCCAGGCTGATCAGCGCATCGGGATGGCGCAGCAGCGACTCGCTCATCTGCACCACCAGCTCCTCGGCTTGCTGCATCTCCAGGGCCTGGCCCATGCGCACTTCCTGAAACATCGCCATCACCGCCTTGCGCGAGTGGGCGCAGAGCTTGATCGCGCGTTGGACTTCCTCGTCCATGCTCGCCCGGGGCGTGGCCACTGTGGCCGCCCTGGCCGGCAGGGGCTGTGGCGGGGCGCTTGGCGCTGGCGCGCCATTGGCCTCGGGCAGGTCGCGGCCCTTGACGGTGTCGATCCACAGACCGCTGAGGTTGGAGCGTTGCAGGCGTTGCAGGTCTTCCCGGCTGTCGAGGACGAAGCCGGCTTTCCAGAACGAGTGGTCCAGCCAGGAACCACAGAATTGATGGATGTACATGCCCATTTGCAGCTGGTGGATGGAGATGTGTTTCAACATGACCAGCACTCCATTTCAAGGCACCGGCTGGTCGCCGGCCAGCGGCTCGTGCAAGGAACCGCTGGCTGGCGAACCACACCGGCGCTTGTGCTACCTGACTTCCAGGCGGGCTTGGGCCCGTCTCACAGGGAGAAGCGTGCCACCAGCTTGTTCAGACCCATCGCCAGGTTCGACAGTTCACTGCTGGCAATGGAGGTCTGGCTGGCGGCGGACGAGCTCTGCACCGACAGGTCGCGGATGCTCATCAGGTTCTGATCCACCGAGCGCGCCACCTGGGCCTGTTCCTCCGAGGCGGTGGCAATCATCAGGTTGCGTTCGTTGATGTGGCTGATGGCCTGGGTGATGTGACCGATGGCCGAGCCGGCTTCATGGGCGATGGCCAGGGTCTGGCTGGCGTCCTCACTGCTTTGTTGCATGGACAGCATGGCTTTGTTCGAACCGCTCTGGATGCCCTGGATCATCTGTTCGATTTCCTGGGTCGAGAGCTGGGTGCGGTGGGCCAGGGCCCGCACTTCATCGGCGACCACGGCAAAACCGCGGCCTTGCTCGCCGGCCCGGGCGGCCTCGATGGCGGCGTTGAGGGCCAGCAGGTTGGTCTGCTCGGCAATGGCGCGGATCACGTCCAGGACCTTGGTGATGTCCTGGGCCTGTTGCGCCAGCCCGGCCATTTCCACCCGGGTGTTTTCCACGGTGCCGGTGAGCTTCTCGATGGAGTGGATGGTCTGTTCGACCCGCTCCTTGCCCAGCCCGGCGGAGCGCTCGGATTCCTGGGTCGACTGCGAAGCGGACACCGCGTTGCGCGCCACTTCCTCGACGGCGGCGGTCATTTCGTTGACCGCCGTGGCGGCCTGTTCGGTCTCCATGCTCTGCTGCTGGATGCCGGCGTTGGACTCGCGGGTGATGGCGCTCATCTCCTCGGCGGCCGAAGCCAGTTGGGTCGACGAATCGGCAATGTGGCGGATGGTCGACTTCAGGCTGTCGAGCATGGCCCGGGTGGCGGTCTGCAGTTCGGTGAGTTCGTCCTGGCCGCTGACTTCCACCTGGGTGCGCAGATCGCCCTCGGCGATTTTCCGCGTGGTCGCCAGCAGGGTCTGCACCGGCAGGATGATGCTGCGGGTGAAGAGCAGGGCAATCAGCGCGGTGAGCAGGATGGCCACGACAATGATCACCCCGGTCAGGGTAATCCCGGCGGTGAACTGGGTGCCGGCATCGGTGGCCGATTGCGCCGCGCCTTGTTCGTTGATGCGGATCAGCTCATCGATGGAGGACTGCAGGGTGTTGGCCAGGGGCACCGTCACCTGGTTGACATAGTTGGTGGCCTCTTCGGTGCTGCTGGTCTTGCTGCTTTCCAGGAGCACGGCCAGCTTGTCCTGGTAGGCCTGGGCGCCGCTCTTGACCCGGTCGTAGGTGTCTTGCTCATGGGGGCTGGATACCAGCGCCGCGTAGTCCTTGATGGCCTGGTTGAGGTTGCTCTTGAGGGTTGCGAGGTTGCTCAGTGTGGCGGCCTTGTCAGCCGCATTCTCGGTGACATAGTGCAGCGTTTCGAGACGCAGGCGCAGGGTGCTGGATTCAATCAGGGTGGCTTGCCGCACGCTGGGCAGCCAGTTGGTTTGCAGTTCTACCGCGGCGTCATGGATCTGTCCCATCTTCCACAGGGCCAGTCCTCCCAGGCCAACCAATAACACGCAGATCGAGCCGAAGCTGATTAGCGCACGCAAGGTCAATTTCATGTTTCTTGTCACCATAAGGCACCTGCTTGTTTGGAGTGGTACGGCTGATACTTCGACTCCCTGTCGCCTTGATGCCAATCTGATCTCATTGAAGTGAAAAATCTGTAGAAATGTAAAAAAGTATTTCTAGTTTTTTCGCGATTGTTCAGCAAGGCGACAGGCCGGGCAATGCCTTTTTTGCAGGCGTCACTTGTGCAGTCTAGGCGACCCTCGTGCGGCTCCATTTGACCCTTATCAAGGCCGTTTGCCGAAGACCCAGGCATGCTGTGCACGCCCAACCGGAGAAGGAATACCCCCGCATGACCCCCCCTGACATTCAAACCTCCGAGGCCCGGGCGCGCTTGCCCGTCGGGCTGTTGATCGGCGTGCTGGCGCTGGTCGCCGTACTGCTCCTGCCGCTGCCCGCCGACCTGCCGGTCGCGGGGCAGCGGATGCTGGCGATCCTGGCGTTTGCCGTGGTGGTGTGGATCAGCGAAGCGGTGTCCTACGAGGCCAGCGCGATCATGATCACCGCGCTGATGGCGTTCCTGATCGGCACCGCGCCAACCCTGCAGGACCCGACCCAGCTCTATGGCAGCTCGGCGGCCATCAGCCTGGCCCTCACCGGGTTCTCCAACTCGGCCCTGGCCCTGGTGGCCGGTGCCTTGTTCATCGCCGCGGCCATGACCCACACCGGCCTCGACCGGCGCATCGCCCTGGTGACTCTGAGCCGGGTCGGCACCAGCACCCGGCGCATCCTCATCGGCGCCATTGCCGTGACCATCCTCCTCAGCCTGCTGGTGCCCAGCGCCACCGCGCGCAGTGCCTGCGTGGTGCCGATCATGATGGGGGTGATTGCCGCCTTCGGCGTCGACAAGCGCTCGAACATCGCCGCCGGGCTGATGATCGTCGTGGCCCAGGGCACCAGCATCTGGAACGTCGGGATCCAGACCGCCGCGGCGCAGAACCTGCTGACCGTAGGCTTCATGGACAAGATGCTCGGCCAGCGCGTGGCCTGGCTCGACTGGCTGATCGCCGGCGCGCCCTGGGCGCTGATCATGTCTCTGGTGCTGCTGTGGCTGGTGCTGAAACTGCTGCCGCCGGAAACCGACAGCATTCCCGGCGGCAAGCAAGCGGTGGCCCAGTCCCTGGCGGACATCGGCCCCATGACCGGGCCGCAGAAGCGCCTGCTGGCGGTGTCGCTGCTGCTGCTTCTGGCCTGGTCCACCGAAGGCAAGCTGCACCCCTTCGACACCACGACCACCACCTACGCCGGGCTGGTGATCCTGCTGCTGCCACGGGTCGGCATCATGACCTGGAAGGACGTGCAGTCGCGCATTCCCTGGGGCACGGTGATCGTCTTCGGGGTCGGCATCAGCCTCGGTTCGGCGCTGCTCAGCACCCAGGCCGGGCAGTGGCTGGGCGGGCAGGTGGTGGCCCACACCGGCCTGGACCAGGTCGGGCCTTTGGCGGTGTTCGCGATTCTCGCGGCGTTCCTGATCCTGATCCACCTGGGGTTCGCCAGCGCCACGGCCCTGACCTCGGCGCTGCTGCCGATCCTGATCGCCGTGCTGCAAACCCTGCCCGGGGAATTCAGCCGCCTGGGCATGACCATGCTCCTGGGCTTTGTCGTCAGCTACGGTTTCATCCTGCCGATCAACGCGCCGCAGAACATGGTCTGCCTGGGCACCGAGACCTTCAATGCCCGGCAGTTCGCCAAGGTCGGGCTGCTGGTGACGCTGATCGGCTACCTGCTGATGCTGGTGTTCGCCATGACCTGGTGGAAGTGGCTGGGCTGGATGTAGTGCCCTTCACAGTGACCCGCTGAACACCCGGGTCACGCTGCCGGCCAGGCGCACCTTGCCCTGGCCGTCCCAGCTCACCGTCACCGGCCCGCCGTCGCACAGCACCCGCACCGGGCTGTCGAGCAAGCCACGACGGATGCCATTGACCGCCGCCGCGCAGGAACAGGACCCGGAGCCCAGGGGGATGGCGCCATGGCGCTCCCAGATGCGTAGGCGGATGGTCTGGCGGTCGATCACCTGGATGAAGTGCACATTGGTCTTGAGTGGAAACAGCGGGTCGCTCTCGATCCTTGGGCCCAGCGCGGCAATGTCCAGTTGCCCCAGATCGTCGACGAAAAAACTGCAATGGGGATTGCCCATGCTGCACGCCGCCGGTGTTCCTGGCAGTGGCAGGTGCAGGCTGTCCAGCTCGCGGGCCAGGGGAATGGCCTGCCAGTCGAATGACGGCAGGCCCATTTCCACGGACACCGATTGATCCTCAAGGCGCAGGCAGTGCTGCAGGCCGCGGGCGGTTTTCACCTGCACCGAGGTGGCGGCGCTTTCCTGCATCAGCAGGTCGGCGGCGCCTCGGGTCGCGCTGCCGCAGGTGTCCAGGCTGGAACCATCGGCGTTGAAGAAGGTCAGTTGCGCCGCGCTCTCGTGGCAATCGCCGAGCACCACCAACTGATTGAAACCGATGCCGCGCCGGCGATCGCCCAGGGCCCGGGCCAACTCGCGGGTGATCGGGTTGGCGCGGCCACGGGCATCGATCAGCACGAAGTCGTCGCCATTGGCGTGCATCTTCACAAAGTTCAGCGGCATTCGGGCTCCGACAGGCGAGGGCAGGCAGCCGGTTCAACGACCACCAGCGAGCGTAGGATTGCGAAAAAAAGCCACCGGCGCCAGCGCCTTAAAATAAAATTCATCCTGCATGCCCGGGCATTGCCTGGACGGCGGGATTTTCCGGCACACTGCCGGAGCACCGCGAACATCGTCGACCGCAGCAACAGCGCTCGGCACAGCACAAGGTCACGGCATGGATCATTACGCCCCGCGCAACTGGCAGCCCCACGAAAAGCCCAGCTTGCCCGGTTCGCCCTCGACACCGCTGCACCCCAGCCACAAGCGCCTGGCCTATGCCCTGGTGGGCTTGCTGGTGGCGATCACCGGCGGCCTGGGCAACTCGCTGGTGATCGCCAACCTGCCGTACCTGCAAGGAGCGCTGGGGGCGACCACCGCGGAAATGGCCTGGCTGCCGGCCGCCTACGTGATGACCAACGTGTCGATGAACCTGCTGCTGGTGAAGTTTCGCCAGCAGTTCGGCCTGCGCGCCTTCACCGAAGTGTTCCTGGTGCTTTATGCCCTGGTGACCTTCGGCCACCTGTTCGTCAACGACTTGAGTTCGGCGATCGCCGTGCGCGCGGCCCATGGCATGGTCGGCGCCGCGCTGAGTTCCCTGGGCCTGTACTACATGGTCCAGGCCTTCCCGGCGAAATGGCGGCTCAAGGCCCTGGTGGCGGGGCTGGGCACCTCGCAGTTGGCCTTGCCCCTGGCCCGGCTGTTTTCCGAGGACCTGCTGCAGATCGCCGAATGGCGCGGCCTGTACCTGTTCGAACTGGGCCTGGCGCTGACCTCCCTGGGCTGCGTGTTCCTGCTCAAGCTGCCGCCGGGGGACCGCTTCCGGACCTTCGAGAAACTCGACTTCCTGACCTTCGCCCTGCTGGCCACAGGCGTTGCCCTGCTGTGCGCGGTGCTGTCGTTGGGGCGCATCGACTGGTGGCTGGAGGCGCCGTGGATCGGCTACGCCAGTGCCGCTTCCATCGTGCTGATCCTGGCCGGGCTGTGCATCGAGCATAACCGCAGCAACCCGATGCTGATGACCCGCTGGCTGGGCAGCGGGGCGATGATCCGCCTGGCCCTGGCGGTGATCCTGATCCGCATGGTGCTGTCGGAACAGTCCACCGGCGCCGTGGGCTTTCTCCAGGCACTGAACATGAGCAGCCAGCAGATGCGCCTGCTTTACGGGGTGATGCTGCTGGGCAGCATCGCCGGGCTGGCCACCAGCGCGCTGACCATCAACCCGGCGCACCTGTTGATGCCGCTGGTCATTTCCCTGGCGCTGATGGCCGTGGGCTCGGTGATGGACAGTTTCTCCAGCAACCTCACGCGCCCGGCCAACATGTACCTCAGCCAGTTCCTGCTGGCCTTTGGCGGCACCTTCTTTCTCGGTCCGACCATGGTCCTGGGCACCCGCAATGTGCTGACCAACCCGCGCAACCTGGTGAGCTTCTCGGTGCTGTTCGGCATCTGCCAGAACCTCGGCGGGCTGATCGGCTCGGCCTTGCTCGGGACCTTCCAGATCGTGCGCGAGAAGTACCATTCCAGCCATATCGTCGAGCAACTGATCCTGCTCGATCCCCAGGTCCTGGCCCGGGTGCAGAGCGGCGGCGCGGCCTACGGCAAGGTGATTGCCGACCCGGACCTGCGCACCCTGCAAGGCATTCGCAGCCTGGCCACTGCGGCCACCCGCGAGGCCAACGTGCTGGCCTATAACGATGTATTCATGCTGATCGCGGTGATTGCCGTGCTCACCATGCTCTGGATCTTCATCCGCAGCCTGTGGCTGATGAGCACGACCCGAGCGGTCGCGCCCGCGGCTCCCGTTCAACAAAGTGGTGCCCCAAGTTCATGAGCGAAACCGTCAACCCCACCACCAACGCCATCGCCTCGACTCCCGAGCCCAACGGTCCGCCGAGTATTCCGGCGACCGAGCCGCGACCGCTGGCGGTGCGCATCCTCTCGTCCCTGGGCTTTGCCGCCATCGCCATCGTCGGCGTGCTGATCGTGCTCTACGCCTGGCAGCTGCCGCCGTTTTCCAGCGCCATCGAAAGCACCGAGAACGCCCTGGTGCGCGGGCAAGTGACCATCATCGGCCCGCAGCTCAGCGGCTACGTGTTCGAGGTGCCAGTGCAGGACTTCCAACAGGTCAAGGCCGGCGACCTGCTGGTGCGCCTCGACGACCGTATCTACCAGCAGCGCCTGGACCAGTCCCTGGCGCAACTGGCGGTGCAGAAGGCGGCCCTGGCCAATGCCCTGCAACAGCGCAACAGCGCCGAAGCCACCATCAAGCTGCGCCAGGCCGCCCTGGCCGATAGCCAGGCCCAGGCGCGCAAGAGCGCGGCCGACCTGCAACGCAACCAGGCGCTGATCGCCGACGGTTCAGTGTCCCAGCGCGAGCTGGACGTGACCCGCGCGGCCAATGCCCAGACTGTCGCCGCCGTGGCCCAGGCCCAGGCGCAACTGGACATCGCCCGCCAGGACCTGCAGACGGTGATCGTCAACCGCGGCTCCCTGGAAGCGGCGGTGGCCAGCGCCGAAGCCGCGGTGGAGCTGGCGCGCATCGACCTGTCCAACACCCGCATCCTCGCGCCCCGCGACGGCCAGCTGGGGCAGATCGGTGTGCGCCTGGGGGCCTACGTCAACTCCGGCGCGCAACTGATGGCCCTGGTGCCGAACCAGCTGTGGGTGATTGCCAATATGAAGGAAACCCAGATGGACAATGTGCGGGTCGGGCAGCCGGTGAGTTTTACCGTCGACGCCCTCAATCACCGCACCTTCAGCGGCAAGGTGCAGCGGATTTCCCCGGCCACCGGTTCCGAATTCGCCTTGTTGCAGGCCGACAACGCCACCGGCAACTTCGTCAAGATTGCCCAGCGCGTGCCGGTGCGAATCAGCGTCGACCCGGACCAGCCAGAGCTTGAACGCCTGCGGCCGGGGTTGTCGGTGGTGGTCAGCATCGACACCAGCCAATAGCCGCCACACCGCCGCTCTGTAGGAGCCGGCTTGCCGGCGAAGCGGCCCGCCAGACGTGCACCGCCCATGCCGACGCCTTCGCTGGCAAGCCAGCTCCTACCGTGGGCCTGCGGTGTCTCCACGACCCCGCCCACACCGCCATTCCCGTAGGAGCCGGCTTGCCGGCGAAGAGGCCCGCAAAATTTGCGCTGATGCTGCGGACGCTTTCGCTGGCAAGCCAGCTCCTACAAGGGGGGATCGTTCAGATAACCTGCATTGGGGGCAAGGTGCCCAGCAGCGAGACGGCGGCCACTGCGGCCACGCCCAGTAGCCATTCCAGCTGCACGCTGTTGCGCAGGCTGGTAAGGCGCTGGTCGCAGCCGCGAATCCGCAGGCGGTTGAACAGGGCCAGCCCGAGCATTCCCGCCACCAGCAGCACCTTGATCAGCAGGATCAGGGCAAAGCCGCTGAACAAGGGTGTTGGCCACCATTGCCCGGTGAGCACCCGCACATTGATCAGGCCGCTTGCCAGCAACCCCGCGACCAAGCCGTACCCCACACCGCTGAAACGCCGCAACAGCGGTTCCACGGAGGCCTGCGGTGGTTGCCGCAACACCAGCAGCAACACCAGCAAGCCCCCCAACCAGATGGCGACACAGCTTAAGTGCACGACCTGATTGAGGATCAGCATCTGCCCGGCCAACCCATCGAGCATGGCGCCGTGGCCCACCGGAGCGAGGGTGGCCAGGAGCAGGGCACCGAGCCCCAATTGCAGCGGCAGGCGCCGGCCCAGGGTAGTCAGCAGCAGGCCCAGCAACAGGAGGTTGAGCAGCAGGTGCCAGCTCCAGACCTGGCCGAAGAAGGTCTTGCCCAGCACCAATTGCACGGTTGCCGGGTCCAGCGCCGCCGGCCAGGAGCCGGCCATGCTGGCGCTGATCAGCAGCAACCAGCACAGGCCACTGCAAAGGCCGATCAGCGCCAGCCAGCGGCTGAGCCGATCGAGTTGCTGGCGCACGACGCCATGGCCGTTTTGCGCGGCATCACGGCCCAGCAACAGCGGGCGAAACACCCAGGCCCCGACCAGGGCCAGGACCACCGCAAAGTGCACGAAGCGGCACAGCACCAGCCATGTCGCCATGGCTTACGGGCTCACCTTGAAGCTGTAGCTGCCTTCGCTCTTGTGGGTGTCCACCGACACCGCATGCCACTCCACCTTGTACTCGCCAGCGCGCAGCGGCGTGGCGGCCGGGATGACGATCAGGGTTTTCTTGTCCGCGCCTTCGGTGGCCAGGCTTTTCACTTCGAGGGGCGCGCCGTCCTTGCTGATCTTGACCTGGGTGAAGGCCGCTTCCACGCCTTCGCTGAACACCAGGCGCAGTTCGTTGGGCGCGGTCACGTTGCTGTCGGCCGCCGGCGTCGAGCTTTTCAGGTGGGCGTGGGCAAATACCGAGGAGGCGCCCAGCAGCGAGGCGAGCAGGGCGGTGGTGGTGAAGAGGTTTTTCAGTGACATCGAGGATTACCTTCAATAAAGAGAGCAGGGGCTCAACGATCCTGCAATTGCATGTGGATGATCGGAAACGGCCGGCCTTCGCCATCGGTTTCCGAGCGGCCGCAGTCGACGAAACCGTAGTGACGGTAGAAGCCATGGGCCTGGGGGTTCTGTTCGTTGACGTCGACCTTCAGGTTCGGACGGCGCACGTGATCCAGAAGTTTTCGACCGATGCCCTGGCCCCGTTGGGCCGGTTCGATGAACAGCATCTGCACCGTGTCGTCGCTGGTGGCGATAAAACCGCCGGGGCTGGCGTCGGGGTTGTCCCAGACCCAGGTTTCAAGGGCCGGCAGGTAGCTGTCGCGTACCAGCGGATACAGGCGCTGGATATCGTCTTCGGCAATAAAGTCATGGGTGGCGCGGACCGAACGCTCCCAGAGCGCGGTCAGCAAGGCGTCGTCCGCAGCGACGCGAGGGCGAATCGTCATGAGTGTGTTCCATCGGTAACAGGACAGATGGCCGGCGGTGGGGCAGGGCCGGCATTCGGGCAGCGACCTGTATGCCCGTGTCGCGAATTAACGCCTGGACGGAGCACCGCAGTGACTGCTGCAAATGAGCGGGAGGCCGATCCTACCCAATAAGGTCGGGCGGCGAAAGGTCAATGCAGGGCCGCCCTGTCGCGGGCTTGACAGCTCCCCGCAGTGAGCGGGCGGATGCTAGTCTTGCCGCAGACTGTTTCCGTAGGAGCCCTCATGGGCAATCACAAGATCGAGATTCGTCGCAGCAACGTGGAAAAAATCCTCCTGGCGGCGGAGAAAATCTTCGCCGAAAAAGGTTATGCCGGCACCGCCATGGCCGACATCGCCGAAGAAGTGCAACTGCCGCGTTCCAACCTGCATTACTACTTCAGCACCAAGAACGAGCTTTATAGCGCCGTGCTTCTGGATCTGCTGGACGTGTGGAAGCAGGACGCCCTGTGCTTCGAAATGTTCGACGACCCGCGGGTGGTGCTCAGCAGCTACATCCGCGCCAAGATGCAGCACTCGCGCAGCCGGCCCTACGGCTCCAAGGTCTGGGCCAACGAAATCATCCATGGCGCGCCGACCCTGGGCGAGGCGCTGGATGCCAGCCTGTACGACTGGGCAAAGATGAAGGAAGCCAAGATCCGCCAATGGGTCGAGGACGGGCGGATCCTGCCGGTGGAGCCTTCCAGCCTGCTGTACATGATCTGGGCCTCGACCCAGCATTACGCTGACTTCGATCATCAAGTGATGATCCTCAACGACCACCAGCCGCTGTCGGATTTGCAATTCGAACGCGCGGTGCAGACCGTCACCAGCGTCATCCTGCGGGGCATTGGCCTGGAACCCTAGAAGGGCAGCGGCAAGCTACAAGCGGCAAGCTGCAAGTGGGCCAGGCTTGCCGCTTGTAGCTGCCGTTACTACTTGCCGCTTGCAGCTGCTTCTCTGTAGGGATTGCGCGGATCGTGCAGCCAGTCGAGGAACGGCTTGCCGGTGTCCTGGGGCACCATTTCGATGCAGTCCTGCACCGGGCAGGTGATCTGGCACAGGTTGCAACCCACGCACTCGTCGTCGATCACTTCGTATTTATGGCTGCCGTCGGCTTGCCGTAGGCTGGCAATCGCCTGGTGCGAGGTGTCTTCGCAGGCGATATGGCAACGGCCGCAGCCAATGCACGCCTGCTGGTCGATCCTGGCGATCACCTGGTAGTTGATGTCCAGGTACTTCCAGTCGGTGGTGTTGCCCACCGCGCGCCCGGAGAAGTCTGGCAGGCTGTGGTAGCCCTGGCTGTCCATCCACCGCGACAGGCCGTCCTTCATTTCCTCGACGATGCGAAAGCCATGCAGCATCGCCGCGGTGCACACCTGTACGGCGCCACAGCCCAGGGCGACGAATTCGGCGGCGTCGCGCCAGCTGCCGATGCCGCCAATGCCGCAGATCGGCAGGCCGCGGGTCTGCGGGTCACGGGCAATCTCGGCCACCATGTTCAGGGCAATCGGCTTGACCGCCGAGCCGCAATAACCGCCGTGGGTGCTCTGGTGGCCCACCATCGGGTGGGCCACCATGCGCTCCAGGTCGACGCTGGTGATGGAGTTGATGGTGTTGATCAGCGACACCGCGTCCGCCCCGCCACGATGGGCGGCGCGGGCGGCCATGCGGATGTCGGTGATGTTCGGCGTCAGCTTGACGATCACCGGCAGCGAGCAATAGGTCTTGCACCAGCGGGTCACCTGCTCGACGTATTCCGGCACCTGGCCCACCGCCGCGCCCATGCCCCGTTCCGGCATGCCGTGGGGGCAACCGAAGTTCAGTTCGATGCCGTCGCAACCGGTGGCTTCCACCAGGGGCAGGATGGCTTTCCAGGATTCCTCGACGCAGGGCACCATCAGCGACACGATCAAGGCGCGGTCCGGCCAGTCCTTCTTCACCTGGGTGATTTCCTTGAGGTTGATCTCCAGGGAACGGTCGGTGATCAGCTCGATATTGTTGATGCCCATCACTTCGCGGTTCGGTCCGTAATGCGCCGAATAACGCGACGAGACGTTGACCGCCGCCGGGTCCTCACCCAGGGTTTTCCAGACCACGCCGCCCCAGCCGGCCTCGAACGCGCGGACCACGTTGTAGGCCTTGTCGGTGGGCGGCGCTGAGGCCAGCCAGAACGGGTTGGGGGCTTTGATACCGGCGAAGACAATCGACAGATCGGCCATTTACGCAGCCTCCATGTTGAGCATGAGTTGGGCATGCATGGCTTCTGCGGCCAGCTTGCCGTGTTGCACCGCTTGCACGGTCAGGTCCTGGCCGAGGCTGACGCAGTCGCCCCCGGCATAGACCCCGGGAATGCTGGTGCGCAGCTGTTCGTCGACCTGGATCCGCTCGCCGCACCGCTGCAGTTCCCGAGCCAGTGGATCGGCCAGGGCGCTACCGTCGAACGACTGGCCGATAGCCTTGAAGATGGCGTCGGCGGCCAGTTCGAAGGTTTCGCCGGTGGTCTGCAACCGTCCATCCCGCATCTGGGTGCGGGCGAAGCGCATGCCGCGCACCCGGCCCTGGTCATCCAGCAGCACTTCTTGCGGTGCGGCCCAGGTCAGCAGGCGCACCTGATTGGCCTTGGCGATGTCCTGTTCATGCTCGGTGGCGCCCATGTCCTCGACGCCCCGGCGGTACACCAGGTTGACGTCACGGGCACCCAGGCGCGCCATCTGCACCGCCATGTCGATGGCGGTGTTGCCGGCGCCGAGGACGATGCAGCGGTCGGCCAGGGGCAACTGGCTGAGGTCGTCGGCCTGGCGCAGTTCGCGAATGTAGTCAGTGGCGGCCAGCAGCCCGGGGGCGTCTTCATGCTCCAGCCCCAGTTGCTTGCTGGCGGCCAGCCCGAGACCAAGGAACACCGCGTCGAACTGCTGGTGCAGCTCGGTCAGGCTCAGGTTGGCGCCGAGTTTGTGCCCATGGCGGATCTCGATGCCGCCAATCCCCAGCAGGAACTCCAGCTCCTGCTGGGCGAAGTCATCCACCAGCTTGTACTTGGCAATCCCGTATTCGTTGAGGCCGCCGGCTTTTTCCCGGGCTTCGAAAATCACCACCTCATGGCCGTGCAGGGCGCAGCGGTGGGCGCAGGACAAACCCGCCGGGCCGGCGCCGACCACGGCGATGCGCTTGCCGCTGGGCGCGGCGCGCTGGAACGGGTGCTCGGTGAAGTGCGCGTTGTCCAGGGCATAGCGTTGCAGCAGGCCGATCAGCACCGGCGCGCACTCCTGGGCGTTGTTGCGCACGCAGGCCTGCTGGCAGAGGATCTCGGTGGGGCAGACCCGGGCGCAGCTGCCGCCGAGGATGTTGGCCGAGAGAATCTTCTGCGCCGCGCCCTGGACGTTGTCGGTGTGGATATTGCGGATGAACGAAGGAATGTCGATCTCGCTGGGGCAGGCGTTGACGCAGGGCGCGTCGTAGCAATACAGGCAGCGCGAGGCTTCCAGATGGGCCTGGCGGGTGTTGAGCGGTGGCGCCAGATCGCTGAAATGGCCGGCCAGGGTGGCGCCGTCCAGGGTCGGGTGGGGCAAGTGGTTCAAGGTCTTGATCACGGTTTTGGCCTCACGGTTTTTTTAGCGGCTGCCTCTGACGGGCATGTTTACAAGCGGGCGAGGGCGTCCGGATCGCGAGCAAGCTCGCTCCTACAGGGTCGTGTTTTTTATGTAGGAGCGAGCTTGCTCGCGATAGGGGGCAACGCCCCCGGTCTCAGCGTTTAACCGCCGTCGGCTTGTGCCGCTCGGCGCGCTTGCTCAACAGGTCGAACACCGCCGGGTAGGCCGGGCGTTCGATGTAGCGCCCGGCGCCGCGTTCGGCTCGCAGGTCGCCGTCGGCCCACACCAGCTTGCCCTGGCTGATGGTGTGGCTGGGCACGCCGCGCACGGTCTTGCCTTCGAAGATGTTGAAGTCCACCTGCTGGTGGTGGGTCTTGGCGGAGATGGTCCGCGTGCCTTGCGGGTCCCAGAGCACCAGGTCGGCATCGGCACCGACGCGGATTGCGCCCTTGCGCGGGTAGAGGTTGAAGATCTTTGCGGTGTGGGTGGAGGTCAGGGCGACGAACTCCTGCATCGACAGGCGCCCGCTGTTCACCCCTTCATCCCAGAGCACCGCCATGCGGTCCTCGATGCCGGCGGTGCCGTTGGGGATCTTGCTGAAATCATCGCGGCCGGCGGCTTTCTGTTCGGCGCAGAAGCAGCAGTGGTCGGTGGCGGTGGTGTGCAGGTTGCCCGATTGCAGGCCGCGCCACAGCGCTTCCTGATGACCACGGGGGCGGAACGGTGGGCTCATCACATAGCCGGCGGCGGTCTGCCAGTCCGGATTGCGGTACACGCTGTCGTCCAGCAGCAGGTGGCCGGCCAGCACTTCACCGTAGACCGGCTGGCCCTTGCTGCGGGCGTAGGTGATTTCGTCCAGCGCCTCTTGGGTGGAGACGTGCACCAGGTACAGCGGCGTGCCCAGGGTTTCGGCGATGCGAATGGCCCGGCTGGCGGCTTCGCCTTCCACCTGCGAGGGTCGCGACAGCGGATGCGCTTCCGGCCCGGTGATGCCCTGGGCCAGCAGCTTGCGCTGCAGGTGATAGACCAGCTCGCCGTTTTCCGCGTGCACCGTGGGCACCGCGCCCAGTTCCAGGCAGCGCTCGAAGCTGGCCACCAGGGTGTCGTCGGCGGCCATGATGGCGTTCTTGTAGGCCATGAAGTGCTTGAAGCTGTTGATGCCGTGGTGCTGCACCAGTTCGGCCATTTCCTCGCGCACCTGCTCGCTCCACCAGGTGATGGCCACGTGGAAGCCGTAGTCGCTGGCGGATTTCTCGGCCCAGCCGCGCCACTGGTGGAAGGCCTCCAGCAACGACTGCTGGGGGTTGGGAATCACGAAGTCGATGATCGAAGTGGTGCCCCCCGCCAGGCCCGCCGCCGTGCCGCTGAAGAAGTCTTCGCTGGCCACGGTGCCCATGAAGGGCAGTTGCATGTGGGTATGTGGGTCGATGCCGCCGGGCATCAAGTATTGGCCGCTGCCATCGAGCACTTCACAGCCGGCGGGAATATCCAGATTGTTGCCGATGGCGCGAATCAGACCCTCTGCGCAGAGCACATCGGCTTTATAACTTTCATCATGGGTAATAACGGTGGCGCCACGGATCAACAGAGACATTCCGAGTTCCTCGCAGGCATGACCGACTGTTGTCGGTTCTAACTTTTTTATTGAACGCGCTGACAACTTAATAATCCTGTCAGCGGTGTCAGGATTAGAAGCTAGCCGCAGTTCAAAGAAACAGCAAGAATATTTTTTATAAGCATATATTAATTATAAGTTGTTGAAATTAAACGAATAAAAATCAAAATCCGCAAAATGGTGCACATCATCACCATTTTGACGCACTTGACAGGATCGAAAAATGGTCGAGATTTCCTATGTCAAATCAGCCGTTTGAGGAGGCGCTGCGAAGAACGACAGGCAACTAAGAAAATAACCGTGCACTGCTTTGGGTCCTGACCGAATGGACAACTTGCCAAACACCCGGCCTGAGTGAATGCGCAACTAACCTGGGGCTACAAAGTTGATTGAATAAAACTGAATCACATCAGTTGTTTACATGGATTCCGCACACTGTGCAGGCGCGTATCCGGCAGTAGTTGGCACCTTTATTGAGTGCCGCCGCAGATCGCTGGCCAGGAGGGCGGAAGTCGTCAGTTCTCCGGCCATCGTCCGGCGCGCTGTTTCTGGGTGCGCCGGCCTGATGAGCAAAATAATCAGAACAACAGTGGAGCGGCCATGCAACAGATCAGATCCCAGGTGACCGAGTGCGAAGGCTTGTACGAGCTGGACGCCGGCAGCGACGTACTCGACAGCCCCCGTTACAACCACGACATCGCACCGACCCAGGTCCAGGAACGCACCTGGAACAAATGGCATATCACCGCACTGTGGATCGGCATGTCGATCTGCGTGCCCACCTACACCCTCGGCGGGGTGCTCACCGCCTACTTCGGCCTCAGCGTCGGCGAGGCGCTGCTGGCGATCCTGCTGGCCAATATCGTGGTGCTGATTCCCCTGACTCTCAACGCCTTTGCCGGCACCAAGTACGGCATTCCGTTCCCGGTACTGCTGCGCTCCTCGTTCGGCATCATCGGCTCCAACGTGCCGTGCCTGATCCGCGCCCTGGTGGCCTGCGGCTGGTTCGGCATCCAGACCATGTTCGGCGGGCTGGCGATCCACCTGTTCCTGGGCTCGATCTTCGAGGGCTGGAAGGCCTTGGGCGGCACCGGCGAAGTGATCGGCTTCATGATCTTCTGGACCCTCAACCTGTGGGTGGTGCTGCGCGGCGCCGAGTCGATCAAGTGGCTGGAAACCCTGTCCGCGCCGCTGCTGGTGGCGGTGGGCATCGGCCTGTTGGTGTGGGCCTTGCCCAGCGTGTCGCTGACCGAGCTGTTGGCGATCCCGCCCAAGCGTCCGGAGGGCGCCAGCGTCATTGGCTACTTCATGGCTGGGCTCACGGCGATGGTGGGTTTCTGGGCCACCCTGTCGTTGAACATTCCCGACTTCAGCCGCTACGCCAGAAGCCAGAAGGACCAGATCCTCGGGCAGATCTTCGGCCTGCCGCTGACCATGTTCCTGTTTGCCGCCCTGGGGGTGGTGATGACCGCCGCCTCGGTGAAACTGGTGGGCGTCACCGTCTCCGATCCGGTCAGCCTGATCGGCCATATCCAGAGCCCGGGCTGGGTGGCTCTGGCCATGGCGCTGATCATCATCGCCACCTTGTCCACCAACACCGCGGCCAACATCGTCTCGCCCACCAACGACTTCCAGAACCTGGCGCCCAAGCTGATCGGCCGCACCACCGCGGTGATCCTCACCGGCCTGGTGGGGCTGGCGCTGATGGGCCACGAGTTGTTGAAAAAGCTCGGCCTGCTGATTTCCGACGTCAGCCTGGAGACCGTGTATTCCAACTGGCTGCTGGGCTACTCCAGCCTGCTGGGGCCGATTGCCGGGATCATGGTGGTGGACTACTTCATCATCAAGCAACAGCGCCTGGACCTGGCCGGCCTGTACCGCGACGACGTTTATCCGGCGTGGAACTGGCACGGCTTCATCGCCTTCGGCGTGCCGGTGGCCCTGACCCTGATGTCCCTGGGCAGCAGCGCCTTCAACTGGTTCTACAGCTACGGCTGGTTCACCGGCTCGGCCCTGGGCGGCTTGATCTACTACGGCCTGTGCACCTGGCGCAGCCCCCAGGGCCTGACCGCCAAGACCCCGACTCTGTAGGAGCGAGCTTGCTCGCGATGAAGGCACAGACAACGCTGCCTCTCTGCGGGTTAGGTAACGTCTGCCGGCCAATCGCGAGCAAGCTCGCTCTTACAGGGACACCGAAAACCGCACCACTCAAGACGCGCCCGATCCCGTCAACCACAACCAGAAAAAGCCTGAGGAAATCACCATGAACGCTGCCGTCGAGGTTCTGCAATCCAGCCATCAGCACATCAACCGCGATCGTCTGTGGCAGTCGCTCATGGCGCTGGCCAAGCTCGGCGCCACGGTCAAGGGCGGGGTCTGTCGCCTGGCCCTGACCGACCTCGACCGCCAGGCCCGCAACCTGTTCGTGAAGTGGTGCGAGGAGGCCGGTTGCACCGTCACCGTGGACGGCATCGGCAACATCTTCGCCCGCCGCCCCGGGCGCAACCCGCACCTGCCACCGGTGATGACCGGCAGCCATATCGACACCCAGCCCACCGGTGGCAAGTTCGACGGCTGCTTCGGCGTATTGGCCGGGCTGGAAGTGCTGCGCACCCTCAACGACCTCAAGCTGGAAACCGAAGCGCCCCTGGAAGTGGTGGTGTGGACCAACGAAGAGGGCTCGCGCTTCCCGCCGTGCATGATGGGCTCCGGGGTGTTCGCCGAGAAATTCACCCTGGAGGACACCCTGGCCAAGACCGACGCCGAGGGCATCAGCGTCGGCGAGGCGCTGAACGCCATCGGCTACGCCGGTAAACGCCCGGTCAGCGGGCATCCGGTGGGCGCCTATTTTGAAGCGCATATCGAGCAAGGCCCGATCCTGGAAGACGAGCGCAAGACCATAGGCATTGTGCTCGGCGCCCTCGGCCAGAAGTGGTTCGACCTCAAGCTGCGTGGCGTCGAGGCCCACGCCGGCCCGACCCCGATGCACCTGCGCAAGGATGCCCTGGTGGGCGCCGCCGCAGTGGTCGCGGCGGTCAACCGCGCGGCCCTCGGTCACCAGCCTCACGCCTGCGGCACCGTCGGCTGCCTGCAAGCCTACCCGGGCTCGCGCAACGTGATTCCGGGCGAGGTGCGCATGACCCTGGACTTCCGCCATCTGGAGCCGGCGCGCCTGGATTCGATGATTGCCGAGGTGCGCCAGGTGATCGACAACACCTGCGAAGAACACGGCCTGAGCTTCGAACTGACCCCGACTGCGGACTTCCCGCCGCTGTACTTCGACCCCGTCTGTGTCGAAGCCGTGCGCGGTGCGGCGCAGTGGCTGGGCCTGTCGCACATGGACATCGTCAGCGGTGCCGGGCACGACGCGATCTTCGTCGCCGAACTGGGCCCGGCGGGGATGATCTTCGTGCCCTGCGAAGGCGGCATCAGCCACAACGAAATCGAAAACGCCGACCCCGACGACCTCGCCGCCGGCTGCGCCGTGCTGCTGCGGGCCATGCTCGCCGCCTCCCAGGCCATCGCCCAGCGCCAGGCGTAGGAGCCGGCTTGCCGGCGAAGAGGCCCGCCAGATGTGCGCCGCCCATGGCGACGCCTTCGCTGGCAAGCCAGCTCCTACCGGGGGCCTGCGGTGTTTTCACGAACCCGCCCACACCGCCATTTCCGTAGGAGCCGGCTTGCCGGCGAAGGGGCCCGCCAGACGTGCACCGCCCATGCCGACGTCTTCGCTGGCAAGCCAGCTCCTGCACGGGGCAGCGTGAGCCGCTTTGCCTGGCGTACACTGGCGAACTTTTCCCATGGGATGCCGAATATGCACAGGATGGTGCTCTGTCTGGCCCTGGCTCTGAGCCTGGGCGGTTGTATCGATTACAAATGGGGCCACGACTGGAAGGCTGACAGCCTCGGCGGTTGGCAGGATGCCAGCACCGGCAACTATGACCAGGGCACTTCGTTCAAGCTGGCCTGCGGGGCCGAGCCGCTCTATGTGAGTGTGCAGTCCAGCACTCCTCACCAACTGGTCTCGCTGTTTCTGGTTCCCTTGTTTTCCGCCTCGCTCAGTGATGACGACTCCGTGGAAATCCGTGCCAGTCACCCGGGCCTGGTGACTTGCACTTCATCGGCAGAGAACCCCCTGGTGTTGAAGATGGATAACCGGGTCATCAGCCCTATTGGCTATCCATCCCGTCAATTGGCGAACAGCTGTCGCATCCACCTGGACGCTCGTGAGCTGCAGGGCGAGCGCTTGTCGATCGAGGTCAATCAGGCCCTGCTGCCCTGTGCGGCAGCCCCGGTCACCCTGAAGAAGCACAGCTACTTCTGTATGCGACAGTCGAAGTTCGGTGGATCGGTGCCCTGCGGCCGTTAACACCGCTCAACCGCACGAACCTAAGCTAATTCCTAAAAAGTATTTATTTTCGATTTATTAGATCGATTAGCTTTTAGCGACTTTCCTGCCTCCCAGAAGGTTCGCCCCCATGCGCCTGCCCTTTGCTTTGCGTCGTAGCTTGTCGATCACCGCCCTGGCCGGTCTGGCGCTGGGCATGGCCCTCAATGCCCAGGCCGATACCGATCTGCGCATCGGCTACCAGAAATCCTCGACCCTGCTGGCCTTGCTCAAGGCCCAGGGCACCCTGGAAAAACAGCTGGCGGGGCAGGGCGTCAACATCACCTGGCACGAGTTCACCAGTGGCCTGCCGTTGGCGGAATCGCTGAACGTGGGCAATGTGGATATCAGCGCCGATGTCGCCGACACGGTGCCGGTCTTCGCCCAGGCCGCCGGGGCCAAGCTGACCTATTTCGCCACTGAAACCCCGTCGCCCGCCGCTCAGTCCATCGTCATTCCCAAGGATTCGCCGCTCAAATCCCTGGCCGACCTCAAGGGCAAGCGCATCGCCGTAACCAAGGCTGCTGGTAGCCATTACCTGCTGATCGCCGCCTTGCGCGAAGCGGGCTTGAGCTTCGCCGATATCCAACCGGTGTACCTGACCCCGGCCGACGGTCGCGCGGCGCTGGAAACCGCCAAGGTCGATGCCTGGGTCACCTGGGAACCTTTTGTCGCCAGCGCCCAGCGCCAGCAGGGCGCGCGGGTGCTGCACGATGGCCAGGGGCTGGCCAGTTATCGCCGTTACTACCTGGCGTCCAACGACTACGCCAAGGCCCATCCCGAGGTGCTGCAGCAAGTGTTCGCCGAGCTGCAGAAGACCGGCACCTGGGTCAAGGCGCACCCGGCCGAGGCGGCCAAACTGCTGGGCCCGCTGTGGGGCAACCTGGATGTGCCGACGGTGGAACTGGCCAACAGCCGCCGCACCTACAAGGTGGAAGCAGTCAAGCCCGATGCCTTGGGCGAGCAGCAGAAAATCGCCGATGCCTTCTACCAGGAAAAGCTGTTGCCCAAGCCGGTGGATGCCCGGGCCGTGCAGTTGTGGAGCCCGAAATCGTTGTAATTGACCGTTAGATCGCTTTCGCCTGTAGGAGCCGGCTTGCCGGCGAACAGGTCCCCCCCTTTTTTTTACTTGTTCACCGCCGGTTACGCCATCCCGCGCCCGGCGTCAGGAGTTCCCGTGTCTGCCGTTCACCCCCAAGAGGCCTTTGCCGTCCCAGCCTCCGTCAGCCCGCCCGCGGATAACGCCGACGTGGTGCTGGAATTACGCCACCTGACCAAGCACTACGCCCGCCGCCGTGGCCAGTCCGCGCCGCCAGCGGTTGAGCAGGTCAGCCTCAAGGTGCGCCGTGGCGAAGTGCTGTGCCTGATGGGCACCTCCGGCAGCGGCAAGTCCACCTTGCTGCGGCATATCAACCGGTTGATCGAGCCCAGCAGCGGCGAAGTGCTGATCGACGGTTCGGCCATCAGCCAGCTGTCGGCCCAGGAACTGCGCACCCTGCGTTCGCGGCGCATCGGCATGGTCTTCCAGCACTTCGGTCTGCTGCCCCATCGCAGCGTGCACGACAACGTCGCCTTGCCCCTGGAGCTGCGCGGCGAGCCTGAAGCCCTGCGCCATGCCGCAGCCGACGTGCAGTTGCAGGCCATGGGCCTGGAAGGCTGGGGCGAGCACTATCCCCATGAGCTGTCCGGCGGCATGCAGCAGCGGGTCGGCCTGGCCCGAGCGCTGGTCAGCGAGCCGGACATCCTGCTGATGGACGAACCCTTCAGCGCCCTGGACCCGACCATTCGCCGCGACCTGCAAAGCCACTTTCTGCGGGTGGTGCGCGAGCGCGGCATCACCACCTTGCTGGTGACCCACGACCCGGCGGAAGCCCTGCGTCTGGCGGACCGCATCGCCGTGCTGCGCCACGGCCAGTTGATTCAGGTCGGTACGCCTGAGGAATTGCTGAAGCAGCCGGCGGATGCCGAAGTGGCGGACTTCTTCCAGGAACACGGCGTCCGCAGCGCCACGCCGGTGGCGACGATTGCCCCGCGCAAGAGCGCGACGACCCCGGCGCCGGTCAGCCCCGGACTGTCCTTTGCCCAGGCCCTGCTGCTGGGCCCCGCCGCCCTGGCCGCCAGCGGTCGTGGTGGCCTGTACTGGCTGGGCTTCGCCCTGGAACTGGGCGCGGCCGCGGCCCTGGGGCAGGGGCTGGCCACAGCCAGTTTCGCCTGGGCCGCCTTGGCGCTGATCGGCTTGCTGCTCAGCCGCCTGTTGAGTGTGATCCTGGCCCGCCGCCCCAGTCGCCTTGGGCGTTCGGACTGGCGCCTGCCGTGGCTGGTGTTGCTGCTGTCCCAGGCCCTGGTGCTGTGGCGGGTGTTGGCCACCGATGCCTCGGGCCCCTGGCTGCAGTTTCCCGCCAACCGCCAAGTGCTGCTGGGCACCGCCGCGGCCATCGACCAACTGATTGCCTGGTCCCAGGTAACGTTCGAAAGCACCTTCGTCGGCGTGATAGTCGCCGTGCGCACGGTGATCGACAGCACCGAAAGCCTGCTGGGCTGGCTACCCTGGCCGGTGCCGGCCCTGGCCCTGGTGCTGCTGGCCTGGCGCAGCGCCGGCGCCGCCCTGGCCCTGACCAGTGCCGCGGCCTTGCTCTACATCGGCCTGTTCGGTTTCTGGGAACGGACCATCGCCACCCTGGCCCTGGTGGGTTCCTCGGTGCTGATCTCGCTGTTGATCGGCGTACCCGCCGGCATCCTCCTGGCCAAGCGCGCCCTGGCCCGGCGCCTGATCACTCCGCTGTTGGACGTGATGCAGACCCTGCCGACCTTCGTGTACCTGATCCCGGCGGTGGCGTTCTTCTCGGTGGGCAAGACCCCGGCGGTGATCGCCACGGTGATCTTCGCCCTGGCGCCGATGATCCGCCTCACCGCCCTGGGGATTCAGGAAGTGCCCAAAACCGCCGTCGAAGCAGCCCTGGCCCACGGTGCCACGCCGTGGCAGATCCTGACCAAGGTCGAACTGCCCCTGGCCGCGGGCTCCTTGCTGCTGGGGATCAACCAGACCCTGGTGATGAGCCTGTCGATGGTGGTGGTGGCGGCGTTGATCGGCGCCGGCGGCCTGGGCTACGACGTGATGACCGCGCTGCGCAACATCAAGGGCGGCGAGGGCATGCTGGCCGGCGCCGCGATCGTGTTCTGCGCGCTGATTCCCGATCGCATCATTCAAGCGACCCTGCGCCAGCGGGATCGCACATTGCAAAAAGCATGAGGTGTCCCTTGAACAAGTCGTTTACCCGTACCCTTGGCGCCGCCGCGCTGTTGTTGGGGTTGTCCCTGCCGGTGCTGGCCAAGGACAAGATCGTCATCGGCGAGCAGAACTGGACCGGCGCCATCGCTATCCAGAACATCCTTGGCGAAGTGATCAAGAGCCGCCTCGACGGCGAGGTTTCCTACCTCGCCGGTGACGTGCCGGTGCTGTTCGCCGCCGCTGCCAAGGGCGACGGCTCGGTGGACGTGCTCACCGATATCTGGCTGCCCAACCAGTCCGCCGCCTGGGCCAAATACGTCACCGGCGGCACCCGTTCCCTGGTGCCCAATAAGCAGCCGTACCTGGGGGTTCAGGGCTTCTACATCCCCGGCTACCTGCAAGACAAATATGGCGTGAAGTCGGTCTACGACCTGCAAAAGCCTGAAGTGGCCAAACTCTTCGAACCCCTGGGCGGCGGCAAGGCGCAATTGCTGGTGGGCCCGGCGGGCTGGGAGTCGACCTACATCGGCCAGATCAAGGCCAAGGATTTCGGCTTTGCCGACAAATTCGAATCGGTGTCCACCGAAGCTTCGGTGACCTACGCCAAGCTCGCCGCCGCCTACAAGGCCCAGCGCGGCGTGGTGTTCTACGCCTACACCCCGGACTGGATCTTCTCCGCCTTCGACCTGCGCCGCCTGGATGAACCGGCGTTCGACGGCTACGCCCAGGACAACAAGAAGGGCGACCCGCTGTACAAGGCCGACGGCTGCTGGAAATTCATCAGCCCCACGGTGGATGCCGACTGGCTGAGCAAGAGCAAGATCACCTGCGCCTACCCGGATGCCCGAGTCTATGTTTTGGCGTCCAGCGCCCTGCAAAAACGCGCGCCGCGAATTGCCGCGTTCCTGGAGAACTTCAGCATCGAGCCTCAGGCCCTGAACGACCTGATTCTCAAGATCGAAAAGGAACAGCAACCGGCGGCGCAGGCGGCCAAGGAATGGGTGGCGGCCCATCCGCAGATCGTTGATGGCTGGCTGGGTGCCAGCGGTGAAAAGGTGGGAGCGATTCAATGAGTGAGGTTGAACAGGCGACTTTCGGCGCCGGCTGCTTCTGGGGCGCGGAAGCCGCGTTCCGGGCGCTGCCGGGCGTTATCGACAGCCGCGTCGGCTACGCCGTGGAAGCCGGGGACGAGGCGGTGCAAATTGAAGTGGTGCAGGTGGATTTCGACCCGCAGGTGCTGGCGTATTCGACCCTGATCGAACACTTCTGGGGCCTGCATGATCCCACCTCGGTGGATCGCCAGGGCGAGCATGGCGGGGTGAAATATCGCTCGGCGATCTTTCACACCAACGCCGAACAGGCCGAACAGGCGAGGGCGGCCAAGACCGCCCTGCAAGACTCCGGCCGCCTCAACAAACCCGTAGCCACGGTGATCGTGCCCCTGGGCCGCTTCGACCTGGCGGATGAAGCGCACCAGCGTTACCTGGAGAGGAATGGCCTGAGCAGTTGCCATATCTGAAAGCTGCAAGCTTGGAGCTTGGAGCTTGGAGCTTGAGTCTCAGTTATCTGTATGCAAGTTGTGCTTTGTGGCGAGGGAGCTTGCTCCCGCTGGGCTGCGCAGCGGCCCCAAACCCTGATGCACGCGGTGCATCAGGTGGCATGGGGTTGAGGCCCAAGCGGGAGCAAGCTCCCTCGCCACAGGTTCGCGAACAGGATTCCTACGCGACCCGCCACTGAATCACTTCCAGCACCGCGCAGCCTTCTCGTGTGAGCAGATGCACACCACGGGTGATGTGGGTCAGGTCGCAATCGCTGATGTCTTTCAGCCCCAGGGTGGAGAGGCTGTCCATCAGGTCGCGGACCACGGTGAAACGGTGGGCGGCGCTGCTGGCCAGGTCGCTCAAGGGGGCTTGGGTATCGAGGTAGAACACCGGGTGTTCGGTGTCGTGGGTGTCGATGGGGGTGAAGCGGGGGGGGTGATGGTCAGTCATAGGTGCGGCTCCTGCTTATAGAGCAATCGCCTTTTTGCCGACCGTCAGGATTGGGGCAGTGATGCGCGAGCAGGCTGGCCTGGGATAGGGCAACAGCACACCTTGAGGTGTCCCGCGCACCACCGTCATAACCTTTGATCGCAGGGACAAAAGCGACTGCGAGGATGTTTGAAAGTGGATGCGTTCCTATATTCGACCGGCCAAGGTCGCTCGCGGATTGGGTTGCGAGGGGGGACTATAGGAGCGACGTCATAGCGCTGCAACAGGGTGATTGGGGAGATGTTTGAGCGCTTGTTTCGTGGTGTTGGTGGCTGGTTTTGGTGGGGGGTATATCCGTTGCTGCGGGTGTGGCGGCTGGCGGTTTTGTCTTTGTGGCGAGGTTGACTGGGTGCATATTCGTTGCTGCGGTAACGGCCGCTGGAGGTTTCGCCTTTATGGCGGGGGACGGGGTACATATCCGTTGCTGCGGTCATTGCCACTTAGGGTTTCGCCCTTACGGCGAGTCCCTTTTGTCAAACGCCACAAAAGGAACCAAAAGGGCTTGCCCCTCCATACGGCCCCTCGCTGGGGCTCGGGGTTCCCTCACTTCGGCATTGCTCCGGGGGCCCGCCGCCAACCGGCCATCCATGGCCGGGTGGCGGCTAGCTCGGCATCCCTGCCGAGCTGCCCCCTACGCAACGCCTACGCTCGGCCTGCTGGGAAGGGGCCTGAAGATCAAGATCAAGATCAAGATCAAAAGCCAAAGCCAAGGTGCGCAGGCCGTCTCCTTGTAGCCGCTGCCGCAGGCTGCGAACGAGCGCTCGCGCTCGCAAAACCAGGCGGCGCGATATGTCAGGAATATCGGGGAGGCAGGTTTAGCGTCTCCTGCGGAGCCGTTCGCAGCCTGCGGCAGCGGCTACATGTAACGTGAACGGCAATGAAACAGGTCGGCCGGCAGGCCGCCGTCAGATGTTGATCTTGCTCTGGCTTTTGATCTTCCTGCCCCTTTAGACACGATGGCCGAACGCAGGTATTGAGCCGTGGGTAACCCGGCAGGACGCCGGGTTAGCCGCACTGGGCCATGGATGGCCCATTGCGGCGGCCCACGGATCAATGCCGGAGTTCGGGCATGCCGAGCCTAGGCGAGGCACCGAGTGGAGGGGCAGGAGCGTTTTGCTCACTTTTGCGCTCTTCAAAAGTGAGTCGCTGTAAGAGCGAAACCATAAGCAGCCGTGACCGCAGCAACGGATATGTACCCAGAACTCGCGGTAAGGGCGAACCACTTTGGCAAAGCCGGAATGCCGGTCCAGCCCAACATCACCAAAGGGCTCCTGCCCCTGCATCCGGCACCTCGCTCCGGCCTCCTGAAGGGAGAGCAAAGCCAAAACCTGAACCCTCACCCTTTCAATCAAAACCCTCAAACGCCCTGCAAGACCCTCAACGCAGCCTGAGCCAAAAAGCCCGATCGGCTTTTCTGTTCCGGATGATGTTTCACATATTCATCAATTCGATTCAGCAAATAGCCCGGCAGCGTGATGTTGAGTTTTTCCGCCTTGCCCATGTAGCGAGTGATGTCGATATCAATCACGGCCCAAGTGCAGCCTTGATACTGGGGATTGGCGGCGTGGAGGGTCACTGTGCGCGCGGTGGGAATGGCTGCTCCTTCTTCGGCCAGTAATTCCAGGTGGCCTTCAATGGCTTCGCGGGCCATGGCCATGGCGTCGTCGAGGTCGTCACCGGCGGAGAAGCAGCCAGGAATATCGGGTACTTCCACACCCCAGGCGTGTTGGTCGTCACCGGGGAGAATGGCAATGGGATAGAGCATGGACTGATCCTCCTTCGGACCTGGGAGCGTCGAGCCTGGGTGGTTAGAGCCGGGCTTGTTTCAATATGCTGCTTACCGTTTTGGCCAGTAGATCTTTTTTGGGATGGGGAATGGTAACCAGGCCTGGCTTGGTTGGGTGTTTGAAGTGGTGGTGACTGCCCTTGACCCTGACCAGATACCAACCATCTGCTTCGATCTGGGCGATGAGTTGCCGGCTGTTCACATCGCTTTCAACTCCCTGTCGTGGCGGTGGGTATGATAACTACTTTTTTGGCGCTCAACACTATCAGCAACGGTTGGCGACGCATAGGGCGAGGCGGCAAACCTCAAGCTTTCAGCTTGCCGCTTGCCGCTACAAACTTGCCGCTGACTCTCCTCCACCCAACGCCACCAGCAACCCCACACTCGCCTGCAACTCCCTTGTCTGCACCGCCTGCAACCCCCGTTGCGCCTGCAAGGCCGCGTTCTGCGCCGTCACCACATCCAGGTAACTCACCGCCCCGGCCTGATAGCTGTTCATCGCCAAGGTCTGGGTATGCAGCGCCGCATTCACCGCCGCCTGCTGATCCAGCGCCTCCTGACGCAAATCCCGCAGTTGCCCCAGGTTGTCCTCCACCTCGCGCACCGCCCGCAGCACCTGTCCACGGTAATGGGCGGCGGCTTCTTCGAACTCGGCATGGGCCTGGCGCTCATTGGCGCTCAGCCGCCCGCCATCAAAAATCGGCAGGTTCACCAAAGGCCCCAAGGCCCAATAGCGATTGCCCGCGGCCAGCAGGTTGCCCACGCCCTGGGTCTGGCCACCGAGCATGCCGGTCAGGCTGAAATCCGGATACCAGGCGGCGCGGGCGATGCCGATGCCGGCATTGGCGGCATACACGCGGCGTTCAGCGGCGGCAATGTCCGGCCTTCGTTGCAGCAGGGTGCTGGGCAGTTGCTGGGGAATGCTCGGCAGGCTCAAGAGTTGCGCAGAGGGCGCCAGGTGGAATTGGCTGGCCGGCTCGCCCACCAGTTCGCCGATGGCGTGTTCGGTGAGGTTGCGCTGGGCGCGCACTTCGTCCAGTTCCGCTTCGGCGCTGGCCAGTTGGCTCTGGGCCCGGGTCAGGTCCAGTTCCGAGGCGATTTGCCCTTGATAACGGTCGCGGGTCAGTTGCAGGGCCTGGGCGTAATCCTCCAGGGAGTGGCTGAGGATGCGGCTCTGGGCGTCCAGGCCATTGAGTTGCACATACAGGCTCGCCAGCTGTTTTTGCAGGCTCAGGCGCGCGGCTGCCAGATCGTCTCCGGAGGCTTGGGCCTGGGCATCGCCGGCCGCGGCTTGATTGCGAATCCGCCCCCAAAGGTCGAGGTCGAAGCCCAGGGAAAAACCGGCGGTGTTGCTGTTGTAGATCGACGGTTGCGTGCTGCCGCGCAGGGGGCGGCTGTCCGACTGGCGTTGGCGCAGCGGTTGGGCGCTGGCGCTGATCTGCGGGAACAGCCCGGCATGCAGTTGGCTGGCGTAGGCCTGTGCAGCGTCGTAGTGGGCCAGGGCCGCCGCGAGGTCCGGGTTGGCCTGGAGCAGGCGCTGTTGCAGGTCGTTGAGACGCGGGTCCTGGTACAGCAGCCACCACTGTTCGGCAATGACCTGGGGCGCGGCGGCCGGGTGCCAGGGGCCGTCGGCGTTCTGTTCGCGATACTGCGCCGGCAGGTCGATGGCCGGCACCTGGTAGTGGGGCGCCAGGGAGCAGCCGTGCAGGGCCAGCAACAGCAGGGCGGCGAGGGGCTTAAGCCTTGGGCGCATGTTCGCCTCCCGCGTCCGCCAGTTGCACCAAGTCGCCTTCGCGCAGGGCGTCCGGCGGGTTGTCGATGACCTGATCGGTCGCTTGCAGGCCCTGGTCGATCACCAACCGCTCGCCCAGGTCCAGGCCTATATGGATGCTGCGCAGGTGCACGTGGCGGGAACCGTCGATCACCGCCACCTGGGTGCCCTGGGCGCGGAAGATCAGGGCGCTGGCGGGGATGCTCACGCCGTGGGTGTCGGCAGGGATGGCCAGTGTGGCTTCGGCATAGTCGCCGGGCATCAGCGCGCCGTCCGGGTTGGCGGCGACGAACTGTGCCAGCAGGGTGCCGGAGCGTGGGTCGATGGCGGTGGAGTCGCCCAGCAGTTGCGCGCTGAAGTGCTGGCCGGGATGTTCCGGCACGCTCAACTGCGCCACCAGTCCAGGGCGGATCACGCTGGCGTAGTTCTGCGGAATCGGCACGTAGAGCCGCAGTTTGTGGGTGTCCGCCAGGTCGAACAGCTCGGGGTCGCTGTCGTTGTCGGCCTTGATCAGCTGGCCGATATCGGTGTGGCGGGCGGTGAGGGTGCCGGCAAACGGCGCGCGAATGGTCTTGTAGTCCTCCAGCGCCGAGAGCCGTGCGTAGTCGGCGGCGGCCGCCTCGGCGTTGGCTTTGGCGGCAGCTGCGTTGGAGGTCTTTTCATCGGCTTCCTGGCGCGATACCGAGTGGCTGGCCAAGAGGTTCTGCCAGCGCGCGGCGGTGGTCTGGGCCAGCCGGGCATTGGCTTGCTGCTGGATCATCCGCGCCCGGGCCTGGGCCACTTGCTGGTCCAGGTCGGGGCTGTCGATATGGGCCAGCACTTGCCCGGCGCTGACCTTGGCGCCGATGTCCTGGGTCCAGTCCTTGAGGTAGCCGCTGACCCGGGCGTGGATCGGCGCCTTGCTCCAGGCTTCCAGGTGCGCCGGCAGGCGCAGGGTGTCGCCCAGCACATTGGGTTGCGGCTGGAGCACCAGCACTTGCGGCACGGCGGCGGTTTCGGTCCAGGCGGCCACGGCCCGTTCATGCAGGGTGCGCGCGGCCAGGCCGTTGGCCACCAGCAGCGCGGCCAGGCTCAGGCTGCCGATGCCCAGCAGCATCAGGCGTTTGCGCGAAGGGGTGTGATCAGGCGACATGGGTGTTTTCTCCAGCAACAGCGGATTGGGGACGACGGCCGTGGACCAGGCTGAAGACCACGGGGACAAAGATCAGGGTGGCCACGGTGGCGAGGAGCAGCCCGCCGATCACCGCGCGGCCCAGAGGGGCGTTCTGTTCCTCGGACAGGGCCAGAGGCAGCATGCCGATGATCATCGCCAGGGCGGTCATGCACACCGGGCGAAAGCGCGTATAGCCGGCTTCCAGGGCGGCCTTGAGGGCATCGCCATGTGCCGCCAGGCGCTCGCGGCAAAAACTCACCACCAGGATCGAGTTGGCGGTGGCCACCCCCATGCACAGGATGGCCCCGGTCAGGGCCGGCACCGACAGCGAGGTGCCGCTCAAGAACAACATCCAGACGATTCCGGCCAGGGCCGCTGGCAACGCGGTGATGATCACAAACGGATCGACCCAGGACTGGAAGTTGACCACGATCAGCAGGTAGATCAGCACCACCGCCCCCAGCAGGCCCAGGCTCAGGCCGCTGAAGGCCTCGTGCAGGGCATCGATTTGCCCGTGCAGGCTGACCGTGGCGCCCTTGGGCCGCAGGGCTGCGGCGTCGTCCAGGACCTTTTGCATGTCGTGGGCCACGGCGCCCAGGTCGCGGCCCTGGACGTTGGCGTACAGGTCCAGTGTGGGCTGGATGTTGTAGTGGCTGACCACCGCCGGGCTCTCGACCCGGGAGATATCCGCCAGGCCACCGAGGATCTGCGACTGGCCATTGCTGCCGGTCACCGGCAGAGCCTCCAGGGCCGGCAGGCTGTCCAGGCGGTACTGCGGGGTGGCGGCGACGATGGAATAGGACACGCCGTTCTTCGGGTTGAGCCAGAAGGTCGGCGCCACCTGGGAACTGCCGGCCAAGGACGCCACCATGCTGTTGGTCACGTCACGCTCGGTGATGCCCAGGCCGTTGGCCCGCAGGCGGTCGACCTTGACCTGCAATGACGGGTAGCCGGTGGACTGCTGGATGCGCAGGTCGGCGATGCCCGGCACATGTTGCAGGCGCCGTTGCAGTTCCTGGGCGAAGGCGCGGTTGGCCGCGTCATCGGGCCCGGAGATTTTCACGTCCAGCGGGGCCGGGGCGCCGAAGTTGAGGATCTGGCTGCTGATGTCCGCCGGCAGGAAGGCGAACTGGCTGCCGGGGAAGCTTTCCGGCAGGGCTTCACGCAGCTGTTTCACATAGTCGGCGCTGGGGGCGTGGCCGGGCTTGAGGGTGACCTGGATGTCGCCGTCCTGGGGGCCGATGGTGCCGCTGTTGCTGTAGGCCATGTCGATGCCGCTCAGGGGGATGCCGATGTTGTCGATGATGCTATCCAGTTGCTCGGCCGGGATCACTTCGCGAATCCGCGCTTCGATGCGGTCGAAGGCCGCCGCGCTTTCCTCTATCCGCGTGCCCAGGGGCAGCCGCACGTGCAAGGCCAGGGCGCCGGCGTCGGTGGCGGGGAAGAAGTCCTGGCCCAGGCTCGGCAGCAGGGCGAAGGAGGCCAGCACACAGGCAAGAAAGCCGAGGATGAAGGTCTTGCGCCGGCCCAGGGCCAGGTGCAACAGGCCGTGGTAGGTGTCGCGCACATTGGAGAAACGCGCCTCGAAGCCCTGCTGGAAGGCCAACAGCCCGCGTACCAGGGCATTGCGCGGCTTGGCATGCTGTTCGCCCTCGTGGTGGTTGATGAAGGCGTCCTCCGGGTGATGCCCGGGGCCGGCTTCTGGCGTGTGCGGCTTGAGCAGGTACATGGCCAGGGTCGGCACCAGGGTCCGCGAGAGGATGAACGAGCTGGCCATGGCGAAGATCACCGCCAGGGCCATGGGCCGGAATAGGTAGCCGGCGATGCCCTGCAACAGGAACATCGGCACGAAGACGATGCAGATGCACAGCAGCGAGACGAAGGCCGGGCCGACGATCTGCCTGGCGCCGTCGAGGATGGCGTCCTTGACCGCCTTGCCCTGTTCCAGGTGCCAGTTGATGTTCTCGATGGTCACCGTGGCGTCGTCCACCAGGATCCCCACCGCCAGGGCCAGGCCGCCCAGGGTCATCACATTCAGGGTCTGGCCGCTGAGCGCCAGCAAGGCAATGGCCGAGAGCACCGCCAGGGGAATCGAGGCGGCGATGATCAGGGTGGAGCGCCAGCTACCGAGGAACAGCAGGATCATCGCGCTGGTCAGCAGGGCGGCGATGATGCCTTCCTGGGCCACGCTGCCCACCGATTGCTTGACGAACACCGAGGCGTCCCCCAGCAGCGAAGTCTTCAGCGCTGGCGGCAGGGTTTCGTTGATCCGCGGCAGCATCTGGCGGATGCCATCGACGATGGACAGGGTGGAGATATTGCCGTTCTTCAGCGCCGGCATCAGCACCGCGCGGCGCCCGTCGACCCGCACGATATTGGTCTGCGGCGGCGAGCCGTCGCGCACGTGGGCCACCTGGCCGATGGTGATCAGCGCGCCGTCCACGGTCTTGATCGGCAGGTCGTTGAGCTCCTCGATGGCGGTGGGGCTGTTGTTCAGCAGCACCGTGTATTCATCGCCGCCGAGCTTGGCGGTGCCCACCGGGATGATCTGGTTCTGCGCCGCCAGGGCATTGCCCACGTCTTGCGCCGACAGGCCCTTGGCGGCCAGGGCTTGCGGGTCCAGGTCGAGGGTGATCTGCCGTTGCTTGCCGCCCATGGGGGTGGGCATGGCCAGCCCCGGCAGGGCGCTCAGGGGCAGGCGGATGTTGTTCTGCACCAGGTCGCGGATCTTCGCCTCCGACAGGGTCGGACTGGAGAAGGCCATTTGCAGGATCGGCACCGTCGAGGCGCTGTAGTTGAGGATCAGCGGCGGGGTGATGCCCGGTGGCATCTGTTTGAGCACGGTTTGCGACACCGCCGTCACCTGGGCGTTGGCGGTGCGGATATCCACCCCGGGCTGGAAGAAGATCTTGACGATGCCCATGCCCGGCAGCGACTGCGACTCGATGTGCTGGATGTCGTTGACCGTGGTGCTCAGGGAGCGCTCGTAGGTATAGATCACCCGCCCGGCCATGGCGTCCGGCGACAGGCCGTTGTACTGCCAGACCACCGCCACCACCGGGATGCCGATATCGGGGAACACGTCGGTGGGGGTACGCAGGGCCGCCAGGGGCCCGATGATGCAGATGAATATCGCCAGCACGATGAACGTGTAGGGCTTGAGCAGTGCGGTCTTGACCAGCCCGAGCATGCCGAAAACCTCCGAGGGAGTGGGATTGCAAACCTCGGCAGCCTGCAGCGACCCACCTAACACGCGGCTTTCAGCCAGGTGAAGGAAGTTTTAGGTAAGGCCTGAAATTCCTTTCATGGGGATTCATTTGTTCTCGCGTCGCAGCCTCGACAAGCTTGATGGCCATCGGTGCCGGCGATTTTTTCGGGCCTGCGCCGCACTCATTACTGTCATTTGCGAGGTTTCTTCCATGTCCCTCAAACCCTTGTTGCTGCTGCCGGGCCTGGGCCTGGCGTGCCTGCTTTCAGCCTGTGCAGGGCCTGTGCCCAAGGCCGATCCGCAGCAGGCCTGGATCGATCTTTCCGCGGAGTCGCCCAACGACCTGCTGGCCGACAGCGTCGACGGCCAGCGCCTGAGCGACGGCCGCTATTTCCAGGTCAGCCCCGGCCAGCACCGCTTGCAGATGGCCTTGCTGCAAGGCGCCAACGGCAACTCGGCGCAGCCTGAATGCCTGGGGCGCCTGGACTATGCCGGGTTCCAGGCGGGCGGCCATTACCGACTGCTGGAGTCCAGCGAAGGGCAGGACGTCAGCGCCGCGCTGCTGGACGCCCAGGGCCGGCAGGTGGCCCAGAGCCGGCCGTTCAGTTGCCTGTAGGGCTTCTTTTTTCCATTGCCAAGGTAGATGTTCATGACACTCAAACCGCTATTGCTGATTCCCGCCCTGGGCCTCGCGTGCCTGCTCTCTGCCTGCGCTGGCCCCATGCCCCAGCCCGATCCCAGCGAGGCCTGGATCGGTTTGCAGGAAGAGGGATCCAACGACCTGATAGCCGAACGGGTGGATGGCCGCAAGGTCGACGATGGGCGTTATTTTCAGGTCAAGCCCGGCGCGCATCGCCTGGACGTGACCCTGTTTGAAGAGAACGTCGGTGACGCCAACCAGCAAGACTGCAATGGTCATCTCAGCTACAGCGGCTTCAAGGCCGGTGAGCATTACAAGCTGGTGGAGTCGAGCCTGGGCAACGAGGTGTCGGCGCGCTTGTATGACGCCCAGGGCAAGCAGCTGGCCAGTACCCAGGACTTCAATTGCATGCCTGGCTGACAGGTCTGTTTACCGCGCTCAAATCAGGACATTTCGCTCAACACAAAGAGACAGGCCTGACTGCGGGCTCATGGCGAGCTACGGGATGATAGGGGCCTGTCTCCCAGCAAGCGGGCGTGCGTCATGAAGCAAGAGGCTGAAACGGCAATCACCGCCACCGATGTGGCATTTGGCGAAGTGGCGCAAATGATCACCGCCGCGCGGCAACGGGCGGTGCGGGCGGTGAACACTGAACTGGTGGAACTGTACTGGCAGGTCGGGGCCTACATCAGCCGCAAGATCCAGGCGGCGGAATGGGGCGATGGCGTGGTCCAGCAACTGGCGGACTACCTGGCGCGGCAGCAGCCGGGGCTGCGGGGGTTTACCCGGGCCAACCTGTTTCGCATGCGCCAGTTTTATGAGGCCTATCGCGGTGACGAGAAAGTCGCACCACTGGTGCGACAATTGTCCTGGAGCCACCATCTGGTGGTGATGGGGCAGAGCAAGGGGCCCAGTGAACGTGAGTTCTACCTGCGTCTGGCGATCCAGGAGCAATGGTCGCGTAGAGAACTGGAACGGCAGATCAAATCCGCCCTGTTCGAACGCACGCTGACCCGCCCGGCAAACGCCTCGGCCACCTTGAGGCAGGACCGTCCCGAGGCCCTGAAGGTATTCAAGGATGCCTACATGGTGGAGTTTCTCGACCTGGCCCAGGGGCATGGCGAAGCCGACCTGCACCAGGGGCTGGTGCGCCAACTCAAGGATTTCCTGGTCGAGATGGGGCGCGACTTCTGCTTTGTCGCTTCGGGCTTTCCCCTGCAGGTTGGCGGGCGCGATTTCGCCCTGGACCTGCTGCTGTTCCATCGTGGGTTGAATTGCCTGGTGGTGGTTGAACTCAAGGTCGGGCGTTTCGAACCGGAATACCTGGGCAAGCTGGACTTCTACCTGGAGGCCCTGGACCGTCAGGTGCGCAAACCCCATGAAAACCCTGCCTTGGGCGTGTTGCTCTGTGCCAGCAAGGAGGACGAGGTGGTGGAATATGCCCTCAACCGTTCCATGTCGCCGGCGCTGATCGCCGAGTACCGGACCCAGCTGCCGGACAAGAAGCTGCTGCAGGCCAAGCTGCAGGAGTTCTATGCCTTGGACACCCAGGCGCGGTGAGCCGGGCGGCCATGGTGCCCGGGGTTTTGCAGGGCCTTGTTGAGTCGTATGCGCGCCCTGACGCCGACCTGCGGCTTATTCCGGCTCGCTGCCGAACCAGTCGGCCAGGCGCGCGCTGGCTTGCTCCCGGACCTCGGCGTTGATGTGGGCGGCCACCGTGACCACGGAGCCGGTCAACAGGCCGAGGTCGTCCACGTACCCCGCCCCGGGAATCAGGTCGGGGATCAGGTCCAGCGGCAGCACGAAGTAACCCAGGGCGGCGTAGATGGTGGTCTTGGCCCAGATCGGGGTTTGCGGTCGTTGTGCGGCGTAGTAGAGCCACAGGGCTTTCTGGATCAAGGCCCGGCCGATGCGCGAGGCGTAGCGGCCGATTTTGCGCCAGAAACAGAGTTCAAGGGACTGGGCGGTGGACATGGCGCACTCCTGGAGGACATGGGTCCAGGTCATGGTCGCCACCCGGGCGTTGGACCGGCAGAGGCCAATATTTCCCCGGTGGTTGCCCAGGTAGGAGCCGGCTTGCTGGCGAAGAGGCCGGCCCTGGCGCCGTGAATCCTGGGTCAGGTCGGCGGTGCCTGTCAGGACGCCTTCGCTGGCAAGCCAGCTGCCACAGTGCCGCAGGGAGTACGGGTCAGGGCTGGCGACGGGCCTCCAGGCGCTGGAACAGCAGCATGCCCAGAAGCATGGCCAGGACGAACACCCAGGCTTGCCAGTGCCCGCCCGGCAACAGCACCAGGGCCGGTCCCGGGCAGATCCCGGCGATGCCCCAACCGACGCCGAACAGCAGGCTGCCGCCGATCAGGCGCCGATCCACGTTGCGTTTGCCGGGGATCTGCATGGGCGCCCCGAGCAGCGAGCGCGAGCGGCCCATGGCCCAATGGAAAGGCCACCAGGCCACCGCGATGGCGCCGAGCATCACCAGCGCCAGGGACGGGTCCCAGTTGCCGGCCAGATCGAGAAAGCCCAGGACCTTGGCCGGGTTGGCCATGCCCGCCAGCAGCAGGCCGATACCGAACAGCAGGCCGGCGACAAATGCGCTGAGCTTTCTCATGGCAGTAGCCCCAGCAGATGCCGCAGTACCCAGACTGTGGCGAAACCGGTGCCCATGAAGCACAGGGTGGCGACGATCGAGCGCGGCGACAGTCGGGAGATCCCGCAGACGCCGTGGCCGCTGGTGCAACCGGCGCCGTAGCGGGTGCCGAGGCCCACCAGCAGGCCGGCGCTGATCAGGCCGAGCAGGCCGCCCTGGAACTCGGCGACGGGCAGGGCGTGAAACAGGCCCCAGAGCAGCGGCGCCAGCAACAGCCCGAGGATGAACAGGGCTTTCTCGCCCCAACCGTCGCTGCCCGGTTGCAGCAGGCTGCCGAGCAGGCCGCTGATTCCGGCGATGCGCCCGTTGGCGACGATCAACAGCCCGGCGGCCAGGCCGATCAACGCGCCTCCGGCCAGGGCCGACCACGGTGTGAAATGCAGATAGTCCAAAAGCATATCGAGTTCCCTGCAGGAGCCGGCTGGCCGGCGAAGGGGCCAGTCCGGTCGCCATGAGTATTGCGTTGGACAGCGGCGTCGGCGAGGCCGCTTGCGCTGGCAAGCCAGCTCCTACGCGGTGTATGGGTTCAATGGGGCAGCCAGCCCAGGGCGCCGCCCGCCAGCAGCAGCGCCGCCAGCAGGCCGGTGACGGCGAACAGCTGTTGCAGGCGCGGACCGGCCAGGTGGCTGGCCACTTGCCGGCCCAGCACCAGTCCCGCTACCGCGCCCAGGGCAAAGGGCGCGCCCACCGCCCAGTGCATCACCCCGCTGAGGCTGGCGGTGATCACGCTACCCAGGGACACCAGGGCAATCACCGCCAATGAGGTGGCGACGATGCTCTTGCTGTCCAGGTTGGTGTAGCGGCTCAGGGCCGGGATGATGACGAAGCCGCCGCCCACCCCGAGCAACCCCGACAGCAGGCCCGAGAGCATGCCGGTGAAGGTCAGTGCCCGGGCGCAGGGCAGGGTCCAGCGCAGGCGCCCCTGGGCCGGGTTGAGCACACAGGGCAGGAACGCCGGACGCGGCGCCGCCTGGCCCTGTTTCAACTCCAGGCTGGCCTTGCGCAGGATGCGCCCGCAGGCATACAGCAGCACCAGGGAAAACAGCAGCGCCAGGGGCAGGTTGGGCAGGCGGTGGGCCAGCCACAGCCCCAGTGGCGCCATGAGGATGCCGATGCTGGCGACAAACCCCGCCGCGCGGTAACGCACGATGCCCTGGCGCAAGCCCAGCACCGCGCCGACGCTGGCGGCCAGGCCCACCGCCAGCAAGCCGATGGGCGCGGCTTCGACCATGCTCAGGCCCAGGCCGAACACCAGCAGCGGCACCGCGAGGATGCCGCCGCCGGCCCCGGTCAGGGCCAGGATAGCGCCAATGATCGCCCCCAGCCCGGCGCCCAAAAGACTGTGTTCGTTCATGCTTGCGGGGTGTCCGTGTCCAGGTTCGGTTGCGCCAGCCATTCATGGCCCTTGAGCATGCCGCGCCAGTACAGCGGCGGCAGGATCCGTTCCTTCAGCCACCAGGCGCGGCGGGTCGGCTGGCGGCCGTCCAGCAGCCAGCGGGGGAAGCTCGGCGCCAGCTTGCCGCCGTAGGTGAATTCGGCGAGGACGATCTTGCCCCGTTCCACGGTCAACGGGCAGGAACCGTAGCCGTCATAGCTGGCCAGCCGGGTCAGGCGCTTGAGGGCCACCAGCACGTTGTTGGCCACCACCGGCGCCTGCTTGCGCGCCGCCGCGGCGGTCTTGGCGTTGCTGGTGTTGGTCGCATCCCCCAGGCCGTGGATGTTGACGAAACGCCTGTGGCGCAGGCTATGGGGGTCGACATCGATCCAGCCGGCGGCGTCCGCCAGCGGGCTGTGGCGGATAAAGTCCGGGGCGCATTGCGGCGGCACCACGTGCAGCAGGTCGAAGGCGCGCTCCAGGGGCTGCTGGCTGCCGTCGGCCAGGGTGCGAACGAAGGTCGCGCGCTTGGCCGGGCCGTTCACCGCCACCAGGTTATGGCCGAAATCCAGTTCGATGGCGTACTTCTTCACGTATTCCATCAGCGCCGGCACATAGTCGGCGACGCCGAACAGCACGCCGCCGGCATTCAGGAAGCGCGGCTTGATCGCCCCCAGGCGCCCGTGGCGCAGCCAGTGGTCGCAGGACAGGTACAGGGCCTTCTGCGGTGCCCCGGCGCACTTGATCGGCATCGGCGGCTGGCTGAACAGCGCCTCGCCCTGTTGCAGCTGCTGCACCTGTTGCCAGGTGTAGGGCGCCAGGTCGTAGCGGTAGTTGGAGGTCACGCCGTGGTTGCCCAGGGCCTCGGGCAGGCCGTCGATGGCCGCCCAGTCGAGCTTGAGCCCGGGGCAGACGACCAACTGGTCGTAGGCCAGCACGTGGCCGTTGTCCAGTACCAGGGTATTGTGTTGCGGCTCGAACTGGCTGACCGCGCGCTGGATCCATTTGACCCCCTGGGGGATCAGTTCGGCCAGGGTCCGTTCGGTGGACGCGGCGCTGAACACCCCGGCGCCCACCAGGGTCCAGCCGGGTTGGTAGTAGTGGTGCTTGGCGGGGTCGATGAGCGCCACGTCCAGGTGCGGATCGCGGGTCAAGAGGCTGGCGGCAACGGCGACGCCGGCGGCACCGCCGCCGACGATCAGCACCTGGTGGCTGCCGTCGACAGGGCGCAGGGCCGGGTTGAAGGGACGCATGGCAAGGTCTCCGTGTGGAGTCAGTAATAGTTATAGGGTGTTCAGGGGAATCTTCAGGTAGCTCACGCCGTTGTCTTCGGGCTCGGGAAAGTGCCCGCTGCGCATGTTGACCTGCACCGAGGGCAGGATCAGCACCGGCATGTCCAGGGTTGCGTCGCGGGCTTCGCGCATCCTCACGAAGCTGTCTTCGTCGACGCCCTGGTGAATGTGGATGTTGTTGGCGCGCTGCTCGGCGACGGTGGTCATGTATTGCAGTTCGCGGCCGTTGGGCAGGTAGTCGTGGCACATGAACAGCCGGGTCTCTGGGGGCAGGGCGAGGATCTTGCCGATCGAGCGGTACAGGGTTCGCGCATCGGCCCCGGGGAAGTCGCAGCGGGCGGTGCCGTAGTCGGGCATGAACAGGGTGTCGCCGACAAAGGCCACGCACTCATCGCCCACTTGCACCAGGTAGGTCATGCAGGCCGGGGTGTGCCCCGGGGTGTGCAGGGCTCGGGCGCTGAGGCCGCCGATGCTGAATTCGGCGCCGTCTTCCAGCAGCACGTCGAACTGGCTGCCGTCGCGGGCAAAGGCCGGGGCCTCGTTGAACAGCGCGCCAAAGACTTTCTGCACCCGGGTGATCTGATTGCCGATGGCCACCCGGGCTCCCAGCTGGTCCTTGAGGTAGGCCGCGGCGGACAGGTGATCGGCGTGCACGTGGGTTTCCAGAATCCAGTCGACCCGGGCGTCCAGTTCGCGCACCCGGGCGATCAGGCGGTCGGCGGACTCGGTGCGGGTGCGGCCGGATTTCGGGTCGTAGTCCAGCACGCTGTCGATCAGCGCGCAGCGGCGGCTGGCCTGGTCCATCACCAGGTAGCTGATGGTCCAGGTCTGAGGGTCGAAAAAGGCTTCTACACGCAGGGTGTCGCGGATGATCATGGGGCACTCCAGGCAATGAAGGTGAGGGCAGTCTGCGCTGTCGCTCGTCCCTTGGACTGTCAATAAACGTGCCAACCTCAAACACTCGGATTGGCCACCTGTTCATTGCAGTAGAGGGTTGCAGAGGCTGCCATCAGGCGTTTTTCGCCGCGACTGCCAGCGGCATTTGACAGTGATATGGCAGTTAGTGGCAGAAAATGGCAGAAAGCCGCGCCGTGCTTTAAGCTGCCGCCACTGCCCCGGAGTCGCCCCATGTCCCTGATCGCCACCGACCGTGCCCAGCCGTCCATGTCTGCCCTGGTGTCCTACCTCGAACACGATCCGCAGCCGACCATCGTGCTCGACACCGACTACAACATCATCGCCGCCAACACCGCCTACCAGCGCCAGTTCGGCGTGGCCGGCAAGCCCCATGTCGGCGCCAAGTGCTACCGCGTATCCCACCAGTTCGCCGTGCCCTGCGATCAGGCCGGGGAGCATTGCCCGATGCGCAAGGCCCATGACAGCCGGGTGCCGGAGCGCATGCTGCACATCCACCACACCCCGCGCGGCCCGGAGCACGTGGACGTGGAATTGCGGCCAATCATCGGCGAGGCCGGGACCGTGGTGGCCTATGTCGAACGCCTCAGCTCAGTGGCGGTGGCGTCGGTACAGCCCCAGCAGAAGGGCCTGGTGGGGCGCTCGCCGGCCTTCAACGAAGCCTTGAGCGCCTTGCAGCGGGCGGCCCCGGCGCCGATCCCAGTATTGCTGCAGGGCGAATCCGGGACTGGCAAGGAGTTGTTCGCCCGCGCCCTGCACGATGGCAGCCCACGGGCCAGCGGGCCGCTGGTGGTGGTGGACTGCACCGGGCTCACCGAAACCCTGCTGGAAAGCGAATTGTTCGGCTACGAGAAGGGCGCCTTCACCGGCGCCCTGCAACGCAAGATCGGCCTGGCGGAAGCGGCCCACGGCGGCACCCTGTTTCTCGACGAGATCGGCGAGGTGCCGCTGGCCATGCAGGTCAAATTGCTGCGCCTGATCGAGTCCGGCAGCTTCCGCCCGGTGGGCAGCCTGCGCACCGTGCACTCGGATTTTCGCCTGGTGGCGGCGACCCACAAGCCGCTCAAGGAAATGGTCGCCGCCGGCAGCTTCCGCCAGGACCTGTACTACCGCATCAGCGCCTTCCCGATCCGCCTGCCGGCCCTGCGCGAACGCAGCGACGACCTGCCGCTGCTGATCGACAGCCTGCTGCGCCGCCTCGATCCCGGGGTGGTGCCGCGGGTCGACCCCCAGGCCCTGGAACAACTCCAGCTGTACACCTACCCGGGGAACATCCGCGAGCTGCGCAACATCCTCGAACGGGCGCGGTTGTTCAGCGACGACGGGGTGATCCGCCTGCAGGACCTGCCGGCGGAACTGCGCAGTCCCCAGCCCCATGCCCCAGTGACCCGCCGTCGCGCCAGCAAGGACCTGGAGCAACTGGCCCATGCCCTGGAGGTCTTCGATGGCTCGCGCAGCGAGCTGGCCAAGGCCCTGGGGCTGAGCGAGCGGACCCTGTACCGGCGGCTCAAGGCCCTGGGTTTGTAGTGGCGGGCAGGGCGCGGAAAAGGCAGCCTCAGCCCTGGGCGGAGGGCCCCTTGAGGGGCAGGTCGCAAGCCATCACCCACATGCCGATCTGTTCCAGGTCGGTGCTGAACGGCACTTCGCCGATCTGCCGCAGCCCGGCGCTTTCATAAAAGCGCCGGGCGCCGCTGTTGCTCTTGAGCACGTCCAGCCACAGGCAGCTTTCGCCGGCGCCAGCGGCGCGCTGCATCACTTGCTCCAGCAGGCGCCGGCCATGGCCCTGGCCAGCCTGGGACTTGAGCAGGTAGATCTTCTGCAGTTCGGCCCCGCAGCGCTCGCTACCCGGAACCGGCCGGGCCCAGTTGAGCTTGGCAAAGCCGATGGGTTGTTGCTGGCGGTCCAGGGCCAGTAACCACAGGTGCCGGTCCCGGGCCGCTACAGAGGCTTCGAGGCTGGCGGGGGCGAAGTCCTGGTCGAGAAACCGCTGCATGCCCTCAGGCGTCCAGATCGCTGCGAAGTGTTCGCGGTAGGTGGCGCAGCCTATGGCCTGCAGGGCATCGATATCGCGGCTGTCGGCTTCACGGATGCTGATCATGCTTCACTCCTTGAGGGCGGTCGGACCGGGCGCAGCAGCTTAACCCCTGGCGCGGGGCGGCTCCAGTGCGTGGCGGTGAAGGCGCAGGGCACGATGGCGAGCGCTCGTGGTCGTAGTCTTCAGCCCCCTTTTTTCCGGCGCACAGCTATGGGCAGTCGCGCCGGACCTGACTGGAGATGCCATGAGCCAGGCCGTACTTGCCACCGAAACCAATCGCCGCCAATTGCAGCAGATCATCGCCGGCCTGTCCGACGGGGTGATCCTGATCGAAACCGACCAGGCCCGCAGCCTGCTCTGGGCCAATGAGGCGGCGCTGGCCATGCACGGGGTGAGCGAGGTCGGTGAGTTGGGGGCCAATGTCGGCGAGTACGCCCGGCGCTATGCCTTGCGCTACCGCAACAACCATCCCCTGGCCCTGGACGCCTACCCGATCAACCGGGTGGCCGCCGGGGAAACCTTCAGCGACGTGGTGGTCGAGGTGCAGGCCGAGATCGACGGCGAGCCGCGGCACTGGGTGCACCGGGTGCGCAGCATGATCCTCACCGATCGCAGCGGCGCTCCGGAATCCCTGGTGCTGATCCTCAGCGACGCCAGCGACTGGGCCGGCGCCGAGCAGCGCTTCGAGAAGACTTTCAATGCCAACCCGGCGCCGGCGGTGATCTGCCGCCTCAGCGACCTGCGTTACATCAAGGTCAACCAGGGCTTCCTGGAAATGACCGGCTATGCCCGGGATCAGGTGATCGGCCGTTCGGTGTACGAGCTGGATGTGCTGGAGGACGCCGAGCACAGGGACCTGGCCATCGAGCGCCTGGGGCAGGGCGCGACCATCCCGCAGATGCAGGCCGAGCTGCGCCTGCCGGACGGCGGCAGCAAGCTGGTGATCGTCGCCGGCCAGCCCCTGGACATCAACGATGAAGACGGCATGCTGTTTTCCTTCATGGACCTGGAGCCGCGGCGCAAGATCGAGATTGCCCTGCGCCAGAGCGAGGAGCGCTTTGCCAAGTCGTTCCGCCTGACCCCGGTGCCGACCCTGGTGTGCAGCGCCGAGCAGCAGATCGTCGATGTCAACGATGCCTTTCTCAACACCTTTGGCTACAGCAGCGAAGAACTGCTGGGCAAGACCATCGACGCCACCGGCTGCATGGGCGATGCGGCGAGCGGGCAACTGTTCAGCCGCCTGGAGAAGGACGGCAAGGTCGACGCTCTGGACCTCAAGGTTCGCAAGAAGGGCGGCGAGCTGCTCGACTGCGCGGCCTATGCCGACACCCTGGTCATCCAGGACAGCCCCTGCTACCTGCTGGTGCTGATGGACATCAGCGAGCGCAAGCGCTCGGAACTGGAACTGGTGAGCGCCATCGAGGAAGTGATGCGTGACGCCTCCTGGTTCAGCCAGACGCTGATCGAGAGGCTGGCCAACGTCAGACGTCCGAAAGCCCTGGACAGCCCTGGCGTGTCCTCCGCTGACCTGACGGCTCGCGAGCGCGACGTGCTCGGGCTGATCTACCAGGGACTGGCGGACAAGGAGATTGCCGCGCGCTTGCAACTGGCGCCCAACACCGTGCGCAACCATGTCGCCACCCTGTATTCCAAGCTCGGCGTGCACAGCCGCGGCGAGGCCATCGTCTGGGCCCGGGAGCGCGGGCTGTTCGTCGGTACGGCCGGCAACCGGGGACGCTGAACCGGTGCAAATGCACCAGGGCAACCCGTGCAAATGCGCCTTCTTTGCCTGGTGGGGGTTTTCTACCCTGTGAGCCGCCACAGGTCCGGTCAATGGGGCTGTGGCAGAGCACAACCACAGCACAAGGACAGCCCGCATGGGTGATGAACAGAGCAAGGGCACCGCGACCGACCAGGCACCGGCGGTGCCCACCCAGGCCCAATGGCGCGCCTGCATCGAACAGCGCCTGGCGCCCCTGGCCTGCAGTTTCAGCCATGCCGGCGACGGCACCCTGACCCTGCGGGTGTTCGAGCCCGACAGCGGCCGGGTCGACCTGGTGGTCAGCGGGTTGCGCATCAAGTCCTTGCAGAGCGAGGCCGACGTATTGCGGCTTATCGACGAGTTGCTCTACGAGCTGGACAGCAACTCCCTGGGCCAGCCGTAGCCGCTGCCGCAGGAGGCGCTGCTTTTGAGGCCGCTGAAGGCCCTGCGGTCCTTTTACCGGGATGGGGTGGGCCGGGTGGGTCAGTTGTCGGCGATCAGGCTTGGCCGGCAATCCAGGCTCAGGCGCGCTCCGCCCCGTTCACTGCTGCCCACTTCGAGCTTGAAGCCGTGCAGGCTGACAATCGCCGCGACGATCGACAGGCCCAGGCCGAAGCCGCCCTGGGCGTTGTTTTCGTCGACCCGGTAGAAGCGCCGGAACACCGCCGCGCGTTCCGCCGGGGGAATGCCGGGGCCTGAGTCCAGCACTTCCAGGCGCGGGCTGCCGCCATCATCAAGGCCGCGCAGTATCACTTCGCCGCCCGGTGGGGTGAACTTGATCGAATTGCTCAGCAGGTTGGCCAGGGCCTCGAACAACAGGGCGCGGTCGCCGGTCAGCCGCGGCAGGCTCGGCGGCACGTCGAGCAGCAGGGTCAGGCGGCCTTCTTCGGCCAGGGGCAGGTAGAAGTCGTACAGCTCTTGCAGCAGCGGCAGGGGATCGAGTTCGAGAAACCCCGAGCGCCGTTGCCGGTCCTCCAGTTCGGAGATGCGCAGCAAGCCGCGAAAACGCGCCATCAGGGTGTCGGCCTCGGCCAGCAGCTGGTCCATTTGCAGGGCCTGGGGCGAACCGTCCTCGGCCTGTTGTTGCAGGCGGTAGAGCTGGGCCCGCAGGCGGGTCAGCGGGGTGCGCAGGTCGTGGGCGATGTTGTCGCACACGCCCTTGACCTCGTGCATCAGCCGCTCGATGCGTTCGAGCATGGCGTTGACGATGGCCGCCAGCATGTCCAGCTCGTCGCGCCGGTCCGACAGCGGCAGGCGCCGGGTCAGGTCGCCGGCGACGATGGCTTCGGCGCTGGCCTGGATCTGGCGGATGCGCCGCAACGGCCGGCGGCGCAGCAGGTGCCAGCCGGCGACCCCGGGAATGATGGTCAGGGAGATGCCCCACAGCAGCGCATGGAGAATGATCCGGGTCACCGCGAACAGCGAGCCGTTGTCGCGCACCAGCACCAGCCAGCGGCCGTCGCGGGTGTGGGTGGCCACGGCGTCGCAGCTGTCCCGGGGCAGGCTCGGGTCGTCGGAGTCGATGCAGTTCTTCAATTCGTGGATCTGCCCGTCCAGGGGCAGGTCGTCGGGGATCTGCCGGATCGGCCCGCTCAAGGGCCGGCGCTGTTCGTCGAACAGGCCGTAGGCGTCGATGGCGCGCATGTCGAAGGTCATGCTGGTGGCCAGGGCTTCCACCAGTTGCTCGCCCTCGAAGCGCGCGAACAGGTGTTGGCGCTGCATCAGCGAGTGCTTGGCCAGGCTGTCCAGGTAGGTCGAGACTTCGTAGTACAGCACCCCCATGAGGATGCAGCTCCAGGCCACGAACAGCGTGCTGTAGAGCGCCAGCAGGCGGCTGCTGGAGGAGCGCCAGCCCTTAGAGGGGTTCAGCAATGACATAACCCGAGCCTCGCACGGTGCGGATCAACGGGGTCATGCCGGGCGGGTCGATCTTCTTGCGCAGGCGGCCGATGTGCACGTCGATCAGGTTGGTCCCCGGGTCGAAGTGATAGCCCCAGACCTCTTCGAAGATCATCATCCGCGAGAGGATCTGCCCGGTGTTGCGCATGAGGAATTCCAGCAGCTTGTATTCGGTGGGCAGCAGGCTCAGCAACTGGTCGGCGCGGGTCGCCTCGCGGCTGATCAGGTTCAGCTCCAGGTCGGCCACCCGCAGGCTGGTGGCGAAATCCTTGACCGTGTCCTTGCGCCGCAGCAGCACCTCGACCCGGGCCGCCATCTCGTCGGAGGCGAAGGGCTTGGTCAGGTAGTCGTCGCCGCCGGCGCGCAGGCCGCGCACCCGTTCGTCGACGTCGGAGAGGGCGCTGATCATCAGGATCGGCGTCGACACGCCAATGGTGCGCAGGGTGGTGACGATGGCCAGGCCGTCCAGCTCCGGCAGCATGCGGTCCAGGGTGATCAGGTCGTAGTCGCCGCTCACGGCGCGCACCAGGCCTTCGCGGCCATTGTCCACCCAGTCCACGTCGAGGCCGTGGCTGCTCAGTTCGGCGACGATTTCCCGGGCCGTCACGGCATCGTCTTCGATGGTCAGAATGCGGGTCATAGGCGTTACCTGCTTAGCGGTTCGTGACACAGGCGGGCATTTTGCCAAGAAACCAGCGGCGGGATTCTAAAAAAACTTTCATCTGGCCGGTCGTCTGGTCCGCGCAGTTCGAGTCAGCAGCGTTGAAGCTTGATATCATCCGGCCACTTTTTTGCCAGGAGGCGTCACCATGAGTGCCCTGACTCGGGTCGGCTGGAAGCCCTTTGTCGCTGTGTGCCTGATGCTGCTGTGCAGCGCGGCGGCCCAGGCGGCCAATCAACCCTGTTCCGGAAAGAAAGGCGGCATCGACCGCTGCGATGGCGAGCTGTTCCTGTGCAACGACGGCTCCATCAGCGCCTCGAAGAAAAACTGCGCGCTGATGTTCGGCCAGCCAGCCTCCACCCCCCGCGCCGAACCGCTGCTGCGCGACGCCCAGGGCTGCACCTGCGGCAGCGGCAGTTTCTGTACCGGGCCGCGGGGCGGGGTCTACTGCCTGACCCCCAGCGGCAATAAAAGCTACAAGCGGCGTTGAAGCCCCCGATTGAGCTTCTCTGGATCAAGGTGTCATGCAATGAAATACGCATCACGTTTCAAGGGGCTGCTGTGGCTGCTGGTGGCCAGCCTGCTGTTGAGTCTGGCCATGGATCTGGCCTTGCGCCTGCCGGGCTATCTGGAGGCCTATGCCGCCGATCCCCGCTATGCGCGCTGGATGCTGGGGTATCGCGGGCTGGACGTGCTGGTCATCGCGCTGATCGCGGTGATCGTGCCGGGCATCATGCGCCTGCTGGATTTTCGCCGTTCGGCCTGGCTGGCGTTGCCGATCTTTATCTTGTGGGGGCAGGGCATCGCGCCATTGACCCTGGCGGGCCACCTACTGCTGGCGCTGTGGGGCCTTGGGCTGCTGCTGCGCTGGTGCTACACCCGGGGCCGGGAGCTTTACCTGAGCAAGCGTTCCTGAAGGGACCCCGTGCAGAACGCCCGCCATAAAACCCCCAGGTCGGCAAATTGCACGACCCGGGCCTATGAGCTAATCGCAAGTCATTGAAATACATAGAGTTATAAAGTTCGTGCAACTGGCACGCTGACTGCACTGGTCCCCTGGAGACGTGCAACAGCCTTTTTCATGCCTGGAGCAGAACAACAATGAACAGACCCTCTGAACACCTGCTGGCCACCGCGGACGCTTCGAGTCATCACTCGGGCGTGTCCTGGGCGGCGATCTTCGCCGGCGCCGCGGCGGCCGCTGCCTTGTCCCTGATCCTCTTGCTGCTGGGCTTCGGCCTGGGCTTTTCCGCGGTGTCGCCCTGGGCCGGCAACGGCATCAGCGCCAAGGGCCTGGGAATCTCCAGCATCCTCTGGCTGGCCCTGACGCAGATTCTGGCCGCCGGCCTGGGTGGCTACATCGCCGGACGCCTGCGGGTGAAGTGGGCCAACCTGCACGGCGATGAAGTGTATTTCCGCGACACCGCCCACGGTTTTCTGGCCTGGGCGGTGGCGACCCTGGTCACCGCGACCCTGGTGGTGGGCTCGGTCAGCAGCGTCATTGGCGGTGGTGTGCGGGCCGGGGCCCAGGTTGCTTCCGCGGCCGCCGGCGCCGCCACCCAGGTGGCCGGCCATGCCGCTGCCCAGGGCGCCGCGGACGACTACGGCTATTTCGTCGACAGCCTGTTGCGTGACGATCGCCCGGTGGCGGTCAGTGAGGATGCGGCGCGGGGCACGGTGTCGCGGATCTTCGTGCGCAGCTTGAGCAACGACGGTCAGCTCCTGCCTGAGGACCGCCGTTACCTGGCGCAAGTGGTGGCCCAGCGCACCAACCTCAGCCAGGCCGAAGCCGAGCAGCGGGTGGACGAGGTGTTCGCCAAGACCCAGCAAGCCGTGAATGAAGCCAAGCAAGCCGCCAGGGAGGCCGCCGACAGCGCCGCCAAGCTGGCCGCCTGGTCGTCCTTGTGGATGTTCATCGCGCTGCTGTGCGGGGCGTTCTTTGCCAGCCTGGCGGCGACCTTCGGTGGCCGTCGCCGGGACGCCGTGATCAGCCTTGAAACCGACCTGCAGCCGCGCACCGTGGCCCCGACCCCCGTTCACTGATCCAGGAGATTTCCCATGCGCTCATTACTGTTGTGGTTCCTCGGTGTACCGATCCCGGTGATTATCCTGATCGCCCTTTTCGTGCACTAAGCACTCTTGATCCACTAAGCACCCTGGCGACACGGCTTGCCCGTTGTCCATGCGCCGCTGCCGGCTTGTGCCGGCAGCGGCTTTTTTGTGCTCCGGGTCGCCTGATTGAGAAGGGGCATGCACGGTTTGCGGGCGCGCCGGCCTTTTGCTTGGCCCAGATCAATATTCCTGTCGGACAAAAGCACTAGATTGGCCCGCGCTCGGTTCTGACAGAGTTTTCGGAACCGCGGTGTTGCCACGTCCTCGCGCCAGGACTCTGAGCGGCAGGATGCCGGCAACTCCACTCACTTCTCACGGATGAACCGCAATGCGTCAGATAGACCGCAATTTTGATATTCAGCCGCTGCAGCATGCGGACATGACCATCAGCCTCAATGGCCAGCCGGTCACTGCCGCCCTGGGTGAAACAGTTCTCAGCGTGATCCAGGCCACCGGCCTGCGCCAGGTGGCGCGCAACGATCACGGGCAGCTGGTCGGTGCCTACTGCGGCATGGGCGTGTGCCATTGCTGCCTGGTGCAGATCGACGGTCGCCACAAGCGCCGCGCCTGCCAGACCCTGGTCAAGCCCGGGATGCAGGTGCAGACCCTGAGCAACCGCATCACTGAAACGGAGCCCAGCCTATGAGCCAGAACCCGGTGATCGTCGGCGGTGGGCCGGCGGGCATGGCGGCGGCCATCGAACTGGCCGAGCACGGCGTGCGCAGCACCCTGATCGAAGAAGCCTCGCGCCTGGGCGGGGTGGTCTATCGCGGGCCGCTGCGCGATGGCGTGCAACTGGATTACCTGGGGCCGCGCTACTGCGAAATGCTGGCCAAGCTGCACGGTGATTTTTCCGACCACGAACACATGATCGAGGTGCGCCTCAACAGCCGGGTGATCGGCGCCGAAGGCCAGCACAGCCTGATGTTGCTGGACGCCGACGAGCAGGTGCAGCAGGTCGATTACGCGCAATTGCTCCTGGCCGCCGGTTGCCATGAGCGCAGCGTGCCGTTTCCCGGCTGGACCCTGCCGGGGGTCAAGTTGCTGGGCGGCCTGCAATTGCAGATCAAGAGCGGGGTGGTCAAGCCTCAGGGGCCGGTGGTGATCGCCGGCACCGGGCCGCTGCTGCCACTGGTGGCCTGCCAGCTGCATGCCTCGGGCGTGCGCGTGGCCGGGGTCTTTGAAGCCAGCGCCCTGAGCAAGATCGCCAAGCAGAGCCTGGCCCTGCTGAACAAGCCGCAACTGTTCCTCGACGGCCTGAGCATGCTGGCCTACCTCAAGCTGCACAGCATCAGCCTGCGCTATGGCTGGGGCGTGGTGGAGGCCCAGGGGCAGGACGAACTGAGCGTGGTCACCGTGGCGCCGTACTCCAGCGACTGGCAGCCGGACATGTCCAAGGCCCAGCGCATCGCCGCCCAGACCCTGGCGCTGGGCTACGGCTTTATCCCGCGCACCCAGCTGAGCCAGCAGATGGGCCTGGACCACGGTTTCAGCGACGACGGCTACCTGCGGGCCAACGCCAATGTCTGGCAGCAAAGCAGTGAGCCGCACATCCATCTGGCCGGCGACATGGGCGGAATCCGCGGCGGTGAAGCGGCGATGCTCAGCGGCCGTATCGCCGCGCTGTCGATCCTCATGCAGCGCAACGTCCTGAGCAACGAGGCCGCCCTGCAGCGGCGCGAGGGCTACGAGCGCAAGCTGGCCTCGATCCTGCGCTTTCGCGGTGCGGTGGACCGCTATACCGCGCGTGGCACCGGGCAGATAGAACTGCCCAAAGGCGACACGGTGATCTGCCGTTGTGAACACACCACCCGTAACGATATCGAGCGCGCCCTGGCCCAGGGCGTGCAGGACATGGCCAGCCTGAAAATGCGCACCCGGGTGAGCATGGGCGACTGCCAGGGGCGCATGTGCGTGGGCTATTGCAGCGACCGCCTGCGCCAGGCCACCGGGCGCAAGGACGTGGGCTGGATTCGCCCGCGCTTCCCGCTGGACCCGATTCCGTTTTCCGCCTTTGCCGCACCCGACCAGGAGGTCCCCGAACATGAGTAAGTATTACGACGTGGTGATCGCCGGTGGCGGCGTGATCGGGGCGTCCTGCGCCTACCAGCTGTCCAAGCGCAAAGGCCTCAAGGTGGCGCTGATCGACGCCAAGCGCCCCGGCAACGCCAGCCGCGCCTCGGCCGGCGGCCTGTGGGCCATCGGCGAGTCGGTGGGCCTGGGCTGCGGGGTGATCTTCTTTCGCATGATGTCGGCCAACCGCAAGCGCGAGGCCCAGGGCTCGGCGGTGGTGGTGGACTCCAGCACCCCGCATATCCTGCCGCAGTCGTTCTTCGACTTCGCCCTGCAGTCCAACGAGATCTACCCGCGCCTGCACCGCGAGCTGATCGGCCTGCACGGCATGGATTTCAAGTTCGAACAGACCGGGCTCAAGTTCGTCATCTATGACGACGAGGACCGCCTGTACGCCGAACACATTGTCGGTTGCATCCCGCACCTGTCCGATCAAGTGCGCTGGCTCGACCAGGCGGCCCTGCGCGCCGCCGAACCCAAGGTCAGCCACGAGGCCCAGGGCGCCCTGGAGTTCCTCTGCGATCACCAGGTCAACCCGTTCCGCCTGACCGATGCCTACACCGAAGGGGCGCGGCAGAACGGCGTGGATGTGTACTTCAACACCAACGTCACCGGGGTCCTGCACCAGGGCAACCGGGTCAGCGGGGTGCAGACCGCCGAGGCCGGGCTGTTCCATTGCGCGACCCTGATCAACGCCGCCGGTGCCTGGGCGGCGGAGCTGAGCCTGCAGGCCACCGGGGTGGAGATTCCGGTCAAGCCGGTGAAGGGCCAGATCCTCCTCACCGAACGCATGCCCAAGCTGCTCAACGGCTGCCTGACCACCAGCGACTGCTACATGGCGCAGAAGGACAACGGCGAGATCCTGATTGGCAGCACCACCGAGGACAAGGGCTTCGACGTCAGCACCACCTACCCGGAAATCAACGGCCTGGTGCAGGGCGCGGTGCGCTGCATTCCCGAGCTGGCCCAGGTCAACCTCAAGCGCTGCTGGGCCGGCCTGCGCCCGGGCTCGCCGGACGAGCTGCCGATTCTTGGGCCGATGGACGGGGTCGAGGGTTACCTCAATGCCTGCGGGCACTTCCGCACCGGCATCCTGACCTCGGCGATCACCGGCGTGTTGCTCGACAAACTGGTGAACGAGGAAGCCCTGCCGCTGGACATCACCCCGTTCCTGGCCCGGCGTTTCGCCACCGCCCCGGTGAAGAAACAGCCCGAACCGGCCTGACAGATCCCCACGAGGATCGGTTGGACTGGCGTAGGAGCTGGCTTGCCAGCGAAGGCGGCCTCAAGGGCGCCGCAAGGCTCACGGGCCTGTTCGCCGGCAAGCCGGCTCCTACGGTGAGGGCGGTGTGGAGGTCAGGTGGCGGGGGTGTCGAGGAACACCGGCAGCTGTTCGGCGTATTCGGCAAAACCGCGCACCGCCGGGAACGACTCGGGACCGAACTGGTCCGCCACCATCATCTGGCTGAAGCTCCAGGCCACCGCCAGGCTGATGCCGGCCTGGCCCAGGGTTCCATCCCGGGGCAGGGGCTGTTTCTGCAACTCGCGCTCCAGCTCGGCATAGGCGGCCTGCAATTGGCCGCCGACCCGCTCCAGCCAGGGGCCGTGCTGTTTCTCCGCCGGGCGCAAGTTGCGTTCATAGACGATCTGTACCGACTTCTCACAGGCCGCCAGGGCCAGGCCAATCAGGCGCAATTCGTGCAGCCGCTGGGGCAGGGCGCTGGGCATCAGGCTGCGTTCCGGGCCGGCGAGGGCCTCCAGGTAGTCGAGGATCAGACTCGAATCCATCAGCACTTCACCGCCGTCGCAGACCAGGGTCGGAGCCTTGACCACCGGGTTGATGGCCTTGAACTGCTCGAAGGTGCTGAACACCGAGACCGAGTGGTGCTCGAAGGGCAGGCCCAGGCATTTGAGGCTGATGGCGACGCGGCGCACATAGGGTGAATCGAGCATTCCAATAAGCTTCATCACGTATTTCCTTGTCTTGAACGGCACAACGGATGGCAACGGCGCGGCCAATTTAGCGGTATTGAAGCGGCCTTGCACAGCTCCTTGCCATGGCTCAGCAGCGGCTACAGGCCAATGCCGATCGGGGATTGGTGTAGCCGCTGCCGCAGGCTGCGAACGGCACGAAGGGCCGCAGCGCTCTTGAGGCCGCTGCGGGTTTGGCGGGAGATCGTCAAGCAAGGCCCTGCGGGCCTTTTCGCAGCTTCGCAGGCTCAGCAGCGGCTACAGGCGTGCAGGAAGGCGTTCTGCGCCGATGCCTACCGCCGCCGTGGTCGCAGGCCCCACCAGACCAGGGCCAGGGCGAGGCTGAACAGGCCGGTCAGGGCCTGCAGCGAGCCGGCCAGGCTGTCCGCCAGCAGGCTGGCGAGCAACCCGCAGCCGGCGGTCAGGGCCATCTGGATAAAGAAGAACAGCCCCGAGGCGCTGCCCGCCACCGCCGCATAGGGTTGCAGGATCGCCAGCTGGCAGGCGGGGATCGCCAGGCCCACCGAGAACATCAGCGCCAGCATCGGCAGGACGATCGCCCACAGGCTGTCGGGCCACAGGCTGCGAGCCAGTAGCAACAGGCCGGCGCCGGCCAGGTTCAACAGGCAGGCCCGGGCTATCAGATGGTCGGCGCCGTGACGGGCGCCCAGGCGCTGGAACAGTCGCGAACCCAGCAGGTAGCCGGCGACGGTGGCGGCGAATACCAGGGCGTAGGCCGTGGGCGACAGCCCCAGTTGGCGCTGCAACAGCGCCGACGATTGCAGGATGAAGGGGAAATAGGTGCAGTACAGGCAGCCGATGGCCAGGGAATAACGCATGAAATAGCGCTCGCCCAGCAGCCGCAGGTACAGGCGCGGCAGGTGCTTGCCAAGCAGGGGGGCGAGCTGCGGCGGGCGGGTTTCGGCCAGCCGTTTGTACATCAGCAGCCAGGCCGCCGCGGCCACCAGGCTCAGGCACAGAAACAACCCGCGCCAGCCCAGCAGGTGGTCGATCAGGCTGCCCAGTGGCGGCGCCAGCATCGGCGACAGGGCGATGCCCATGGACAGCAGCCCGAGCAGGCGCGGCTGCTCCTCGGGTGCGCAGCGGTCGCGGACCATGACCCGGCCGACCAGGGTGCCGCAGCAACCGCCCAACGCTTGTAGCAGGCGCGCGGCCATCAGCATTTCGACACTGGCGGCCAGCATGCAAGCCAGGCTGGCTACAAGGAACAGCGCGGTGCCCGCCAGCAGCACCGGGCGCCGGCCATAGCGGTCGCACAGCGGCCCGCCCAGCAGCATCGACAGGGCATAGCCGAGCATGTACAGGCTCAGGGTCAGCTGCAGCTGGGTGTCGCTGGCGCCCAGGTCGTCGGCCATGGCCGGCAGCGCCGGCAGGTACAGGTCGATGCTGATCCGCGGCAGGCAAACCACCACCAGCAGCAACAGGGTCCAGAGCCAGGGGGCGAGGGCGGGTTCAATCGCGATGGAACGGGTGGTGGAGGGGGCAACGGGTGGCATGGCAGGCTCGGCGCAAGGGGGGACGGCGCTGAAATTAAGGTCTTTATGGTTTAATGCCGAGCACCGTTTAGAGCGCTTTTGACTGGACCACTATGAGCCGTGGAAAACACCCCGTGCCCCTCGACCTGCCCCTGCCGGAGCGCATGGATGAAACCCAGGGCAAGCAGGACAGCGCCTACGCTGCCTTGCGCCAGGCGATCCTGGAAAAGCGCCTGCCGGCCGGCTGCCGCTTGCCTTCGACCCGCACCCTGGCCCAGCGCTGGGGCCTGTCCCGGGGCACCCTGGAGGTGGTTTTCGACCGCCTGCGCAGCGAAGGCTATGTAAGCCGGGCCAGTGGTTCCGGAACCCAGGTCTGCGCCGTGGTGCCGGACCTCTACCTGAGCGCCCCGGCACAGGGGCTAGCGCCCGCCGTCAGTGACGGCGAGCCGCCGTACCCAGCACTCAGCGTGCGCGCCGGCCAGCCCTTTGTCGCGCGGCTGGCCGACCCGGCGCTGTTTCCCCTGCAGCGCTGGACCCGTTCCCTGACCCGAGCCCTGGGCAGTGCCACGGCGCAATCGCTGTGCGATGCCGACCCCGCTGGCCTGCCAGCCCTGCGCCAGCAGATCGCCGAGTACCTGGGGCAGCACCGGGGCATCGCCTGCCATGCCGGGCAAGTGATGATCACCACCGGCATCCGCCATGGCCTCGACCTGCTGGCCCGCAGCCTGCTCAAAGCAGGGGACAAGGTCTGTATCGAAGACCCCGGCTACCTCTCGGCCCAGAGCCTGTTTGCCCTGGCCGGGGCGCACCTGGTGCCGATCCCGATGGATGACCAGGGCATCGACGTGGCGCAACTGCAAGAGCACCGCGATGCACGCATGGTCTACGTGACCCCGGCCCATCAGGCGCCCCTGGGCATGACCATGCCGGTGTCGCGGCGCCTGGCGCTGCTGGAGTGGGCGCGGCACAGCCAGGCCTGGGTGGTGGAAGACGACTACGACAGCGAGTTCAACTACCAGAGCGCGCCCCTGGCGGCGCTCAAGTCGCTGGATCGGGATGACCGGGTGATCTACTGCGGTAGTTTCAACAAGACCCTGTTCGCCGGTTTGCGGGTGGGCTTCATGCTGCTGCCCGAGGCGCTGCGTGCCCGGCTGCTGGCCACCTTGCAGAACACCGGGCGCTCGGTTGGGGTGATCGAGCAACTGGCCCTGGCCGACTACATCGCCAGCGGCGCCTTCCTGCGCAACCTGCGGGCGGCGCGCCAGGCTTATCAGGAGCGCCGCGACCTGCTGCTGTCGATTCTCGCGCGGGAGGCGCCCGGCTGTTACCGCATCAGTGGCCAGCAGGCCGGGCTGCATCTGCTCCTGGAGCTGCCGCCGGGCAGCGACGAGGCGGGCTTTCGCCAGCGCGCGGCAGAGCAGGGGCTGCTGCTGCAAGGGGTGATTGAACATTGCCAGGACGTGCGCCGGCCACCAGCGGTGATCATCGGCTACGCGGCCCTGAGCCTGGCGCAGATCCGTTTCAGTGGATCGCGGCTGGCGGCGCTGCTGGTGGCCGAGGCGCGGCAGGGGCAAGAACCCTGAGCAGGGGCTGTCATCTGCCTGTCATGTCGCTGGGGCACTCTCGCCGCCCCGGCCCCTGGCCTTTGTGGATTACACGGACGTCATGCTCATTGTCACTTCCGGCGCGGCCTATCTGGATATCGACGCCTACGCCGGCTGCATCGCCTACGCCGAATTGCTCAACCTCAGCGGCCGCCCGGCCCGGGCCCTGAGCAGCGCGCCGCTCAACGAGAGCATTCCCCAGCGTTTCAGGGACATCCTCAAGGGCCTGGACAGCCACGTCCCGGAGGGCGCCGATCAGTTCGTGCTGGTGGACATTTCCAACCACCTGCACCTGGACCCGCTGGTGGACCTCGCGCGGGTGGTGGAGGTCATCGACCATCACCCGGGGTTCGAGGCCTTCTGGGACGAGCGCCTGGGCAAATACGCCGATATCCGCCCGATCGGCGCCGCCTGCACCCAGGTCTATGAGCGCTGGCGCGATTCCGGGCTGCTGCCCAGGATCAGCCGCGACAGCGCGCAATTGCTGGCGGCGGGGATTCTCGACAACACCCTGAACTTCACCGATCAGGGATGCACCGCAGCGGACCGCCAGGCCTATGCCGCCCTGGCCGCCCATGCCGGCCTGGGGCCGCAGTGGCCCGAGGCGTATTTCCAGCAATGCCAGCAACAGATCGAAGCGCAACTGGCGCAAGCACTGCTCAAGGACCTGAAGGTTCTTGAACCTTCCAGCAACCTGCCACGGCGCTTTGCCCAGCTGACCCTGTGGAATGGCGAGGACCTGCTGGCGCGCCAGCGCAGCCTGATCGAGCAGGTGCTGGGGCAGTGGGGCGATGACTGGCTGCTGAACCTGATCAGCCTCAGCGAGGGCAAAAGCTACCTGCTGACCGGCAGCCCGAGCAGTGCCCGCAAGCTTGAGCGGCTGCTGGAGTGCAGCACCCTGGACGGCGTGCATTGCCTGGCCCGGCCGATCCTGCGCAAGGAGCTGTTGCGCAAGGGCCTGGCTTTGCAGGCAATGCCCTGAACCGGGCGGCAGCCACCGGCATGGGCGCCACCCAGGGCCTGGCACAGGCCTCGCCCTGGCAGCGTTTCGCGGAGTTCCTGTACGGCGCCAAGATCTACCAATAGCGCCGCCGGGGCGGTTGCTGCCGGTCTTTGACGGGCGACTATGCTGAGCTTCTAGAGCGTCGATAACGGCGCGGGAGATCAGCCATGAGTCAGGACACAACCGCGCTGGTGCTTTCCGGAGGCGGCAGTCTCGGGGCGGTGCAGGTCGGCATGTTGCAAGCCCTGGTGGAACTGGGACTGGAATTCGATCTGGTGGTGGGGGCCTCGGTGGGCGCCATCAATGGCGCCTATTTCGCCGCGCGGCCCGATGCCCGGGGCGTGGCCGAGCTGGCGGACTTCTGGCGCGGCCTGCGCAAGGGCGACGTGTTTCCGTTTTCCTGGTTCGACAGCCTGACCGGCCTGCTACGCCATCGCGGCTGCCTGCTGCCGTCCACGGCCCTGTCCCGGCTGGTGCGCCGGGCGTTGCCGGTGGCGCGTATCGAGGACAGCCGACTGGCGCTGCATATCGTCACCACCAACCTGCTGACGGGGGCCCAGGAAGTGCTCTCCAGTGGCGACACCGAGCAGGCGCTGCTGGCCAGCGCGGCGATTCCCCTGGTGTTTCCCTGGGTGCGCATCGGCGACAAGCTGCTGGTGGATGGCGGGGTCGCGAGCAATACGCCGATTGCCGCCGCGGTGGGCCTGGGGGCCACTCGGGTGATTGTCCTGCCCACCGGTTTCGGCTGCGCCTGCCCGGCGCCGCCGGCGGGGATGCTGGCCCTGGCCCTGCACACCCTGAACCTGTTGAGCATGCGCCAGCTGGTGCGCGACATCGAACTCTACGCGTCGCGGGTGGCGATCCATGTGGTCGACCCCCTGTGTCCGCTGGGGGTGTCGGTGTTCGACTTCAACCAGACCGAAGCGCTGCTGCAGCGGGCGTACCGCCAGACCCTGGACTGGGTCGAGCAGGGCGGCCTGCAGCGCCGGGGCGTGCCCGATGCCCTGCAGGCCCACAGTCATGGGCCGGCGTCCGGCTAGTCGTCGAAGCCGCCCTGTTCGTGAATCTCGTCCATCTTCAGTTCCAGGCGGTAGGCCACGGCGATGAACAGCGCCTGGCACAGGCACAGGGTGGCGCTCAGTGAGCGGAAGGCGAAGGAGCTGCCTTCATTGACCAGCAGCACGCTGTTGGCGCGCTTGGCCAGGGGCGACAGGGTGCTGTCGGTGATGATCAGGGTCTGGGCCTGGTTGTGCTGGGCAATGCGCAGGCAGTGCTGGGTTTCCTTGGCGTAGGGGGTGAAGCTGATGGCGATCACCAGGTCGTTGGGGCGGATGCTGCGCATCTGCTCGCGGTAGCTGCCGCCCAGGCCCGAGACCAGGTGAATGCGCTTGTTGGTGTGCTGCAGGTTGTACACCAGGTAGTCGGCCACGGCGAAGGAGCGGCGCACCCCCACCACGTAGATGTTGTCGGCATTGACCACCAGCTCCACCGCCTGTTCGAAGACCGCGTCGTCCAGTTCCAGGCCCAGGCGCTCGATCCCCGACAGGGTGGCATTGATGCACTCGCGCGCCAGGTCGCCGCCGCTGGCCTTCTGCGACTTGTTGGCGATCATGCTGCGGATGCGCTGCTGGTAGTTCTGCACCGGCGTGGCCTTGTGGGTGTAGGCCTGGCGGAACAGCGCCTGCATTTCACTGAAGCCGCTGAAGCCGAAACGCTGGGAGAAACGCACGATGGCCGAAGGATGGACCTCGCACTCCCGGGCGATGTCGCTGATGCGGTCGACCATGATCCGGTCGCTCTGCTGGCTCATGTAGCTGGCGATGCGCTTGAGCTGGCGCGGCAGGCCTTCGTATTCCTCGGTGATCAACTGCAGCAGCCGCTCGGCATTCGCCGGAGGGCTGGCGAGGTCGCGCTCGGGCGTGCTCTCGGACAAGGCCGGCTGATCGGTGCGGGACATAGACAATCCTTCTGGCTTGTACGGGTGGGGCAGGCTGTGGGGCCGTCCCCTGACAATAGGTGGGCAGCCGGCAGTCTACAGGGTAGGGGCCGATAAAATCTTCGGGCCCCTGCCGGCCGGGGCGTTGCTGAAACGATGCAGGGCGTCTGGCTCAGGCTTGAAAAAAGTTTAATGGAAAATATATTCCATGTAAAAAATATATAGAAAAAATATTGATTGAGGCTGGGAGACGTTTTAGTCTGGGCCGACCAAGAGTGCTCGGCACCTGACCACGGCGACGAGCGCAGGCTGATAAAAATAACAGGAGCCAGCATGGGCCAGACTCGTTTTGCCAGTGGGCGTCAATTGGATCTGATTTGCCTCGGACGCCTGGGCGTCGATCTCTACGCGCAGCAGGTCGGGGCGCGGCTGGAGGACGTCGCAAGCTTTGCCAAGTACCTGGGCGGCTCGTCGGCGAACATCGCCTTCGGCACCGCGCGCCTGGGCCTCAAGTCGGCGATGCTGAGCCGGGTCGGCGACGATCACATGGGGCGCTTCCTGGTGGAATCGCTGGCGCGCGAAGGCTGCGACGTCAGCGCGGTCAAGGTCGATCCGCAGCGCCTCACCGCCCTGGTCCTGCTGGGCCTCAAGGACCGCGAAACCTTCCCTTTGGTGTTCTACCGCGAGAACTGCGCGGACATGGCGCTGTGCGCCGCCGACATCGACGAAACCTTTATTGCCTCCAGCAAGGCCTTGCTGATCACTGGCACCCATTTCTCCACCGACGGCGTCTACCGGGCCAGCCTGCAGGCCCTGGACTACGCCGAAAAGCACGGGGTCCGGCGGGTCCTGGACATCGACTACCGGCCGGTGCTCTGGGGCCTGGCGGGCAAGGCCGACGGCGAGACCCGGTTCGTCGCCGACTCGCAGGTCAGCCAGCATGTGCAGGGCATCCTCGGGCGTTTTGACCTGATTGTCGGCACCGAAGAGGAATTCCTGATTGCCGGTGGCAGCGACGACCTGCTGACGGCCCTGCGCACCGTGCGCTCCCTGAGCGCCGCGACCCTGGTGGTCAAGCTCGGCCCGCAGGGCTGCACGGTGATCCACGGCGCGATTCCGCCGCGCCTGGAAGACGCGGCGGTCTACCCCGGCGTGCGCGTGGAAGTGCTCAACGTACTGGGCGCCGGCGATGCCTTTATGTCCGGCTTCCTCAGTGGCTGGCTGGAAGAGGCCAGCGATGAGCGCTGCTGCCAGCTGGCCAACGCCTGCGGCGGCCTGGTGGTGTCGCGCCATGCCTGCGCCCCGGCGATGCCGACCCGGGCCGAACTGGACTACCTGTTCAGCAGCCCGGTGCCGATCACCCGTCCCGATCAGGACCCGGTGCTGCAACGCCTGCATCAGGTCAGCGTGCCGCGCAAGGCCTGGAAGCCACTGTTCGTCTTTGCCTTCGATCATCGTGGGCAACTGGTCGAACTGGCCCAGCAGGGCGGTCGCGAGCTTGCGGCCATTCCTCAGCTCAAGCAGCTCTTTATAGAAGCGGTGCAGCGGGTCGAAGCCGACCTGCGGCGCCGGGGCATCGAGGCCGATGTCGGCCTGCTGGCCGACCAGCGCTTCGGCCAGGACGCGCTGAACGCCGCCACCGGGCGCGGCTGGTGGGTGGCGCGGCCGGTGGAAGTCCAGGGCTCGCGGCCCCTGGCGTTCGAGCACGGGCGCTCGGTGGGCAGCAACCTGATCGCCTGGCCCCAGGAGCAGATCATCAAGTGCCTGGTGCAATTTCACCCGGACGACGAACCCCTGCTGCGCCTGGAACAGGAAGCGCAGATCCGTGGCCTGTACCAGGCGTCCCAGGTCAGCGGGCATGAACTGCTGCTGGAGATCATCCCGCCCAAGGACCTGCCCGGCGCCCATCCCGAGGTGCTCTACCGCAGCCTCAAGCGCCTGTACAACCTGGGCATCTACCCGGCGTGGTGGAAGATCGAGGCGCAATCGGCCGAAGAATGGAAAAAGCTCGATGAGCTGATCCAGGAGCGCGATCCGTATTGCCGTGGCGTGGTGCTGCTGGGCCTGAATGCCTCGGCCGAAGCCCTCGCCGAGGGCTTCCGGCAAGCCGCCAACAGCCAGACCTGCCGTGGTTTTGCCGTGGGCCGCACGATTTTCCAGGAACCCAGCCGAGCGTGGCTGGCGCGGGAGATCGACGACCAGACCCTGATCCGGCAGGTGCAGGGCACCTTCGAACAACTGATCAACGCCTGGCGCAGCGCCCGCCCCCTGTAGGAGCCGGCTGGCCGGCGAAGAGGGTCTTGAGCCTGGTGCCAGGCTCGCCGGCGCCTTCGCTGGCAAGCCAGCTCCTACGAGTGCGAGGCCGTTCTCCACGCTTTCATGAATAACAACAAAAGGTGCAGCCATGCCCGCGATCCGAATTGGCATCAACCCGATCTCCTGGAGCAACGACGACCTGCCGGCCCTGGGCGGTGAAACACCCCTGGACACCGCCCTCAGCGAAGGGCGCGAGATCGGCTATGCAGGCTTTGAACTCAACGGCAAGTTCCCCAAGGACGCCCAGGGCGTGGGCGATGTGTTGCGCCCTTATGAGCTGGCGCTGGTATCGGGCTGGTATTCCGGGCGTCTGGCCCGGCGCTCGGCGGCCGAGGAAATCGACGCCATCGCCAGCCATATCGAGTTGCTCAAGCACAACGGCGCCTCGGTGCTGGTCTACGGCGAAGTGGCCGATTCGATCCAGGGCTCACCGGTGCGCCTGATCGAGCGCCCGCGCTTCCACAGCGCACAGGCCTGGCAGGACTACGCCGACAAACTCACGGAGCTGGCGCGCTTCACCCTGTCCCAGGGCGTGCGCCTGGCCTATCACCATCACATGGGCGCCTACGTCGAGTCCTCGGCGGACATCGACACGCTGATGCGCCTGACGGGCGAGGAAGTCGGCCTGCTGTTCGATTCCGGCCACTGCTACATGGGCGGCGGCGAGCCCCTGGAGGTGCTGCGCAAGCATGTGCGCCGGGTCTGCCATGTGCATTTCAAGGACGTGCGCAAGCCGGTGGTGCAACTGGCGCGCAACAACCTGTGGAGCTTTCCGGACTGCATCGTCAACGGCACCTTCACCGTGCCCGGCGATGGCGACCTCGACTTTGCCGCCTTGCTCGATGTGTTGCTGGCCGCTGACTACCAGGGCTGGCTGGTGGTGGAAGCCGAGCAGGACCCGGCCGTGGCGCCGAGCTACGTCTATGCGAAAAAAGGCTACGACACCCTGCGCGCGTTGCTGGACGCCGCGCTGCCATCGTCGAGGACAGGCCAATGAATCTGTTGGTTAAAAGCGCGACCCAGGGCCGGACCCTGGTTCAACTGCCGGAGGGCGCCCTGGAGTACGTGGGGTTCAGTGCCTACCGCCTGAGCCTGGGGGACAGCCTGCCGCTCAGCGCCGGCGACCAGGAGTTGTGCCTGGTGCTGCTCAGCGGCCGCATCGACGTGCAGGGCGAGTCGCCCCAGGGCGCCTTCCAGTGGTACAACCTGGGCGACCGGCAATCGGTGTTCGAAGACAAATCGCCCTTTGCCGTCTATCTGCCGCCGGGCAGTCAGGCCCAGGTCAGTGCCTTGAGCGAGGTGCAGATTGCCCTGTGCGCCGCCCCGGGTGATGCCGCCGCCGGCCTCGGCCCGCGCCTTATCCGTCCGGAGCAGTGCAAGCGCAGCGTGCGCGGCAAGGGCGCCAATACCCGTTATGTCTGCGACATCCTGCCCGACAGCGAGCCGGCCCATTCGCTGCTGGTGGTGGAGGTGCGCACGCCGTCCGGGCATTCCTCCAGCTACCCGCCGCACAAGCACGACACCGATGACCTGCCGCACCAGAGCTTTCTGGAAGAGACCTATTACCACCAGGTCAACCCGCCCCAGGGCTTCGTCTTCCAGCGGGTCTACACCGACGACCGCAGCATCGACCAGGCCATGGCCGTGGAAAACAGCGACCTGGTGGTGGTGCCCAAGGGCTATCACCCGGTCAGCGTGCCTTACGGCTACGAGTCCTATTACCTGAACGTCATGGCCGGGCCCAAGCGGGTCTGGCAGTTCCATAACGACCCGCAGCACAGCTGGCTGCTGGATCTCTGAAGCCCCGAACCCAGACGGCAACTCTTTACGGAGAACAAGAACAATGAGCGACACCCCGGTAATCGGCCATTACATCGACGCTCAGGAGCGGGTGGCCGGCGAGCGTTTCAGCCCGGTGTTCAACCCGGCCACGGGGGCGGTCCAGGCCCGCGTGGCCCTGGCCAGCCAGCAGACCGTGGACGAGGCCGTGGCGTCGGCACTGAAGGCTTTCCCGGCCTGGTCCGAGCAGTCGGCCCTGCGCCGCGCGCGGGTGATGTTCAAGTTCAAGGAACTGCTGGACCAGCACCACGCGGAACTGGCGCAGATCATCACCCGCGAGCACGGCAAGGTGCTGTCCGACGCCATGGGCGAGGTGACCCGTGGCATCGAGATCGTCGAGTACGCCTGCGGCGCGCCGAACCTGTTGAAAACCGATTTCAGCGACAACATCGGTGGCGGCATCGATAACTGGAACCTGCGCCAGCCCCTGGGCGTGTGCGCCGGGGTCACGCCGTTCAACTTCCCGGTGATGGTGCCGCTGTGGATGATCCCCATCGCCCTGATTACCGGTAACTGCTTCATCCTCAAACCGTCCGAGCGCGACCCGTCCGCCAGCCTGCTGCTGGCGCGCCTGCTGACCGAAGCCGGGTTGCCCGATGGGGTGTTCAACGTGGTCCAGGGCGACAAGAGCGCGGTGGACGCTTTGCTCCAGCACCCGCACATCGAAGCGATTTCCTTCGTCGGTTCGACGCCGATTGCCCAGTACATCCACCAGCAGGCCAGCGCCCGAGGCAAGCGTGTGCAGGCCCTGGGCGGGGCCAAGAACCACATGATCGTGATGCCCGACGCCGATCTGGACCAGGCCGCCGATGCACTGATCGGCGCGGCCTACGGCTCGGCCGGCGAGCGCTGCATGGCGATCTCCATCGCCGTGGCGGTGGGTGAGGTGGCTGATGAATTGATCGCCAGGCTGCTGCCGCGCATCGACCGGCTCAAGGTCGGCAACGGCTTGCACGGCGACAGCGACATGGGGCCGCTGGTGACCGCCGAGCACCAGGCCAAGGTTGAAGGTTTCATCGACCAGGGCGTGGCCCAGGGCGCGCAGCTGCTGGTGGACGGTCGCGGCTTCAAGGTGCCGGGGGCGGAGCAGGGCTTTTTTGTCGGCGCCACCTTGTTCGATCAGGTCACCCCCGAGATGAGCATCTACCGCGAGGAAATCTTCGGGCCGGTGCTGGGCATTGTGCGGGTGCCCGACTTTGCCAGCGCGGTGCAGTTGATTAACGCCCATGAATTCGGCAATGGCGTGTCCTGCTTCACCCGTGACGGCGGCGTGGCCCGGGCCTTTGCCCGCAGCATCAAGGTGGGCATGGTCGGCATCAACGTCCCGATCCCGGTGCCCATGGCCTGGCATTCCTTCGGCGGCTGGAAGCGTTCGCTGTTCGGCGACCACCACGCTTATGGCGAGGAAGGGGTGCGCTTCTACAGCCGCTACAAGAGCGTGATGCAGCGCTGGCCCGAGAGCATCGCCAAGGGCCCGGAATTCAGCATGCCGACCGCCCAGTAACTGTCTCGACGCGATGGATTTTGGAGAACAAGAAGAATGAGCCAGCCCCTGCGTTTCGCCCTGAATCGTATGGTTGCACCGCGTTTGTTGCTGCCGGCGTTTATCGACCTGGCGCGGACGCTGAAGGTCGATGCGATTGAGATCCGCAATGACCTGGCGGGCGTGGAAATCGAGGACGGCACGCCGCCGCAGCGGGTCCGCGAATTGTGCGCGGCCCAGGGCATCAAGGTGTTGTCGATCAACGCCCTGTACCCCTTCGATGTGTGGAACCACGAGCGTCGCCAGCAGGCCCTGAGGCTGGCCGCCTATGCCCGTGCCTGCGGGGCCGAGGGGCTGGTGCTGTGCCCGCTCAATGAGCGTGCCGACCCACGCACCGAGGCCCAGCGCAGCAGCGCTTTGCACAGCGCGTTGCGCGAGCTGGCGCCGATTCTGCGGGATCACGGCCTGCTGGGGTTTATCGAGCCCCTGGGCTTTGAGGAATGCGCGCTGCGCCACAAGCGCACGGCGCTGGAGGCGATCCGTGCCAGCGGCGGCCTGGACGTGCTGCGCCTGGTGCACGACACCTTCCACCACCACTTGGCCGGTGAGGAGGAGTGCTTCCCCGAGCTGACCGGGCTGGTGCACATCTCCGGGGTCGAGGATCGCGAAGCGCCGCTCAACCGCATTCGCGACGGCCATCGGGTGCTGGTGGGCGAGGCGGACATCCTCGGCACTGCGGCGCAGATCGACACGTTGTTGAGCGGTGGCTACCGCGGCTACCTGTCGTTCGAGCCCTTTGCCGAGAGCGTGCACGGGCTGGCGGACATCCGGCAGGCGCTGGAGGCGAGCATGGCCCACCTGCAGCAATCCCTGGCCTAACACCGCCCTCGCGTAGGAGCCGGCTTGCCGACGAAGGGCCCCCACAGCGGGGCGCAAGTCTCCAAGGCGCTTTCGCTGGCCAGCCAGCTCCTACGGACGTGTTGGCAGACACATCAACATTAAGGTGCAAACCATGAGTACGACACGCTTGACCATGGCCCAGGCCCTGGTGAGATTCCTCGATAACCAATACGTCGAGGTGGATGGGGTCCAGAGCAAGTTCATTGCCGGGGTCTTCACCATTTTTGGCCACGGCAACGTGCTCGGCCTGGGCCAGGCCCTGGAGCAGGACAGTGGCGACCTGGTGGTGCACCAGGGCCGCAACGAGCAGGGCATGGCCCATGCCGCCATCGGTTTCGCCAAGCAGCACCTGCGGCGCAAGATCTACGCCTGCAGCTCCTCGGTGGGCCCCGGCGCGGCCAATATGCTGACCGCGGCGGCCACCGCCAGCGCCAACCGTATTCCTTTGCTGTTGCTGCCGGGGGACGTTTACGCCAGCCGCCAGCCGGACCCGGTGCTGCAACAGATCGAACAGTTCCATGACCTGAGCATCAGCACCAACGATGCCTTCAAGGCCGTGAGCAAATACTGGGACCGCATCAACCGCCCCGAGCAACTGATGAGCGCGGCGATCCACGCCATGCGCGTACTCACCGACCCAGCGGAAACTGGCGCCGTGACCCTGGCATTGCCCCAGGATGTGCAGGGCGAAGCCTACGATTACCCGGACGCCTTCCTCGCCAAGCGCGTGCATCGCATCGACCGCCGTCCGGCCACCGAGGCCATGCTCGGCGATGCCCTGGCGCTGTTTCAGGGCAAGCGCAAGCCGCTGATCATCTGTGGCGGCGGGGTCAAGTATTCCGGGGCCAACCGGGCGTTGCAGGCTTTTGCCGAACGCTTCGGCATCCCCTTTGCCGAAACCCAGGCGGGCAAGAGCGCGGTGGTCTCCGAGCACCCGTTGAACGTCGGCGGGATCGGCGAGACCGGCTGCCTGGCGGCCAACCTGCTGGCCAGGGACGCCGACCTGATCATCGGCATCGGCACTCGCTACAGCGATTTCACCACCTCGTCGAAATGGCTGTTCCAGCACCCGGAGGTGGCGTTCCTCAATCTCAATGTCTGCCCTGGCGACAGCCTCAAGATGGAGGGTGTGCAGCTATTGGCCGATGCCCGCGCCGGCTTGCAGGCCCTGAGCGAAACCCTGGGCCGCAGCGGCTACCGGGCGGCCTGGGACGGGCAGATCAGCGCGGCCAAGGCGCAGTTGGACGCCGAGGTGGACCGGGTGTATCAGGTGCAATACCAGGACGACGGTTTTGTCCCGGAAATCAACGACCACATGGACCCGGCGCTGCTGCGGGAATTCATCGAGCTGACCGGCTCCTGCCTGACCCAGAGCCGGGTGCTCGGGCTGCTCAACCAGGCCTTGCCCGAGGACGGCATCATCGTCGCTGCCGCCGGCAGCCTGCCCGGCGACCTGCAGCGCAGCTGGCGCAGCAAGGCGGTCAACAGCTACCACGTGGAGTACGGCTATTCGTGCATGGGCTACGAGGTCAATGCGGCCCTGGGGGTCAAGCTCGCCGAGCCTGCGCGCGAGGTGTACGCCCTGGTGGGCGACGGCTCCTACCTGATGCTGCATTCGGAGCTGGTCACCTCGATCCAGGAGCGGCGCAAGATCAATGTGCTGCTGCTGGACAACATGGCCTTCGGCTGCATCAACAACCTGCAGATGGGCCACGGCATGGACAGCTTCGGCACCGAGTTCCGCTACCGCAACCCGCAGAGCGGCAAGCTCGACGGTGGCCTGGTGCCGGTGGACTTCGCCATGAGCGCCGCCGCCTACGGCTGCAAGACCTACAAGGTCAGCACTGAGGAGCAACTGCTGGCGGCCCTGGCCGATGCCCGGACCCAGACCGTCTCGACCCTGATCGATATCAAGGTCCTGCCCAAGACCATGATCCACGGCTACCTGTCCTGGTGGCGGGTGGGCGTGGCCCAGGTGTCCACCAGCGAACGCACCGATGCGGCGGCCAAGATCCTTAATGAACGCCTGGCCCAGGCCCGGCAGTACTGATTGCTCTGCAACGCACAACCACAGGAGTATCTGCATGTCTTTGAAACTTGGTGTTATCGGCACTGGCGCCATCGGCCAGGATCACATCCGTCGTTGCAGCCAGACCCTGCTGGGCAGCCAGGTGGTGGCGGTCACCGACATCAACCTTGAGTCGGCGGCCAAGGTGCTCGGCGACCTCAAGCTCAGCGCCGAGGTCTACCCGGACGGCCACGCGCTGATCAAGGCGGCGGACGTCGAGGCGGTGCTGGTCACTTCCTGGGGCCCGAGCCACGAGGAATTCGTGCTGGCGGCGATTGCCGCGGGCAAGCCGGTGTTCTGTGAAAAGCCCCTGGCGGTGACCGCCGCCGGTTGCCGGCGCATCGTCGAGGCCGAAATCGCCCACGGCAAGCGCCTGGTGCAGGTGGGGTTCATGCGTCCCTACGATGCCGGCTACCAGGCCCTGAAGGCGGTGATCGACAGCGGCCGGATCGGCGAGCCGCTGATGCTGCACTGCGCCCATCGCAACCCGCGGGTGGGTGAGAACTACAAGACCGACATGGCCATCACCGACACCCTGATCCACGAACTGGACGTGCTGCGCTGGCTGCTGGCCGACGACTACGTGTCGGTGCAGGTGGTGTTCCCGCGCAAGACCAGCAAGGCCCTGGCCCACTTGCGCGACCCGCAGATCGTGCTGCTGGAAACCGCCCGTGGCACGCGGATCGACGTCGAGGTGTTCGTCAACTGCCAGTACGGCTACGACATCCAGTGCGAAGTGGTGGGGGAGAGCGGCATCGCCAAGCTGCCGGAGCCGTCCCAGGTGCAATTGCGCAGCGAAGCCAAGCTGTCCAACGCCATCCTGATGGATTGGAAGGAGCGCTTTATCGCCGCCTATGACGTGGAGTTGCAGGCCTTTATCGACGGCGTGCGCGCCGGCCAGGTGGGCGGGCCTTCGGCCTGGGACGGCTTTGCCGCGGCGGTGGCGGCCGATGCCTGTATCGAAGCGCAGAACAGCGGCCAGATCGTCAAGATCGAGTTGCCCCAGCGTCCGGGCTTCTACGCCTGATTCCCGGCTGGCCGGCGAAGCGGGGCTTGGAGTAGGCGCAGGGCTGGGGGGCGCTTTCGCTGGCAAGCCAGCTCCTGCAGGGGGAGGTGTGAGGATTGCCGGAAGGGGCCCTTGCGGGAAGCGCAGGTCTTGGGCCCGCAGTCGTCGCAGTGCCGGTTTTACCGGGGGGAAACCGATTTAGAATAAAATTCTAAAATGAGTTGATATAGAAATTATTTTCCAATAAAGTCATTTCCAGGTTGCCGACTAGCTAGGTTGCACACCCCTCAAGCAGGCTTTGAGCGCGGCGTGCACCGACCCACAAAAACAAACAGGTACCGTCGATGAAAACCTTCAAATCCGCTGTCCTCGCTGTCACTTCACCGCTGCGCTCTTTTCGCGCGCCGGCCGCCGCGACACCCCGGGCCAGTCGTTCGGCCATCCTCCTGACCTGTCTCGGCTTTCTCTGCGTAGAGCGCAACGGTGCGCTGCTGTGCTGCGTTCCGGGGGCGCCTGTGGTGCGTCTGCCGCTCTGAGTCGTTCTGCGCTTTATCCATAAAACCTACAAGAATGTGGAGAAAGACCTGTGATGAACACCAAGATCCGTTTTGCCTCGCTCGCGCTGTCGCTGCTGCTGACCAGCGGGGCGGCGCTGGCCGATATCAAGATCGGCGTGAGCATGTCGCAGTTCGATGACACCTGGCTGACCTACCTGCGCGAATCGATGGATCAGAAAGCCAAGTCCCTGCCCGATGGCGTCAAGCTGCAGTTCGAGGACGCCCGCAGCGACGTGGTCAAGCAATTGAGCCAGGTCGAGAACTTCATCAGCCAGAAGGTCGACGCCATCGTGGTCAACCCGGTGGACACCGCCGCCACCAAGAAAATCACCGAGGCCGCGGTTAAGGCCGGCATCCCTTTGGTCTACGTCAATCGCCGCCCGGATGACCTGAACCTGCCCAAGGGCGTGGTCACCGTGGCCTCCAACGACCTGGAGGCCGGGAAGATGCAGATGCAGTACCTGGCCGAAAAAATGGGCGGCAAGGGCGACATCGTGATCCTGCTGGGCGATCTGGCCAACAACTCCACCGCCAACCGCACCAAGGGGGTCAAGGAAGTGCTGACCCAGTACCCGGGGATCAAGATCGATCAGGAGCAGACCGGGGTCTGGCTGCGGGACAAGGGCATGACCCTGGTCAACGACTGGCTGACCCAGGGCCGCAAGTTCGACGCGGTGGTGTCCAACAACGATGAAATGGCCATTGGCGCCGCCATGGCGCTGAAGCAGGCCGGGGTCGAGAAGGGCAGCGTGCTGATCGCCGGTGTCGATGGCACCCCCGATGGCCTGCGCGCGGTGAAGAAGGGCGAGCTGGCGCTGTCGGTGTTCCAGGACGCCAAGGGCCAGGCGGACGGCTCCATCGATACCGCGGTGAAGATGATCAAGCATGAGCCGGTGGAGCCGGCGGTGTGGATTCCGTATCGCCTGATCACCCCGGACAACGTCGACCAGTTCAAGTAACGCCGCGCACCCGGCCAAGCGGTTCCATAACAACAATAAGTGACAGGGCGGCCCCGGCCGGCCCTGACGATGGAGTACCTGATCATGTTCTCTTGCGCGACTGCCTCAAGCACCCCGCTGGCCGCCGTCCAGGCGGTCACCCCGGCGACCGCAGAGCCTTATCTGCTGGAGGTGATCAACGTCAGCAAGGGCTTTCCCGGCGTGGTGGCCCTGTCCGATGTGCAACTGCGGGTACGCCCGGGAACGGTACTGGCGCTGATGGGCGAGAACGGCGCCGGCAAGTCGACCCTGATGAAGATCATCGCCGGCATCTATCAGCCGGACGCCGGCGAGCTGCGCCTCAAGGGCCGGCCGGTGGTCTTCGACACGCCCCTGGCGGCCCTGCAATCGGGCATCGCCATGATCCATCAGGAACTCAACCTGATGCCGCACATGAGCATCGCCGAGAACATCTGGATCGGCCGCGAACAGATCAACGGCCTGCGCCTGATCGATCACCGCGCCATGCACCGCTGCACCGCGCAGTTGCTGGAGCGCCTGCGCATCGACCTCGATCCCGAGGAGCAGGTGGGCAACCTGAGCATCGCCGAGCGGCAGATGGTGGAGATCGCCAAGGCGGTGTCCTACGACTCCGACGTGCTGATCATGGATGAACCGACCTCGGCCATCACCGACAAGGAAGTGGCGCACCTGTTCTCGATCATTGCCGACCTCAAGGCCCAGGGTAAGGGCATCATCTACATCACCCACAAGATGAACGAAGTGTTCGCCATCGCTGATGAAGTGGCGGTGTTCCGCGACGGTGCCTATATCGGCCTGCAACGGGCCGACAGCCTGGACGGCGACAGCCTGATCTCGATGATGGTCGGGCGCGAGCTGAGCCAGCTGTTTCCCCAGCGCGAGAAGCCCATCGGCGAGCTGCTGCTCAAGGTCCGCGACTTGCGCCTGGATGGGGTGTTCGACGGCGTGTCTTTCGACCTGCACGCCGGGGAGATCCTCGGCATCGCCGGGCTGATGGGCTCGGGGCGGACCAATGTCGCCGAAACCCTGTTCGGCATCACCCCAAGCGATGGCGGCGAGATTGTCCTCGACGGCCAGCCGCTGCGCATCGGCGACCCGCACCGGGCGATCGAGAAGGGCCTTGCCCTGCTGACCGAGGATCGCAAGCTCAGCGGCCTGTTCCCTTGCCTGTCGGTCCTGGAAAACATGGAAGTGGCGGTGCTGCCGCATTACGCCGGGGGCGGTTTCATCCAGCAGAAGGCCTTGCGCGCCTTGTGTGAGGACATGTGCAGGAAGCTGCGGGTCAAGACTCCGTCCCTGGAGCAGTGCATCGATACCCTGTCCGGGGGCAATCAGCAGAAGGCGCTGCTGGCGCGCTGGCTGATGACCAAGCCGCGGATCCTGATTCTCGACGAGCCGACCCGGGGCATCGATGTCGGGGCCAAGGCCGAGATCTATCGTCTGATCGCCGCCCTCGCCAGCGAAGGCATGGCGGTGATCATGATTTCTTCGGAACTGCCGGAAGTCCTGGGCATGAGCGACCGGGTCATGGTCATGCACGAAGGCCAGCTCATGGGCATTCTCGACCGCAGCGAAGCGACCCAGGAACGGGTGATGCAACTGGCGTCGGGCATGTCGCTGGTGCACTGATTCTCCAATCGATGGCGACCGGCGGCGCGCTGAGGCGTCACGGTCAGGCGCTAACAAAGGTGAGTGGTTATGAACGTGATGTCTGAAAACAAACCGGCCGTGGTACCCGCCAGGACGCGTCGGCGCTGGCCCACCGAACTGAGCATTTTCCTGGTGCTGATCGGCATCGGCCTGGTGTTCGAGCTGTTCGGCTGGATCGTTCGTGACCAGAGCTTTCTGCTGAACTCCCAGCGTTTGGTGCTGATGATCCTGCAGGTGTCGATCATCGGTCTGCTGGCCATCGGCGTGACCCAGGTGATCATCACCACCGGCATCGACCTGTCCTCGGGCTCGGTGCTGGCGCTGTCGGCGATGATCGCCGCCAGCCTGGCGCAGACCTCGGACTTTGCCCGGGCGGTGTTTCCGTCCCTGACCGACCTGCCGGTGTGGATCCCGGTAGTGGTCGGGCTGGGGGTGGGCCTGCTGGCGGGGGCGATCAACGGCAGCATCATCGCCATCACCGGCATTCCGCCCTTTATTGCCACCCTGGGCATGATGGTGTCGGCCCGTGGCCTGGCCCGCTATTACACCGAAGGCCAGCCGGTGAGCATGCTTTCCGACTCCTACACCGCCATCGGCCACGGGGCGATGCCGGTGATCATCTTCCTGGTGGTGGCGGTGATCTTCCATGTCGCGCTGCGCTACACCAAGTACGGCAAGTACACCTACGCCATCGGCGGCAACATGCAGGCGGCGCGCACCTCGGGGATCAACGTCAAGCGCCATCTGGTGATCGTCTACAGCATCGCCGGGCTGCTGGCGGGGCTGGCCGGGGTGGTGGCCTCGGCGCGGGCCGCCACCGGGCAGGCGGGGATGGGCATGTCCTACGAGCTGGACGCGATCGCCGCCGCGGTGATCGGCGGCACCAGCCTGGCCGGCGGCGTGGGGCGCATTACCGGCACGGTGATCGGCGCGCTGATCCTCGGGGTCATGGCCAGCGGCTTCACCTTTGTCGGCGTGGATGCCTACATCCAGGACATCATCAAGGGCCTGATCATCGTGGTGGCGGTGGTCATCGACCAGTACCGCAACAAGCGCAAGCTCAAGCGCTGAGGCACCGGCCTGGTGGCGACGCTGGCTTGGCCGCAAAGCAGCCCATAAGGGAATGCAACGCTGGCTGGCCGGTTCGCCGACAAGCCGGCTGACAAGGGCTGAAACGGGGGGTAAAAGGCTCGAATTGGCTGTCCGGTACTGCCGTTTGTCTTCTAACAGGCACGCCTCTATGGAATTTTTTGTTATAAACGCACTCCGATAAGCGCCAGCAAAGCCCGTGATTATGGGCTTTGTGCGTTTTGTCGGACAGATTCGCTGTCATTTCAGTTGCTGCGCCCTCAAACCGGCCTTAGACTGCCGCCCCTCGTAAATTGAGTGCCGGGTGGCGCTTGGAAGGTATGGCGCCTTTCTGATGACCTGACGGGTCAACCGGAAACCGTTTGAATTCGCCTTAATGCACGTATTTTTTATAGAGAAATCAATGACCAAGGAAAAGTTGCTGGCCATGCCGGCGGATGACTACATGAATGCCGAGCAGCACGCTTTTTTCAGCGACCTGTTGCAAGCCATGAAGGTGGAAACCCACGAGCGCATCGAACAGAACCGGATCGCCATTGAAAGCCTGGACACCCCGGCTGACCCGGCCGACGCCGCTTCCGTCGAAGAAGAGCGCACCTGGCTGGTCAACGCCATTGATCGCGATCAGCGCATGCTGCCGCAGCTGGAGCAGGCCCTGGGCCGGATCAGTGACGACACCTTCGGCTGGTGCGACGACAGCGGCGAGCCCATTGGCCTCAAGCGCCTGCTGATCAGCCCGACCACCAAGTACTGCATCGAAGCCCAAGAGCGCCACGAGCAGATCGACAAGCATCAGCGTCAGGCTTAAAAGCAGCTGCAAGCTTGTAGCGTCAAGCTGCAAGTGCATCCTTGCCTCCGAGTGCGTAGCCGTGCCAGCGCTGCGCACTGGAGCGGGAGCCAGGCCCTCGCCACGCTGCTCCTGCCTCCACATCCGTTGATCTACTGCAACATCCCCCTTCCAAGACTCTGAATAATGCCTCGCACATGCCGCTTGCTGCTTGTAGCTTGCCGCTGCTCTTCTTCCTACTAAGGGACCATGGTTAATGGCCTTATAGTGGCGTCTAATGCCGAAAATAATTAGAACGATGTGGGGTGCTAAACATGTCAAGAGAAGGATCTCTAGCGGTGCCGATCGCGCAACCGCTGGCAGCAACACCCGCCGCCCGCTGGTGGGCGCCGACCTTGCAGAGCGCGGCCTTGATGGGCTTGCTGGTTGGCCAGGCACTGGGTGACTGGTCGCTGTACCTGTGCCTGCCTCTGGCGGTGCTGGTGGTCTGGCTGCCCCGGCTGAGAAGCCGCAAGGTGCCCGAGACGCCGGCGGCAACGGCCGACAGTGAGCTGTCCTCGCTGACCCGCGACCTGTCCTACAGCACCACCCATAACGCCCTGTCTGCCGCTGGCGTGGCCTATTCGGTGACGCAACTGGCGGGCAAGCTGCAATCCCAGCTGGATGCCGCGGCGCGCATCGTCGGCAACGCCGAGGTGATGATCAAGACCGAACAGGTCACCTCACAGCTCAGCCAGCAGGCCCTGGGCGCCGCCAGCCAAGCCCATGCCAGCAGTGCCGAAGGGCGCACGGTGCTGGGCGAGTCCATCAGCCGCATGCATTCCCTGAGCCAGCGGGCCAATGGCAGCCGCGAGCTGATCGAGGCCTTGAGCCAGCGCAGCGAAGAGATCCAGCGGGTGACCCTGGTGATCCAGTCCATCGCCAGCCAGACCAATCTGCTGGCCCTGAACGCGGCCATCGAAGCGGCCCGGGCCGGGGAGCACGGGCGCGGCTTTGCCGTGGTCGCCGACGAGGTGCGCGGGCTGGCCGGGCGCACCGCCTCGGCCACCGACGAGGTCGGGGTGATGGTGGCGGATATCCAGCAGCGCACCAGCGATGTGGTGGAGCAGATCCGCCAGCTGTCCGACGACCTGAACCTGGGGGTGGAGCAGGTGGAGCACACCGGGCGGCATCTGGACAACATCGCGCGGCTGGCGGCGGGGGTGGAGGAGCAGGTCAGCGAGATCGCCCGGGGCGCCGAAACCAATCGCGAACAGCTCGACAGCCTGTTCCACGCCGTGGAGCAGATGCGCAGCGACCTGGCCATCAGCGACCAGCAGACCCGCAGCCTGGCCGAGGCCGCGGTGCAGATGGAAGGGCAGGCGGAAACCATCAGCGAGCGTTTGGCGGCGGTGGGCCTGGACGACTATCACCAGCGTATCTATGACCTGGCCCGCGAAGGCGCGCGGCGCATCGCCGAGCAGTTCGAGGCCGACCTGGCGCAGAACCGCATCAGCCTCGATGATTTGTTCGACCGCCACTATCAGCCGATTCCCAATACCCATCCGCCCAAGTACCAGACCCGGTTCGACCGCTACACCGATCAGGTGCTGCCGCCGATCCAGGAGTCCCTGCTGCCGCGCCACGACGGCCTGGTGTTCGCCATCGCCTGCACCCAGGAAGGTTATGTACCGACCCACAACAAGATTTTCTCCCAGCCGCTGACCGGCGATCCCCAGGTGGACATCCTGCACAACCGCAGCAAGCGCAAGTTCGCCGATCGCACCGGCATCCGTTGCGGCAGTCACCAGCAGCCGCTGTTGCTGCAGACCTACACCCGTGATACCGGCGAGCTGATGCATGACCTGTCGGTGCCGATCATGGTCCAGGGACGGCATTGGGGCGGCCTGCGCCTGGGCTACAAACCCGAGCAGGCAGCCCCTAGGCGCAAGTCTTGAGAGGTCGATTGTTACTCGCGAGGTAACGCTGCTGTGCAGATTCGGGCTGTTATCGAGGCCGGGAAGCGATTAGTATCCGAACATCGTTAGGAGGCTAACTAATTCCGCGAGGTGCTCCATGCACAGCAAAGTCGATGTGGCAGTGATGATTGGCAGTGGCGTTCCCGCTTCGCTGCGGGCCCTGGGGCGCAAGGCGTGCTGGGTGGTGCTGGTCAATGGCGAGCAGCGCGGCACCGCGTTTGCCAGTCGGGCCGAAGCCGAAGAGTGCCGGCAGGCGTGGCAGGCACAACTGGCCAGTGTCCAGGGAGCGCGCCAGGGGTTCAGGCACTCGGCTTGAATCTTGGTTGGGCGCAGGCGTTCGAGGTGGGGGCGCTGGGCGCTTGTCGCCGCCCTTGGGCCTGTGCGGCCAGGGCGGCGGGTGTGTTCGAGTCAAGAGGGGAATCAGGCGTTCAGGGCGCCCTGGTCAATGGCCAGCTTGAGGGCCTTGGCCGAGGCCTTGGCTGCGGCCAGGGCTTCTTCCGGAGTCTTGAACCAGCGGTCCCGTTCCACCTGGTGGAAGGTGATCTGAGTCAGTGGAGGTTTGGCGCGCATGGCAATCACGGCCTGGAATTCGCCTTCGACTTCTCTGCACTCGCCACGAATGAAAAACTCGCCAATATCTAGTTCGGTCACTTCTAGCCTTCCCTTGGAGATGAGTGAGTGCTTGAGCGCCCGTACCGCGGTCGCTCAACCAGCGGCGGAGTATGGCAGTTGTTGCGTTGCGAGGGGCTGAGTTATGTCATTGCGGTTTTAGGTAACGAATGTTCCGAGGGACTAAAGTGAACTTTCTTACGCTTAAATCCGCCAACCCAGATCACTGCGCCCGCGTATTACTGGTTAGAATGCCGGGCCTTCGTGTGACGACTGCGGGCAAGATTACCCGCTGATGAGCAACATTAGTCTGTGTACTAATCAATGGCCGGGCCGCCATCAATCGCTCGCTTTAAATGGTCGAAATGCACAAAGTTGCTCTAGAATTGCCTCTGCAACCCGAAGTGGCTGCCGATCCGGGGATTCAATCTCAGGGTATATCCGGCTTACCGGCCTGTTTCAGTACCCGCCCCAGATAACTCGCCGCCACACTTTTCGGGGTGTCAGAGCCTACTCCTACAGCCTTCAACCTGTGCCTGATGCTTCGGCGAAATGCCCGTTGCTCAGCGCCGGCGCCAACGCCGTGGCCTGGAGTACCCGCTGCATTTGTGTGTTTTTTGGGGTAACTGATTGAGGTGATCACGCCGTCATGGCGGTTTTTTGTGCTGTCCATTTTTTTCGGGCGGCACCCTTTTGAGTATCGGGGAGTGTTCCTTGGCAGTAAGTAATCTTGAAATGCATGCTTTGTTCGTGTTGGGTGATTTGCGCGCAAAGTTGGTCAAGCTGTTCCAATCTCGTTTTGTCTACATCACCGAACAGTCCGCTGAAGGCTTCTACGTCGCCGAGATCGATACCGCGACCGCGCTGGTGGTGGACGACAAGCCACGCCTGGAACTCAAGGTCGGCGATCATTTTCGCGCCGCCGTGCTGCCCAGCCGCGAAGGCGGCAAGCTGGAGATCCGCTTTCGCGAGATCAAGCTCACCGTCTATGGCCTGGGCGACTATGCCTTTGTCAGCAGCCCCCTGGGGCAGGGGATCGTCTTCAAGGAAGGGCATGCGGTGGTGACGCTCTTCGCCGCCAACGAGCAACTGCAGGAAGGCCTGACCAAGACCCTCAAGGCGGTCACCGCCAAGGCCGCCAAATTCCGCAAGGGCGAACTGGTGAGCTTCAAGGCCAGCGAGTGATGAGCCAGGGCCGCGCCGAGTTTCATCGCCAGCATCAACAGGCCGCCGCCGAAGAGGCCCGGCGCCTGTTCGCCGAAAAGCCGCGCTTGCAGGGCGCCTGGCTGAACTGGGTGGCCGGCGAGCTGTACCACCTGCGTCCGGCGACCTACGCCAGCATGGTGCGCCGCGAGTTGCAGCGCTTGCAGGAGCCGGCGGACCCGTGATGGCCGATCCCGGCATCGCCCCCGGTGGAAAATACGGAACCTCTACTACAGTCAGTTGACTCAATGCTTCAGGGGCCGCGCGCATTGGCGCAGCGGGTCCCTTTTGGCCCAGGTCCCGACTCCGAGAGGTGTACCCCATGAAAGGCTTCCGAGCGCTGCTGGCCAGCGGCCTGCTGACCCTGGCCGGCTTTGCCCCCTTGCCGCCGGCCGTGGCCGCCGAGCCGATCCACTTCGCCGACCTGAACTGGGAAAGCGGCAGCCTGATCACCGAGATCCTGCGCGTTGTGGTGGAGAGCGGTTATGGCTTGCCTACCGACAGCCTGCCGGGCACCACCATCACCCTGGAAACCGCCCTGGCCAGCAACGATATCCAGGTGATCGGCGAAGAGTGGGCCGGGCGCAGCCCGGTATGGGTCAAGGCCGAGGCCGAGGGCAAGGTGATCGCCCTGGGGGATACGGTCAAGGGCGCCACCGAAGGCTGGTGGGTGCCGGAGTACGTGATCAAGGGCGATCCGGCCAGAGGCCTCAAGCCGCTGGCCCCGGAGTTGCGCAGCGTCGCGGACCTGGCCCGCTACAAGGACGTGTTCAGGGACCCGGAAACTCCGGGCAAGGGCCGCTTCCTCAACAGCCCGATCGGCTGGACCTCGGAAATCGTCAACCAGCAGAAACTCAAGGCCTATGGCCTGCAAGACAGCTACGTGAACTTTCGCAGCGGTTCCGGAGCGGCGCTGGATGCGGAAATCACCTCGTCGATCCGCCGGGGCCGGCCGGTGCTGTTCTACTACTGGTCGCCGACGCCGCTATTGGGACGCTACAAGCTGGTGCAGCTGCAAGAGCCGCCGTTCGATGCCGAGGCCTGGAAAACCCTGACCGATGCCGGCAATCCCAACCCGCGCCCGAGCCGTTCCCTGGCCTCGAAGCTGTCGATTGGCGTGTCCGCGCCGTTTCACCAGCAGTACCCGCAACTGGTGAGCTTCTTCCGTCAGGTGGACTTGCCGATCGATCCTCTCAACCAGGCCCTGGCGCAGATGAGCGAAAGCCACAGTGCTCCGCGCGACGCGGCCCGCGCCTTTCTCAAGCAGCACCCCGAGATCTGGCGCACCTGGGTGCCCCGGGACATCGCCGACAAAGTCGCCGCCGCCCTGATGTAGGAGCCGGCTTGCCGGCGAAGAGGCCCGCAAGCCGGGTCAGAAACGGGTCTGCAGCGCCAGTTCGAAGGTCCGCGGGGTGCCCAGGTAATAGGCCGGGGACACATGGGCGAACTGGCCGTAGACCTCGTTGGTCAGGTTGCGTACCCGGCCGGTGACGCTGGTGTGGCTGTCGACCTGATAGCGCAGGAAGCTGCCGTACAGGGTGTAGGCGGGCATGCGCAAGGTGTTGGCGTTGTTGGCGTACACCGAGGCCACGTAGCGCGCGTCGACCCCGGTCTGCCAGCTCGGGGCCAGGTCATAGGTCAACCACAGGTTGGCCACCCGCTCGGGGACGTTGGTCGGGGTGTTGCCCTTGCGCGAGACCACCGCGCCGCTGGCAATCTTTTCGTTGAACTCGTCGTATTCGGCGTCGACCCAGGCGAAGTTGGCTTCCGCCAGCAGCTTGGGCGTCACCCGCAGCGAGCTGGCCAGTTCGATGCCCTTGGAGGTCTGCTGGCCCACGGGAATGCTGTTGGCCGGGTCCTGGGGATCGGTGACGGCAAAGTCCTGGCGTTGGATGCGGTAGGCAGCCAGGGTCGCCGAGCCGCGTCCGTCCAGGTAGTCGAACTTGCTGCCCACTTCCCATTGCTTGCCGGTGGACACCTCGAAGTTCTGGGTGCCGCTGGGCTGTTCGGCGGCGGTGCTGTATTGCACGTAGACGTTGGCGCTGGGCAGGAACTGCCAGGTCAGCCCCAGGCGCCCGGTGAGCGGCTCCCAGTTGCGCTTGAGGTGACGCGGGTTGCTGGCGGTGATCGCCCGGTGGTTGGTCACGTCCAGGTCGATGGCGTCATAGCGCAGGCCGCTGAGCAGGGACAGCTCGTCGGTCAGGGCCAGGCGGTTCTCGACGAACAGGGCACGGGTGGTGACCTGGTTGGTCTTGTCCTTGACCCAGCGCTGGCGGGTGTCCTTGAGGTCATAGAAGTAGCCCGGCTGGAAATGGCCGGGGTCCACGCTGTTGTTGGCTGACACGTTCCACGGTGAGCTGGTGGTGCTGTTGACCTTGTACTCAAAACCCCCGGACCAGGTGGTGTCGAGGCCGAATAACTGATCGTCATGGCGCAGTTCGAACTGGTTGCCGTCCTGCTGGCCCTGGTGCCGCACCAGGTAGGCGGTGGAGCGGTTCACAAGGCTGTTGTCGGCGTTGTACTGGTAGGTCTCCAGGTTGCGGTAGTCGCGCTGGCTGTCCAGGTGGTAGAGGGTGTTGCGCAGCGTGGTACTGGGGTTGATCCGGTAGTCGATGATCGAGCGCAGCCACACCGTGCGCTGTTCATACAGGCCATCGGCGACGTTGTAGTTGTTGAAGCGATTGTGCTTGTCGATCTTCAGCTCGCCGGCCTTGGGGTTGCGCACCGGGGTGCCCCAGTAGGGGCTGTCCTCGTGTTCGTCCTGGTATTCCACGGCCAGGGTGTGGGACAGGTCCGGAGTCAGGTCGCTGAGCAGGGAGAAGGCCAGGCTCCAGGCGTCCCTTTCCTGGCGGTCGATGTAGCCGTTGCTGGTGTTATGGCTGACGTCGAAGCGCGTGTAGTGCTGCACCTCGGCGCCGGCCGGGCTGAGGGCGTGATTGACCCCGAAGGCGGTTTGCGTGGTGTCGTAGCTGCCGTAGCTGAGCAGGCCTTCAGCCGCCTGTTCGCGGCGCTCCGCCAGCTTGGTCACGTAGTTCAGCGAGCCGCCCACGGAGCCGGCGCCATTGATCAGCGAGGAGGGCCCGCCCACCAGTTCCACCCGGTCATAGATCCAGGCGTCCACGGGACGTGCCAGGCCGGTGGCAACGTTGATGCCGTTGAACATCTGGGTGATCTGGCTGCTGCTGAAGCCGCGGTAGGAGACAAAGCCGCCGAACCCCGGCGGCGCACTGGCGTTGACCCCGGGCAGGGCATTGGCGGCGTCCTGGAAGGTTCGCGCGCCCCGGCGCTCGATGTCCTGGCGGCTGGCTATCGCCACCGAGGCCGGGGTTTCGCGCAGGCTCAGGCCCAGGCGCGAGGCCATGCCGCTGGACTGCTCCAGGTCCAGGCCGGGTTCGACGTCCGTGCCCTCGGCGTTGACGGTGGTGGGGACCAGTTCCAGGGCGGATTGGCCCCAGGCGTTGACGGACAGGCAGGCCAGCACGCTGGCCAGCAAAGGAAGCTGTTTCATGGGTGAATCCTGAATGCTTGACTAGGAAAAGAGCCCGCCAGAACGCGCCGCGCAGCAGCGCAGTGGGCGGGTTGAGCACGAGCAAGATTCAGGCGTAGGGCGGTGCCCGAGGATGGGCGGCGGGCCAGGTGAAGCGGGCAGGGAGGTGGGATTGGAACTGGCGGGCCAGCGGCGGCGCCTGGGGTTGCGGCAACAGCGCCAGGCTGAGGCTGGAGTTCAGCGCCGGCCCCATGCCGCCGCTGGAGCACAGCGGGCAACCGAAGGCCTTGGACAGGGTCGGCAGGGAGTCCTGGTCGGCCGGTTGCTGGGACGGCGCCTGGGTGTTGGGATCAATGCTGCAGAACTGCCCGCCGATGCCGTTGAGCTGTTGGCCGAGCATCTGCCCGTGACCGATGCTGCAGGCGAACACGTTGAACAGGACGCAGCAGTAGAGCATCCAGGCAACGAGCGAGCGATCGGAACGGGTCAAATTCATGGGGCGGCACTTTACCACCGAAGGCGACGAACGTACTTACAAAAACCCGTAATCGAGTCCATTCTCTTTACGACTTTTTTACAAGGACGTCTGCCCATGAACCTTCTGCTCGCACAGGGAATGTCCGCTACTTTCCTGTTCATCAGCCTGATCCATCTGTACTGGGCCGCCGGTGGCAAGCGTGGCAGCGACGCGGTGATTCCCCAGGTGCCGGGGCCGGCTCCCGGGCAAAGCCAACCGGCCTTTCACCCGCCGGCCCTGGCCACCTTGCTGGTGGCGGTGGGGCTCTTGCTGGTGGCCATGCTGGTGTGCCTGCGGGTCGGGCTCTACCTGCCGAGCGTGACCCATCCCTCCCTGCAGTGGGTGATCAGCGCCATTGCCCTGCTGATGTTCGCCCGGGCCATTGGCGACTCGGAGCTGGTGGGTTTCTTCAAGCAAGTGCGCGACTCGAAGTTCGCCCGTCTCGACACCCTGTTCTACTCCCCGCTGTGCGTGGTACTGGGTGCCGGCCTGCTGGTGCTGGCCTGGGCTTGAAGGGCAAGCCCGCCCACTGTGGCCGCTGGCTTGTGTAGGAGCTGGCTTGCCAGCGAAGGCGCCAGCCGATTCGCTGCAAGGCTCACAGGCCTCTTCGCCGGCAAGCCGGCTCCTACATGGGGTGGGTGGGCTCAGTTGCCGCTTTCGTTGCGTTTGCTGCTGACTTCCGCCGGGACATCGTCGCCGGCCATGCGCTTGCGGAACAGCGCCGCCCGGGCCAGCAGCAGGGTGGTCACCGGCACCGTGATCGCCAGCAGGATCGGGATCAGCCAGGCATGTAGCACCGGCCCGGACTTGAGCGCGGAAAAGTACAGGATCGAGGCCAGGGCCACGGTCCAGGAACCCATGGTCGAGGCCAGGGCCGGCGGGTGCATGCGCTGGAAGTAGCTCCTCATGCGCAGGATGCCCAGGGCGCCGATCAGGGCGAACAGGCTGCTGATCACCAGCAGCACGGCCACCAGGACCTCCACCCAGAGGGGCAGTTGTTCCAGGCTGTTCATTCGATCACCTCGCCGCGCAGGAGGAATTTGGCCAGGGCGAAGGAGCCGACAAAGCCGAACAGGGCGATCAGCAGCGCCGCCTCGAAGTAGGTGTCACTGGCGTAGCGGATGCCCAGCACCAGCATCATCAGCATCGCCAGGATGTACAGGTAGTCCAGGGCCAGGACCCGGTCCTGGGCCGAGGGGCCCTTGAACAGGCGCACCAGGGTCAGGACCATGGCCAGGGAAAACAGGAACAGGCTCAGCAAGATTGCGTTGGTCAACAGCACGCTCATTCGAAAATCTCCATCAGCGGGCGCTCGTAGGTCGCCTTGAAGTGCTGGATGAATTGCCCTTCATCCTGCAGATCGAAGACGTGCAGCAGGAGAATGCTGCGGTCCAGGGACAGCTCGGACCAGACCGTGCCCGGCACCACCGTGGTGATGGTGGACAGCGCCGCCAGGCCGTTGGCGTCGCGCAGGTCCAGGGGGATCTTGACGAAGGCCGAGCGCACCGGGCGGCGTCCGTCGTTGAGCACGCCCCAGGCCACGATCAGGTTCGATACCAGCACGTCGCAGCCCACCCGCAACAGCAGGCGCAGGATGGTGCCGGGACGGCGGATGCGGATCGGCAACGGCCGCAACGGGCGCATCAGCAAAGGCGCGAGAAAGCCCAGGATGGCCCCCAGCAGCAGATTGCCGGGGCTGATGGACAGGTTCAGCACCAGCCACAGCAGCCACAGTGCCAGGGACAGGAAGGGCGCGGGGAACAGGCGCTTCATGGTTGCACCTCCAGCGCCGCGGCGGCCTTGGACTCGGGGCTGAGCACGGTGCGGGTGCCCAGCACCGCCATCACATAGTGCTCCGGATGATTGAGGCTGTCGGCGGTGGCCTGGGTGAAGCGCAGCAGCGGCTCGGCCTTGAAGCTGAGCAGCACGCAGAGCCCCAGCAGGGCCACGATCGGCAGGCATTCCAGGCGCCGCAACACGGGCGAGGGCCGCTCCTCCGGGCTCCAGAAGCGCTGGATCCCCAGGCGCGCGAAGGCGATCAGCGAGGCCAGGCCGGAGAGGATCAGCAGCACCAGGAAAAACCAGCCCGCCAGCGGGATCGGCGTGTCGCTGCTGGTGCCCAGGCCCGTCGGGTTGAGCAGGGCGGCGATCAGGTTGAGCTTGCCGATAAAGCCCGACAGCGGCGGCATGCCGATGATCAGCAGGGCGCAGGCAATGAAGCTCAGGCCGAGGAAGGCCATGGTCCAGGGAATCACCTGGCCGACCACCACTTGCTGTTCGTCATCGAGGTTGCTGCCCCGGGGCGGCGGCAGGGCTTCCATGGGCCGCGGGAGGATTTCGCCTTCGTCTTCCAGGGGCACTTCCACCGCCGAACGCGAACGCTCGATCAGCTCCGCCAGCAGGAACAGCGCGCACAGCGCCAGGGTCGAGCTGAACAGGTAGAACAGCGCCGCGCCGGTGAGCGCCGGCTGGGCGAAGCCGATCACCGCGATCAGGATGCCCGCCGACACCAGGATGCTCAGGCTGGCCATGCGCTCCAGGCGCTGGGCCGGAAGAATCGCCAGGGCCGCGCAGAAGATCGTCGCCAGGCCGCCGTAGATCAGCCACTGGTTGCCGAAGTAGGCCGAGGCCCCGGCCTGTCCGGAGAACAGCAGGGTCCACAGGCGCAGCACGGTGTAGATGCCGACCTTGGTCATGATCGCGAACAGCGCCGCCACCGGGGCGCTGGCCGAGGAATAGGCCGGCACCAGCCAGAAGTTCAGCGGCCACATCCCGGCCTTGGCCAGGAAGGCGATGGCCAGGATCGCCGTGCCGGCGTGCAGCAGGCCGCGGTCGGCTTCCGGCACCAGGGGGATCTTCATCGCCAGGTCGGCCATGTTCAGGGTCCCGGTGACCCCGTAGATCATCGCCGTGCCGATCAGGAACAGCGACGAGGCCAGCAGGTTGATGGTGATGTAGTGCAGCCCCGAGGACACCCGCGCCCGGCCCGAGCCGTGCAGCATCAGGCCGTAGGAGGCCGCCAGCAGCACCTCGAAGAACACGAACAGGTTGAACAGGTCGGCGGTCAGGAAGGCGCCGTAGAGGCCCATTAGCTGGATCTGGAACAACGCATGGAAGCTGGCCCCGGCGCCGTCCCAGCGGGCCATGGCGAACAGCAGCGCGCTGACCCCGATGATCCCGGTGAGCACCAGCATCAGCGCCGACAGGCGATCGACCACCAGGACGATGCCGAACGGCACCTGCCAGTTGCTCGGCAGGTACACGCCGAACGAACCGGTGGCGCCCTGGACCTGGGTCCAGTACAGCAGGTAGGCCGCCAGGCCCAGGCCCAAGAGGGTCGACAACAGGTTGATGCGGGCCTTCAGCGGGCGGTGCTTTTCTCCCAGCAGCAACATCACCGCGGCGGTCAGCAGCGGCAGGAGGATGGGGGCGACGATCAGGTGCGACAACGAACTCATTCCTTGGGCTCCCGGCCGTCGACGTGGTCAGTGCCGGTCAGGCCCCGGGACGCCAGGAGCACCACCAGGAACAGCGCGGTCATGGCGAAGCTGATGACGATGGCGGTGAGCACCAGGGCCTGGGGCAGGGGGTCGGTGTAGTGCAGCAGGTCCTGGGGCACGCCGTCCTTGACGATCGGCTCCTTGCCGATGAACAGGCTGCCCATGCTGAAGATGAACAGGTTGACCGCGTAGGACAGCAGGCACAGGCCCATCACCACCTGGAAGGTCCGCGGGCGCAGGACCAGCCAGACTCCGGAAGCGGCGAGGACCCCAATGGCGATTGCGATGACTTCTTCCATCAGGCGGCTCCGCTCTTGATCAGGGATTTGGACTGGCTGGCCGGCTTGTGGGCCCGCACCGACTGGTGCGCCAGGGCGGTGAGGATCAGCAGGGTCGCGCCCAGCACCACCGCGTACACGCCAATGTCGAAGAACAAGGCGCTGGCGATATGGATATCGCCGAACAGCGGCAGGTCCACGTGCACCGTGTGGGTGGTGAGGAACGGATAACCCCAGGCCAGCGCGCCAAGGCCGGTGGCCAGGGCGAACAGCAGCCCGGTGCCCATCCAGCGCAGCGGCCGCAGGCTCATCTGCGCCTCGACCCATTGGGTGCCCGCCACCATGTACTGGAGGATGAAGGCCACCGACATCACCAGCCCGGCGACGAAACCGCCGCCCGGCAGGTTGTGCCCGCGCATGAACAGGTAGAAGGACACCACCAGGGCAATCGGCAGCAGCAGGCGCACCAGAACCGCCGGCACCATCATGAAGCCCAGGGCGGTGTCGCTGGCCTGGCGCGGGTTGACCAGGTCGGTGACCACGTCCGGGGCCAGCAGGCGCTGTTGCGCCGGCAGTTGCATGCTCTCCTTGGGCGGGCGGAAGCGCCGCAGCAGGGCGAACACGGTCAGGGCCACCGCCGCCAGCACGGTGATCTCGCCCAGGGTGTCGAAGCTGCGGAAGTCCACCAGGGTCACGTTGACCACGTTGGTGCCGCCGCCTTCAGGCAAGGCACGGCTGAGGTAGAACGAGGAAATGTCGTTGGGGGTCGGACGGGTCAGCATGGCGTAGGACAGCACCGCCATGCCCAGGCCCACGGCGATCGACAGGCTCAGGTCGCGCAGGCGGCGGATGCGCGCCTTGGGCACGCTGCTGGGCAGCGGCGACACTTCTTCGATCCGCCGCGGCAGCCAGCGCAGGCCGAGGAGGATCAGCACCGTGGTCACCACTTCCACCACCAACTGGGTCAGGGCCAGGTCCGGCGCCGAGAACCAGACGAAGGTCACGCAGGTCATCAGCCCGCACACGCTGACCATGGTCAGGGCCGCCAGACGGTGGTACTTGGCCTGCCAGGCGGCGCCCAGGGCACAGGCGATGGCCAGCAGCCAGAAGGTCACGAAGACGATGGAGCCAGGGATCTTCGGCCGGTCGCCCCAGGTCAGCTGGCTGTAGAGCATGGGAATCAGGCCGGTAATCACCGCCGCCAGAATCAGCAAAAACAGCTGGGTCTGCAGGCGCTTGGTACTCAGCCGCCGCTCCAGCCGCCGGGCCAGGCGGGTCGTGCCCACCAGGCTGCGTTCGAACAACAGCTTGCCGTTGAGACGGCCCACCCCCGGCGGGTAGGCGAAACGGCCCGCCACCAGCGGCTTGTGCAGCAACAGGTAGAGGACGATGCCGCAGGACATGGCGATCAGGCTCATGATCATCGGCGCGTTGAGGCCGTGCCAGATCGCCAGGCTGTACTCGGGCAGGGTCCCGCCCACCACCGGCAGCGCCGCAGCGGCCAGCAGCGGACCGATGATCTGCGCCGGGAAGATCCCCACCAGCAGGCAGGTGAACACCAGCAGTTCAACCGGGGCGCGCATCCAGCGCGGCGGCTCGTGGGGCGTGTGGGGCAGGTCGGTGGCCGGTTCGCCGAAGAACACATCGACGGTAAAGCGCAGGGCGTAGGCAACGCTGAAGGTTCCGGCGAGGGTGGCGATCACCGGCAGGGCAATTTCCACCCAGGCGCTGGAGTTGATGAACACCGTCTCGGCGAAGAACATCTCCTTGGACAGGAAGCCGTTGAGCAGCGGCACCCCGGCCATGGAGGCGCTGGCGACCATGGCCAGGGTCGCGGTGTAGGGCATCAACTTGATCAGGCCGTTGAGCTTGCGGATGTCGCGGCTGCCGCTCTCGTGGTCGATGATCCCGGCGGCCATGAACAAGGACGCCTTGAAGGTGGCGTGGTTGAGGATGTGGAACACCGCCGCCACCGCCGCCAGGGGACTGTTCAGGCCCAGCAGCAGGGTGATCAGCCCCAGGTGGCTGATGGTGGAGTAGGCCAGCAGGCCTTTCAGATCGTTCTGGAACATCGCGCAGTAGGCGCCCAGCACCAGGGTGCAGGCCCCGGCGCCGCTGACGATGTAGAACCATTCTTGGGTGCCGGACAACGACGGCCACAGGCGGGCCAGGAGAAACACCCCGGCCTTGACCATCGTCGCCGAGTGCAGGTAGGCCGAGACCGGCGTTGGCGCGGCCATGGCGTGGGGGAGCCAGAAGTGGAAGGGGAACTGCGCGCTCTTGCTCAAGGCGCCCAGCAGGATCAATGGCAACAGGATCGGATAGAGCGCGTGGGCGCGGATCTTGTCTCCGGCAGCTAGCACCTGATCCAGGTCGTAGCTGCCGACCACATGGCCGAGCAGCATGACCCCCGCCAGCAGGCACAAGCCCCCGGCGCCGGTGACCATCAGCGCCATGTAGGCGCCGCGGCGGGCATCGGAGCGGTGGTGCCAGTAGCCGATCAACAGGAAGGAGAAGAGGCTGGTGAGCTCCCAGAAGAACACCATCTGGATCAGGTTGCCGGAGATCACCAGGCCGAGCATGGCCCCCATGAACGCCAGGAAGAAGGCGAAGAAGCGCGGCACCGGATCTTCCGGCGACATGTAGTAGCGCGCGTACAGCGCCACCAGGCTGCCGATGCCCAGCACCAGCAACGAGAACAGCCAGGCGAATCCGTCCAGGCGCAGCACGAAATTCAAACCCAGGCTTGGCAGCCAGGTATATTCCTCGCGGATAATCCCGCCGTCGGCGATCTGCGGGTACAGCAACGCCACCTGGATGGTGCCAATGAGTGCCACCAGGCCAGCCAGCAGAGATTCAGTGTTACGTGCGTTGTGCGGCAGCAGGGCCGCCAGACAGCTGCCAATGAATGGCAGAAGCAGTAGAACTATCAGGGACATAGGCTTCTAATCTGCGGAAAAGTATGACGCATAATACGTGCCAGGCCGCCGATCACCAACCGCCATGGGCGGCCCGGCCCCCCAAAGAAATGTTACATGCGCTTTCAAAGGTAGGAGACAAATGCCTGATGCGCCCGTTCATCGGGTGCTGTGGGGCAAATGTCCTGCCCAGCTCAAGCCGCCACAAGGATCGACAAGGGTGCACATGATTAAAGGATCGGCCCTGGGCCGGCTGTTTCGACGCGGCTGTTTCGCCTTGCTGTTCACCGCCTTCGGCGCCGGGTTGGGGGTGGGTGTGGAGCATTATCTCGACCGACCCGACATGCTCAAGACCCGCCAGGCGCTGATCATCGAAGGCCCGATGGGGGATGATCGGACCTACCAACTGCCAGCGGGCACGGTGCTCTATTTTGATCGTGCCTTTGCCGAGGGGCACGTGCTCTACCACGCCTATTTCTATTTCCACGGCGAGCCTGAAAATGACCGGGTACTGCTGGAGCCCAAGCACCAGGGCTCGTTGACCGTCCCGACCTGGCTCTACGCCCCCGGCGACCCCGCGCTCTAGGCGCTGGCTCGCCAGCGAAGAGGTCCGCAAGATCGCCTTCGCCGGCAAGCCGGCTCCTACACTTCCCCACGATATCCCTGCCAACCGTAGGAGCTGGCTTGCCAGCGAAGAGGCCTGCAAGACCGCCTTCGCCGGCAAGCCGTCTCCTACACACCGTCCGCTGTCTGGTCGATCAATGCCGGCGTGGCCCGGCCCTTGGGCTTCCATTCGCTGATAATCACTGCCAGCACGATCAAGGCTCCGCCCAGCAGCGCCAGTCCGGGCAGGCGTTCTCCGGCGATCCGCCCGACGATCCCGGCCCACACCGGCTCACCGGCATAGATCAGGGTGGCGCGGGTCGGCGAGACGCTTTTCTGCGCCCAGTTCATCGCCACCTGGATCGCCGCACTGGCCGCCCCCAGCCCCAGGGCGCTGGCCAGCAGCAGCCAGGAAAATGCCGGCAGCGCCTCGCCGGTCGGCAGCACCATGGCAAAGGCCAGCAGCGAGGTGACCGCCAGTTGCACCACCGTCACCCGGCGCACATCCACTCGCCCGGCGAAGCTGCTGATGAGGATGATCTCCGCGGCAATCGCCACCGTGCTGATCAGGGTGGCGATTTCGCCGGGGCTGAAGTCCAGTGACGCGCCATTGGGCCCGGACAGCAGCATCAGGCCGCTAAAGGCCAGCATGATGCCGATGCTCGGCAGCAACCCCGGGCGCTTGCCCATGAACAGCCACTGCAGCAGGGGCACAAAGGGCACATACAAGGCGGTGATGAACGCCGACTGGCTGCTGGGAATGCTTTGCAGGCCGACGGTCTGCAGGCCGTAGCCGAGCATGATGGCGGTGCCGATGAAGCTCCCGGCGCGCAGTTCGAACACATTCAGACCGCGCAGGTGGCGCAGTGAAAACAGGGCGACGATGCACGCCGCCGCGGCAAAGCGCAGGCCGACGAAGAACATCGGTCCGCTGACGCTCATGGCGTGCTGCACCAGCAGGAAGGTGCCGCCCCAGATCATGGTGATCAGCACCAGCACCGCTTCGGCCCTGCTGAGTGGGAAGCGCGTTGCGCGGGAGGGCGTTGAAGTCATGGCCTTGCGTGCTACCTGAGGGGGGACGCACAATGCGCCGGAAGCTGGGCAGTATACTGCGCAGGCCCGGAGAGCGAGCAATATAGTGCACAAAGATAACGTCCAACGGGCTTCGGTCCTGCAACATGTCAGCCTCAACGTGCGACGCCTGCGCCATGCCGCAGGCCTGAGCCAGAGCGCCCTGGCGGAAAAGTCCGCGGTCAGTCGGCGGATGCTGGTGGCCATCGAGGCCGGGGAGAAGAACGTCAGCCTCGGCACCCTGGACCGGGTGGCCGAGGCCTTGAACGTGGCTTTCAGCGACCTGATCCAGGCCCCGGATTCCCGCGACCCGAGCCGGATCAACGAGCTGGCCTGGGCCGGCGTCATCCCCGGGAGCAAGGCGCTGCTCCTGGCCAAGGCCGAAGCCAGCCGTGAAGTGGAACTCTGGGAGTGGCAGCTCGAGCCCGGCGAGGTCTATCACTCGGAGTGCGACACCGTCGGCTGGAGCGAGCAGATCTACGTGGTCGAGGGTTGCCTGACGCTGTTCTTCGGCGACGCCGAGCGGCGCCTGGAAAGCGGCGATTTCTTCATGTTCGCCAGTCATGTGCCCCACGGCTATCGCAATGACGGGCCCCTGGCCACGCGCTTCGTGCGCAACGTGGTGTACTGATCGCCCAGGCGCGGCGGTCACTGTTGGCCAGCCAACAGCGGTTGAACATTTTGCCTGTTTTCAGTTGATGCCTTTTCTCTGAAAGAATCCTCAAGCTATTGAATTAAAAGAATTTTATATTTAGGCACGACTCCTGCAATTGTCCTGATAGCGAGCACCCCAGCGGTGTTCATCTTGATCTTCAGGACGTGGAGTCGGCCCATGACAGCCCCAGCCCAACCCTCACCCAGTGCCCACCTCATCCGCAGCGATGCCGAGGCCATCCGTGTCGCCCGGGACCTGGCCCAGCGCTTTGCCGTGGAGGCCGCGGTGCGCGACCGCGAACGGCGCCTGCCACGGGCCGAGCTGGACCAGTTCTCCGCCAGCGGCCTGTGGGGCATCACCATTCCCCGGGCCTACGGTGGTGCCGGGGTGTCCTACGTGACCCTGACCGAGGTGATCAAGCTCATCTCTGTCGCCGATCCGTCCCTGGGCCAGTTGCCGCAGAACCACCTCGGGGTGGTGGACATCCTGCTGCAGACCGCCAGCGAAGAGCAGAAGCAGTACTACTTCGCCAAGGTGTTGCAGGGCTACCGCTTCGGCAACGCGTTTTCCGAGGCTGGCAGCAAACACGTCGGCGCCTTTGAAACCCGGATCCGTTTCGACGGCGACCGGGCGCAGATCGACGGCGAGAAGTTCTACTGCACCGGCGCCTTGTTCGCCCACATCGTGCCGACCGTGGCGGTGGACGAGCACAATCAGGCGCAAATCGCCTTTATCGAGCGCGACACCCCCGGCCTCACGGTGATCGACAGCTGGGACGGCTTCGGCCAGCGCACCACCGCCAGCGGCGGGGTCAGCCTCAAGGCGGTACAGGTGCCGCGCAGCGCGGTGATCCCGGCCCACCGGGCCTTCGACCAACCCACCGCCGACGGCCCGATCTCGCAGATCATCCAGGCCGCGGTGGACACCGGCATCGCCGTCGCCGCCCTGGAAGACGCCAAGCACCATGCCCGGCAATCGCGGCCGTGGATCGACAGCGGCCTGGATCACGGCTGGCAGGACCCGTTCACCATCGCCGCCATCGGCGACCTGGAATGGCGGGTGCACGGCACCGAGGCGATCCTGGTCAAGGCCGCCGAAGCGGTCGACCAGGCCCTGGCCAGCCCCAGCGAAGACAGCGTCGCCCAGGCCTCCCTGGTGGTGGCCCAGGCCAAGGTGCTGTCGGCGGAGAGTGCCTTGCTCGCCGCCAGCAAGCTGTTCGAACTGGCCGGCACCCGCTCGGTGTCGGCCAGGTACAACCTCGACCGCCACTGGCGCAATGCCCGCACCCACACCCTGCACGATCCGGCCCGCTGGAAATACCACCTGATCGGCAACTACCTGCTCAACGGCGTCAAGCCGCCCCGTCACGCCTGGAACTGAAAGGACATCGCCATGAATGCATTGACCCAACCCGACAGCCCCCAGGCCGCCCTGGCCGCCAACGGCGAGCAACTGCAACGGGCCCGCGACCTGTTGCAGCGGACCCTGGAGTTCGTTCGCCAGCACGCCCGGCCCTGGTCCGGCAGCGGCCTGAGCAAGGCCAGCGACGATCCGTATGTCATCAGCCGCTTCGGCGATCTGCAGATCCGCATTGAGGTGGCCGCGGCCCTGCACGAGCGGGCCCGGCAGAACCTGCAACAGGACCAGGACCCGGCCGAAGTCGCCGTCGCCCTGGCCGAGGCGGCGATCGCCGTCGGCGAAGCCCTGCTGGCGACGGGCAACGCCGAGTTCGAACTCACCGGCCAGCGCAGCCCGCAGCCACAGTCTCTGCATGACCCGCTGCGCTGGAAGTATCAATCGGTCGGCAACTACCGCCTCAACGGCGTGCCACCCCAAGGTTTCAGGAGTGCTGTGTGATGTCCCGTGAAATCCGCCTCAATGCCTTCGACATGAACTGCGTCGGCCACCAGTCGCCGGGGCTCTGGGCCCACCCCCGGGACCGCTCCTGGCAGTACAAGGACCTGGAGTACTGGACCGACCTGGCGAAAATTCTTGAAAAGGGCAAGTTCGACGGACTGTTCATCGCCGATGTGCTGGGCATCTACGACGTCTACAACGGTAATGGCGAGGCGGCGATCCGCCAGGCGGCCCAGGTGCCGGTCAACGACCCGCTGCAACTGATTCCGCCCATGGCCCTGGTTACCGAGCACCTGGGCTTTGGCCTCACCGCCTCGCTGTCGTTCGAGCATCCGTACCCCTTTGCCCGGCGCCTATCCACCCTGGATCACCTGACGAAGGGCCGCGCCGGCTGGAACATCGTCACCTCCTACCTGGAGAGCGGAGCGAAGAACCTCGGCCAGCAGGCGCAGACCGAACACGACGCCCGTTACGACTACGCCGAGGAGTACCTGGAGGTCTGCTACAAGCTCTGGGAAGGCAGCTGGGAAGACGGCGCGATCCTGCGTGACCGCGAGCGGCGGATCTTCAGCGACCCGAGCAAGATCCACGAGATCCGCCATGTCGGCAAACACTTCCAGGTGCCGGGCATTCACCTGTGCGAGCCGTCGCCACAACGCACCCCGGTGCTGTACCAGGCCGGGGCGTCCAGCCGCGGCAAGCAGTTCGCCGCCGAACAGGCCGAATGCGTATTCGTCGCTGCGCCGTCCAAGGTGCTGCTGAAGAAAACCGTGGCCGACATCCGCCGCCGAGCGGCCGAGGCCGGGCGCGATCCCTCGAAGATTCTGATCTTCAACCTGCAGACGGTGATCCTCGGCGAGACCGACGCCCAGGCCAAGGCCAAGTTCGAAGAGTACAAATCCTGGGTCAGCTATGAAGGCGCCATGGCGCTGATTTCCGGGTGGACCGGCATCGACTTCAGCCGCTTCAAGCCCGACGAGCCCCTCAAGCATGTGCACACCAACGCCATCCAGTCGGCGGTGGAAGCCTTCTCCACCGCAGACCCGAACAAGGTCTGGACCCCTCACGAACTGGCCGACTGGGTGGGGATCGGCGGCTTTGGCCCGTTGTTCGTCGGCAGCCCGGAAACCGTGGCCGACCTGCTCCAGGAGTGGGTCGAGGAGACCGATGTCGACGGCTTCAACCTGGCCTACGCCCTGACCCACGAAACCTTTATCGACGCGGTTGAGCTTTTGGTCCCGGAGCTGCAGAAACGCGGGGTGTACAAGACCGATTACGCCCCCGGCACCCTGCGGGACAAGCTCTTCGGCACCGGCCCGCGCCTGCCCGAAAGCCACCCGGGCAACGCCTGGCGCAACCTGGGCGAGCAACACCAAGCACCCGCGCAACGCGCCCGCGCCTGACCCAACCCCTGTAGGAGCTGGCTCGCCAGCGAAAGGGCCCGCAACACAGGCGCCGGATTCAGCAACGCCTTCGCCGGCAAGCCGGCTCCTACCAGGAAAGCACCCAATTCCGGTAGGCGCAGGTTTGCCAGCCAAGAGGCCCGCACGACCTGCGTCCCAGGGCCAGCCCCGTTTATTTCCAGCCAGCGGACCACCGCACGCGTTTGCCAAGAGGTCAATTCATGAGCGTGCATCAACTCAGGCGTCCGCCCAGCGCGGATGCGTTAGCCCCCAAGGACCGGTTGCAGTTGAGCGGGGCCCTGGAGCAGTTGCGTCATTGGGCTCAGGTCAGCCCCTTGCACAGCGCTTTGCGCCACAAGCGTCACGGCCATTGGTACGCCTGGCGCTGGATTGATGCGCGGCGCGATGTCGAGCGCCTGGCCGACGGCCTGCGCCAGCAGGGCTTGAACGCCGATTCACGGCTGGCGGTCAGCGGCCTGTTCGAGCCGGACCTGCTCCTGCTGGCCCTGGCCGCCCACAGCATCGGCGCCGAGGTACTGAGCCTGGACCCCGCGCTGGCGCCGGACGCGTTGCGCCAGAGCCTGTGGCGCCTGCGGCCGAGCCACGCCTTTGTGCATTCCCGCCAGCAGGTGCTGGATTGGCTCGCCGCCGGTGAAAGCGCGCTGGCCCCAGAGCTGTTGATTGTCGGGCAAGCCTTGCCGCGCCTGCCCGAAGGCGCGCATCAGCCCTTGTTGGCGTTCAGCCAGTTGCTGGGCCGTGGCGAACCACCCCGGCGCCAGGCCTATTGGCGAACGCCGGTCAGCACAGGCCAGTTGTGGAGCGAGGAGGGCACGCAGTGGCAAGGCGGCCTGACGGTGCTGCTGGAGCAGTGGCTGGGCAGCGGCCAGTGCCTGGCCTTTGCCGAAAGCCGTGGCTCGGCCAGCCGCGACCGGCGCGAGGTGGCCCCCAGCGGGCTGTTGCTGTCGCCCCAGCGGGCTGTTGCTGTCGCCCCAGCGCCTGCAACAGCTGGCGGACGAAATCGAAAGCCGCCTGGCGCCCCCCGGCACTTGGCGCCGGGGCCTGTGCGAATGGGCCATCGCCCATCCCCACAGGCCGCTGCCGCGGCTGCTCAAGCAGCATGTACGCCGCTTGTTGGGCTTTTCTCGCTTGCAGTTCATCTGGCAAGCCCCGCAGACCACGACCCAACCGGCAACCCCGGCCTGGATCGGCGAATTCACACGGAACATTGCATGAGCCACGCCGAACCCATTCTGCAAGTCAGTGACATCTCTCTGTCGTTCAAGGGGGTCAAGGCCATCAACCGCCTGTCGTTCCAGGTGCGCCGTGGCGAAATCTGCGGGCTGATCGGACCCAACGGCGCCGGCAAGAGCTCGTTGCTCAACCTGCTCAACGGGGTCTATCGCTGCGACAGCGGGGCGATGGTCTTCGACCGCCAGAGCTATTCGCGCATCGACCCGCTGAGCGCCGCCCGCCGTGGCATCGGCCGGACGTTCCAGAACAATGCCCTGTTCAAGAAAATGAGCGTGATCGACAACCTGCTCACCGGCCTGTCGCGGCATTCGCGCACCTACCTGATCGAGCAGGCCCTGGGCTTGCCCCGGGCCCGGCGCGAGGCCGCGAACTTTCGCCAGCTGGCCCAGGGCATCTTGCAGTTTCTCGATTTGCAGGCGCTGCGCGACGTCCCGGTGGGCAACCTGTCCTACGGCCTGCAAAAGCGCGTGGAGCTGGGGCGGGCGCTGATCGCCGGGCCCAGCCTGCTGTTGCTGGACGAACCCCTGGCGGGGATGAACGCCGAGGAAAAACAGGAAATGGCCGGCTTCATCGCCGACATCAATCGCGACCTGGGCACCAGCGTGGTGCTGATCGAGCACGACATGGGGGTGGTCATGGAGCTGTGCGACCACGTGGTGGTCCTCGACTACGGACGCAAGGTGGGTGACGGCACGCCAGCCGAGGTCCAGGCCAATCCCGAGGTGATCGCCGCCTACCTGGGGGTGGTGCACGAATGAGCTTCTTCCTCGAAACCCTGCTCGGCGGCCTGCTGGCCGGCACCCTGTACTCCCTGGTGGCCATCGGCTTCGTACTGATCTACAAGGCCAGCGGCGTGTTCAACTTCGCCCAGGGCGCGATGCTGCTGTTCGCCGCCCTGACCTTCGTCAGCCTGCAGGAGCAGGGCCTGCCCTTTGCCCTGGCGCTGCTGCTGACGGTGCTGGTGATGATCATCGGCGCCTGGCTGATCGAGCGCCTGGTGCTGCGGCCCCTGGTCAACCGCTCGCAGATCACCCTGTTCATGGCCACCCTGGGCCTGTCGTTCATCATCGAGGGCCTGGCCCAGGGACTGATGGGTTCCCAGGTGCGCGCCCTGGACCTGGGGATCGATGATGTGCCGCTGTTTCTCGGGCCGCTGATGCTCAGCCAGTTCGACCTGATCGCTGCCGCGACCGCCCTGGTGCTGGTGACGGTGCTGGCGCTGCTGTTCAACAAGACCCGCATCGGCATCTCGCTGCGGGCGGTGGCCGACGACACCACGGCGGCGCTGTCCATCGGCATCAACCTCAACCGCATCTGGCAGATCGTCTGGGCCGTGGCCGGGGTGGTGGGGCTGGTGGCCGGGCTGCTCTGGGGCGCGCGCCAGGGGGTGCAGTTTTCCTTGTCGCTGGTGGTGCTCAAGGCGCTGCCGGTGCTGATCATCGGCGGCTTCACCTCCATCGGCGGGGCAATTGCCGGGGGCCTGATCGTCGGCGCCGCGGAGAACCTGGCGGAGGTCTACATCGGCCCGCTGATCGGCGGTGGCATCAGCCCCTGGTTCGCCTATGTCCTGGCCCTGGCCTTCCTCTACATCCGTCCCGCCGGCCTGTTCGGCGAGCGGGCCATCGAGCGAGTGTGAATTGATGTCCATTCCCCTGACACAGGAAACGGCGCCGCTGCTGTTGATCCGCCGCCGTCTGCCCTGGGGCCTGATCGGCCTGTTGCTGCTGGCCTTTGGCGTGGTGCCGTTGGTTGGCAACGACTATTGGCTCAACGCCATTCTGATTCCCTTCCTGGTGCTGTCCCTGGCCGGGCTCGGGCTCAACCTGCTGACCGGCTACACCGGGCAGACCTCGGTGGGCGCCGCCGGCTTCATGGCGGTCGGGGCGTTTGCCACCTACGGTTTTCTGCTGCGCCTGCCGGAGCTGGGGCTGCCCCTGGCCCTGCTAGGCGGCGGCCTGATCAGCGCCATGGTGGGCTGGGTGTTCGGCTTGCCCAGCTCGCGGATCAAGGGCTTCTACCTGATGGTCAGCACCCTGGCGGCGCAGTTCTTTCTGGAGTGGCTGTTCGTCAAGTTTCCCTGGTTCTACAACTACGGCTCCTCGGGGACCATTTCCGCGCCGCGCCTGGAGCTGTTCGGCCATGATCTCAATCACCCCCTGGGTCGCTACCTGCTGACCCTGGTGACGGTGCTGCTGCTGACCCGGGTGGCGCAGAACCTGGTGCACAGCCAGATCGGCCGCAACTGGATGGCGATCCGCGACATGGACACCGCGGCCGCAGTGATCGGCATCCCGGTGGCCCGCTACAAGCGCCAGGCCTTTGCCGTCAGCTCGTTCTACCTGGGCATCGCCGGGGCGCTGTGGGCCTTTGCCTACCTGGGCACCGCCAGCGCCGGCAGCTTCGATATCAACCGTTCGTTCCAGATCCTCTTCATCATCATTATCGGTGGCATGGGCAGCATCGCCGGCAACTTCGTCGGCGCGGCCTTCATCAGCCTGCTGCCGATCTTCCTCAGTCATGCCGGGCAGTGGCTGCTGGGCGGGGCGGTGGACGCCGGGCAGTTGCAGAACCTGCAGAAAATCATCTTTGGCGTGCTGATCATCCTGTTCCTGATCAAGGAGCCCGAGGGCCTGATCCGCCTGCTGAGCAACCTGCGCGAACGCCTGCGGCACTGGCCGCTGCGCTTCTGAATTCCACCCAAGACCTAGAGAGACAACATGCGTGCATCCTTGAAAGCTTCCCTGGCCGCTGCGGCGTTGCTGCTGTCGACGGCCCTGACACCGCAGGCCCAGGCCGCTCCGGACCAGCAGTTCTTCCCCCTGGCCACCTACCGGGTCGGCGCCTACGCCTCCAGCGGCGTGCAGGTCTGGGCCGGGATGATCGACTACCTGAACTACATCAATCAGGTCGAGGGCGGGATCAACGGGGTCAAGCTGGTGTGGCAGGAATGCGAGACCGAGTGGACCGCGGAGAAGGGCATCGAGTGCTACGAGCGCTTCAAGAAGGGCCTGGACGGCGCGCCGGTGGCGGTCTATCAGCCCAACGGCGCACCGGCGGCCTATGCCTTGAGCGAGCGCGCCGAGGTCGACAAGATCCCGCTCATTACCCTGGGCTACGGTCGCACCGAAGCCACCGATGGCACGGTGTTCCCCTACAACTTTCCGGTGATGCTGACCTTCTACAGCGAGGCCTCGACCCTGGTGAACTACATCGCCCAGCGCGAGGGCGGCTTCGACAAGCTCAAGGGCAAGAAGATCGCCACGCTCTATCACGACTCCGCCTATGGCCGGGAAACCCTCGGGCCGCTGAAGCTGCTGGCGGAAAAATACGGCTTCGAGAACATCCAGATTCCGGTGGCCGACCCGGGCAACGAGCAATCGGCGCAATGGCGGCAGATCCGCCAGCAGAATCCGGACTGGGTGTTCCTGCGTACCTGGGGCGTGTCGACCCCGGTGGCGGTGAAGACCGCGGCGCGCTTCGGCTTCCCGGTGGACCACATCATCGGCGACATCTGGGCCAGCTCCAGCGAGGACGTGCTGCCGGCCGGGGTCGCGGCCAAGGGCTACCTGGCGCTGACCCCGTACCCGGCAGGCAGCGACTTCGAGATCCACAAGCGCCTGAAGCAGTACATCCTCGATACCGGCAAGAGCGACCTCAAGGACCTGAAGAACTTCGGCAGCGTGTACTACAACTCCGGGCTGGTGAACGCCGCAGTGGCGGTGGAGGCGATCCGTACCGCCCAGGGCAAGTTCGGCCAGCGCCCGCTCAATGGTGAAGAGGGGCGCTGGGGCCTGGAGCACCTGAATATCGACGACGCCCGGCTCAAGGCCATGGGCTACCTGGGGCTGATGCAGAACCTCAAGCTGTCGTGCCGCGATCACGAAGGCGGCGGCGCGGCCCGGGTGCAGCAATGGGACGGGGCCAACTGGACCCTGATCAGCGACTGGATCGCCGCCGACCGCGCGCTGTTGCGGCCGCTGATCGACGACAAGGCCGCGGCCTTCGCCAAGGAAAAGCAACTGACGCCGCGTACCTGCAACGGGGATGACTGAAGCATGAGCCACAGCGCCACGGCCAGCGCGGCCGAGCACCTGCTGCAGGTGCAGGACATCGAGGTGATCTACGACGGCGCCATCCTCGGGGTGGCCGGGGTGTCCCTGGACGTGCCCCAGGGGGCGATCGTCGCCTTGCTGGGGGCCAATGGCGCCGGCAAGAGCACCACCCTCAAGGCCATCTCCGGCCTGGGCCGCGCCGAGCGGGCCCAGCTGGGGCGCGGCAGCATCCGCTTCGCCGGGCAGGACCTGGCCGGGGTCGACCCCAGCCGGCGGGTGCGCCAGGGCATGGTGCACGTGCTGGAGGGGCGGCATGTGTTCGGCCAGCTGACCGTGGAGGACAACCTGCGCAGCGGCGGCTTTGTCCGCGGGCTGGGGCGCCGGCAGCTGGCCGAGGACCTGGAGCGCATCTACCACTGGTTTCCGCGGCTGCTGAGCAAGCGCAAGGTGCGTGCCGGACTGACCTCGGGCGGCGAGCAGCAGATGCTGGCCATCGGCCGGGCGTTGATGACCCATCCTACTTTGGTACTGCTGGACGAACCTTCCATGGGCTTGGCGCCTATCATCGTCCAGGAGATTTTTCAGATCGTCGCCCAGCTCAATCGCGAGGCGGGGGTCAGTTTTCTGATCGCCGAACAAAGCATTAATCTGGCGCTCAAGTACGCGTCCCACGCCTGCCTGCTGGACACCGGGCGGGTGGCCCTGTCCGGCACCGCCGAGCAGTTGCTGGCCCGGGGCGATCTGCAGGATTTCTACCTGGGCAAACATTGACCGCGAGCACGCCATGAGCCAGAGCCACACCCCACAGGCCACCCCGGCCCACCCTGATGCGGACATTCTGATTGTCGGCGGCGGCCTCAGCGGCGCCTTGCTGGCCGCGCAATTGCTGCGCCGGCCGGGGCGGCGACGGATCCTGGTGATCGAGCCACGCCGCGAACTGGGGCGGGGCGAGGCCTACAGCGCCGTGGAGCTGGGCCACACCCTGAACGGCAACGCGGCGCGCATGAGCGTCGACCCGGACAACGCCGACGACCTGACCCAATGGCTGACCCGGCACATTGCCGAGGGCGGCTGGCCCGAGTCGGACCGCCAGCATGTGCCGGTCAGCGAACTGTTTCCGCCCCGCGGGCTGTTTGGCGTCTATGTCCAGCAGCGGCTGGCCGAGGCGCAAGCCCAGGGCCGGGGGCAGGGTTCCTCGCTGAGCCATGTGCAGGGCGAAGCGGTGGACCTGGAAACCGGCCCTGACGGCGTGCTCCTGACCCTGGCTGATGGCCGGCAACTGCGCGGCGCGCGGGCGGTGCTGGCCACCGGCATGTTCCCGGCGGCGCGCACGCCGCAGACTCGCTCCAGCGGCCTCAACGCCGCCGCGCTGGACCCTTGGGACGTGGCCGCCATGGCCCGCCTCGATCCCGGGGCGACGGTGCTGATCATCGGCTCCGGGCTGACCATGGTGGACGCCGTGGTGTCCCTGGAGCAGGCCGGGCATCGCGGGCCGATCGAAGTGTTCTCCCGGCATGGGCTGCTGCCGCACGTGCGGCGCCAGCCGCCGGCCTGGGCGGATTTTCTCGCCGCCGACCTGAGCCTGCGCAGCCCCCGACAGTTGTTCCGGGCGCTGCGCCAGCAATGCCGCGTGGCCGAGGCTCAGGGCATCGACTGGCAGGCGCCGCTGGACACGGTGCGGGCCCATATCGGGCGCTTGTGGAGCCAGGCCAGCGAGGTGCAGAAACGCCAGTTCGTGCGTCATGTGCGGCCCTGGTGGGAGAGCCATCACCATCGCTCGCCGCCCTTGAGCGCGGAACTGGTGGCGCGCCTGCAAGAGCAAGGCCGGTTGCGGGTGCATGCCGCTTGCTACCAGGGGCTGGAGCCGGGCGCCGACGGCCGGCTGACGATCCGCCTGCGCTATCGCGGCAGCCAGGACAGCGTGCCCGTGGCGGGCGATGCCCTGATCAACTCCAGCGGCATCGAATACGACTGGCGCCGGGTGGCGCGGCCCTTGCCGCAGCAACTGCTGGCCCGCGGCCTAGTCAGCCCCGGGCCTCTGGCCCTGGGCATCAGCGCCACGGCGGAGGGTGCCGTGCACGATGCCTGTGGCCAGGCCTCCGAGCGCCTGTTCGCCATGGGCCCGCCGTTGCGCGGCCTGTGGTGGGAAAGCACCGCCGTCACCGACGTCGCCCTGCAAGCCAAGGCCCTGGCCGCGCGCCTGGCGAGATTGCTGTAGCCGCTGCCGCAGCGTTCTTGAGGCCGCTGCGGGTTTGGCGGGCGATCGTCAAGCAAGGTCCTGCGGACCTTTGCGCAGCTTCGCCGTGGCTCAGCAGCGGCTACATCCAGTGCCGGTCGGGGGTTGTGTAGCCGCTGCCGCAGGCTGCGAACGGCCCGCAGGGACGCAGGGTTCTTGAGGCCGCTGCGGGTTCGGCGGGCGATTGCCAGGCAAGGTCCTGCGGACCTTTGCGCAGCTTCGCCGTGGCTCAGCAGCGGCTACATCCAGTGCCGGTCGGGTTTGTGTAGCCGCTGCCGCAGGCTGCGAACGGCCCGCTAGGGACGCAGGGTTCTTGAGGCCGCTGCGGGTTCGGCGGGCGATCGCCAGGCAAGGTCCTGCGGACCTTTGCGCAGCTTCGCGGGCTCAGCAGCGGCTACATGAGGGGGACCCAGCGCTGTTCCTCGGCGGCAGTGCGGATCGCTGCCGCCAGGCGTTCCACTTCCCAGGCTTCGTGGAAATCCGTGCCATCGCGACCCTGGCCGCACAGGGCCATGATCAATTCGTGAACCTCCAGGGTCTTGAGTTCGTTGTAGCCCAGTTGATGCCCGGGGGCCGGGCTGAAGGCGGCGTAGCCGGGCAGCTCGGGTCCGGCCAGCAGGCGTTGGAAGCCTTTCTGCCCGACCCGGTACAGACGCAGTTCGTTGAGCCGTTCCTGGTCGAAGGCCAGGGTGCCGAGGGTGCCGCTGATCTCGAAGCTCAGGTGGTTCTTGTAGCCGTGCTTGATCCAGCTGCTGCTCAGGCTGCCCCGGGCGCCATTGGCGAAACGCAACAAGGCGTGGGCCTGGTCGTCCACGGCAATGTGGCGCCGTTCCTGGCTGCCGGCGTGGGTCGGTCGTTGCGGATGCACCGTCTGCACGTCGGCGCACACCGCCTGCACCGGCCCCATGAGAAAGCGCGCCATGGCCAGCAGGTGGCTGCCCAGGTCGGCCAGGGCGCCGCCAGCGTGCTGCGGGTCGCAACGCCAGGACCAGGGTGAATCCGGGTCGGCCATGAAGTCTTCGCTGAACTCGCCCTGGAAGCTCACCAGCTGCCCCAGCTGACCCTGGCCGATCAGCTGCCGGGCGAGGACGATCATCGGGTTGTGCTGGTAGTTGTAGCCGACCCGGGTCACCACCCCGGCGGCCTGGGCCGCGTGGTGCATCTGTCGGGCCTCGTCGACGCTGACCGCCAGGGGTTTTTCGCAGTACACCGCCTTGCCCGCCGCCAATGCCGCCATGGCCATGGGGAAGTGCAGATGGTTGGGGGTGGTGATGGCCACCAGATTGACCCGGGGATCGGCGATCAGGTCTTGCCAGTCGCGGTGGGCCCGGGCAAAGCCCCAGGCCCCGGCGCAGTGTTCGGCGCGCTGCGCATCGGCATCGGCCAGGGCCGCCAGGTGCAGGCGCACCGGCAATTCGAACACCGCGCCGACGCTGCGAAACGCCAGGGCGTGCGCCCGGCCCATGAAACCGGTGCCGATCAGGCCAATGCCAAGTTCGTCCATAACCGCTCCTGCAGAATTATTGTTCTAGGGAAGCTCTGTTATGGAATAAATATTCGTTAATTGCAATTGGTGGAACTAAAATTTTGATACGGCCTTGTAGGAGCCGGCTTGCCGGCGAAAGGGCACGTGAGGGTTACGCCGGGCTCAAGGCCCTCTTCGCTGGCCAGCCAGCTGCTACGGGAAATGAAAAAGGCAGCCCGGGGGCTGCCTTTTTTGTGCTGCAAGCGGGCCTCAGGAGAGGAAGCCGCCGTCCACGTTCAGCGCAATGCCCGTGGTGTAGCTGGAGGCGTCGCTGGCCAGGTACAGCACCGCGCCGGCCATTTCGCTGGGGTCGGCCACGCGCTTGAGGGGGATCTGTGCCAGGGCGGTCTTGAGGATGGCGTCGTTCTTCACCAGGGCCGAGGCGAACTTGGTGTCGGTCAGGCCCGGCAGCAGGGCGTTGCAGCGGATGCCGAACGGCGCGCATTCCTTGGCGAAGACCTTGGTCATGTTGATCACCGCGGCCTTGGTCACCGAGTAGATGCCCTGGAAGACCCCAGGCGACACGCCGTTGATCGAGGCCACGTTGATGATGCTGCCGCCGCCGTTGTCGCGCATCAGCTTGCCGGCTTCCACCGACATGAAGAAGTAGCCGCGGATGTTGACGTCGACGGTCTTCTGGAAGGCCCCCAGGTCAGTGTCCAGCACGTTGCAGAACTGCGGGTTGGTGGCGGCGTTGTTGACCAGGATGTCCAGGCGCCCGAACTGTTCACGGATGGTGGCGAAGACCTGGCTGATCTGCTCCATTTCACCGATGTGGCAGGCCATCGCCGTGGCCTTGCCACCGTCGGCGATGATCGCGTCGGCCACGTGCTGGCAGCCGTCGAGCTTGCGGCTCGACACGATCACATGGGCCCCTTGCTGGGCCAGGAGCTTGGCAATGGCCTCGCCGATACCGCGGCTGGCGCCGGAAACGAAAGCGATCTTGCCGTCGAGGTCGAACAACTGAGTCTTGGACATGGTTTTTCCTTGCGGGGCTGTCGGGCGCCGGGGGCGCGGTCAGAGGCTGGATTTTTCGATGACCTGCAGGCTCATCTGCTCCAGCAGTTTGTTCATCTGAATGAACTGCGCGAAGCGTTTGTCCTGGGTCTGGCCGTGGTAGAAGCGGTAGTAGATCTGCTGCACGATGCCGGCCAGGCGGAACAGGCCGTAGGTGTAGTAGAAGTCGAAATTGCCGATCTGGATGCCGGCGCGTTCGGCGTAGTAATCGACGAATTCCTGGCGAGTCAGCATGCCCGGCGCGTTGCTCGGCTGGCGCCGCATCAGTTGCACCGGCGCCGGGTCGGCGGCCTCGATCCAGTACGCCAGGCTGTTGCCCAGGTCCATCAGCGGATCGCCCAGGGTGGTCAGTTCCCAGTCCAGCACGCCGATGATCTGCATCGGGTTGTGGGGGTCGAGGATCACGTTGTCGAAGCGGTAGTCGTTGTGCACGATGCTCGAGGTCGGGTGGTCGGCGGGCATCTTGTCGTTGAGCCAGGCCTTCACCCTGTCCCAGTGCGGTGCATCCGGGGTCAGGGCCTTTTCGTAGCGCTCGCTCCAGCCTTTGATCTGGCGCTGCACATAGCCTTCGGGGCGGCCCAGGTCGCCGAGGCCGCAGGCGTTGTAGTCGACCCGGTGCAGTTCCACTAGACGGTCGATGAAGCTCTTGCACAGGGCCTCGGTCTGGCTGGCGTCCAGGCCCAGCTCCGGCGGCAGGTCCGAGCGCAGGATGATGCCCTTGACCCGTTCCATGACGTAGAACTCGGCACCGATCAGCGACTCGTCGGTGCAGTGCACGTAGGCCTTGGGGCAGTAGGGGAAACCGTCCCTGAGCTGGTTGAGAATGCGGAACTCGCGGCCCATGTCGTGGGCCGACTTGGCCTTGTGACCGAAGGGCGGGCGCCGCAGGACGAATTCCTGGTCAGGGTATTCCAGCAGGTAAGTGAGGTTCGAAGCCCCGCCCGGGAACTGGCTGATCCGCGGCGTGCCGGACAGGCCCGGAATGTGCGCCTTGAGGTACGGATCGATCAGGTTGGCGTCAAGTTCCTCGCCGGAGCGAGTACGGGTGGACTGGTCTGTAAGCGCCATGCTTATCCCTTCTGCTTATTCTGGAGGCCAGAGATTATTGACTAATCTAATGCGCCTAGCGGCTCCCCACAATCGCGGCGAGCCTTTATAGGTGCGCGTGTTGCTGGGCAATCATTGCTTTTGATACAAGCGTTTGAATTTAGCCCCGTGTGTCTACAACTCGGTGAGACCAAGCCCCCGTAGGCGCCGGCTCGCCGGCGAAGAGGGCGTCATGACCGGCGCTGGCTTTCGCTGGCCAGCCAGCTCCTGCACAAGCCAGCTCCTATACAAGCCATGCAGGCCGGAGGTTGTCCGCCTCACGAGCATAGGCGTTGGCTCGGGGATGGGTCAGTTCGGTGCCGGCAGGTGAAGTGGGGTCAGCAGGGGCCGGCCCTCGAAGTGGGCCAGCAGGTTCTGGCCGACCATGTCCACGGTGTCGCGGCTGGCCTGGGGCGAAAGGCCGGCGACGTGAGGGGTCAGCACCACATTGTCCAGGCCCTTGAAACCGTCCGGTACTTGCGGCTCGTCATCGAACACGTCCAGGGCCGCGCCGGCGATCCGCCGCTGTTTCAGCGCCTGCAGCAGGGCGTTGGTGTCCACCACGCTGGCACGAGCGATGTTCACCAGGAAACCTTCGGCGCCAAGGGCTTCCAATACCGGCTGGTCCACCAGATGCCGGGTCTCGGCGCCGCCGGGGGTGGCGATCACCAGGACGTCCGAGTCCCGGGCCAGCTCCAGCAGGCTCGGGCAGAAGCGGTAGGGCTGGTCCGGCCGGGGCTGGCGGCTGTGATAACTCACGGTCATGTCGAACCCCAGGGCACAGCGGCGGGCGATGGCCTGGCCCACGGCGCCCAGCCCGAGGATGCCCAGGCGCATGCCGGCCACGGAAGGGCGCAGGACCTTTGGCCATTGCCCCTGGCGCACGGCGGCATCGGACTGGGGAATGCCCCGGACCAGAGACAGCAACAGGGCCAGGGCATGATCGGCCACCGACGAGGCGTTGACCCCGGCGCCATTGGTCACGGCAATCCCGCGGTTGCTCGCCGCTTGCAGGTCCACCTGCTCATAGCCGGCACCGATCACGCAGATGATCTGCAGCCGGGGCAGGGCGTCGATTTCCGCCGCAGTCAGCCCCAGTGGGCCTCGGGTCAGCACGGCGTCGATCTGCCCGGCGTGGTCCTGGATGGCCCGGGCCCGTTCGGCGGCGGTGGGCGCCAGGATCAGATGAAAGCCCTGCTGTTCGAGCAGCGGCAGGTAGGCGTTGACGTTTTCAACCAGGACCAGGACGGTGGCACGCATCAAGGGGCTCCTTGGGAATGAATGAACGGCGCTGGGGAGGGTGCGGCACGGCCGCGGACGACGGTCCGTTGGCATGCGCAGACCGTGGCGAGGGCTCAAGGGTGGGGGGCGGAGGGGATTTTGGCAATCCTGGCCGGCACTGTTCCCGGGGCGTAACGCGCGATTCGGCGTCCCCGGGGCAGTGGCGGGCCGGCTTGAATCAGAAGGTCACATCAGGGGTCTTGATCAGCCGCACGAAGGGGCCGTTCAAGGTGGCGTTATGGTGGGCGATGATTTTTTTCGCTCCCAGCACGGGCGTGTCCATGCAGGTGTGGGCGTCTTCCACCAGCAGCGCGGCAAAGCCCAGGTCGCAGGCGGCGCGGCAAGTGGCGTCGACGCAGTACTGGGTCTTCATGCCGACGATCACCAGTTCCTTGACCTGGGCTTCCTGCAGGCGCTCGGCCAGCCCGGTGCCGACAAAGCAGCTGGGGCGGGTCTTGTCCAGCACGCAGTCCAGTTCTTCATCCACTTCCAGGGTCGGCAGCAGTTGCCAGAGCGGGCTGCCGGCGGCAATCGGCGAATCGGCGGGGCCGGTATGGCGCACGGCGAAGATCGGCGCCCCGGCCTGGCGGGCGCGGCGGATCAGCTGATTGATGTTTTCCAGGGTCTGTTCGCGCTTGTAGGGCTTGTCCGGTCCGTTGAACAGGCCAACCTGCATGTCGATGACCAGCAGGGCACGCTTGGGGTTGGATAAAGGCATCTTGTCTCTCCTTGTAGTGCCAGCTGGACGGAGAAACAAAAGGCCCCGTCCATTGCTGGCGGGGCCTTGGTTTTACTGTGCTTGCCTTACCCTGCACAGCCACCACACGACCCGCCGGAAGCAGTCGTGGTGGTAGAGGCAGGGTTGAGCGCGTAGATATTCATGGGGTCCGATCATGCCGTCTGTCCGTGAGCCCTGTCAACGCAACCCCGCGGACGCCGGTTTGCTGGCGAACGGACTCATCGGGCGGGCCTCGCCGCTGTGGATGCGAGCGCTGGCAGGCCAGCGCCTGCGGCGAGCGGGTCGGGGCGCGAGAGGGCCGGGCCAGCCGCTTCGCCGGCCAACAAAAAAATGCCTGCTGCGCATAAACCGTTCCTCAGCTGAGTCTATGCAGCGCCCGCGGAATCCCGGACAATCGCGCCCCCTCTATTTCGGCCGGGGTTCTGTCTGTCGGGTACTCCGACGCGCTCCGGTCGAATGGCAAACGACCGGAATGTGGAGATCCCACCGGATGAATGATCAGGCCAACAGCGTTGATCAACGCTTTGAAACGGCGGCCCCAGCGACCCTGAGCAGCTGGAACCGCCAAGACACCACCTGGATGCTGGGCCTGTTTGGCACCGCCATCGGTGCCGGTACCCTGTTTCTGCCCATCAATGCCGGCCTCGGCGGCTTCTGGCCGCTGTTGATCCTGGCGCTGCTGGCGTTCCCCATGACCTTCTTTGCCCACCGCGGCCTGACCCGCTTCGTGCTGTCCGGGCGTGATGGTGCCGACATCACCGAGGTGGTGGAAGAGCACTTCGGGATCAAGGCCGGTGCCCTGATCACCTTGCTGTACTTCTTTGCCATCTTCCCGATCCTGCTGATCTACAGCGTGGCCCTGACCAATACCGTCGGCAGCTTCATGCAGCACCAGCTGCACATCGCGCCGCCGCCGCGGGCGATCCTGTCCCTGGTGCTGATCCTCGGCCTGCTGGCTGTGGTGCGCTGTGGCGAGCAGGTGATCGTCAAGGCCATGAGCCTGATGGTCTACCCGTTCATCGTCGCCCTGGCGTTCCTCGCGGTGTTCCTGATTCCCCACTGGAACGGCGGCATCCTCGCCACCGCCAGTGACGTGCCGGCGCCTTCGGCCTTCCTGCACACCCTGTGGCTGGCGATCCCGGTCATGGTGTTCTCGTTCAACCATTCGCCGATCATCTCGGCCTTTGCCGTGGACCAGAAGCGCCGCTACGGCCTGCACGCCGAAGAGCGCAGCTCGCAGATCCTGTCCCGTGCCCACCTGCTGATGGTGGCCATGGTGCTGTTCTTCGTCTTCAGCTGCGTGCTGACCCTGTCGCCGGCACAACTGGCGGAAGCCAAGGCGCAGAACCTGTCGATCCTGTCCTACCTGGCCAACCACTTCAGCAACCCGACCATCGCCTTTGCCGCGCCGCTGATTGCCTTCGTGGCCATTGCCAAGTCGTTCCTGGGCCACTACATCGGTGCCAGCGAAGGCCTCAAGGGGCTGATCGTCAAGAGCGGCCGGCGTCCCGGGGCCAAGGCCCTGGACCGCGTGACTGCGGCGTTCATGCTGGTGATCTGCTGGGCGGTGGCGACCCTCAACCCGAGCATCTTGGGGATGATCGAAACCCTCGGCGGTCCGGTCATCGCGGCGATCCTGTTCCTGATGCCGATGTACGCCATCCGCAAGGTGCCGGCCATGGCCCGCTATCGCGGCCAGGCCTCCAACGTGTTCGTGACCCTGGTAGGCCTGGTGGCGATTACCGCCCTGGTGTACTCGCTGGCCTCTTGAGTGCTGCAAAGCCCTAGCAGGCGCCTTCGGGCCGTGCCCTCCCGCTAACAGGCGAGCTGCCGGCTAAGGGCGCACCCGGCCCGCGACGCTTGCAGCCAAGCCTTGGCTCAAGCCCGCTCCAACAGACAACGCCGCCGGTGCTTCACAGCCTCGGCGGCGTTGTCGTTCAAGGCGTTGACCGGGATCGTCTGCGGCCGCGAATAAAGGTCTAAGCTGATGATTTTGTTCCTATCTGGAGTCATTGCATGGCCCGTGCTCATCCGCAGTTGATCCACGCCCGCCTGGATACCCTGCACCCGACCCAACTCACCGTGGGCTTGGCCGAAGTCAACGCCAAGCGCCAGATGTGGCAGCAGCTCAAGCGCAAGGCGCGGGCGGCGGCCCTGGAGGACCACTGGTTCCCCTGCGTGCTGGGCCCCAAGCAGCGCTATTACATCGTCGACCACCATCACTTCGGTATGGCCCTGTTGCAGGAGGGGGTGAAAGAGGTGCCGTTGCTGGTGCTCAAGGATTTGTCCTTTGTCGAGCCCGACAGTTTCTGGGAAGTGATGGCGTTCAACCAATGGGCTCATCCTTACGACGCGCAGGGCGTGCGGCGCTCGTTCGAGCGGATTCCCGCGCGCATCCTCGATCTGCAGGACGATCCTTACCGCAGTCTGGCGGGGGTGCTGCGGCGTGCTGGCGGCTTCGCCAAGGACGCGACACCGTTCAGCGAGTTTCTCTGGGCGGACTTTTTCCGCCGGCGCATCGACAGTCAGGCGCTGGGCCGGCTGGGGGCCAAGGTTCAGGCCCGGGCCATGAAGCTGGCGCGCAGCCAGGACGCACGTTACTTGCCAGGATGGGTGGGCCAGATTGTCGACTGATCAAGGGCAGCTCGCTGCCACTTCCGAACCGCGGCGCAGCCGCGACCTGCTGGCCGGCTTGTCCATCGCCGGCCTGTTGCTGCCCGAGGCGGTGGCCTATTCCAGCATCGCCGCCTTGCCGCCCCAGGCCGGGGTGATTGCCCTGTTCGCCGGGTTGCTGTGCTACGGCCTGTTCGGCAGCAGCCGCTTTGCCATCGTCTCGGCCACCTCGTCTTCGGCCGCGGTGCTGGCGGCGGCGACCCTGTCCCTGGCCGCCGGCGATGCGCAGCTGCGCCTGAGCCTGGGGTTCGCCCTGGTGCTGCTCACCGGGGCGTTTTTCATCCTGGCGGGGCTGTTTCGCCTGGGCGGCGTCACCGCGTTCATTGCCAAGCCGGTGTTGCGCGGCTTTGCCTTTGGCCTGGCGGTGACCATCATTCTCAAGCAGTTCGCCACCGTGGTCGGGGTGCACTTGAGCACCGGCAACCTGGTGCGTTTCCTGCCGCAGTTGCTGGAGCAATGGCCGCAGTGGAACTGGGCGGGCGTGGCGGTGGCGGCCGTGGCATTGCTGGTGCTGGCGATCTGTTCGCGGATTCCCTACGTGCCTGGCGGGCTGGTGGCGGTGGTGATTGGCATCGGCGCCGGACAATGGCTCGACCTGCCGGCTCACGGGGTGGCGCTGATCGGTGTCATCGAGCTGAAGCTTGAGGTGCCGAGCCTGCCGGACCTGCCCTTTGCCGATTGGCTGCGCCTGGGCGAACTGGCGTTTGCCCTGGTGATGATCCTGTACGCCGAGTCCTACGGCTCCATCAGCTCCCTGGCCCTCAAGCATGGCGACCGGGTGTCGTCCAATCGCGACCTGCTGGCCCTGGGCGCTTCCAACCTGGTGTCGGGGCTGTTTCACGGCATGCCGGCCGGCGCCGGCTATTCGGCCACCTCGGCCAACGAGGCGGCCGGGGCGCGCTCGCGGTTGGCGGGGTTGACCGCAGCGGCGGTGATGCTGGTCATCGTGCTGACGGTATTGCCCTATATCGCCCTGACGCCGGAACCGGTGCTGGCGGCGATCGTTATGTATGCCCTGGGCCATGGCCTGAGCCTGCAACCGTTGGGACGCTATTTCATCTGGCGCCGGGATCGCTTCCTGGTGATCTGCGCGGTAAGTGCGGTGCTGGTGCTGGGGGTGCTGGACGGTCTGTTGCTGTCGGTGGGGGTGAGCATTCTGTTGATGCTGCGTCAGCTGTCGGCGGCGGATATCCAGGTCCTCGGCCAACTGGGCAGTGGTCATGATTTTGTCGACCTGAGCCGTCATCCCGAGGCCCGGCAGGTGCCGGGGGTGCTGATCCTGCGACCGGGGGAGGCGCTGTTCTTCGCCAACGCCGAGCGCATCCTGGGCGGCGCCTTGCGCTTGATCCGCCATGCGCAGGTGCCGATTCACAGCGTCATTCTCAGCCTGGAAGAGTCGCCGGACCTGGATGGCACCAGCATCGAGGCCCTGGACGAGTTCTTCCGCCAGGTCAGCCTGGAGCACAAGCGCCTGGCCCTGGCCCGGCTCAAGCACAACGCCAAGGACGCCCTGGCGGGCTTGCCATCGACTGCCGAGTATCAGGTGTTGCTCAGTGGCACCAGCGTCGACGACACGCTGCAGGAAAGCCTGCAGAACTGGAGTGGTCAGGCTCAGGCTGGGCTCTGGCATTGAGTCTGGGCGCTTGGGCGTATCGCGCCTGGGTGGCTGCGCAGCTCAGGGCGAACTAGCGGCCAGGGCGGCCACCCAAGGCAGCGGGCATAAAAAAACGCCGCGTATCGTGGAATACGCGGCGTTCTTTTTTACAACGCTAGAGCCTTAGGCTTGCACCACCGGGATCTTGGCGTTGGCCGCCGCTTCACGGAACTCGGCGATCTGGTCGAAGCTCAGGTAGCGGTACACGTCCGCGGCCATGCTGTCGATCTTGCCGGCGTATTCCATGTACTCCTCGACGGTCGGCAGGCGACCCAGGATCGAAGCCACCGACGCCAGCTCGGCCGAAGCCAGGTAGACGTTGGCGCCATCGCCCAGACGGTTCGGGAAGTTACGGGTCGAAGTCGACACCACGGTCGAGTTCGGTTCTACACGTGCCTGGTTACCCATGCACAGCGAGCAGCCCGGCATTTCCATGCGCGCGCCAGCCTTGCCGTAGATGCCGTAGTAGCCTTCTTCGGTCAGCTGGTGAGCGTCCATCTTGGTCGGCGGCGACAGCCACAGACGGGTTGGCAGCTGGCCCTTGACCTGATCCAGCAGCTTACCGGCGGCGCGGAAGTGACCGATGTTGGTCATGCAGGAACCGATGAACACTTCGTCGATCTTCTGGCCAGCGACGCTGGACAGCAGGCGAGCGTCGTCCGGGTCGTTCGGCGCGCAGAGCACAGGCTCCTTGACGTCGGCCAGGTCGATCTCGATGACTTCGGCGTACTCGGCGTCCTTGTCGGCTTCCAGCAGCTCAGGGTTGGCCAGCCAGGCTTCCATCGCTTGGGCGCGACGTTCCAGGGTCCGGGCATCGCCGTAGCCTTCGCCGATCATCCAGCGCAGCAGGGTGATGTTGGACTTCAGGTACTCGGCGATCGACTCTTTGGACAGCTTGATGGTGCAACCGGCAGCCGAACGCTCGGCCGAGGCGTCGGACAGTTCGAAGGCTTGCTCGACGGTCAGGGTTTCCAGACCTTCGATCTCCAGGATGCGGCCGGAGAAGGCGTTCTTCTTGCCTTTCTTCTCGACGGTCAGCAGGCCTTTCTGGATCGCGTAGTAAGGGATGGCGTGGACCAGGTCACGCAGGGTGACGCCAGGCTGCAGCTTGCCCTTGAAGCGAACCAGGATCGATTCCGGCATGTCCAGAGGCATGACGCCAGTGGCGGCGGCGAAGGCCACCAGGCCGGAACCGGCCGGGAACGAGATGCCGATCGGGAAACGGGTGTGGGAGTCGCCACCGGTGCCGACGGTGTCCGGCAGCAGCATGCGGTTCAGCCAGCTGTGGATGATGCCGTCGCCCGGACGCAGGGACACGCCGCCACGGGTCATGATGAAGTCAGGCAGGGTGTGGTGCGTGGTGACGTCGATCGGCTTCGGATAGGCCGCGGTGTGGCAGAACGACTGCATCACCAGGTCGGTGGAGAAGCCCAGGCAAGCCAGGTCCTTCAGTTCGTCACGGGTCATGGGACCGGTGGTGTCCTGGGAGCCGACGGTGGTCATCTTCGGTTCGCAGTAGGTGCCTGGACGCACGCCAGTCACGCCGCACGCCTTGCCGACCATCTTCTGCGCCAGGGTGAAACCCTTGGTGCTTTCGGCTGGAGCTTCAGGCTTCTTGAACAGGTCGGATGGCGGCAGGCCCAGTTCGGCGCGGGCCTTCTCGGTCAGGCCACGGCCGATGATCAGCGGGATACGGCCGCCGGCACGGACTTCGTCGAGCAGTACCGGGGTCTTCATTTCGAAGGTGGCCAGGACTTCGTCGCTGTTGTGCTTGGTGACTTTGCCAGCGTGCGGGTACAGGTCGATCACGTCGCCCATGTTCAACTTCGACACGTCGAATTCGATCGGCAGGGCGCCGGCGTCTTCCATGGTGTTGTAGAAGATTGGAGCGATCTTGCTGCCGAAGCAGAAACCGCCGGCACGCTTGTTCGGCACGTAAGGAACGTCGTCGCCGAAGAACCACAGGACCGAGTTGGTTGCCGACTTACGCGACGAACCGGTGCCGACCACGTCGCCGACGTAGGCGATCGGGAAGCCGTCGTTGCGCATCTGCTCGATCTGTTTCATCGGGCCGATGGAGCCTTGCACGTCCGGCACGATGCCGTCACGGGCCATTTTCAGCATGGCCAGGGCGTGCAGCGGGATGTCCGGGCGGGACCAGGCGTCAGGGGCAGGGGAGAGGTCGTCGGTGTTGGTTTCGCCGGGAACCTTGAACACCCGCAGGCTGATCTTGTCGGCCAGTACCGGGCGGTTCTTGAACCACTCGCCGTCGGCCCAGGATTGCAGCACGGCTTGGGCGTGAACGTTGCCGTTCTTGGCTTTTTCCGCGACATCGTGGAAAGCGTCGAACATCAACAGGGTGTGCTTGAGTTGAGCGGCGGCCACTGGCGCCAGTTCGGCGTCGTCCAGCAGGTCCACCAGGGTGACGATGTTGTAGCCGCCCTGCATGGTGCCCAGCAGCTCAACGGCGCGCTTCTTGTCGATCAGGGGGGAGGAGGCTTCGCCTTTGGCCAGCGCGGAGAGGAAACCGGCCTTGACGTAGGCGGCTTCGTCGACTCCTGGTGGAACGCGGTTGGTGATCAGGTCAACGAGGAAAGCTTCTTCGCCAGCCGGGGGATTCTTCAGCAGCTCGACCAGGCCTGCAGTTTGTTCGGCGTTAAGCGGCTGGGGAACGATACCCAGTGCTGCGCGCTCTTCGATATGTTTGCGGTAGGCTTCAAGCACAGTTATTACCCTCATCAGTGGTCCCAAATGGGTGTCCGGGACGCTCATCCCGAAATTGCCGTACTCATGCGCTGCGTGGCGTTGTGCGCCACTTAGCCAGAATTACCGACAATTCCTTACAGAAGCTGCTTTCAAAGTTTTACGCCTGCAGAACGGGGAGCTGATGAGGGTTGGCGCTGGATTTTTCCCCGCTGGAAAAATCCCTCGCCAACACCGCTCTGAAGGAACGACTGTGCTCGTGACGCTTTGAAAACAGCTTCAAACGGACATTGGCGCCTAAAAAGGCTGGCTGATTCTACGGCAAAAAAAGTCTCAACGTAAGTTGCTGTATTGAAGTTTGAGGGGTGATCAATCTTAGACAAAAGGCTAGGGTCTGCTGCCATTGGGTGACATGTCGCGACGGATGCCCCCTTGGCGCAGGGCAAGGCGCGAGAAGCGCAGTTTGGTTTTCCAAATAAGCTTCGAGCAACGCCGCCCTGCGCCAAGGGGGCGCCGTCCCTTCGGGTTGCGTGCCAAACGGCGCGAGGCTGCGTTGCGGGATTTGCCAAGGGAACAACCATTGGCGGCATCCCGCGCCTTGCCTCGCGCCGTTTGGCCCAGCAACGCGACTTGTCACCCAATGGCAGCAGACCCTACCATTGCCGACTGTTTTGCCTTTGCGTGCGTTGTTTCTCTATGCCCAATCAGACCATCAAGACCCCCTGCGTCGGCCTCTGCTCCACTGTCTACGGCGATCTGGTGTGCCGTGGCTGCAAGCGTTTCCATCACGAAGTGATCAACTGGAACGGTTACAACGAGGAGCAAAAACGCGCAGTCTGGCTGCGTCTTGAGCAACTGCTGGTGCAGGTGATGGCGGCCAAGCTGGAAGTCTTCGATCCGGCGCGCCTGCGCGGGCAATTGGAGCAGCGCAAGATCCGTTTCGTGCCGCACCAGTCCGAATACTGCTGGGCCTACCAACTGATTGCCCGGGGCGCGCGGGTGATCAACCAGCTGGACGCCTACGGCATGGTGCTGTTGCCGGAGTTCCGCGACTGGGGCCTGCCGGAGTTGCGCGACGCCATCGATCGGGAATTCTTCCTCCTGTCAGAAGCCCATTACCAGCGCTACATCGCCCCCGGTTTTCTCAAGGACGCCCTGGGCTGAGTGCTTCACCGGCCAGCCGGCGCCAACACCGAGGGTTCCCACGCAAATACCGCTGTAGGAGCTGGCTTGCCAGCGAAAGCGCCGTCATGGACGGCGCAGGTTGCGCGATGGGGTTGCCGAACAGGGGCTCAGGCCTTGGCCGCCAGTTCTTCCAGGTGGTCCATGATGTCCGCCGGCTTGAGCACCAGCACGTCGCTGTCCAGGGAGTCGAGCACCACCTCGGCGGTGTTGCCGATCAAGGCCCCCGACAGCCCGGTGCGGGCCACGGTGCCGATGATGGTCAGCACGGCCCCCAGTTTGTGGGCCATGTGGGGAATCAGCACATCCGCCGGACCTTCCTCGATATGCAGGTGGGCGTCGTCGATCTCGAACTCGGCCTGGAACGCCTTGCACGCTTCGCGATAGCGCTGCTCGATGGTTTCCTTCAATTGGAACACCGGATCGGCGGCCGAGAGCATCGGTGACGGGTGGGCGCTGATCACGTGCAGTTGGGCCTTGGCCAGGCTGGCGATGTCGAAGCCATGGTCGACGATGCTGGCATGCAGGGTGCGGTGCTCGCCGTCCATGTTGCCGACGTCGATGGCCGCCATGACCACGCCGCCGGCCCAGGGCGTGGCGGTCTTGACCAGCAGCACCGGGGTCGGGCAGTAGCGCAGCAGCTTCCAGTCCGCCGGGGTCAGCAGGACCTTCTTCAGCGGGTTTTCATGGGCGTGCTGCTTGATCACCAGGCCGCAGCCTTCGGCCTGCTGCACGTCGATGATGGTTTCATGCAGGCTCTCGTTCCACGCCTGCTCGGTGGTGACGCTGTAGCCTTCGCTGGTCAGGCTGCTCTTGAGCACGCTGAGCAGCGCCGAATGCTCGTGCTTCCTGTCGCAGACCAGCAGGTGCAGATGGGCCTGGGTGACCCCGGCAATCAGCTTGGCGCGCTTGAGGGCGAGACTTTCGCCCGGCGTGGGATCGATGACCACCAGGATACTGCGGATGCTTTGCATGATCGGGATCTCCAGGAAAGGGACTAGCGTGCACAACTATAGTTGCTGGCGCCCGGGGCGGACGTTGATGCATATCAATCGCGGCCGCTGGTGGTCTGCGGCGTGGCCGGTATAATCGCCAGCCTTTCGCTGTGAAGCCTTAATTGTCTCGTGAGTCTCATGTTATCGATCACTGATACTGCCGCCATTGCCGTGGCGGATTGCTCGGAAATGCACCGATGAACTTTCCTGAAATTCCCGACTTCCTCGGCTGCCGGACCCCCGACGCCTGGGTCCAGGCGGCCCTGGCCGACCAGGAAACCCTGCTGATCGACCACAAGAACTGCGAGTTCAAGGCCGCCAGCACCGCCCTGAGCCTGATTGCCAAGTACCACTCCCATGTCGACCTGATCAACATGATGTCGCGCCTGGCCCGGGAAGAGCTGGTGCACCACGAACAGGTCATGCGCCTGATGAAACGACGCAAGGTCGAGCTGCGCCAATTGCACGCCGGGCGCTATGCCTCGGGCCTGCGCAAGGTGGTGCGCAGTCACGAGCCGGTGAAGCTGGTGGACACCCTGGTGGTCGGCGCCTTTATCGAAGCCCGCAGTTGCGAGCGCTTCGAAGCCCTGGTGCCGCACCTGGACGAAGAGCTGGGCAAGTTCTACTTCGGCCTGCTCAAAAGCGAGGCCCGGCACTACCAGGGCTACCTCAAGCTGGCCTATCAATATGGCGACGCCCGGGACATCGCCCAGGTGATCGACAAGGTGCGGGTCGCCGAGCAGGCACTGATCGAGTCCCCGGACCCGGAGTTCCGCTTCCACAGCGGCGTGCCGGCCTGGTGAGGCGCTGCCCTTGTGTAAAAGCAGGGGCAAATTGTTAAAAACTCTTAAAAGAATGAAACTTTGCGCAAAACCGCGACAACACGCCGGTTTTGTCGCGACCTTAGCCTTTTTTTAACCTTGGCCCCTCTATACTGCGCGCACTCAAAACTGTGTGTTCGCGAACGGATAGGTATGGATAACCTGGGTCTTGGCAAGGTCCTGCTGGTGGAAGATGACGAGAAGCTCGCCGGGCTGATTGCCAACTTCCTGTCCCAGCACGGCTTTGAAGTGCTGACGGTGCACCGGGGCGATGTGGCCCTGGCGGCGTTTCTCGAATTCAAACCGAAACTGGTGGTGCTCGACCTGATGTTGCCGGGTCAGAGCGGCCTGCACGTGTGCCGGGAAATCCGCGCCGTGGCCGACACCCCGATCGTCATCCTCACCGCCAAGGAAGACGATCTGGACCACATCCTCGGCCTGGAATCCGGCGCCGACGATTACGTGATCAAACCCATCAAGCCGGCGGTGCTGCTGGCGCGCCTGCGGGCCCTGCAACGGCGCCAGGTGCCGGAGTCCAGCGCCTCGCGCGGTGCCCTGGAGTTCGGCGTGCTGAGCATCGACCGCAGCAGTCGCGAGGTGCGTCTGTCCGGCGAGCCGATCGAACTGACCACCATGGAGTTCGAGCTGCTCTGGCTGCTGGCCAGCGCGGCGGGCAAGACCCTGTCCCGAGATGACATCCTCAACCGCATGCGCGGCATCGAGTTCGACGGCCTCAACCGCAGCGTCGACGTCTACATCAGCAAATTGCGCGGCAAGCTCAAGGACAACCCGCGCGAGCCGGTGTGCATCAAGACCGTGTGGGGCAAGGGCTACCTGTTCAATCCATTCGCCTGGGAGATCTGAATGCTGCGGCTGTTTCTGGGGCTCTACCTGTTCCTGGCCCTCGGCTTTGCCGGGGCCATGACCGCGGTGCAACACATCTTCCTCAACTACCTGGCGGTGGACCTGATCGAGGCCTACAACCGTGATGCGGTGCGCGGGCCGGCCTACAGCCTCAGCAAGCAGCTGCGGCCCTTCGACGAGGCCGGGCGCCAGCATCAGCTGGAGTTGCTCAAGCCCCATTACGGGCTGGGGCTCAAGCTGGTGCAGGCTGGCGAGCTGGACCTCAACGACCGCGAGCGGGCGCTGCTGGATTCCAACCAGCTGGTGGTCCGGGATGATTTCAACCAATTCATCTCCAGCATCGACGGCGGCTCCCAGCTGTTGAGCATCAAGCTGCCGGAAGACCCGCCGCTGACCCTGCTCTACAACATCGCCGCCTATGCCTTGCTCGGTGCGCTGCTGGCCATCGTCCTGTACTTCTGGGTGCGTCCGCACTGGCGCGACCTGGAGCGCCTGCGCCTGGCCGCCGAACGCTTTGGCGGCAATGACCTAAGCACCCGTCTGCACCTGTCGCGGCGTTCGAACATCCGCGACCTGGCCCAGCACTTCAACCGCATGGCGGCGCGCATCGAAGGCCTGATCGCCAATCAGCGCGAGTTGACCAACGCCGTGTCCCACGAGTTGCGCACGCCCATTGCCCGGCTGTCCTTCGAACTGGACCAGTTGCAGCAACAGCCCGACCCGGAGGAAAACCGCGAACTGATCGCCGACATGTACGCCGACCTTGGCGAACTGGAGGAAATGGTTTCCGAGCTGCTGACCTACGCCAGCCTGGAACACGGCGCGGCCAGCATCAGTCGCGAAGACATCCAGGCCCAGAACTGGCTCGACAGCGTGGTCGGCAGCGTGGCTCTGGAAGCCGAGGCGGCGGGGGTGCAGTTGCTGATCCGCTGCTGCCAGGTGGACCACGTGCGCATCGAGCCGCGCTTCATGGCCCGGGCGCTGATCAACCTGCTGCGCAACGCCATCCGCTATGCCGAGCGGCGGGTGGAAGTGTCCCTGGTGCGCCTGGAGCACGGCTACGAAGTGCGGGTCAACGATGACGGTCCCGGGGTGCCGGTGGACGGGCGGGAGAAAATCTTCGAACCGTTTTCCCGCCTCGATGCCAGTCGTGACCGGCGCACCGGCGGTTTCGGCCTGGGCCTGGCGCTGGTGCGGCGCGTGTCGCAATGGCACGGCGGCAAGGTCGAAGTACTGGATTCGGAGTGGGGCGGCGCCTCGTTCCGCATGACCTGGGCGCATGTGGATTGACGGCAGCTGCAAGCGGCAAGCTGCAAGCGGCAAGCCAAACGCCACCGCTTGCAGCTTGAAGCTCAAAAGCTGTATTCGATCTGCGTGCCCAGCACCGTCTGCAGGCGCCGGTCGACGATCGGGCTGTTGCCGGCTTCCTTGCTCAGGTACTGCAGCGACAGCTGGGTCGAGAGCTTGGTCTGCTCGTTGAGCGGCAGGTTCCAGGTCAGGTCGCCGCCGCTGCTCACCAGGCCGCCTTTGGCTCGGTAGGCGCTGAAGCGGCTGTTGGCCGCCTGGGTGTTGCTCACGCCATACCAGGTCTGCATGTAGTCGGCGTTGCCGTACAGGCTGTTGAGGCTGGCGTCGAGGCTGCCCAGGCGGCCCTCGTACAGGGTGCTGGCGATGCTCAGCTGCAGCAGGCTGTAGGCCGAGCCGGTGTCGCGATCGTTATTTTTCTTCTGCGCGTGGGTCAGGGTGGCCCCCAGTTCGAAAGGCCCCAGGTCGTAGCCCAGGTGCGCGCCGAACTGCGCCCGGGACTTGATTTCACCCATGCCCTTGAGGCGCTTGGAGCCCTGGCCCAGGTGGTTCTTGTCGCGTCGCTCGTCGCTGGCGCCGACCCAGGTGCTGAAGGACAGGCCGTCCCATTCGTTGCCCCAGCCCAGACCCTGGTCGGTATTGAGAAAGAAGCCGTAGGGGCTGACGATCTCGCCGCCGAGAATCGGTGTCACGGTGCGTTCGTCACTGCCGCTGTAGCGCGGCACGCTGGCAGCACCGCCGCGCACGCTGAACTTCCAGTCCTCGGCGTGCAAGGCCGGGGACGCCCCGAGCAAGCCCAGGGCGCTGGCCAGGAGGGTGACGGTGGAGGTGCGTTTCAGGGTTTTCATACGGCTTTAGAACCTCAGGTAGTGGCGGGTGTAGGTACGTTTGAATGAGTAGCCCAGGACGCTGATGCCATTGATCTGGCGGCGCACCGTATCGCCCAGGCCCGGCCCCTGGCCGGCAATCACGGCGTGGGCGTTGTCGATCGGGGCCAGGATGTAATCGGTGGGTGCGTGGCCCTGTTGCAGGCTGCGGATCATCAGGAAACCGTCTTCCAGGGTGATGCTGATGTCGCTGACGGCAGCGTTGGCCGAGTCCTCGTTGAGGGCCTGGTAAGTGCCCACCGTGGTCAGCCAGTTGTCGGGCAGGGGCAGCGGATCGACGCGCTCGCCCATGGCCAGCAGCTGGCCGTGGCGCCGGGCGGTGAACACCCGACGCCCCTGGACGTTCATCAGGTCCAACTGCACCCGTCCGAGGTCACCCAGGTCCTGCTGCCACAGGCCGAGGAATTTCTTCTGCGCCCGCAGCCAGCCTTGTTCGTCGCGCAGCAGTTCGAAACGCTTGCCGGCCAGTTCGCCGAACAGGCGCTGGTCCTGATCGCGAATGCGCAATACGCCCCAGGTGGTGGCATAGAAACCCGCCAGGTGCTGGCGGTCGGCGGCTTCCGGAACCCGACGCCGCCCGCCGACCCGTTCCTGGGGCTGGGCGCTGTCGCGCTTTTGCCTCGCGGGGGCACCGTGGGCCTGCAGCAGCATGCGCAGCACCTTGGGCACCAGCGGCTTGGCCACGGCCTCGCCGGAGCCTGAATTGCTCATCACGATCACCGCCAGCTGCTGCTCCGGCAGCACACTGACCCGGGCCTGGAAGTCACTGCCCACAGCGCTGTGCTGCCAGGTACGGATCCCCGGACGGACCCATTCCTCGCCACAGGGCGAGAGGTACCAGCCCAGGCCCACCTGACAATCGAAATCCAGTGGGTTGCCGGTGTTTTGCGCCCGGCCCATTTCCTTGATCGAGGCCGGGGACAGCACCTGGCGGTCCTTGTAGTAGCCCTGGGCGAACAGCATCCGCACAAAGCGGCTCAGGTCCCGCGGGCTGCTCCACAGGCCGGTGGCGGACAGGTCGCGCAGCGGTTCGTCGGCGCTGCCGACCCCGTCGGCATAGCCCCGGGCGCGGTAGGGCTGGGCCAGGCGGGTGCCGAGGAAACTCGATTGGCTCATGCCCAGCGGGCGCAGCAGGCTTTTCTGCAACTGGCGCTCGAAGTCCAGGCCGCTGCTGCGCTCGATCGCCGCGCCCAGCAGGGCGTAGCCCAGGTTGGAGTAGGCGGTCTGGGTGCCGGGGCAATGGTTCAGCCAGACCCCGCTGACCTTGCCCGGCAGCTCGCCCAGGGGCTGGCGGGTGTAACGGTCGCGCAGATAGTCGGTGGGCAGGCCGGCCTGGTGGCTGAGCAGACGGCGCAGGGTCACCGCCTGGTCGGCGGCGTTCTGGTCCTGGTGAAAGCGCGAGCGGACGTAGAATTCCCGCAGGCTGTCTTGCAGGGGCGCGTCCAGTTGCAGGCGTCCCTGTTCCACCAGTTGCATGACGGCGGTGGCGGTCAGCAACTGCGACAGGGCCCCGGCCCGAAACGCGGTGTTCTCGGTCACCTGCAGGCCGCGGGCCTGGTCGGCAAAACCGAAACCCCGGGCCCAGATCAGCTCCTGGCCGTCCACCAGGGCGATGGACAGCCCCGGCACCCGATGCTCGGCCATTTCCCGGGGGATGTACTGCTTGAGGTAACCGATGATGCTGGCGTAGTCGCCGCGACCGATGGTCGGCGGCGCGGGGGGCTGGCCATGGCAGCCCAGGCTGCCCAGGAGCACGCCAAGCAGAGGCAGGTGAAGAAGTTTGGAAGACATACAGCAACCGACCGGACATTCGATGGGCGGATGCTAGGCAAGGGGGCTTGGGCAGTCTTTGGCAGCTTTGTCGGGAAACTGTCAAAGAGTGTTAAGGACCCGACTGCCGCTGCGAGTCTTTGCTCGATCAAGGGACTCAGGCAGAATCCTCAGCTTTTATTCAGGGATGACGAAGATGACCACCTCATTGCAAAGTGCCGCTGCACAGATCCGTAGTGTGGTTCGCGTTGCTACCCAGGGGTTGGTCGGTCGCGAGCAATTGGCGGAACTGATTGTCCTGGCTGCTGTGGCTCAAGAACACTTGCTGGTGATCGGGCCACCGGGTACCGCAAAAAGTGCGGTGGTGCGTCGCGTGGCCCAGTCCATGGGCGGGCGCTACTTCGAATACCTGCTAGGGCGTTTTACCGAGCCTTCGGAGCTGTTTGGTACGGTCGACCTGAAGAAACTGCGCGAAGGAACAGTGGAAACCGATGTCAGCGGCATGCTTCCAGAAGCCGATATCGTCTTTCTCGATGAGGTCTTTCTAGGCTCCACGGCCATCCTCAATACCTTGCTCGGGGTGCTCAACGAGCGTCGCTTCAGACGTGGCCACACTCAGATCCAATGCCCTTTGCGGGTGTGTGTCGGCGCCGCCAACGCTTTGCCGGAAGATCCGGCCCTGGCTGCATTCGGGGATCGATTCCTGCTGCATCTGTTTGTCGATGCGGTGCCAGACAATCAACTCGAAGCCCTGCTCAGCGGTGGCTGGCAGGTGGAGCGCCAGGCGGTGGCGCAGATGCTCGACTTGAGTCAGCTCGAGGGCCTCAATCGCGCTTTGAAGGATGTCGATCTGGAGGGCGTGCGGCCCGTGTTGGCCCATGCGATCAGGTGCTTGCGCGAGGCGGGAATCACCCTTTCCGATCGACGCATCGTCAAGTCCCAGCGGCTGATCGCTGCTGCCACCCTGTTGTGCGGCAGGGAGCAGGCCACAGAGGCGGATCTGTGGCCACTGATTTATGCACTGCCCACTCAGGACAGCCAACTGCGGGGGCGCGAGGTATTGCGTGAGCTGCTGGCGAAGTCAGGCAACAGCCATCTGTTCGGCGCGGTCGAGGAGGCCACTCTGCAACCGCTGTCCCGGCTCCACCGCTTGCTGGAAAACGCCCGGGAACTGTTGCAGCGCCCGGAACTCGATGGCCCGTCCGTAGAGAGCATGCTGCGCGAGATCGATGCCAACTTCGACCCACAGAACCTTCCGGATTCGCTGCAAATCGTGCGTGCACAGCTAGTGGGCCTGCTGGCTGTGCTGCCATGAGTGGCGTACCTGCGTTGACCTGGGCCTGGCGCGAACGAGCCGTGGCGCAGCCGCCGCGGGCGGCGGTCGCCTGGGATGCGGTCGCCCGGCGTTTGCATCAGCGCTTGCAGCAGTTGCCTGGCGCGCAGGCCGGGCGCTTGCAGGCCACCGCCAATGCTCGGGTGCTGGTGGTGCTGGGGGCTGAATCCGACTTGCCCTGGGTCGAAGGCGTCCAGTATGCCGCCAGTCATGAGCAGGCTCCCGCGCTGTGGCTGCCGACCCGGTACGAACCTGAGGTCGCCATCGACCTGTTGGCGCAGGCACTGCTCGACAAAGAGGCGCGTTCTCTCTTGTTGTTGTGGCCAGAGCCCGCCGCAGTGATTCCTCTGGATCGGCAATTGCCGGTCACCGAGGAGCATTTGGCACGTATTGCCCACTACTGGGCGCAGAGCTGATATGCAGTTACCGCAAAGCCTTCAACCCTGGAGCGATTGGCTGCATTGGCTCGATCTCGAGTTGCAAACCGTGCTGGGCGATTGTCTGCGGCGCCTGCATCCGCTGCTGGGGCCGCTCAGCGGGCGGCTGCAGGGCGGTGATCCGGAGCCCGATGGCCTGGGTGATCTGCACCAACGAGGCTCCTATGAGCGTTTGCTTGCCAGCGAATGGCTGCTGGCCGAGGAACTGCCGGAGGAATTTCTGCGGCGTGCTGTCAGCGCGGAGCATCTGTTCGTTGCGCCCCAATACCGGACCCATCAGGCCAGCGGCACGCTGATTGCGCTGTTTGATGCCGGGCCCTTGCAGCTAGGCGCGCCAAGGCTGGTTCACCTGGCGCTGATGATCATTCTGGCGCAGCGTGCGCGTGCGGCAGGCGCGGCGTTTCGCTGGGGCGTCCTGCAGGATGCCGACAACCAGCTGTACGAACTGGAGACGGCGGCGCAGTTGCGGCACCTGCTGGGGCAACGGACCTTCCAGTGCGTGGCGCCGGAGCATGGGCAGCGCTGGAGCGAATGGCTGAGCGCACAGTCCAAACCTTGGGCTGAATGCTGGGCGATCGGGCAGCGCCTGCCGATCGACGACATGGGCCTGGCCGGTCGCTATCAGGTGCAGGTGCAGCAAAGCCTCGACGGTGGCTCCCTGGAGGTTGAGATCAGCGGCGCCAGGCGGGCCCGGACGTGCTTGCCAATCCCCCCGGTCAATGTCGGCCTGCGCTTGCTCAAGGGCGAGTTCCAGGCGCCTGCGGCTGTAGAAGGGCGCTCTGCGATTGCTGCTCCACGGGTGCTGCTGACGCTGGCGCCGGTCATCTCCGATGCCGGAACCCACATTGCCATGGTGCTGCTGGACCAACCCGGTTCTCTGATCCTCAGGTTGCCGAGTGCGGCGCACAAGCGGCCTCCGACGATTCATCAACAACTCTGGAAATCCTGCGGCCGGCCCTTGGCCATGAGCTTCGTGGGGCGCAAGGCGGGGGCGTTGCTCCGCTATGACGATCGGCTGTCGTTCTGGAACGTAGGCGGCCTGCCAGATGTCTTGTGTCCCGGTCCAGAGGTGCTCAAGCTGCCGTCGGGCACCGCGACGCTGCTGGCCTGTGCCTGGCTGCGCGATGAAAATCATGGACGCTATTTCGTTCTCGACAGTCAGGGGCGGCTGGCCCGCTGGTCAGTGCTGCGTCATGCCTCCCCCGATGAGCCCCCCGGCACTTGCCTGCTGCTGGCAGACCATGTTCTGGGCCTGTCCAAGGTCGATTCCCAGACCCTGGTGTATGTGCGTGAAGAGGCCGGGCAGTTACTGGCACGCACCGCTTGTGCAGGAGGCGAAATTCGCCAGATCTACCGTCTAGGGGCGGCCGCCGGGGTTACCCAGATACTGGTGGCGGCCGGAGGGCATTGGCAAAAGGACTTCGGTGCCTGCGCTTTGCTGACACCGGGCGCCGCGGGCGAGCGTTGGCAACTGCTGACGCGCAGCGGCAGTCAGGAACTGCGCCTGGCACCGGGTTGGCGTGGCTTCGGCTTGTGGCATGACCCCGTGCGCGAGGGCAACTCACTGGTTCTACTGGGACCCGATAGACGCACCGTTGCGCTTTATCACTCCGGCGAGCAGCGGGTTTTGTTCAGTTGCAGCGATGAAGTCGTCAAGAGCAGCTTCTGCTCCATCAGCGGATTGATTGCAGTGCTCACCGGAACGCGCGAGCTGCTGGTCTATTCCCTGGCGCAGGAGCGGATGCGCTTGCAGATCCACTGCAACCTGAAACCCAGCGAGGAGCTATCCCATGCCTGAGTCGACCGCCTGGGTGATCCGTCGTCCGTTGTTGCAGGGCAGGCAGCCGGTGGCGGCTCTGTGGTTTGCCCATGAGCGCTTCAGTGAAGCGCAGCGCCAGCGAATGATCCTTGAGCAATGGCAACCCGGCGCCAGCGCCCGGCGTTTTGCCGACGGCGACCTGCTGTCGTTCGCCCAGCCTCAGTGGCGGGTGTGTGAGCAACTTGAGGGGTGGCCGTTGATACGGCTGGGGCCGGTCTTGTGCTCGGCAGCGTTGGACTCGCAAGAGCGCCAGGCCTTGCCACAGGCCGATCTATGGTTGGTCCGTGGTGGTCAGGTGCAGGCCCTGCAATTGGCATCTTCCCGTTTGCTGGCGCCTGGAAGCTGGCTAGAGCTTGGCGACTACCCGTTATTCGATACCTTCGACTGCCAGATGAGCTTACCGTCCCAGCTCCCTGAGCCAGAGCCGCTACAGAGCGACATCCGTCAGATCCTGGGTAACTGTGTGGCCGCGCCGGATCCGGAGCGTGAGGTGGTCATGCGGGCTTTGGCCGAGCGGCAGCCGCGTCAATCGACGACCGGCAAGGGGCGCAAGTTCTCCATGGGGCAGGCAGTCGAAGCCTTGGCGGCGCCGGGCAAGCAGCGCTGGCTGCTGCATGGCGGCCTGGCGTTGTTGGGCCTGATGCTGTTTTTCAATCTGGGCCACAGCCTGCTCAAGCCCCGGCAGATCGACGCGCAAGCCGGGCCCGAGGATCTGCTGCTGTGGATTGCATCGATACTGCTCAGTGCCGTGCTGTTTACCCTGTTTCTGGCATGGCTGGGCCGCCAGTTACGGGTTCAGCCCGGCGTGAGCGACAAGGGCTCCGAGCACTCGGCGTCCAAGCGTACTGCTCAAGGCCTTGTCCAGGATCAGGGGGGGACGCCGGGTAATAGCGCCGAGGGCGGGGCCCGGGCGGCGGAGTCGGCCTGGCAGCAGGCGCCAGCGATCAAGCCCCGGGCCCAGGCACGGCGTTTCAAGCCGTCAGCCTGGCGCAAGTTGCTGCAGCGTCTGGCTCAGGGAGTGGTCTGGCAAGACCTGTATGGTCGGCGCCAGGCGGCCTATCTGCAGCGCATGCTCGACATGTTCGAGCGTGGCCAGTTAGACCAGGCCCTGCGCCACGCGATACCGCTGATGAAGGATGGCATGCCGAGCGATCTTTCTTTTGCCACCCCGCAACCACGCAAGGACCTTGACCTGAACCGTGGGGAATCGGTAACGCGCAACCTGGCGCTCAATGATGAGATTCGCGAGCACCTGCGCCAGGTCTATCGCCAGACCTTCAACCGGCTGGACCGTGAGGGGCGTATCGAGGAGGCCGTGTTTGTCCTCGCCGAACTGTTCAACGCCCATCAGGAAGCCCTGGACTACCTGGAGCGTCATGGGCGCTTCGAACAGGCGGCCGGCCTGGCCCTGGCCTGGGACTCTCCGGCGTCGGTGATCGTGCGCTTGTTGTGCCTGGCCGGTGATTGGCAGCAAGCCCTGCATGTCGCGCGGCGTGACGACGCGTTCGCCGATGCGGTGGTGCTGCTGCAAGAGCGCTGGCCAGAACAGGCCGAGCAGTTGCGCCTGGAATGGGCACATCACCTGACGCGTCAAGGTTTGTGGCTGCAGGCGGTGGATGTGATCTGGAGCCTGCCTGCCGAGCGTGAGCGGGCGGCTCAATGGCTGCTCGCCGCCGAAGCCGCTGGAGGACGACTGGCGGCGGCAGCCCTGGTCAAGCGTGCCATCCTGCTGCCGGACACCCTGGATGCCTATGCCGACTATCTGACGCAACTGCGTGACGAACCGCAGCGCAGTGCCGAACGTGCTGGGCTGGCCGAGGCGTTGTTGCAGCACAAGTCGCAGAGCAAGCCGCTGGCCTGGCTGGCAAACGCCCTGGTGCACGCGCTGCTGGCCGACGCCGCTCAAGGCGTGGGGCAGATGCAGACGGCCCAGTTGTTGTCGCTGGTCAAACTGAGTCAGAACAAGCTGTTACAGCAGGACCTGCCCGCCAGGCTGTTGCCGCGCCACCGGCCTGTGGCCCTGGCCGAGCGCAGTGAGCCGCTTGAGTGGCGTGCGGGCGATGCCGGCGCTCGTCCGATCCTCGATGCCGTGCCCCTGGACGACGGGCGTTATCTGCTGGCGCTCGGGGAGGCCGGCGCGGCGGTGGTCGATGCGCAAGGGCGGGTGCTGTTCAATTTTGCGCAGCCAGCCTGGCAGATTGTCCTGGCACATGGGCGGCAGGTAGCGCTGGTGCTGGCCCGGCGCGACAAGGTCTGGCGCATCAGCAAGCTGGATCTGGTGCAGCGTCAGGCCACCGACCTGGGAACGCTGGTGCTGCAGCAGTTTGCTCGCGAGTTCGATGGCGTTGCCTGGACCATTGGCCTGGAACAAGAGGTGCGGGTGGTGGATGTCGACCATGGCTTCAGGACCCTCTGGCATGTTGGCGATGTACCGGGCCAAGTCCTGCAACTGCAGGCTGACGCGCAGAATGAATGGTGGTGGGTCGGCAGCGAATCAGGCGACAGCGAATGCTGGCATTACCTGCTGCCGGAGCGACGTTTGCGCGCGCGCGACCGCTTGCAGGTGGTTGCACAGAATGTCGACGGCTTGAAGCCCAGACGCAGCTTGAGTGTCGACGGAGAGGTTTTCAGTGTCTGGGTAAAGGCCCCTGAGACAGCCGAGCCGGTGCTGATTCTGGAGTTGGCAAACAATCGACAGGGCTGGCGCTTGCCTGGCCTGGGGGACGACCTCTACCAGTCACCGCGAGCGCAGCTCAGTGAACAATGGCTGGTCGCTGGCTACTTCACTGCATCGGGTGAGCAGATGTGGCACTTCATTCACCGTCCTCGGGCACAGTTGGCGGCGAGCCTGATCTGGCCCGAGTCCTGTGTAGTGGGTGTGCGTTGCCTGGGGCCTGACTGGTTGCTGTTCGATCAGCGCGGCAGGCTGGCCCACGTTGATGTCAATACTGGCCAGTTGCGTAATCTGAGCCTGTATTGAACAACAGGCCTGATACCGCGAGGGTGACCGCGATCCACATGGGTGGACGGCGCTGTGCGGTGGTCTTTGCATCTTGAGGCGTTGGCTGTTGCGGCCGCGCCTCTGTCCGAGGCGCGGCGCGCGGCAGCTTACAGCTCCAGGCTGTGGATCACCTGGGTGGCATCGTCGGGGTCGATGGCGCTGCGCATGCCCAGCTGTTTCGCTAGCCGGCGCATGCTGTAGTTGCCGGCGGAGTCCACCGAGTACAGCTGCTGGAAACCATTGGTACGGGCTTCGTCGATCAGGTGCTGCATCAGCAGCGCGCCGAGGCCCTTGCCTTGCCATTGATCGGCGATGGTCACGGCGAATTCGCAGCGCCAGGGCTGGTCGTCGACCTGGGCGTAGCGACTGATGCCGACTTCGCGCAGTTCGCCGTTGTCGTGGACCAGGGCCACGTAGGCCACCCGTTGCGGGGTGCCGACGTCCATCAGCTGATCCAGCAGTTGATCGCCGACTTCCTTGACCTCACCGAGAAAACGCTGGTGCCGGGTGACGGGGGAGAGGTTTTCGATAAAGGCCTTTTCCCGATCCCGGTCCTGAGGGCGCAGCGGGCGGATCAGCACATGGCTGCCGTCGTTCAGGGCGTCGATCCAGTATTGGCCTTGCTGCGCCGGGAATGGCGGGTGGGGGAGGATATCGAGAGAAGTGCTGGACATGGTCAAGTCTCCGGAGAGCCAAAGGGCGGGCTGTGCGAACAGCCCTGATTGGCCTCAGGTTGACTGCCCCGGCGCTCGCGGCTCTTGATCGGCATCAATGTCTTTGCTTGCGCCTCTGGCCTTGTCGATCACCGGTCATGCCGGCTGCCGATGGTGGATGCCGGGCAGGCCTGCGGCATCAGGGTGTTGATCAGGGCGCGGAGGGTGCCCGGCAGGGCTTCGAGTTCACGGACGATGATGCTGCGCTCGCGCAGCGCCCAGCTTTCGTCGAGCTTCACCGTCACCAGTCGCATGGTGCGGCTGTGCCGCAGCGCCGCCGACTCGGGAATGATGCCGATACCGACCCCGGCTTCGACCATGCGGCAGATGGCCTCGAAGCTCGACACCTGGATGCGCAGCGACAGTGGCTTGCCCAGGCGCTCCACGTGCTCACGCAGGAAGCTCAGCAAGGTACTGCCCTCATGCAGGCCGATGTGCTGGTAGGCCAGGGTCTGTTCCAGGGTCACCGAGGCCTGGCTGGCCAGGGGGTGGTCCACCGGCACCATCAGCACCAGATGGTCGGTACTGAAGTGCAGCACCTGCAGGCCGGCGGCCTCCACCGGGCCGGCGATGATGCCCATGTCGCTGGTGCCGTCCAGCACGCCGCGGACGATGTCCCGGGACAGGCGCTCCTGCAGGTCCACCGTGACCCCCGGGCGTGCCGAGAGAAACCCGGCCAGTACCTCCGGCAGAAACTCGGTGACCGCCGTGGTGTTGGCGAAGATGCGGATGTGCCCGGAGGAATCCCCGCCGTACTGGGTGAATTCGCTCTTCAGGAAATCCACCTGGCGCATGATCAGCCGCGCGTGCTGCAGCAGCCGTTCGCCGGCGGGGGTGACTTCCACGCCGCGGCTGTCGCGGTACAGCAGGCGGGTTTCGAGCTGGCCTTCCAGGGCCTTGATCCGCGCGCTGGCGGCCGCTGGCGAGAGAAAGGCGCGGCGCGCGCCCTGGGTCAGGCTGGGGGATTCGGCGATATGGATGAACAGGCGCAGGTCCGCCAGATCGAAATGCATGTCCGGGCTCCCGAAGGTGGGGAAGAGAGTGCTGAGCGGCGTTCAGCATAAACGAACGCCGGTTTATAGAAATGCAAATTCTCCATACGCGCCACACCCTTGCATGATGGCCGCCATCACCTTCGTGCCACAGGACCTTGCCTCTATGAGTGTCACCGACCCCAGTGCCTGGATCGGCCGCAGCCAGCGGATCGACGACCACCTCAGCGCCAACCTGCTGACCCGCATCGCCGCCACCTTCGGCCAGTCCACCCCAGCCCCGGGCGAAGCACTGCCGCCGCTGTGGCACTGGTGCTTTTTCCAGCAGCCGCAGCCGGCGGCGGCCCTGGGCGGCGACGGCCATCCGGCGCGGGGCGGTTTCCTGCCACCGGCGGCCAACCGCAACCGCATGTGGGCCGGGGGCCGCCTGGCGTTTCACCAGCCGCTGCGCGCCGGCGCCGAGGCCAGTTGCACCAGTACCATCCTCCAGGTCGAGGAAAAAGCCGGGCGCACCGGCCAGTTGCTGTTCGTCACCCTGTGCCACGAATACTTTCAGGACGGCCAACTGGCGTTGCGCGAAGAACAGGACATCGTCTACCGCGAACCAACCCCGCCCAAGCTGGGCAGTGGCGAACCCTTGCCCGAGGGCGACTGGCGCGAGCCGCTGGAGCCGACGCCGACCCTGCTGTTTCGCTACAGCGCGGTGACCTTCAACGGCCATCGCATCCACTACGACTATCCCTATGTCACCGCCACCGAGGGCTACCCGGGGCTGGTGGTGCACGGCCCGCTGATCGCCACCCTGAGCCTGGGGGCCTTCTGCCGGGCCCATCCCGAGGCGCGCCTGCGCCATTTCGCCTACCGCGGCCTGCGGCCCTTGATTGCCCCGCAGCCTTTCGAGGTCGGCGGGCGCATCAGCGCCCCTGGCCACGCCGAACTGTGGGCCGGCGACGGCGCCGGGCTGGCCCAGCGCGGCGAAGTGCAGTTCGACTGAATTCCAACAATAAGCCAAGGCGGAGTGCCGATTGATGACCCCCCATGACACTGAACAACTCAATGCCATCCGTGAAGGCGTGCGCGCCCTGTGCGCCGAGTTCGACGCCGCCTACTGGCGCGGCATCGATGAGCGCAAGGGCTTCCCGGAAGCCTTCGTCAAGGCCCTGACCGAGGCCGGCTGGCTGGCGGCGATGATCCCAGCCGAGTACGGCGGCTCCGGCCTGGGGCTGGCCGAAGCCTCGGTGATCCTCGAAGAGGTGAACCGCTGCGGCGGCAACTCCGGCACCGTGCACGGGCAGATGTACAACATGTTCACCCTGCTGCGCCACGGCAGCCCGGCGCAGAAGCGCTACTACCTGCCCAAGCTCGCCAGCGGCGAACTGCGCCTGCAATCGATGGGCGTCACCGAGCCCACCACCGGCACCGACACCACCAAGATCAAGACCACCGCGATCCGCCGCGGCGACCAGTACGTGATCAACGGGCAGAAGGTGTGGATCTCGCGCATTCAGCATTCCGACCTGATGATCCTGCTGGCTCGCACCACGCCCTTGGCCGAGGTGCGCAAGAAGTCCGAAGGCATGTCGATCTTCCTGGTGGACCTGCGCCAGGCCATCGGCAACGGCCTGACCGTGCAGCCCATTGCCAACATGGTCAACCACGAGACCAACGAGCTGTTCTTCGACAACCTGGAGCTGCCCGCCGACAGCCTGATCGGCGAGGAGGGCAAGGGCTTCAAGTACATCCTCGACGGCCTCAATGCCGAGCGCACGCTGATCGCCGCCGAATGCATCGGCGATGGCCGCTGGTTCATAGAGAAGGCCAGCGCCTATGCCCGCGACCGGGTGGTGTTCGGCCGGCCCATCGGCCAGAACCAGGGCGTGCAGTTCCCGATTGCCGAGGCCCATATCGAGATCGAGGCCGCCGACCTGATGCGCTGGCGCGCCTGCGCGGAATACGACAGCGGGCGCAACGCCGGGGCCAGCGCCAACATGGCCAAGTACCTGGCGGCCAAGGCTTCCTGGGAAGCGGCCAACGCCTGCCTGCAGACCCACGGCGGCTTCGGCTTTGCCTGCGAGTACGACGTCGAGCGCAAATTCCGCGAGACCCGGCTGTACCAGGTGGCGCCGATCTCCACCAACCTGATCCTGTCCTACGTCGCCGAGCATTTGCTGGAACTGCCCCGCAGTTTCTAAGGAGCCGCGAATGAGCCATACCCACGATCTGGCCGGGTTCCTCGCCGGCCTGTGCTACGCCGACTTGCCGGAAAGCGTCCTGCTGCGCACCCAAGAGCTGTTCCTCGACTGGCTGGGCTCGGCCCTGGCGGCCCAGGGCGCGCACCCGATCCCGTTGTTCGAGGCCTATGCCCGGCACATGGGCCCGGCCAGCGGCCCGGCACGCATCCTGGTCAACGGGGCCGGCAGCTCGGCGTATTTCGCCGCCCTGGTCAACGCCGCCTCGTCGCACCTGGTGGAGCAGGACGATTTGCACAACAGTTCCGTGCTGCACCCGGCCACCGTGGTGTTCCCGGCGGCGCTGGCGGCGGCCCAGGACCTGGGCAAGTCCGGCCGCGAGCTGCTGCTGGCGGCAGTGGCCGGTTATGAGGCGGGGATCCGCATCGGCGAATTCATGGGCCGTTCCCACTACCGGATCTTCCACACCACGGCCACCGTCGGCACCCTGGCCGCCGCGGTGGCGGTGGGCAAGCTGATGGAGTTCGACAGCGAACAGTTCATCAACCTGCTGGGCAGCGCCGGGACCCAGGCCGCCGGGCTCTGGGAATTCTTGCGCGACGCCGCCGATTCCAAGCAACTGCACACCGCCAAGGCCGCCGCCGATGGCCTGCTGGCCGCCTACCTGACCCGGGACGACCTGAGCGGCGCGCGCAATATCCTCGAAGGCGAGCAGGGCATGGCCGCTGGCATGTCCCAGGATGCCGAACCCGAGCGCCTGAGCCAGGGCCTGGGCCGCCGCTGGGCGCTGCTGGAAACCTCGTTCAAGTTCCACGCCTCGTGCCGCCACACCCATCCCGCCGCCGATGCCTTGCTTGAGGTGATGCAGCGCGAAGGCCTGGAACACCAGCAGATCGCCCGGGTCGTGACCCGGGTGCACCAGGGCGCCATCGACGTGCTGGGCCGGGTCCAGGTGCCGCAGACCGTGCACCAGGCCAAATTCTCCATGGGCACCGTGCTCGGCCTGATCGCCGTGCACGGCAAGGCCGGCTTGCCGGAGTTCCAGCGCCATGGGCTGAGCGACCCGCGGGTCGCGGCGTTTCGCGACAAGGTCTACATGCAGCTGGACCTTGAAGTCGATGCGGCCTATCCCGCGCGCTGGCTGGGCCGGATCGAGGTGCAGTGCGTGGATGGCCGCACCCTGCACGGCGCCATCGACCAGCCCAAGGGCGACCCGGGCAATGGCCTGTCCCGGGCCGAGCTGGAAGACAAGTTCCAGCGCCTGCTGCTGTTCTCCGGTGCTCGCACCCCGCAGCAGGGTGATGCCTTGATCCGCCGGGTCTGGGCCCTGCGTGAAGCCGACGACCTCCACTCACTGCTCTGAATGCCCGACAGCGAACAGGGCGAGGACCGAACATGACTGACAACACAGCACAGCCACGGCCCCTGGACGGCATCACCGTGGTCAGCCTGGAACACGCGATTGCCGCGCCGTTCTGCACCCGCCAGCTGGCGGACCTGGGTGCCCGGGTGATCAAGGTCGAGCGCCCCGGCAGCGGCGATTTCGCCCGGGGCTACGACCAGCGGGTCAGGGGCCTGGCCTCGCACTTCGTGTGGACCAACCGCTCCAAGGAAAGCCTGACCCTGGACCTCAAGCAGCCGGAAGCCGAAGGCCTGCTGGAGAGCTTGCTGGCCGGGGCCGATGTGCTGGTGCAGAACCTCGCACCGGGCGCGGCGGCGCGCATGGGGCTGTCCTTCGAGGCGCTGCATGAGCGCTTTCCACGGCTGATCGTCTGCGATATTTCCGGTTACGGCGAAGGCGGCCCCTATGAGCGGAAAAAGGCCTACGACCTGCTGATCCAGAGCGAAGGCGGCTTTCTCTCGGTGACCGGTGGCGCCGAACCCGAGCAGATGGCCAAGGCCGGTTGTTCGATCGCCGACATCGCCGCCGGCATGTACGCCTACAGCGGCATTCTCTCGGCGCTGTTGCTGCGCGGGCGCACCGGGCTGGGCAGCCACCTGGACATCAGCATGCTGGAAAGCCTGGTGGAGTGGATGGGCTACCCGATGTACTACGCCTTCGCCGGTGCCGAGCCGCCGCCGCGAGCCGGGGCGGCGCACTCCACCATCTACCCCTACGGGCCGTTTCCGGTGGGCGATGGCGGCACGGTGATGCTCGGCCTGCAGAACGAGCGGGAGTGGGCGGCGTTTTGCGACCAGGTGCTGGAGCGGCCCGAGCTGGCCACGGACGAGCGCTTTGGCGCCAACTTCAAGCGCTCGGCCAACCGCGAGGCGCTGCGCCAGATCATCGTTGAGCACTTTGCCCGGCTCAGCGTCGCCCAGGTGATCGAACGGCTGGAGCAGGCGCAGATCGCCAATGCCCGGGTCAATGACATGCACGGCGTGTGGCAGCACCCGCAACTGGCGGCCCGGGATGCCTGGCGCCAAGTGGACAGCCCGGCGGGCCGCCTGCCGGCGCTGCTGCCGCCGGCGCGCAACAACGCCTTTGCCCCGCGCATGGACGCAGTTCCGGCGCTGGGCCAGCACAGCGCGGCGATCCTTGCGGAACTGGGCCTGAGCCCGCACGCCATCCAGCAACTGCAGACCCGCGGCGTCATCTGAACCCGGTAGCCGCTGCCGCAGGCTGCGCCGGGGCGCGCAGCGGCCCCCGCGATCGAGCTGACACCGGGAAATCCACAGCCTGCAACCGCCATCCCCAACAAGGAACACAGCATGTCCGATTCCATTGTCCGCACCGCGCTGTTCGTCCCCGGCAGCCGTCCCGAACGTTTCGCCAAGGCCCTGGCCAGCGGCGCCGATGCAGTGATCGTCGATTTCGAGGACGCCGTCGAAGAGCCACTCAAGGTCCAGGCCCGCGAACACCTGGGGCGCTTTCTGCTGGCGCAGCCCGCTGCCCGGGTCTGGGTCCGGGTCAATGCGCCGGAGCACCCGCAACACGCGGCCGACCTGGCGTTCTGTCAGGCCCGGGCCGGGGTCGCCGGAGTGCTCCTGCCAAAAGTCGAAAGCGCGGCCCAGGTGGCGCGGGTGGTGGCTTGCGGCCGGCCGGTGTGGCCAATCATCGAGAGCGCCCGAGGCCTGCTGGCCCTGGCCGAAATTGCCACGGCGCCCGGGGTCCAGCGCCTGTCGTTCGGCGGCCTGGACCTGGCCCTGGACCTCAACCTCAGCAGCGGCTCGGCGGCGGCGCAGTTCGCCCTGGATCAGGCGCGGCTGGCGCTGATCGTGCATTCCCGGGCGGCGGGGCTGCAGGCACCGCTGGATGGTGTGTTCCCGGCGATTGCCGACAGCCCGGGCCTGGCGGCCTCGATCCGCCACGCCTACGCCATGGGCTTTACCGGCGCCCTGTGCATCCACCCGGCCCAGGTGCCGGTGATTCATCAGGCGCTGGCGCCCAGCCCCGAGGAACTGGCCTGGGCCCGGCGGGTGGTGGAGGGCGGGCGCGCTGGCGCCGGGGCGTACCAGGTTGACGGGCAGATGGTCGATACCCCGGTGCTGCAACGGGCCCAGCGGATGCTGACCCTGGCCTGAACCGGCCGGGTTAGTATGGCCCCCGGCATTGTTGCCAAGACCCGGAGCCACACCCATGAGTACCCTGGAACGCGCCATTGCCATTGCTGCCCGGGCCCATGCCGGGCAGGTCGACAAGGGCGGTGCGCCCTACATCCTGCATCCGCTGCGGGTCATGCTGCGCGTGTCCGAGCCGCGGGAACGGCTGGTGGCGGTGCTCCACGACGTCATCGAAGACAGCCCGGTGACCCTGGAGCAACTGCGCGGCGAAGGTTTCACTGAAGAGGTGCTGCAGGCCCTGGCGGCGCTGACCAAGGTCGAAGGCGAGGACTATCCGGGGTTTATCCGCCGCGTTGCACAGAATCCTTTGGCGCGTCGGGTCAAGCGCGTGGATCTGGCGGAAAACAGTGACCTGTCACGCATTCCCGCACCGAGCGAGGAAGACCGGCGGCGCCTGGAGAAGTACCGCCAGGCCATCGAGTACCTCGACAGCCTGGACCGGCCCTGAGTCGCTAGCATTGGGCCGCTAGCACCGGGCCGGCGGCGCCCGGGCGCTCAGCTGTTGTAGCTGGAAAGGGCCACTGCGGCGTTGCGCGCCGGCGGCTTGCTGCCCCGGGTGCGCCAGTGTTCGATCAGCGCGCGGCCATGGGCCAGGCCGGCCTGCAGCGCGGCTTCGGTGCTGGTGTAGTCGTTGCCGTAGGGCGGGCAGGCAAAGTGCACGGAAAAGCAGGGGTGCTGGCCATGACCGGTGAGGCGCCCCACGTAGCTGAAGCTGGGACCGGACTGGTGGGCATACAGGCTCGGTGAGCTGGGCTCGCGGATGATCATCACGTAAATGTCATGGTCGAATTGGGTGTCTTGATACCAACTGCTTGAAGACTCCATGGTCCACCTCCTTGTCCGTAAAGCGACGCGGTTGTGCTGCGTCAGCGGGTTGTTCAGTGCAATTCGCGCCCGGGGGCGTCCAGCAGCCCGGCGGGGTGCGCGAACACCCCGGCCGGCAGCTGTTTTTCCAGGGCCCTGGCGGCCCGCAGGACCAGCGCATCACGGCCGAAGCGGGCGACGATCTGCAGGCCTATGGGCAGGCCGGCGGCGCTCAGGCCGCAGGGCATGCTCAGCGCCGGCTGGCGGCTGAAATTGAAGGGGAAGGTGGTCGGCTGCCACATGGCGCTGAGGTGTTCCGGCCAGTCCGGCGGCATCTGGCGTTCCACGGCGAACGGCTCGACCACCGCGGTGGGGGTCAGCAGCAGGTCGTATTCCCCGAGAAAATCGTGCAGTTGCCGGGCCACCTGATGCCGTTCCTGCACCGCGCAGGCGTAGTCCAGGGCGTTGAGCTGGCGCGCCCGCACCTGGCACTGCTGGAGAAAGTCGCCCAGCAAGTGCTGGCGCTCGGCAGGAATCTCCTGGGCCACGGCGCTGGCCACTTCCACCGGCCAGGCCCGCAGGTAGTTCGGCGCCGGGTTGCCGATGTCCGGCGAGGCCTGGACCAGGGTCGCGCCGGCCTGTTGCAACAGCTGGGCGGCGTTCAGGCAGGCCGCGGCGATCTGCGGGTCGACATGGGCGGCGTAGCCCAGGTCGGCGCTGAAGGCGATGCGCAGGCCGCGGACACCGTCCTCGATGGCGCCGAGAAAATCCGTCGGGCCATGGGGCCAGGCAAAGGGTTCGCCGGGTTCATGCGCGCTCATCAGCTCCATCAGCAAGGCGATGTCGCGCACGTGGCGGGCGATCGGTCCTTCGGCCGCCATGCCGCCGGGATCGATGCTCGGGCAGGCCGATACCAGCCCGTGGCTGGGCTTGAAACCTATGACCCCGCAGAAGCTCGACGGGGTACGGATCGATCCGGCGGCGTCGTTGCCGGTGGCCGCCGGGGCATAACCGGCGGCCACCCCCGCGGTGCTGCCGCCACTGCTGCCACCGGCATGCAGGGCCAGGTTCCACGGGTTGCGGGTGACCCCGGTCAGGGGACTGTCGGTCAGCGGCGTGCTGCCCAGCTCGGGCAGGGTGGTCTTGGCGATGAAGATCGCCCCGGCCTCGCGCAGGCGCGCCACCAGGGATGAGTCCTGCTGCAGCGCCCCACGCTCGGCCAGGGCCCGGGAGCCGTTGCGGGTGCGCCAGCCGCGAATGTCGTGGTTGTCCTTGACCAGAATCGCAATGCCGTCCAACCGGCCCAGCGGTTGCCCGGCGGCCCAGCGCGCGGTGGACGCCTGGGCGGCCAGCAGCGCGGCCTGGTCCTGGCGTTCACACAGGGCGTTGAGCTGCGGCTCGTGGCGCTCGATCTGGGCCAGGACGGCCTGCAGCAGGTCCACCGGGGTGAACTGCAAGCGGGCAAAACCTTGCAGCAGCGCCTCGATCGACAGCTGATGCAGGGCCGCATGAGGGGACGTGGGCAACGACATATTCGACTCTTGTTTCAGGCACGCCGGGCGCGGGCTGCGCCACGGCATGGGCGGGCTGCGGGAGCGCCGTGGGCGGCGTCCCGGCAAGCCTTCGCGGTGAGTGACTCAGCGGCCACTGGTGACCTTGACCCAGGTCCGGGTGCGGGTGCGCTCGGCCTTGGCCGGCAGCGGTGCCAGGGGATACAGGCGGGTCATGGTCTCGGCGCTGGGGAACAGGTCCGGGTTGTCCAGCAGCGTCTGCTGGATGAACGGCTTGGAATCGGTCACGCCGTTGGGGTAGCCGACATAGTTGCTGATGGAGGCGATGACTTTCGGTTCCATCAGGTAATTGAGGAAGGCGTGGGCGGTGTCCACGTGCTTGGCGCCGGCGGGAACGGCCACGGTGTCGATCCACACCAGGGTGCCTTCCTTGGGAATGCGCATTTCGATGTGCACGCCGTTCTTGGCTTCGTTGGCGCGGTTGGCCGCCTGCAGGAAGCCGCCGGAGTAGCCCACGGCCACGCAGATGTTGCCGTTGGCGATGTCGCCCATCCACTTGGCGCTGTGGAAGTAGCGCACGTAAGGACGCAGCTTGAGCAGCAGGGCCTCGGCCTTGCGGTAGTCCTCGGGGTTCTGGCTGTTGGGGTCCAGGCCCAGGTAGTGCAGGGCCAGGGGCAGCATTTCGGCCGGCGAATCGAGGAAGGTCACGCCGCACTGGCTGAGCTTCTTCAGGTTCTCTTCCTTGAACACCAGGTCCCAGCTGTTGACCGGCGCGTCGCTGCCCAGCAGTTCCTTAACCTTGTCGCGGTTGTAGCCGATCAGGTTGGTGCCCCACATGTAGGGGATCACGTAGCGGTTGCCCGGATCGCTCTGGGCCAGCAGCTTCATCACCGCCGGGTCGAGGTTCTTCCAGTTCGGCAGTTGCGCGCGGTCCAGGGGCTGGAAGGCCCCGGCGGCGATCTGCTTGCTGACGAAACCGCTGGAAGGCACCACCACGTCATAGCCGCTGTTGCCGGTCAGCAGCTTGGCTTCCAGCACTTCGTTGCTTTCGAAGATGTCGTACTTGACCTTGATCCCGCTCTGGGCCTGGAAATCCTTGATGGTGTTGGGAGCGATGTACTCCGACCAGTTGAAGATGTTCACCGTGCGCTCGGGGGCGGCGTGGGCGCTGAAGCTGGCGCTCAGGGCCAGGGCGCTCAGGGAGCAGCTCAGGGCCAGGCGGGTGAGGGCGGTATGCAGCGATTTCATGCGACAACTCCTTGTCTGAAATGAGCGGGGCCTTCCGGGGCAGTCATTCTTGGCCGGATAGGTCCCTGAGAGAATGTTGGCAACGGTCAATAGGGGATATTTAGCGTCAATCTTCCGCGCAGTCCGCGAGCGGGCCGAGCTGGCCGGACAACTGCCGGAAACGCCCGGGCGCAACGCCGCTCCAGCGCTGGAAGGCGTGGCGGAAACTCGCGGTTTCCTTGAAGCCCAGGGCTTCGGCGATGCGGTAGATGGGCAGGCTGTGCTGGCCCAGCAACTGTCGAGCCCGGGCATAGCGCAGCTCGTCCAGCAGTTGCTGGTAGCTGGTGTCCTGGGCCCGCAGGCGCCGGCGCAGGGTGCTCGGGGAGCAGTGCACCTGGCGCGCCAGGCTGTCGAAATCCGGCACCGCGTGCAGCTGTTCATTGAGGATGCGCCGCACCTGATCGATCCAGGTCGGCCGCGCGCTGAGTTCCTCGTTGAGGCGGATGCAGCGTTGCAGCATGTCGTTCTGGGTCACCAGGTCGGCCAGGGGCAGGCGCCGGTCCAGCCATTCCGGATCGAAGCCGATGGCATTGCGCCCGGCATTGAAGTGTACCGGGCAGTTGAAGGCCTGCTCGTAGCTGTCCAGGTAGGGCTGCGGCGGGTGCTTGAGGTGCACCGCGCGCAGCGGCAGCGTGCAGCCCAGCAGGTCCTGGCAGGTGACCCGGTAGGACGACATGCAGAAGTCGGTGTTGAACACCTCAAGCTCGCTTTCGCTGTACTGGTCGGCGGTGAGCCAGGCCAGGCCGTCGCGCAGCTCCAGGTCGAGGTGGAAGAAGGTGCCCAGCAGCAACGGGTAGCGCAGCGCCAGGGACCAGCCTTCGCGCAGGGTGGCGCTGGTCAGCAGGGTCAGGCCGAACATGCCGTAGGCGCTGATGTGCAGGTTGCGCCCGAGCACCAGCCCCAGGTCCTGGCGAAACTGCACGGCATTGCTGAACACGCGCATTTCCTGGCTGATGTTGATCAGGCTGTTGGGCAGCTCCAGGTCCGCCAGCTGGATGCCGCTGCCCTCCAGCAGCACTTCGGCGGGTACATCGCTGTCACGAAAGGCATCCAGCACCGCTTGAGTGGTATGCAGGGTAGTCAGGCGAAGAGCGGCCATCGGCGATCTCAAGGTGATATCGGGAGGCGTGACTTTAGGGGTTACGCGTCTGCGGTTCAATTGCCCCCTGCAAGGGCACATGGCGTTCGCCAGAGGCGAACGCGGGTATCAAAAATTCGAAATTCTCTATACGCCGCGCCTTGGGCACTCTTCCTGCCATCACAACAATAAAAGGGTGACGTCCATGTTCAAGCTCTCTCGAGCGCTGTTCTGCGCTGCTGCATTGTTCACTGCTGGGCTGGCCCAGGCCGCCGACGCCACGAATAACCCGATTGTCATCAAGTTCGCCCACGTGGTGGCCGAGAACACCCCCAAGGGCCAGGGCGCGCTGCTGTTCAAGAAACTCGCCGAGCAGCGCCTGCCGGGGCGGGTCAAGGTCGAGGTCTACCCCAACTCGTCGCTGTTCGGCGATGGCAAGGAAATGGAGGCGCTGCTGCTGGGGGACGTGCAGATGCTGGCGCCGTCCCTGGCCAAGTTCGAGCAGTACACCAAGCAGATCCAGATCTATGACCTGCCGTTCCTGTTCGACGACCTGGCCGCGGTGGACCGCTTCCAGGCCGCCGAGGGCAAGCAGCTGCTGACCGCGATGCAGGGCAAGGGCATCCTCGGCCTGGCCTACTGGCACAACGGCCTGAAGCAGTTGTCGGCCAACAAGCCCCTGCACGAACCCAAGGATGCCCGTGGCCTGAAGTTCCGCGTGCAGGCCTCCAGCGTGCTCGAAGAGCAGTTCAAGGCGCTGCGCGCCAACCCGCGCAAGATGAGTTTCGCCGAGGTCTACCAGGGCCTGCAGACCGGCACCGTCAACGGCACCGAGAACACCTGGTCGAACTATGAAAGCCAGAAGGTCAACGAGGTGCAGAAGTACTTCACCGAGTCCAACCACGGCCTGATCGACTACATGGTGATCACCAACGCAAGCTTCTGGAACGGCCTGCCGGCGGACGTGCGCGGCGAGCTGGAAACCATCATGGGCGAGGTCTCGCTGGAGGTGAACAAACAGGCCGAGGCCCTGAACCAGAGCGCCAGGCAGAAGATCGTCGAGGCCAAGACCAGCGAAATCATCCAACTGACCCCCGCGCAGCGCCAGGCCTGGCGCGACAGCATGCGCCCGGTGTGGAGCCGGTTCGAGGCGCAGGTCGGCGCCGAGCTGATCCAGGCCGCCGACGCCGCCAACCAGCGTCACTGATGGCCCTCTGGCCGTCCCGCTGCGGACGGCCCCGCTCGTTTTGCGAGGTATCTCTATGCAGTCCCTGAGACGTATCTGGGAGCACCTGGAGGAGGGCCTGATTGCCCTGCTGCTGGCGACCATGACCCTGGTGACCTTTGTCTACGTGATGCTCAACAACATCTACACGCTGTTCTTTGCCCTGGCCGACCGCTGGGCCGCCAGCAGTGCTTTCTTCAATGCGCTGGGCGATGCCTGCATGGGCCTGGCCCAGGACATGACCTGGAGCGTGGCCCTGACCAAGGCGCTGTTCGGCTGGCTGATCTTCTTCGGCATGTCCTATGGCGTGCGCACCGCCGGGCACCTGGGGGTGGACGCTCTGGTGCGCCTGACCCCGCGCCCGGTGCAGCGCTACCTGGCGCTGCTGGCCTGCCTGTGCTGCCTGCTGTATGCCGGGCTGTTCATGGTGGCCAGCTTCAAATGGCTGAGCGCGATCATGGCTGCCCATATCGACGCCGAAGACCTCGACCGTTTCGGCATCCGGGTCAGCCACATCGTGGTGATCGTGCCCATCGGCTTCGCCCTGGTGCTGCTGCGTTACCTGGAAATCTTCTACCGCCTGTTCACCCGCCGGCAGGTCGGCCTGGGCCTGGCCGACGAAGCGGGCGAGGCCAGCAAACTGGCGGGCAACCATAAGGAGCGTGACTGATGGCCGTGCTCTGTCTGTTTGCCTTGTTGTTGGTCTTCATGTTCCTCGGCGTGCCGATTGCCATTGCCCTGGGACTGTCGGGGGCGCTGTCGATCCTGATGTTCAGCCAGGACTCCCTCAGCTCCCTGGCGATCAAGCTGTTCGAAACCTCCGACGCCTACACCTTCCTGGCGATTCCGTTCTTCCTCTTGTCCGGGGCCTTCATGACCACCGGCGGCGTGGCTCAGCGCCTGATCGACTTCGCCAACGCCTGCGTCGGCCACATCCGTGGCGGCCTGGCGATTGCCGCGGTGCTGGCCTGCATGCTGTTCGCGGCGCTCTCCGGTTCCTCGCCGGCGACGGTGGCGGCGGTGGGCTCGATTGCCGTGGCGGGCATGGTGCGCTCCGGCTATCCCAAGGAATTCGGCGCCGGGATCATCTGCAACGCCGGGACCCTGGGCATCCTGATTCCGCCGTCGATCGTCATGGTGGTGTACTCGGCGGCCACCGAGACTTCGGTGGGCAAGCTGTTCATGGCCGGCGTGGTGCCCGGGTTGCTGCTGGGCCTGCTGCTGATGGTGGCGATCTACATCGTGGCCCGGGTGAAAAAACTGCCGGCCCAGCCACGGGCGACCTTTGGCCAGTGGCTGAGCTGCGCGCGCCGGGCGTTCTGGGGCCTGCTGTTGCTGGTGATCATCCTTGGTGGCATCTACAGCGGCATGTTCACGCCCACTGAAGCGGCGGCGGTGGCGGCGGTGTACTCGGCCTTCGTCGCCCTGTTCGTGTACCGCGACATGAAGTTGCGCGACTGCCCCAAGGTGCTGCTGGAGTCGGGGCGGCTGTCGATCATGCTGATGTTCATCATCGCCAACGCCATGCTCTTCGCCCATGTGCTGACCACCGAACAGATCCCCCAGGAAATCACCGCCTGGGTGATTTCCGAAGGCCTGACGCCGATCGGTTTCCTGCTGATGGTCAACGTGGTGCTGCTGGTGGCGGGCAGCTTCATGGAGCCCTCGGCGATCGTGCTGATCCTGGCGCCGATCTTCTTCCCGATTGCCATGAAGCTGGGGATCGACCCGATTCACCTGGGCATCGTCATGGTGGTCAACATGGAGATCGGCCTGGTGCATCCGCCGGTGGGCCTGAACCTGTTCGTGACCTCGGCGGTGACCGGCCTGACCCTGGGCCAGACCATCCGCGCGGCGATGCCGTGGCTGATGATCCTGCTGCTGTTCCTGATCCTGGTGACTTACGTGCCGCTGATCTCCCTGGCCTTGCCCAACTGGCTGGGCATGTAAACGAGACGCTGGTTGCACTGGCTGCACGGCTGCACTGGCTGCTACTGGTTACGCTGGCTGTCTGTAGCCGCTGCCGCAGGCTGCGAACGACTGCGAAGCAGGCGCCGCTCTTGAGGTCCCTGAAGCCCCTTCGGGGCTTTTCGCAGCCTGCGGCAGCGGCTACAGGGTTAGGGTTGGCGGGGCGGTACTCGCCACAGGTACCAGGCGGCGGTGGTGCGCCAGGGGCTCCAGGCCTGGCCGATTTGGCGCAGCTGGCGGGGGCTGGGCGGTTGTTCCAGGCCCTTGAGGCGGCGGTAGCCTTCGCGCACGCCAAAGTCGTCCACCGGCAAGATGTCCTCGCGCTCAAGGCTGTAGATCAACAGCATCTCCACGGTCCAGCGGCCAATCCCAGGCAGCTGGGTCAGGCGCTCTATCAGCTGTTCGTCATCCAGGCCGCGGGCGCTGGCGGCATCGGGGACGCGGCCGTCCAGGGTGGCCTGGGCGATGCCCTGCAGGGTCGCCACCTTGCGCGCGGAAAAGCCGCAGCCGCGCAGGCTCTCCAGGCTGGCAGCGGCCAGTTGCCGGGGCGTGGGGAAGGCCTGCCCGGGAAACAACGCGCGCAGGCGGCCGAGTATCGCGTCGCCGGCGCGGGCATGCAGTTGCTGGTAGGCCACCGCGCGCACCAGCGCCTGATAAGGCTCGCGCTCCGGGCGGGGCTGGTGCAGGCAGGGGCCGACGGCGGCGATCAGCGCGGCCCAGTCGGCATCCAGTGCGGCAAGAAAACGAGTGGTGGGGCAGGTGGGCATTGGCGATCCGGAACACGTGGCGGGGCGAGCGGCAGATTAGCCCGCCGCCCCAAGGCTTGCACTCCGTGTCTTGCGCTGGAACTCGGCGCCCGGGCCTTGCACCCGGGCGCGGGGCTTTCAGTCCTTGGCCGCCGGCAGGTAGAGCCGCTGCAGCACGTAGTTCAAGGAGGCCGCCAGGGTTTGCCCATGGTTGAGTGCTTCAAAACTGTGGTAGTCCAGGGCCAGCCCCTGCACCTGGGCCAGTTGCGCCTGCAACTGGCGGGCGCGCTGGTCGGCACCGGGCCCTGCTGGCTGGCGCGGGTTGCCCGGCTCTGCGCCGCCGCGCATCAGCAGCAATTGCGCACGATGGCCCCGCAGGCGCTCGGTCAGGCCCTGGGCCTGGGGCAGGATCAGGCCGTCGCCCCACCACAGCGAAGGGCTCGCGGCGGCGTAGTGACGAAACGCCTGGGGCTGGCTGAACAGCGCCTGCAGCACCAGCAGGCCGCCATAGGAGTGGCCCCACAGGGTCTGTTGCGCGCTATCGATCGGTGCCTGGGCCGCCACGGCCGGGCGCATGCGCTCGCGCAGCAGTTGCAGGAAGGCTTGCGCGCCGCCGCTGGGTTGTCCGGTCAGCGGGTCTTGCTGCAGCGCCTGGCCCGGTTGCTGCGGGGTGTAGTCATAGGTGCGGGCATTGCGTTCGATACGCAGCGGGGTCTGGTAACCCACCGCCACCAGCAGCGGCGCCTGGCCCTGGTCCAGGCGCTTGAGCTGCTCGGGGTCCAGCGCGCCGAGGGCGGCGTTGCCATCGAGCATCCACAGCACCGGGTAGCCCTGTGGCGGCGGCGCCTGCAACGGCTTGCCGATCCACAGTTGGTAGTGGCGCTGGCCGTCGGCGGAGTCCAGTTGCAGGCTAGTGAAGCGGTAGGGCAGGTCCTGGCGTTGCAGCAGGCTGCGGTCCATGGGCTGGTCCGGGGCGGGGGCGGCCAGGGCCGCTCCAGCGAGGCCCCAGGCCAGGGCCAGGGGCAGAAAAAAGCGTCTCATCAGGCGTTCTCGGCGGGGTCTTGGTGATGGCTCTGGGTGATGGCTCAGAACGAAGCGGTCAGGCTGGTGTACAGGGTGCGCCCGGGTTCGTTGTAGGTGGCGGCGCCGGCCCCGGCAATGTTGTTCACGCCCTGGGCATTGCCTTCACGGAACAGGCGTTTGTCGAACAGGTTGTCGACCCCGGCGGTCAGGCTCAGGTGGCGGGTCAGGGCGTAGGTGCCGCTGACCCCGGCAATCGCGTAAGGCGCCAGTTGCTGGGTGGCGCTGCCGGTGACGCGGTCGCCGTGGTAGTCGTACTTCTTCGGCGTCTGCTGGCCGTACCAGGCCACGCTCGCTTGCAGCGACAGGTCCTGGGTGGCCTGCCAGTCGAGCATCGAGTTGAGGGTGTAGCGCGGGGTCACCGAGAGGTAGTCGCCGGTTTGCTTGTTCTTCGATTGCAGCATGTAGGTGAAGTTGTTGTTCCAGGTCAGCTGGCTGGCCAAGGGGATGGTCAGGGTGCCTTCCAGGCCTTCCACCAGGGCCTTGGGCACGTTTTCCCACTGGTAGATCGCCGCGTTGCGGTAGGCGCCGCTGCCGCCGCTGGCTCGGCTCACTGGCGCCAGGCCGGATTCCACCTTGTTCTTGTAGTCGTTGCGGAAGTAGGTCAGGCCGGCCACCCAGCCGTCGGCCTTGTATTCCAGGCCCAGTTCCTTATTGACGCTGGTTTCTGCCTTGAGCTTGTCGTTGCCTTGCAGGTAGCAGCTGGTGCTCTGGCCGTAGCAGCCCTGGCCGCGGCTGTAGAGCAGGTAGTCGGCGTTGAGCTGGTACAGGTTCGGCGCCTTGTAGGCGCGGGCGATGCCGGCCTTGAGGGTCAGGGTGTCGCTCAGGGCATGGGACAGGTTGAGCGACGGGCTCCAGTTGTCGCCGACGATGCTGTGATGGTCGAAACGCAGACCCGGGGTGAGCATGGTGCCCGGCCGCAGTTCGATGTTGTCCTCGGCGAACAGCGAGAAGATCTGCGCGCTGGACTGGGTGCTACGGTTGCTTGAGCTCAGGCCGCTGACGGCGCCGCCTTCGCTGGTGCTCTGGGTGTTGGCGCTGGGGTCGTCGAGTTTCTGCTGCGACCATTCGCTGCCCAGGGTCAGGGTCTGCTCGAAACCGGCATGCAGCGGCAGGTTGACCTCGCCATGGGCGGTCAGGTCCCGCAGCACCGCGGTGTAGAACTCGCTGTTGCTGAAGATGCCTTCGGTGCCGCCGGCCAGGCCTTCGTTGATTCGCGTGTTGCGGGTCTTTTCGTATTGCAGGTAGGCCATGGAACTGCCGAAGTCCCATTCGCCACGATGGGTCACTGAATAGGTCTGGCGGTAGCTGCGGTTGGTCTCGTGGCCCAGCAGGTTTTTCACCGTGCTGTTGCTGTTGGTGTTCTGGGTATCGCCGGTGTAGAGGTTGCCCTGGCGGCTGAAGCCGGCTTCGAAGTCCAGGCTCTGGTCCGGGGTCAGGTTCCAGCTCAACAGGCCATTGAGGTCCTTGTTGCGTACCCCTTCGCGGCCGGCGGGCAGGGTGCCGACCTGGTTGCCGGTGCGCAGGGATTCATGGCCGGCGTTGATGTCGGCGTCGTCGGCATCGGTCTTGGCCACATTGCCGTAGACCCGGTAGCTCAAGCTGTCGGTCAGCGGGCCGCTGAGGCCGAAGCTGGCGCGCTGGGTGGCGCCTTCGTCCTTGTGGCTCGGGAACGAGCTGTAGAGCGTGGCATTGCCGTGGGTCTGGCTGCCGGCCTGCTTGGTGATGATGTTGATCACCCCACCCGCGGCGCCGTTGCCGTAGCGGGCCGCCGCCGGGCCGCGGATCACTTCGATGCGTTCGACCTGATCGGCCGGCACCCAGTTAGTGTCGCCGCGACTGTCACGCTCGCCGCGCCAGCCGTAGCGCACCGAGTTGCGGCTGCCCACCGGCTTGCCGTCCACCAGGATCAGGGTGTTTTCCGGGCCCATGCCACGGATGTCGATCTGCCGGTTGTTGCCGCGCTGGCCACTGGTGGAGTTACCGGTGAGGTTGACCCCGGGCATGGTGCGGATGATCTGCGACAGGTCGTTGGCCGGCGGGCGCTTCTGGATGTCCTCGGCGGTGATCACCGAGACCCCCGGTGCCTGCTTGGTTTCTTCCTTGGCGGTGGCGATGACGTTCTGCGGTTCCAGCTCCAGGACCGGCGGGGTCGAGCCTGCATTGGCGGCCTGCACCGCGTGGCTGAGCAGGCAGCAGCCGGACAGCAGGAAGGGGGCGAAAGGACGCAGCGAGCGCATGGACATCGGTGATCTCCGGACAGGGGCAGAAACAGAAGATCACGAATGATAATGACTGCTATTTGCGAGTAAAGCGCATTAACTTTCTAAACACTTCCAGGCCGAGGGTCTAGGCGGCGGGCAGCAGCAGGTGCAGGCACAAACCGGGTTTGCCATTGCTGGCCCAGATCCGCCCTTGGTGCAGCTCCACCGCGCGCCGGGCAATGGCCAGGCCCAGGCCGAAACCTTCGCCCTGGGCCGAGTCCAGGCGCTGGTAGGGCTGGAAGATGCGTTGCAGGTCCTGCTCGGCCACGCCCGGGCCCTGGTCTTCCAGGCACAGGTGCCAACAGGCGCCTTCGCGCCAGCCGCGCAGGCTCACCCGGCCGTTTTCCGGGGAATGGCGGATGGCATTGCGCAGCAGGTTTTCCAGGGCCTGGGCGATGCTGTCCAGGTGCACCTGTACCCGGCAATCGGCATCCAGCAGGCAGGGCAGGCGTTCGGCCGGCCAGCCGCTTTCGAAGCAGGCGTCCTCGCGCAGGGCTTCCCAGATCGACAGCACCTGCACCGCTTCGGTGGGCAGTTGCGGGCGCTCGGTGTCGAGCCAGGCCAGGTCCAGGGTGTCCTCCAGCAGGCGCTGCATGTCGGCGATTTCCCGGTCCAGGCGCTGGCGCAACTGTTCTGGCGGCAAAGGGCTGTCGTGGGCGATGCGCAACCGCGCCAGGGGCGTGCGCAGCTCATGGGACAAGGTGCGCAGCAACAGACGCTGCTGGGCCAGGCTCTGGCGCAGGCGCTCGGCCATGTGCTCGAAGGCCAGGGCCAGTTCCCCCAGCTCGTCGTGGCGGTTCACCAGGGGCGTGCCCAGGCCTTGGCTGTCCAGGTCGTCGGCGCGCAAGGCATCGGCGCGGTCGCGCAGGCGGTTCAGCGGCAGCACCAGGTGGCGATAGAGCAGCAGGCCGAGCAGGGCGGCCAGCAGGGTCGGCACCACGCCATGGCTGAAGAGGTGGGTCCAGGGCGTCAGGCCACCGGGCAGCAGGCGCTCGGGCAGTTGCAGCACCAGCCGGCCTTGCTCCGGGTGCTCGGGGAATTCGATGCTGACGTAGGGCAACTGGTCCTGCAGGCGCCGGCTCATGGGCCAGTCGAGCTTGCGCATGAAGGTCAGGTGGCTGGCGTCGTCGGCGCTCAGCGGGGTGCTGCCCAGGCGTTGCAGGCGCTCGCCAAGCACCGCGACCCACGTGTGCTCCTCGGCCGCCAGGCGTTTTTCAAAGGCATCCACCGCCGCCGCGCCGCCCTGTTGCCAGGCGGCCTCGGCCTGCTGCGCATAGCGGGCCAGGTACTGGCGGTCGGCGGGGTCGAGAAAATAGGTGCTGCGCTCGGCCGACAGGCCCCAGGTCCAGATGATCCAGGTCAGCAGCAGGCAGAAACCGATCTGCAGCCCGGCCAGTTTCCACAGCAGGGGATGACGGCGCATCAGTGACGTTGCGCCTCCACCAGGATGTAGCCGGCGCCGCGCACCGCCTGGATCTGCAGGTGTTGCACCCCGAGCTCCGCGAGCTTGCGCCGCAGGTTGCACACGTGCACATCCAGGCCGCGATCCAGGCGCGTGTAGATGCGGTGCAGTACGTGCTGATAGAGAAAGGGCTTGCTCAGGGTTTCCCCGGGGTGCTCGCGCAGGGTCACCAGCAGCCGGTATTCGGAACCGGTGAGGCCGGCGGCGCGGCCCTGGAGCAGCACGTCCTGGGCCTGCTCGTCGAAGCTCAGCAGCCGGTCCTGGCGCGTGGCCGGCGGTGGTTGCACCCGGGCCATGCGCCGCAGCAGGGCGTCGGCGCGGGCGTCCAGCTCGGCCAGGCTGAAGGGCTTGGGCAGGTAGTCGTCGGCGCCCCGGGTAAAGCCGGTAATCCGGTCCTGCTCGGCGCCCAGGGCCGACATCAGCATCACCGGCGTGCCTTGTTCCTGGCGCAGGGTTTCCAGCAGGGCCAGACCGTCCAGGCCCGGCAGCATGATGTCCAGCAGCACCAGGTCGAAGTGCCCGGCACGCACCGCGGCCAGTCCCTGGCGGCCGTCGGTGCAACTGGTGACGGTAAAGCCGCGCTGGCGGAAATGCAGGTCCAGGTCGTCGCGCAGTCGGGCGTCGTCTTCCACGAGGAGCAGGTTGGGGGTCATGGGGGAGAGCACTTGAATAGAGGGGTATTTAATGAGAATGCTTTGCGTTTGCGGATATTGCAGCAATGGCCCTGGTGATGCAATTGCCACGACCGGTGGGCGCGATTGCGGCGCCAATCAACTAAAAGTTGAATATTCAACACTGTGTTGATATTTTTCCTGGCCAATTTTCTTGGTGACTGCCCATGAACCCGCCTTGCGATGCCTTGCTTGCCGAGCGCCAACTGGTGCTGCAGGTGCTCTCCAGCACCTTGCAGATGCTTGCCAGCGTGGTTGGCCAGCATGTGGAAATCGTCCTGCATGACCTGGACCGCCCGGAGTCATCGATCGTCGCCATCGCCAACGGCCATGTCACCGGGCGCCAGGTGGGCGATCCGGTGCTCGGCGGGCCGCGCCAGGACCTGGGATTCGCCGCGGTGCTGCGGGCCCTGCAGGACCGCTCCGCCAGTACCCCGCTGGTGCTGGAGAACTACCCGACCCTGGCCCCCGACGGCCGCGAGTTGCGCAGTTCCACGGTGATCTTTCGCGACCGCAGCGGGCAGCCTTTCGCCAGCCTGTGCAGCAACAGCGACCTGAGCGGCATCGCCGCGGCCCACGCTTGCCTCGGGCAATTGCTGGGCCTGGGCAGCGCGCCCGCGCCGCACCGCGACGAAAGCCGCGACATGGAACAGTTGCTGGCGCAGATCATCCAGGGCGCCTGCCCGGCCAGCGCGACGCGCATGAGCAAGCAGCACAAGCTCGACGCCGTGCGCCAGATGCAGGAACGCGGGGTGTTCATCGTCAAGGGCGGGATCGAAAAGGCCGCCGCGGCCCTGGGGGTGACCCGCTACACCATCTACAACTACCTGGAACAGATCCGCGCCCAAGGCGCCGAGGAATGACCGCGATGCAGCTCGATATCTATCAAGTGGATGCCTTTACCTCTCACGTCTTCGGTGGCAACCCGGCGGCGGTGTGCCCGCTGGAGGCCTGGTTGCCCGATGAGCTCCTGCAACGCATCGCCCTGGAGAACAACCTGTCGGAAACCGCCTATTTCGTGCCCCGGGGCGAGGTCTTCGAACTGCGCTGGTTCACCCCCACGGTGGAAGTCGACCTGTGCGGGCACGCCACCCTGGCGGTGGCCTGGGTGCTGTTCGAGCAGTTGGGCGAGCGCCGCGACGTGCTGCGCTTTGCCACCCGCAGCGGCGAGTTGCGGGTGAGCCGCGAGGGCGGCCTGCTGTCCATGGATTTTCCCGCCAAGCAACCCGAGGCCGTGGCGATTGCTCCGGCCCTGCTGCAAGCCCTGGGCTTGCCGGCGGCTGAGGCCCTGTACCGCACCGACGACTACCTGCTGGTGGTGGACGACGAATCCCTGGTGGAAGCGCTCAAGCCCGATTTCGCCGCCCTGGCCGCCTTCGATGTGCGCGGCATCGCGGTGACGGCGCCGTCCCGGGAATTCGATTTCGTCTCGCGCTGGTTTGGCCCGCGGGTCGGGGTCAATGAAGACCCGGTCACCGGTTCCGCCCATACCTCGCTGGCGCCTTACTGGGCGGCGCGCCTGGGCAAGCGCCAGCTGCGGGCGCAGCAGGGCGGGGCGCGCAAGGGCCAGTTGCAGTGTCAGGTGCTGGACAACGGCCGGGTGATCATCAGCGGTCACGGCGCCCTGTACCTCAAGGGCTGCATTTTTCTCTGAACCGGCTGCGGCGCCGCACTGCCATGCAGGCCTGGCGCCTTGAGGCGGATTTGTCTCGGCAGTGCCGGCGCAGGTAGAGTCGCGGTTTTTTCGCCTGCTCAGGATGTTCCAGACCATGCAATGGACGCGCACCTTGCCCCGCCTTTCCACCTCACCGCTGCTGGCCGTGTTCTTTGGCCTGTGGGCCGGCACTGCCCAGGCGGCCAGCCTCAGCGAGAGCCTGCTGGACTGCCAGCCGGGCTTTTTCAAGGCCCTGTATCAGCAGCGCGGCGAACTCGGGCAGGTGGTGAAGCTGGCCGAGAATCAGCGCCAGGGCATCGCCTGGGTACCGGTGGCCGACCGCCTGAACAACTACTCCGCATCCCAGGCGTTTTCCCGCCCGCTGACCGATCACGGCCTGCGCTTGACCGGCTATTACGACCGCCAGTTCGACCTGGGCGAGCAGGGCAGCTTCCATTTCTGGGGCTTCGAAGTCGACGCCAGCCGCGCCGCAGTGATGGCCGCGCTGCCCCAGGCCGGCTGGCAGGAGGCCGGTGAATACTTCATTTCCCGGCCGCAGATCAAACTCAACGCCGCGGCACCCTGGCAGGACAATCCGGCCGCTGCGTCGGGCATCGCCCCGGCGCCGGGTTCCGCGGAAAAGATCCTCATGCTCAGCGAAGAAGACGGCAAGACCCGTCTGCTCTGCTCGCTGCAGGGCACTATCGATCAGGCATTGTTCGACCAGGAGCGGCCGGACCTGGCCCAGGGAGCGGGCCGATGAACAAGCTGTTGAGCCTGAGCGCGGCGCTGGTGCTCGCCGGTTGCGCGCATTCGGGCAGCCAGGCCCCGGCGCCGCAGCGTCCGGAGGGCCTGTTCAAGGTGCTGGAAAGCCCGGAGCTGGCCACCTACTTTGCCGCCAACTCACTGGCCCTCTACCAGAACAACCCGCACCTGCGGCAGTTCTATCTGGTCAACAACTACGCCAAGCCCACCGAGCTGGGCGGTGGCAAGCCGCCGATCCGCAGCTCGCGGGCGACCCGGGTGATCAACTGCGAGAAGGATGAGTCGGCGCAGTTCGGCCGGGTGTACTTCTCCGAGCCGTTCGCCCAGGGCGTGGAAGTCACGCGCAAGGACGATCAGGCGCAATGGGCCGCGTTTCCCCGCCAGTCGTTGCTCGGCGAGTTGCGCAACATGGCCTGCGCCATCGACCCGACGCGGCTCAAGCTGGCCCCGGCCAAGGCGCCGTGAGCCAGGTGCTTCAGCCCGGCCAGGCCATGATCAGTTCGGCTTCTCCGGTATGGGGGTCGGTGCCGTTGCCGATCACCTGGAACCCCTGCTGGCGGTAAAAACCGATGCTCGGCAGGTTGGCGGCATACACCGCCAGCTCCAGGCGCGAGCGGCGCTGGCGGGCATCGGCCAGCAGCTGTTTGCCCAAGCCCAGGCCCTGGTGCTGGACTGCGACGAAAATCGCCGCCAGCTGATCCTCATGCAGGCAGTAGAAGCCCAGGAGCTGGCCGTCGCGTTCGGCCACCCGGGTCTGGGCATGGGGAATGTAGAGGTTGCGCATGTCCTCGACCTTGGAGCGCCAGAAGTCGGGGTCGATAAAGTGGTGGGCCTGGATCGAAACGTCCAGCCAGAGCGCCAGCAAGGCTTGCAGATCGCTGTTTTGAAAGTCCCTGATCAGCATGGTTGGGGGCCTGTCTGTTTGAAATGTGCGCCGCACGCTACCCAGCTGGCGACGCTCTGTCCAATGGTTGAGAGCCAAGGAAGTATTCGATGCAGGAACGCAACCGCACCATCACCCTCTCCGGCGAACAGGCCCTGCAAGCCCTGGCAGAGCTGGAGTTCGTGTTGATCTCGCTGCACAAGATGGGCGCCTACTACAGGGATAAACCCGTGGCCGACTATCAGCGCGCCACCACCGATTTCATCGATAACCAGCAGGTCACCCAGCGCCTGGCCCAGGTGCGCAGGATTCTCAGCGAACCCTTCGACCGCACTCTGGGGGAGGACGACATGGACGACATCGAGCGTCATGTGCAAGGGCTCGAACTGTGGCGCCCCGAGTAACCGCGCGATCATTACCTGTCGTTTTTCAAGGAACCTGCCATGTCCCGCATCAGCCTCGCCACGGCGACCCCCAGCACCAGCCTGGCGCTGGTCAAATTTCTCCATCAGCGCCTGGGCCTGTCCCTGAGCGTTGCCCAGGGTTATCTGCGCCGTGGCGCCGAGGGCTTTTTCTACAGCGCCAAGCTGTTTCACAACGACCATGTAGAGCGCGAGCAGGAACTGCGCGACATCCTCGCTTTCTGCAACAACGCCCAGGTGCCGTTGCTGATTGTCGAAAGCGACCCCGATGAGGAGTGGAACGGGGTGGCGCCCGAACCGTTGCAGGACTGCACGATGCCCCAGGAGCACTTGTTCAACATGCTCCAGGCCTATGAAGCGGATTATCAATGCGGCCACGGAGCGGATCTCTAGCGCCCGGCTGGATGCGAGGTTTTCCTAAAGTTCTGGGCGCTGGGGTCGAGACGTAGGTGCTGTTCGTCTTTCAATAAGGATATTTCGTGTTCAAAACCCTCCTCGGGGCCGCCGCCCTTGTCGCCACCCTGGCGCTGACCGGCTGTGTCTCCTACAACGTTACCGGCCCGCTGGGCGCGCCGTTGCATCCCGCGCCCATCAGCAGCCCGCGCACCGCGCAAATCGCCGATGTACAGGTCAGCGCTCCCGGTATCGACGAAGCCACCCGCACCGCCATCAGCCGTTCGCTCACTGCCCAGCTGACCCCCTACGTCAAGAGTGCCGGCTACTTCCGCCAGCTCAGCGAATTCCCCACCCGCCTGGGCGAGGACGACGTGGTGCTGAAATTCAACATGACCTCGCTCAAGGGCCACCGCGCGCCGCATCCGGGCTACCTGCCCGGGGCCTTGCTGACCCTGACCGTGTGGATCTGGGTCAACGGTCCGATCTACGTCGATAGCTTCGACCTGGCCGGCGAGCTGTCGATCGTCGACCGCAACGGCCAGGAACTGGCCAGTGCCAAGGAGCAGCTCAAGTTCGAGCGCAACGTCGGCCTGTACGGTCGTGAGTACTGGGCCCCGACCCAGGGCGCCAAGCAGCTGAACGAACTGGTTGCCAAGCTGCTGGACAACGCCAGCGCCCGCTTGGCGCAACACTGAGATCAAGGAGAGACACATGTTGGCTTCCATCAAGCACCTCCTGGTGCTCGGCGCAGTGCTGCTCAGCGGCTGCGTGTCCTACTCGCAACACGAACTGAGCGCTGTCGGCACCTGGCCGCCGGCGGCACAGACCGCCGAGCAAAAGCCCAGCGCGTTTGTTCGCACCACCGCCATGTACCAGGTCAACGGCGGCCCGGCCAATGCCGCCGCCGGCGCGCCGGCGGCCGCCTGGGAAACCGTGGTGGCCGACACCTACCGCCAGTCCGGGCGCTTTGCCCGGGTCAGCACCGACAAGGTCGAGTCGGACCTGTACGCCGAAGCCACCCTGTACAACAACGAACAGTTCAGCATGGCCTCGGCCATCATCACCGGCGTCACCTTTTTCGTGATTCCGTCCACGGCCAAGAACACCTTCACCCTGGAGACGGTGTTCAAGGACAAGGACGGCAAGGAGCTGGGACGGATTCGCAAGAGCGAATCGGTGCGCACTTGGATGCAACTGCTGCTGATCGTTGCCGTTCCTTTCCAGGCGGATACCCGCGACGTGGTCCAGCAACTGGCCCGCAGCACCCTGGATGAAGCGGTGCAGCGCAAACTGCTGTAAGCCTCGCGCCGCCGGCAGGACGCAGACAAAAACGCCGCGGGCCCTGATCGGAGCCCGCGGCGTTTTTTTTTCGGATGCGGTTTATTTCAGCGCTGCGCCGCCCAGTAGGCATGCAGCGCGCGGGCGGCCGGTTCGATGGCCGCCACTTGCTGGCGATGCTGCTCCAGGTCCAGGTCGGCCGGCAGTTCGAAGTTGTCCTGTTCGGCGCAGTCGATGATCAACTGCAGCGCCCGGACCTGCGGCGCCGGCATCTCCGGCCAGTTGCCCACGGCCACCCCACGCAGGTAGCCGAAGCACCACTCTTCGGCCAGCAGCAGGTCCTGGCCCTGGTGCTCGGTCTGTTCGAAGCGCGCCTTGAACGCTTGCGGGGCCTGGGCCAATTGCGCGGCCAGGGTGTTGATGTGGCGCACGCACAGGTCGATGAACTGCCGGCATTGCTCCGGGGTTTCCCAGGCCGGGTTTTCGCCGCCCCAGATGCCCGGGAACCATTCGGCGATATCGACTTGAGCAGGGCCTGACACCAGCGCGGTGAAGTAACCGTCCAGCTCGCAGGGGTTGAGCACCGAGTGGTCGTCTCCGTACTGGAGCAGGGTGTCTTCGATCAGCTCGAAGTCGGCGGCGTTCAGTGGGGTGTTTTGCATGAGGGGAGTCCTGGAAAAAGCAGCGGCAAGTTTCCAGCTTTGAGCCACAAGCCGCAAGCCTGCTGCTTGTAGCTGAAACTTGCCGTCAGGTATCGCGCAGCAAGTCCTGGGCATCGAGCAGGCGGTAGGCGATTTCCGGGCGGTTCTCCATGGCCCGGCGAATGGCGGCCGGAATCGATTGCCGGGTCTTGCGGCACAGCCCGGGCAACTCGCCCAGGGTGATGGCGATGCCGCGCATGCTGCGCACTTCATTGTCGCTGGGGGTGATCTGCACCCGGATGCCGAGTTTCTCCAGCATCTGGCGCTGCATGTGTTCCAGGTCGGCCAGGTCCTTGAGGTTTTCCAGGCGTTGGAGCAGGCGTTTTTCCTCCTGGCGCGTGAGCAGGAGGATGCGCAGGTCGGCTCCCGGGGTGTCCAGCAACTGCTCGCGCTCGCAGATGCAGGCGCCGGGCGGACAGGGTTGGCGAAGGGCGGGGCTGGGGTTCATGGGCAACCATCATAGCGAGCCGGACGCGGCGCGCAGAGAAAAATGTGCACGAGTGCGCATCCGTTTCCTAGGCTTGTTCGTAGGATTGTTGCCTCGGCGGTAAAGGGGCGAGCTGATGAGCATGGAGATCCTCGACATGGAATCTTTGCAGCACCTGCCGCTGACCGCCGTCAGCGACGACTTGCAGTTATTGCCGCGCCTGCTGGCCGGCGAGCAGCGGGCCTTTCGCGAACTGGTCAGGCAGCATCAGGGCGCCATGCGCTCGGTGGCCCTGGCGATTGTCGGGCAGCGCCACGTCGATGACGTGGTGCAGGACGCCTGGCTGGCGATAGTGCGCAACCTTGGCGGTTTCCAGTGCCGCTCCAGCCTCAAGACCTGGATGCTGACCATCACCGCCAACGCGGCCAAGGGCTGCTACGTGCAGAACCGTCGCGAGGCGGGGCGCTTCGTGCGGCCGGCCCAGGCGGGCGACCAGCGCTTTGCCGAGGAGGGTGACTGGGCGCCGCCGCCGCTGGAGTGGCACGAAGACAGCCCGGAAGCCTTGCTGTGCGCCGAGCAACTGCGTGGCTGCCTGGAGCAGACGCTGAGCAGCCTGCCGCTGTTGCAACGCCGGGTCTTGTTGTCCCGTGAGCGCCAGGGCCACGCGCTTGAGGCCATCGGCGGGCGGTTGGGCATTTCGCGCAGTCATGTTCGCGTGCTGTTGCATCGCGCCCGCTTGCAGGTATTTGCTGCCCTGGAGCGCCATCAGGCGGGCGCCTTCGATCCTGTCGCGGTAGGGCATCGGCGGCGGGGCTCGACCGCCATCAAGGCGCCGACGTCCCGGCTGTTTTGAGGGGCTGGTGCGGAAAGGTCTGTAACGCTTGGCAATGGCTCACGATGGCGTCGGTATAGCGCTGGGCAATGCCTGGCGAGGCTGCCGTGGCTATGTAGCGATAGAGCGTGGTTAGCTGCTCCAAAGCTTCTGGTGCAAATTCGACGGTGTGCGTCATTAAGGTTTATTGCAGGCGTTCTGATGCTCTGCTGAGAGCCGAGCACGGACCTGATCGGCACTGAGTGTGCGTGAAGCGTCCGCTTTCAAGGCGTCGTAGGCTGTTGCCACCTGGCCGGAGAGCCAACTTTCCAAGGCTCGATCACGGGCCATCAGCGCCCGCAGGCCATCGCGTATGACTTCGCTTTCGCTGGCATATTCACCGCTAGCGACTTTGGCCTTTACCGCGTCGGCCATCAGGTTTGGCAGCGTGATGCTCAATTGTTGGGTGCTTCGCATGAGGAGCTTCTCCAGCTGAATAGGATTTAATCCTACCCTCGCGCCGAGCAAAATGCCTAGAACCCCTCATGCATGGGCTGTACCCGTCCGACTGAAGGTTGTACGCCTCTAGCTGCGACGTGCCATCAGCAGCACCGAGGCCGCCCCCGACAACAGCAGCGCGCAACCGCGATTGAACAGGCGCTTGCCGCGCGGTTCGGCGAACCAGCGGCGCATGTGCAGGCCCATGTAGGCGTAGGCGCAGATGGCGATCCACTCCAGGCCCAGGAACAGCGCGCCCAGCATCAGGAACTGCGGGCCCATCGGCTGCGCCGGATCGACGAATTGCGGCAGGAAGGCGGTGAAGATCAGGATCGCCTTGGGGTTGCCCGCCGCCACCAGGAACTCCTGGCGGGCCAGGGCCCAGAGGCCGGCGCGGGCCCTGTCCTCGCTGGCTTCAGTGCCGGGGTTGGCACGCCACAGTTGCCAGGCCAGGTACAGCAGATACCCCGCGCCGAGGATCTTGATCGCCTGGAACAACAGCTCCGAGGTCTGCAGGACCACCGCCAGGCCGGCGGCGGCCAGGGCGATCATGGCGGCGAACGCCAGCAGCCGGCCGGCACCCGCCAGGCAGGAGCGGCGATAGCCGTAGCGGGTGGCGTTGCTCACCGACAGCAGGTTGTTCGGGCCGGGGGCCATGTTCAGGGCAAAGCAGGCGGGGATGAACAGGCTCAGGGTGGCAAGGTCCATAAGCTCTCCGATCGGGCATGGGGGTGGTGCCCGCTGCATCGGCAGTCGCGGGATTGACCGGAACGCTGCGGGACGGGAGGGACAAAAATAGTGGCAGTGCCGGGGGCAGGGCAAGAGGGGCCGCGCATCCTCTCCCTGCCCGGGCAGGGAGAGGGCGCCTTGGCCTGGACTAAGGCCGGAACTGAGGCCTGAACTTAGCGGATCGAGAAGTACGGGTCCCAGGAGCAGTAGCCCAGCACCTTGTTGTCACGGTCGACAATCATGAAGGACCAGGTGTAGGTGACCCGGGTGCAGACGCGGGTGGCGTCGGCCTGCCAGTAGAAGGTCTTGACGTTCTGCGGGATCGGCTGACCGGCGGGGTTGTCCCGGTTGATGATGGGCAGTGGCGTGCTCGGCAGCACCGTCGGCACCACGTTGGTCAGGTAGGGGTTGGGGTCCTCGCTCAGTGGCGGGTGGGTCTGGGTGTACTGGTACAGGATCACCGAGTAGTACAGGCCCTTGGACAGGCTGGTGGCGCGCCAGCGCAACTGGTCGCCCTGACGCAGGTTGACCGCCAGCTCGGATCCGCCGTCGGCGCCATCGGCATTGCTGCGCCGCACCACCATGTAGACCACCAGGTCCGAGAGTCGGTTGTTGCCGTCGTAGATGTTGTAAAGCTGGGAAGGGTTGGAAGCGTCCTGGCTGAGTTTGAAGAGTCCCTGTTCGGCACTTTCGAGGATGGTGTCCACATCGATGGTGATGAGGATGTCCACTATGTTGTCGTTCATGTCCAGCTCCCTGCTGTCGCGTTAGAGGCCCGCAATGCCCAGGCAGGCCTGCGTTGGATTTCCATGGCGCGGCTACTGGGCATTGACGCTCGGGGCCTGGATGAACGGGCGTCGGGCGCGGTGCATTTGCCTGCAGTCGCGAGTGGAATCTAGATCCTCGATACGCTTAGTCAAATGCCCCCTGGCAAAAAAATACGCCGCAAGACGAGCGGTTGTGGACGCGGCTAGGCGCCTGGGATCGACTCGCCGTTCAAGTGCCGATCGAGCCACGGCGCGACTAGGGCCGCGTGGCTCAGGCCCAGGTCATGCCCGGCCCCGGGCACGATGCGCAGGCAGGCGTTGGGCAGCAGGGCGGCCAGACGCTGACCCACCGCCACCGGGCTGATGGGGTCGCAGTCGCCCCACAGCAGCAGAACCGGCATGCGCAGTTCCCCCAGGCGCGGGCCAAGGTCGCTGTGGTCGTCGACGAACCAGCGTGGCAGCTGCGGGTAGGCCGCGGCATAGTCGCCGCGCCAGTCGCTGGCGCCGAGCGCGCCCATGTCGACGCCGCCGGAGGTGACGCTCAACACCAGATGGGTGATCAGCGCCGGTCGCGCCAGGGCCGCGCGCACCGCGATGATGCCGCCCATGGACTGGGCCACCAGCGCGCTGGGCTGGTCGATGCGTTGCAGCACCAGCTCCACCAGATCGTCCATGCCCTGGACGTAAGCCCGGGCCGGGGTGTCGCCGAACCCCGGCCAGCCCAGGTGCGCCTGACGCGCCGGATGGCGCAACTGCCTAGCCAGGGGTTGCCAGAATTGACGGTTGCCCGAGGCGCCGGGCAGAAACAGCAGTTGTTGGGGGGCTTGGGGCATGGCAGCGCTCCGGGTCCATGGGCGGTGAATTGTACCCACCTGCGGGCAGGGGGCGCGCGGCGGTGCTAGAAAGTACGGTGCTGGGCTCTTGCGAGCAAGGGGCGCAGCAGGCGACAGCGGGGCAGCAGGCCGCCGCCCCGGGACCGGTTGCCAGGGTTTATCATGCTGCGCTGCTGCCCGTTGCCCGGCCGACAAGGAGCAGCCCTTTCGCCCACCGTGGAGGCGCCCGCCATGCCCGATCTGCAAAAGCCTGCTGCTATCCCTGAGTTCCCGGTGTGCCACGCCCGTGGCGGCACCTCCACCGGGCTGATCCTGGCTCGCGAAGCGCTGCCCCGGGACGAAGCCCTGGTGGAAGAACTGCTGCGCCACCTGATGGGCGTGCCTTTGCAGGGCGAGTGGCCGGGCAACACCCAGATCACCGGCCTGGGGCGCGGCGGGCCCACCAGCAACAAGGTGTTCATCGTCGAGCGCCGCCCCGACGAGACGCGGATGATCAGCACCCTGGCGCAGCTGGCGGCGGGCAAGAGCGCCATCGACTGGAGCGTCAACTGCGGCAACATGTCCGCGGCCCTGCCGTTGTACGCCCTGCAACGCGGCTGGCTGCAGCCCGGGGAGGGCGGCGGACAGATCGAGATCTTCAACAGCAACACCCAGACCACGATGTATGCGCGCCTGAGCCTGCGTGACGGCCGGCTGCTCAGCGACACGCGAATTCCCGGGGTCAACGGGGTGTTTCCCGGGGTCGACCTGTTTCTCGACAAACCGGTGGGCGCCAAGACCGGCGCGCTGTTTCCCACCTGGCAGCGGACCGACCTGCTGGATGGGATTGCCGCCACCTGCATCGACGTGGCGGTGCCCATGGTCATCCTGCGCGCGGCGGACCTGGGCAAGACCGGCGAGGAAAGCCCGGCCGAACTGGACGCCGACCCGCATTTCAAAAGCCGCCTGCTGGAGCTGATGGTGCAAGGCGGCCTGCTCATGGGCCTGCGCAAGCGCGACGGCCGCCTGATGAGCGCCGACGACCTGCGGCGCAGCGAAACCATTCCGAAGATCTGCATCGTCAGCTCGGCGCGCCACGGCGGGGATATCGCCACCCGCTACTTCACCCCGCAGAACGCCCACCCGTCCCTGGCGGTGTCCGGCGGTTGCTGCCTGGCGGCGGCCTGCCTGGCCGAAGGCACCGTGGCCCACGCCATGCTGGCGCGTGCGCCGCTGATAGGTGAAGCGAAGGGTGAATACCCGCTGGCGATTGAAAACCCCGCCGGGGTGCTGGAGACCCTGATCAATGCCCGGCAAGTGGCCGGGGAACTGCTGATCGATGGCGCCGCCTACCGGCGCAGCGCGCAGATCCTGTTGCAGGGCAGCACACCGCTGTACAACGCCTCGCCCGAACTGACCGCCGCCCTTGGTGCCTTGTAGCCACTGCCGCGGGCTCGCCGGCGCTCTCCCAACCGCCGAGGCCCCTTCGGTGCCTTGCGCAGCCTGCGGCAGCGGCTACAGAAGTGCCCGTGCCGCTAGCGCCTGCATTCGCTTCGTGTAGCCGCTGCCGAAGGCTGCGAACGAGCCGCAGGCTCGCCAGCGATCTCGCAAACCGATGGGGTCTTGCGCAGCTTCACCCGCAGCTCAGGCGGGGCCCTGAATGCCAAAGGCATATCAGCGATCCTCGCCGCCATCGGGAAGAAACGGCGGCACCTTCTGCCGCAACAACTGGATCAGCTCCGGGTCCATGAAGTCGTAATCATCGGCAATGTTCAGGCAGACAATCTGCTGGCTGTTCAACTGCGCCTTGAAGCGCTTGCGCAGTTTCTCTCGGTGGCGGGTTTCCATCACCACAATCAGCCCGGCCCATTGCACCAGCTCCGGGCCCAGGGGCACTTCGGCATCGTGATTGAGCCCCGCCGAAGCGGTTTCGATCCCCGGCCAGTCGGCAAACACCTGCTCGGCGGTGGGGCTGCGCAGCTTGTTCTGGCTGCAGACAAACAAGACATTGAGCATGGCGCCGAACTCCTTGGCAAAAGCCGCAGAGTCTCGGCGGCTTTTCAAGCAATGTCGAGCCTATTGTCCGCCCAGGGTCCGGCTAGCGCTCCCTGGGTAAAAACCTGCAACGGTCATGGATTTTTCCTGCCAGGGTCATCAAGCGAAGCTATTTTTACCTTCGCTTGCCCTTCACTACGCTTTTCAAACGCACATCTCGCCCAGGGCCCCAGTCGAGCGGCCGGGCAGGGATGATCGAAGGAGTGATCCATGTCTGATGAATCCAAGTGCCCGTTCAAACACACCGCCGGCCAAGGCACCAGCAACCGTGACTGGTGGCCCGGCCAACTGAACCTGAAGATCCTCCACCAACACTCGCACCTGTCCGACCCCATGGCCGAGGACTTCGACTACGCCGCCGAATTCAAGACCCTGGACCTGGCCGCGGTGAAGCGCGACCTGCTGGCCTTGATGACCGACTCCCAACCCTGGTGGCCGGCGGATTTTGGCCATTACGGCCCGCTGTTCATCCGCATGGCCTGGCACAGCGCCGGCACCTACCGCATCGCCGATGGCCGTGGCGGCGCCGGGGGCGGGCAGCAGCGCTTCGCCCCGCTCAACAGCTGGCCGGACAACGTCAGCCTGGACAAGGCGCGGCGGCTGATCTGGCCGATCAAGCAGAAGTACGGGCGCAAGATTTCCTGGGCCGACCTGATCATCCTCACCGGCAACGTCGCCCTGGAATCCATGGGCTTTAAAACCTTCGGCTTTGCCGGTGGCCGCCAAGATGTCTGGGAGCCGGAAGACAACGTCTACTGGGGCAGCGAAACCACCTGGCTCGGCGACCAGCGCTACAGCGGCGACCGCGAACTGGAGAACCCCCTGGGGGCGGTGCAGATGGGCCTGATCTACGTCAACCCGGAAGGCCCCAACGGCAACCCCGACCCGCTGGCGGCGGCCCGCGACATCCGCGAAACCTTCGCCCGCATGGCCATGGACGACGAAGAGACCGTGGCCCTGATCGCCGGCGGCCACACCTTCGGCAAGACCCACGGCGCCGGCCCGGCCAGCCACGTCGGCCCGGAGCCGGAAGCCGCCGGCCTGGAAGAACAGGGCCTGGGCTGGAAAAGCAGCTTCGGCACGGGCGTTGGTGGCGACGCCATCACCAGCGGCCTGGAAGTGATCTGGACCACCACCCCGACCCGCTGGAGCAACGACTTCTTCGACCACCTGTTCGGTTATGAATGGGAACTGACCACCAGTCCCGCCGGCGCCCACCAATGGCAACCCAAGGGCGGCGCCGGGGCCGGCAGCGTGCCGGACGCCCACGACCCGAATAAACGCCGCGCCCCGTCGATGCTCACCACCGACCTGTCGCTGCGCTTCGACCCGGCCTACGAGGCGATCTCCCGGCGCTTCCACCAGCACCCCGAGCAACTGGCCGAAGCCTTCTCCCGGGCCTGGTTCAAACTCACCCACCGCGACATGGGCCCGCGCGCCCGCTACCTGGGCCCGGAAGTGCCGGCCGAGGAACTGATCTGGCAAGACCCGATTCCGGCGGTGAACCACCCGCTGATCGACGCCCAGGACATCCAGCAGCTCAAGGGCCAGATCCTCAACTCCGGCCTGTCCGTGGCGCAACTGGTGTCCACCGCCTGGGCCTCGGCCTCGACCTTCCGCGGCTCGGACAAGCGCGGCGGTGCCAACGGCGCACGGATTCGCCTGGCCCCGCAAAAAGATTGGGAGGTCAACCAACCGCAGCAACTGGCCCAGGTGCTGCAAGGCCTGGAATCCGTGCAGAGCGCCTTCAACAGCGCGCAAAGCACTGGCAAGCGTGTATCCCTGGCGGACTTGATCGTCCTTGGCGGTTGCGCGGCGGTGGAGCTGGCGGCGAAAAATGCCGGCTACAGCATCAGCGTGCCCTTCGCCCCAGGGCGCATGGACGCCAGCCAGGAACAGACCGACGTCGAATCCTTCGCCGTGCTGGAACCGGTGGCCGATGGCTTCCGCAACTACCTCAAGCCGGTTTCCGGCGTCACCGCCGAAGCCCTGCTGGTGGACAGAGCACAACTGCTGACCCTCACCGCCCCGCAACTGACCGTGCTCCTGGGCGGCCTGCGGGTGCTGGGGGCCAACGTCGGGCAATCGCCCCACGGCGTATTCACCGCGCGCCCGGGCACCCTGAGCAACGACTTCTTCGTCAACCTGCTGGACATGGGCACCCAATGGAAACCCCAGTCCGAGGCCCGCGACCTGTACGAGGGCAGCGACCGCGCCACTGGGCAATACAAATGGAGCGGTACTCGGGTCGACCTGCTGCTGGGTTCCAACTCGCAACTGCGGGCCCTGGCCGAGGTGTATGCAGCGGCGGATGCGGGGGAGAAGTTCGTGAAGGACTTTGTCGCCGCCTGGGACAAAGTCATGAACCTGGACCGGTTCGATCTGCACTGAGAGGTTTGCACAGCGGATAAAACCGCAACGCCTCACAAGGGACTCAAGCGGATGTTGTGGCGAGGGAGCTTGCTCCCGCTGGGCTGCGAAGCAGCCCCAAAAACGCCACCTCCCAAGTGAAGCATTCCCAGCAACGCGGTCGCCGCCATCTGGCCGCGACCGCCCTTGAATCAGCGGGCGCTGTACCCTCAGCGCCCGCCCAACCCCTTACTGGGCCTTGAGGTAGTCATTGAGAAACGCCTGGGCATCGCCATAGCTGGACAGGTTGCTGTCATAACCCACCTTCAGCGGCTTGGCCTCACCCGGCAGATGCAGCTCGCCATAGCCTTCCTGAAGCAGCAGCACCACGAACTTCTGCCCGTCCACCTGAGTGAAGTAACGGGTGTCGCGGTCGGTTTGCTCCACGTTCATTTTCTGAATGCGCATGTTCCAGTCATGGTCGGCGTCTTCCACCTGCACCAACGCCTGATTGGCGCTGCGCTCACCGATGCGCAAGGTCCAGACCTTCACCCCGTGCGGCCCGGTGTAGGCCAGGATCTTGTCCGCCACCTGTGGCCGTTCCTCGGCCTGGGCCAGCCCGACTCCCAGTACCCACGCCATGACCCACGCGGCCGCCCAACGGTAATAAAGCTGCATCCTTCTAGCTCCTGAATATGAAAAAGGGCGGTTATTGAAGCCGACCCGTGCGGCGCTGCCAAGCACCCAAGGCAACAGGCGGGATAAAAAAAACCGGCGCACACGCTGGACTCACCCGCCACCGACCTGTCGCGAACAGCACACTCTTTGCGCCCTCGGCTAAATACAGGTCGCAAGCGTGGCAAGGCAAAACGTCGCCACCGGTAGTCTAGGACCACCACCCGGGAGACTTTCAATGATTCGACGCGCGTGCTTGGCCGCTCTATTGACCATGACTGCCGCAACCGCCTTTGGCGGCCCTGGCTACGATCATCTCTATGCGTTCGGTGACAGCTACTCTGACAATGGCGCGGGTGAAACCTTCACCCGAACCATGGCCGCGCAGAAGGTCAAAGATGCACAGGAGCTGCCCGGTTCGTTGTATTGGCAGGGACGCTGGAGCAATGGTCCCACCGCGGTCGAGCACTTGGCGCAGGCCTTGAAAATCCCCTTGACCGACTACGCCATTGGCGGCGCCAAAAGCGGCAACGGCAACTACTACGCCTGGATGCAGCCCTCTCGCGACACTGGGGTTTTCGGGCAAATCGCCGATCACCTGAAAGCCGCTAAAACACACAAGGCGGATCCGGATGCGCTGTATTTCATTTTCATCTCAGCCAACGACTTTTTTGAATGGGCCGACTTCGCGCACCCAGAAACGATCGACGTGCTTGGCCAGAACAGCGTGGCGAACATACAGAAGAGCACCGAGACGCTGATCGCCGCAGGGGCGAAGCACCTGATGGTGGTGGGGACCACGGATTTGAGCCATGTACCGGCTGTGGTGCAGGGCAATCAAGTCAAGAACGCAACGCACTACCAGCAGATACTCGAACAAAAACTGCCCGCCGTGCTGACAACACTGGCTAACGCCCATCACGTGAGTATTGGCTACTTCGACCATCTGGCCTTCAGCAACACGCTTCGCGCGGCCCCCGAGGTGGCGGGCCTGAAGGACCTGGATACCCCGTGCCAAGCCACCTACCCGGACGTCAAACCCGTGTGTGCGGATCCGGATAGCCATTACTACTGGGATGAATGGCACCCGACCCGCAAAGTCCACAGCCTGGCCGCCGAGGCGATGCTTGAAACGCTGAAAGCGAGCCGTTGAGGTTCGCTATCCGCCCATAGCCGGTCAGCACTGCCCGGCTATGGACGCCAAAGATTGTCATGGCAGTTGCTCGGACACCCTTGCCCTTGTCGTTGAGAACCGCACGCTGCATTCACGGAACGCTTAGCGACATGTGACCTTGTCGGCACCCTGGGGGAGACGCCGGCAACGAGTTCTCCAGTGGTGTGGAGGACATGGGGCTGGCTGCACTCTTGAGGTCGTTGTTTGGGCTTAAACCCGATAAAGTGACCCGCCTCAAAGCGCCTAACGCACAAGCCGCGCCCCGATTCAAAGGCTGCATTTTCAGGATGAATACCCCTATGAGCCAACTCACCGCACTGATCGCCCAAGCCCGAGCCGGGCTGTCGGTCCAGCAAAACATTCCCCAGGAACGCTGGGAGGCCATCGCCACCCAGTGCGGTGCGGCGGAAATCGCCGAGATCAAAACCCGCATCGCCTCACTCAAGGCAGACAGGGAAGCCGTCGAAGACTGGGACGGCGACACCCGCGATGACCTGTATTTCACCATAGCCGACTTCACCCGCCTGCTGGAACTGGCCAGCGCCCACGCACAAGGTGAATGAACATGCCGATTGACCGCACAACGGATTATTTCGAGAGCAGCGAAGGCGCCGTGCGCCTATGGATAGAGCAGGACAGTGCCATTCATCTCAAGGCCATCAGCCCGCACAACGACCCGGTGGAACTGACGGCAGAACAGGCCCTGGAACTGGCCCAGGCACTGCAACGTCTGGCCAGCCGCCTGGCCGACTGAATGAGCGCCACGCTTTGGCTGACGCACCCCTCGCGCCCGAGCCCACTCAGACAAAATCCGCGGGTTCGAAGCGCTCGCTGGTGTCCATGCGGATAGCACGCAGGCCCAGCGTCTGCAGATGGGGCTCATACAGCCCCAGGGCGCAATAACTGATCAGCAAGCTGCGACGGCGCGCACCACTGGGGTTCAGACTGGCCCCATGCACCAGATCGGCATCGAACAGCAGTACGTCCCCCGCATTGCCCGCCAGTTGCACCACCCGGGATTCATCACTGAAATCAAAGGGTGCCAACCGCTCCCCGGGGCGATGACTGCCGGGCACGATGCGCGTCGCGCCATTGGCCGGCCCATAGTCATCGAGATAGACCAGCGCCGTGACCCGGTCACCGAGACGCTGCTCCGACAGATCCCGGTGCAATACCTGATGACCGCCCCCCGCCAACGGCTCGCGGCCCTCCACCTGAGCCAGAAAAAAGCCTTCCCCGATCAACTCCCCGGCCACCGCCAACAGCGCCGGCAAGCGACACACCGCCTGCACCCGTGCACCCAGATCCACCAGCGCATGACGCCAATCGTGGCCCCGAGGCACCGGCCATTGCTCGGGCGCAATCACCCCTGCCTCGAAAGTGGCCTGCAGCTCATCCAGCCAGTCGGCGGGCACCGCCTGACGCAGCAACAGGTAACCGTTTTGATGGAGGTGTTCGCGGTCGATCATGAGGGGGCAGATGTCCTTATCCGGGGTGGGGGAGAGCATAACGGCTCGCTAATCCGAGCGACATAACCGGCTACGGTTTAGCGGTTGCCGGACCCTGAGCAGAGCGCCTAGTCTGCTGCGGTCGCTGCAAAATCAGCGACCGGGCCTGAGAACCCGGTAAGATGCAGGCGCACAAGCGCCCGCCCATGAATGCAGGCGCATTTTTGTGCCCGTCTGTTCGTGTTATGGCGGCTGTGCGTGGGAGACCTTCGGGTCTGCCGGGTTCCTGTATCTCCGGTTTCTCAGCCCGCGCACAGCTGCCACCCACTCGCCTGAGAACGAAGGTGGCAGCTCTCATTACCGATATGGGAGTTTCAATCATGTACGCCCGTAATCTGTGTGGATCTTCCCTTCGTAACACCCGTCTCCTGGCTGTTGTAGGAGGTGTCCGATGAGCACTTCAGCTTCAGTCAAGACACTGGGTTTCGTCACCTTTGGCAGTTGTGCCGATCCTGAACTAGAGCTGTTTCGCGTGAATGCTGACGTGCCTTTGGAGCTTGCGTTGGAGTACGCCTCTACTTTGCTGTACTACGCCAAGAAACTTGCACTTGATGCCGCTATGGAAGAGCAGGGGGAACGCTATGCTTGGGCCTCGCACTTTTTGGCGGAGATGGGTAAGGCGGTGATTGATGATGTGTGTTTGGGGTTGGGGGGAAGAGGGGCTGAGGGAGGGGCTCTGAGTTAGGGCAGCATCGCATGAAGTTGAGAGAGACACCGCTTATCGCTGCTTGATAAGCGGTGTCTCTGTTACTTGAGAGGGTGTTTTCGATCCAAAGCTGCCCTTCGCCACGAGCCGCTAGCTACAGCTACACATTGCGGTAATCGAAGCACGCTAGGGCATATCCAGCGAAGCTCATTTCGGATTAAATTCTCCTATTGATACGCTTTCGGTAGAAATGGACTACATCCGTTAAAGGATACGAGGCTAACCCCACATGACGATCGAGCACCATCTTACCCAAATTCTAAAAGACCGAGCTGCTGGAGCATTTCTTTTCATCGGCTCAGGTTTTTCTCGCCGGTATATTGGACTGGAAAGCTGGGAAGGCCTTCTATCCCGATTTTGTGAAATGGGGAAACCATATGAATTTTATCGAGGAAGTGCCGATGGCAATACGCCTGTCGCTGCCAAAATTCTAGCAAACGATTTTCATAATTACTGGTGGGGTTCGCCAACTTATTCAGAAAGTGTCAGCCTGAATAAAGACAAGATAAAAGACAGTAGTTCTGCACTGCGAATTGAAATCTGTAACTACCTAGCTAAGCTAGACCCTAGCGCAGCACTCAATGACGGCTACAGGGAGGAGGTAGAACTATTATCAAGCCTAAATGTCGACGGTATCATAACCACGAATTGGGATCTTTTTTTAGAGGAGCTCTTTCCAGACTACAAGGTTTTTATTGGGCAAAATGAATTGCTGTTCTCCAATCCCCAGGAAATATGCGAAATCTATAAGATTCATGGGTGTGCCACTGAGCCACAATCACTCGTACTTACGTCTGACGATTACACCACCTTTAATGAACGCAACGCTTACCTTGCCGCTAAACTGATCACCGTATTTGTGGAGCATCCTGTAATTTTCTTGGGCTACTCACTATCCGACCCTAATATAACAGGCTTGTTACGTGCTATTTCTCTTTGTATCGGCGAGGACCAAATTGAGCAACTACGTAGCAATTTAATTTTCGTCCAACGCCCTAAAAACGGCGAGAGCCCTGGTGTATCGGATACGTACCTCACAATAGATAAAGTTCAAATTCCTCTGATTCTTGTCAAGACAGACGATTTTACCGAAGTTTATAAAGCACTTTCAGCAACTCGAAGAAAGATCCCCGCACGAGTTCTCCGCTACTGCAAAGAGCAACTCTACGAATTGGTTCGCTCTCTTGAGCCAGAAAAGAAGCTATGCGTTGTAGGTATAGATGAAATTGAGAACAAAGAAGATGTTGAGTTTATCGTTGGTGTCGGGCTAGCCGCAGGCGAACCAAGCGAAATCGCCAAGGTTGGCTATGATGCACCTGAAGTGCGGGATTTGATCCATGATGCACTATTCGAAGATCGTAACTATGACCCTGCACAGATTCTCCATTCAACAATTCCGCGGGCTGGGCGGAACACTCCTTATGTTCCTGTTTACAAGTATCTGAGAGAAATAGGGATCACTAATGAGGAGAGCTATAAAGCTAGTGAGCTCAGGCTAAACAAGTGGGCCAAATATAATCGTGAAAATTTACGTCTAAAAACCTTCAAGTCTGCCTTCACTAAACGCCAAGGGCAGACCATGGAAGAAATAATCAAAGGCTGCCCGCCTGAAAGTGCTGCAACATTAATCCCCTTCCTGCCTGAGGATCAGATCAACCTAGATCAACTCAGAGATTTTTTGGTCGCCAACGAAGATAAATTTGAAAGCCACCCCTATGCCTCATATTTTAAAAAATTAGTTTCATTATATGATCGCCTCAAGTGGGGTTGGTAAAGGTGACTTGCATCTATCTATAAAACAGCCTTCTGCTGCTCAGGTATTTTGAGTTGGCCGTGCGTGTGTGACCTCGCCCATGGCGAGCACGAATCACCAAGAGTATTGGTGATGCGTCAGAAGACGCAGCGGCCAGTGCAGTTTGAGATCACCGAACAAACACGGTTTGCTATCGCGGCCTGGATATGTCAGGCCCAAGTCCGCAGCGAGGACTGCCTTTTTTCGAGCCAACTGCATACCTCAGACCATCTATCCACACGTCAATATGCTCGGATTGTCAAAGGCTGGGTGGAGGCCGTTGGCCTAGATCTAGCTATGTATGGCACTCACACAATGAGGTGTACGAAGGCATTGCTGATCTATCGCAGGAGGCAGAATCTGCGAGCAGTTCAAGTGCTATTGGCCATAAGAAGCTGGAGAGCACCGTTCGATATCTGGGAATTAAAGTTGATGACGCCCTGGAGATGGCGGAACGACTGAGGTTTGAATATGTATAGCGACGGTCGAGGCCGGCCGTCGCTAGCCTGCCATTAGTGGGCGGTGGATGGTCGAGGGACGAGGGGACAAACCGGTTAAAGCTTGTCCTCAAGTTTTCTGCAAAGAACTGTGCGTGGCCGATCGCAAGGGAAGATCCTAGCCTTTGTCGTTTCTACAGACAAATTTAAGGCGTATCTAGCATTAAATTGACTCAGCGCCGGGGCTCCGTTCACCTATTAGTTCAACCTGTTGATGGTAAGGAGTGGCTGGCGCCGCCCGTCGGCTGTCTTGAACAGGGGAGTTACCATAGCCTCCCCATTTACGTCATGGAAAAGTTTCATAGCCGGCTCGATAGTCTCCAAAAATTGTGCTAGGAATAGCAAATGGCCATGCAGTCCTTCAGTCGGTGTTAATTAATTGTGGGGAGAACCAATGAAGTACAGGGAAAGTAATTTAGATAAGAAATTACGAAATTGGTTCTGCAAGGATAATACCAAAGCCTTACTTCGGAGTATTCAAATCTCAACGGGCGGCATTCGCGGGCTGACGTCATTCAAGGTGAATTTCGACTACCCGATAACTGCGTTTGCCGGAGTTAATGGGTCCGGGAAGTCAACTATGCTGGCGCTCGCCGCTTGTGCTTATCATAACAAGCTGGATGGTTTTAAACTTCCAAAGCGAAGTAGGAGCTATTACACTTTTTCTGATTTTTTTGTGCAGCACTCGGAGGAAATTGCTCCTCCTGGAGTAGAGATCTGGTATAGCTTTGCTCACAATAATTGGAAAAGTGCGCCTGATGGGATCGCGTCCCAAGTAAGAAAGAAAAAGGCAGGTGGGAAATGGAACGACTATGACATCAGAGTAAAACGGACGGTAGTTTTTTTGGGTATTGAACGAATTGTCCCTCACGCTGAACGTAGTCAATCAAGATCTTATTCGCGAGCCTTTAAAGATTTGAGAGTTCACGGCTGGGAGCAGCAGGTTAAAGACGCTGTTGGTTATATCCTTGGTAAACGTTACGATGATTATCGACAGTTAGAGTACAGAAAATACGGTCTTCCGATTGTTAAGGTTGGTGATGTAGTTTACTCTGGCTTCAATATGGGCGCAGGTGAAAACGCGCTTTTTTATATTTTTTCTACCATATATGCTTCTGGCGAGGGAGCTTTGTTGGTTCTTGATGAAATTGAGCTTGGTCTACATGCAAGAGCTCAAAGGTTGTTTATGGAGCGTCTTAAAGAAGTATGTATGAGTACGGGGACTCAAGTTATATGCACCACGCACTCAAAGCAAATATTTCAATGTTTGCCTGATGATGCCAGGTTTTTTATTGAAAGAGCCGGGCTTAAGACAAAAATAACTCCCGGTATATCAGCGGAATTTGCGTTCTCAAAAATGGGAGCTATTGGTGAGAAAGAACTTGAGATATTTGTTGAGGATCCAGTTGCAAAAGTTATAATTGAAACAATTTTAAATGGAGGCGTACGCAGTCGAATAAATATCACTCGGATAGGCTCCGCCGCTGCAGTAGCTCGCCAGTTAGCAGCAAATTTTTTGAGAGATGAGAGTGCAAATATATTGGCTATATATGATGCTGATCAGAAAAAATTGCAGGCGAAGAATATCGAGCACGCCAAAAACATGGCAGAGAGGAAAGATGTTGATATTAATAATTGGTTGCTTGCGCGCACAGGTTATCTTCCTGGCGACACATGGCCAGAAGCCTGGCTTTTGCAAAAGTGTAGCGAAATCCCGCACGAACTAGGAGTTGAGCTAGGCGTTGAACCTCAGCGCGCTACCGAAATCGTCGAATACGCATTACAGGCAGGTAAGCATGAAGAATTTGTCGAAGTGGGTGAGCAAGTAAATCTAGATCCTGAACGTTGTTTAATACTGGTCTGCGGTATTGTTTATAAAAATTTTCCTGAAGAGTTTGACGACTTAAAAAATAAGATATCACGCATGTTGCCTTAAGCTTTTTAGCGCAAAGCTCGAAAAATCGATTGGCAGTAAATCCGCTGCTGGCCGGTAGCAGCCGTTCGGTTAACCCCACTCAACATCCCCCTCAAAACGTCGGCGGCGTTATCACCCACAACACCACCGCATCCTCCTCCCCAGGATTCCCATACTTATGCGGTTCCTGGCTGGAGAAGCTAAAGCTATCCCCCTCACTCAGCTGAAAATACCGTTCCCCCACCCACAGCTCAAAACTCCCCGACAGCACATACCCGGCTTCTTCCCCCTCATGGCTGTAACTCTCCTTGCTGTACGTCCCCGGCGGAAAGCGTGAGTGCAAAAACTCCAGCTGCCGGGTCGGTTGCGGGGTCAGCAGTTGATCGATAATCCCGTTCTCATAATTCACCTGCAGCCGCTGTTTCTTGCGCACCACATAGCCCTGATCCTCGGGCGCGGTCTGGGTTTCGCTGGCGAAGAACCATTGGATGTTCACGCCCAGGCTGCAGGCGAAGTTAAATAGTTCGGTGTGGGGGGAGGTTGCGTTCCAGTTAGATGGTAGGAGGAATTTTTTGGTTGCTGAGGCTGCTTTCTGCCAATAAAGGACATTCAGAAGTGATTGAACATCGCTTTGGATGTTATGCAACAAAAGATATGCTTAATGTGAGTATGAGAATATTGGTAATATGCTGCACTGGCAATGTCGCCTGATAATAGTTAAATGGAGGTTCGCTGATGGAGTGGGATGTCTATTCAGATGCGCATGAGCCGTTGTCCGATGATTTGATTGCTGGCATCGAAAAAGTTATCCGTTTCACGCTGCCGAAAGATTACGTTGAATGCGTAAAACGCTTTCATGGTGGACAGCCGAAAGACCGAAGCCTGTCCATTGAGGTTGGTGGTAAAACATGGGATATCGGCTTCGGCATGCTTTTGACTCTTGACCCTTTACACAGCGCCGAGAATATCGTTACAGCTCTATTTTCGTTGCGAAATCACCATCAGCTACCAAATTACTATCTGCCTATTGTCGTGGGTGGTGGCGGTGATTATCTGTGCTTTGATTACTCTGAAAGTCCTCTATTTCCAAAAGTGGTTTTCTATTTTCATGAGTTGGAAGTACAAGAAGGGATATTTTATGTGGCCGACTCATTTTCAGATTTGCTTTCTATGTTAAAGGAAGAAATCTAAAAGAATAATCAATGAAAATATTAACCCTCTGGTTCGCACCGAGACCCATTCAGATGATGCAGTATTCGGCTGCTTATAGTCGCTGTGATGAAAGGCAGCAGGGCCGTTGGAAGCACTCATTCTGTTCTCTACCAATGTATGGACGATTCAGCCGCAATCGTAATCACAACGAAGATACAAAGGACGTTCCCAGTGGAAAAAGCTTCTCTTAAGAGTTTTTTGGCTGTTGTTTCTGTTTTTTTAGCCACATTCGCAAGCGCGAATGAAAATAATTTAAAAGTGTCCGCAGAAAGCGAAGAGCTGTACTTCAAAGCGCTGCCTTACCTAGAAAAAATCGATGAAGCACAAAACGATATGTTCACGTTTCGGAAGCAGTTAGCAGTCAACGAAAAGGTTCCCGACCAAAAAAAAGAACAATATAGAGACGAAATGCTTCGGCTTATAAAAGAAGGAATGCCTTTGCTCAAGCGTTCAGCTGAGGAAGGCAACCCAGCAGCGCAGTACCGTCTAGCGTTGATGTTGTCGACTTTTGAATCTCGCGATCAAGTCGCCGAAAAAGTCTGCACTCTCCTAAAGTCTAGTTTCAGTAACGGATTTACTCCAGCGGGTTTGCAGATGCTTTTCTACTGCTTCGATGAGGTTAAAACACCTCGGTATCGGTCACTTGTCGACGCGTTGCCTAATGATGAAACCCTCTATGGCAGGTACTACCCCCAGCCAACGATGATGCCGAGTTGCGATAGAAATAGCCGCTCTGACAGCAATCCAATCGTGTTACTCGACGAAAAAAGTTTTCGCGCCAACCTTTATATGAGTATGGCGACTCAAATGTTGACGCAAAACCTTAAACAAGAGCAGGTGCGGTGTCTCAATAAAGCCGCCGAGCATGGATGCACCAGGGCAATAGAAAGGCTAAAGCTCAGCAGCGCTACTAATGGAGCTCACCCGTAACTGGGAGCACATGATTAATCGCACGTGGGATGAAATGGGCGAGCAACACACTCCGCTGATCGAGGCCCAGTTCAGCGAGTGGTTGCGGCAGCAGTTCTACTTCCCAGTCCGTGACAGCTAGTTTTCAGTAAACGAAAGAGCGGTGTATTGCGCTTCCGCTCAGTCGCTCGCTCAAAACGTCGGCGGCGTTATCACCCACAACACCACCGCATCCTCCTCCCCAGGATTCCCATACTTATGCGATTCCTGGCTGGAAAAACTGAAGCTATCCCCCTGACTCAGCTGAAAATAACGTTCCCGCACCCATAGCTCAAAGCTCCCCGACAGCATAACTCTGCGTTTGAGGCTCACCGGGCTGAAAAAGCCTGCGTGACTTGGCACTCCATCGGGGCGAGGACTAGTGCTCTGCCCTCTACGCTACTTCACCTACGGGCGGCCCATTAAAAAAAGCGCATGATCGCATGCGGCTATGGCACATCTGCTCTATCGTTAGATTCGACCGTCGACCTCTGCTTCGTAAACTTGGATTTACCTATCAAAGTCATCATGGAGGGATCTATGAGAAAAGTATGCGCAGCAATTATTTGCTTACTAATATCTCTATCGAGCACCCAAGTATATTCCGATACGGGATCATATAGCCTGAAGGAGAAAGTAGAGCTGAATCTCGCCCTGTTGGATGAGAAGCCTTTAGATGATGAGGAGTATCAAAAGGTTATCATTAGCTCTGTTTTCAATGGAGAAGGTTTTTGTCGAGATAGTTTTAGTCGGGCATTCGTTCGGAATTTTTTCTCGTCTAGCAAGAAATCAATTTTAACGATAACGATTAATAAAATTCCTTACGTCTCGTACACGTACGACCAGAAAAATAAAGCATGCAACAAAACATACTCTATTGAAAGCGAACTATCCGGTCTAGAGCTTGCGCGAAAGACGAATAGGAAATTTATAGTGACGTTGCTGTATAATGACGAGGCTGAAATTGGTGCGCTACAAGATTTAAGTGATATAGGCAAGAGTGTTAGTGCCCTAGGCACTGCCCCTGTTTTGTCTGGTGCCACCTCTGCCTTAGTGGATATGCTTGCTAAAAAGTTCGATAAAGTTGTTCAGGCTTCGCTTAGCTCGAAAGACTTGCATCAAGTTGAAATCAGGCTTCCTAACGAAGCGGGAGCTACTCGATTTCAGCTAAGTGCAAAGATTGCAAGCAAGCACTACGACTTACTTAATATGACGGTTGTCAAACAACCTAGTCGACTGTATGGGAAAAGACCAAGCTCTGTGATGACAACAACATACAGGGCTGATGGAACTTCGGCACAAAGCGTGATTGAAAACTATAGGGCTGGTCCAGGCGCAGCGGTTGGCGATGTGTTTGACAGACTGCGCATCGAGTGTAATGAGCTGCGCAGCAATTTCTCTCTGGCCCTAAACGAAAAGGACATGAGAGCCCTACTCGAAAGCCACTTGTTGCACAATTACTCGCCAAAACAAACGAGGCTTCATTTGCTCAGTTGTTTTAATGATTCTGATATAAGTAAGGTTGTGACTTTCGAGCTTAAGGAGTATGTAGTGTTTAATGATGCTCCAAGACCTGATTTTCGTCGTGATCCAAGTTTCCTTTCAAATCTCAATCAGTCGGGTTATTCTAAAATTACAACGGAATCAACCTTGTATTTCGACAAGGGCGCACTGTTGCCGGTGAGGTCTGTCGGTCAACTTGTAGCGCTTCCTAATATAGTGGGTCCTTTCTGTTATCAGTTTCTTGAGAAGAATAAAGTTAATTTTATTATGTTTGATCGGGTGTCGAATAAGACGCTGTACTTTGAAGCCGTCATAGATAAGGAGTACAGTGCGGAAGAGTATGAGGGCGGAATGCTATCCATAATTAATTCTTTGTCAGTTGATAGCGCCGCACCCTATGAGTACAACACTGCATCCGGCATAGCTGCATGCATTGACTCGCGTAAATCAAATATTGGGATGAAAGTGGCCAGCGCTTCGGTCTATTAATCAGCGAGCTTCAATCTCGGGTTACAGATATGGTCTGTCCCGATCTCAGTGGACACTGACATCGGATGGACATCCGCTACGCTTCTGGTCAGCTCAGCGGCCAAGTTTGAATAGGCATGCTGTTTCCTTGGGAGGTTATGGCAATGCTTGATCGACTTCGAACAGAGGATGTTCGGGCGACTTACTCGTATTTCGGAGGTTATTGAGCTACGGCGCATGGAACTGATCCAGATGGCCTGTATGGTGTTAAGGAACTGCTAAGCGAGTTCGCTGACAGTTCCATATTAAATTTTGAACATGCCGCTGGGTCCAAAGCCGGCAACTGAAGCGCTGGGGGAGGGGGCTAGAGTTGCGAATAGCTATGGTGTCTACCCATGAAGGGTTGTGCTACCTACTATTTTCCCATCGATCGGTATTCCCAGCACAGTGGTCATCTGGATATTTGAATTGATTCAGCGTTTCAAAGTATTCCATGGACTTAGGGTGGCTGTTACGTCTCCCTGTCTTCCTTAGCCGTTGGCTTTGGAGCTCTGAGCCCACATGAGGACTCAGGTGCTGGCTGAATTGACCTTAATTGCTCAAAAGAGATGACCGCTTTTAGTCGCAAGTAGAGATGGTGCTGCACACAACTATGCTAGCCCCGGGTGAAGTGATAACAGAAGAGTAGATATCCTCCGCATCAATCTAAAGGCTGCTTATCCAAACGCTCTGTTTAAGGGACCAGACATGACCGTTGAAATCACCGAATTCAGAAAATTGCTAGAAGCCGGGCGGCGCTATCTGGAAGGCACCGCCACCCTCGCTGAGCTAAACGGTCGAGTCAGGGCAACACTTGAGGCCGGACATTTTTGGGGAGCAGCAGCGCCACTCATGGAAGTCGCCCGAAACTGGGAACACATGATTAATCGCGCGTGGGATGAAATGGGCGAGCAACGCGCTCCGCTGACCGAGGCCCAGTTCAGCGAGTGGTTGCGGCAGCAGTTCTACTTCCCAGTCCGTGACAGCTAGTTTTCAGTAAACGAAAGAGCGGTGCATTGCGCTTCCGCTCAGTAGCTCGCCTCAAAACGTCGGCGGCGTAATCACCCACAACACCACCGCATCCTCCTCCCCAGGATTCCCATACTTATGCGGTTCCTGGCTGGAGAAACTAAAGCTATCCCCCTCACTCAGCTGAAAATACCGTTCCCCCACCCACAGCTCAAAACTCCCCGACAGAACATACCCGGCTTCCTCGCCCTCATGGCTATAACTCTCCTTGCTGTACGTCCCCAGCAGAAAACGCGAGTGCAGAAACACCAACTGGCGGATCGGCTAACGATATTCGCAGCAGACTATTTGATTGCTCTCTGCCATGGCATATCGCGGTGGCTGCGAACTGCAGTCCAGCCAGGTTGAAGGTCAGCCAGGTCAATGATACTGGGATCAAGTTCGACTATAGACTTTAAGGATACGAGAAGAGCGTCAGCCATCTCGATGTCTTCGCCTGTTAGAAATGACCATGCTCCGTCTTCGAAGTCTCGGACAACAGCAAGAATAGGTTTATGACCATCAAGAATTGACCGCACAGTGAGGCAGGCAACATTCGGTGGAGCATCAAAAAGCCAGAGCGCAGTGCCTTCCATAGTCGCTATGTATCCTCGTCAAACGTCGTCTTGTGGTAGACGGCTGTCGTTCGGTGGCACCTCGATTCAAGCAGTGCCTTGGTAGATCAATTTCGACCTTATTCATCAGATATTGACTACTCGATCCTAGTCTCTAGTAGAGACAGACCTCCAGTCTGCGAGGTCGAAAGTAGCTTGTCCCCCAACCCTCAAAACGTCGGCGGCGTAATCACCCACAACACCACCGCATCCTCCTCCCCAGGATTCCCATACTTATGCGGTTCCTGACTGGAGAAACTAAAGCTATCCCCCTCACTCAGCTGAAAATACCGTTCCCCCACCCACAGCTCAAAGCTCCCCGACAGCACATAACCGGCTTCCTCGCCCTCATGGCTGTAACTCTCCTTGCTGTAGGTCCCCGGTGGAAACCGCGAGTGCAAAAACTCCAACTGCCGGGTCGGTTGCGGGGTCAGCAGTTGATCGATAATCCCGTTCTCATAATTCACCTGCAGCCGCTGTTTCTTGCGCACTACATAGCCCTGATCCTCGGGCGCGGTCTGGGTTTCGCTGGCGAAGAACCATTGGATGGTCACGCCCAGGCTGCGGGCGATGTTGAACAGGGCGGGGATGGAGGGGTAGGCGAGGTTGCGTTCCAGTTGGCTGATGTAGCCGGCGGTGAGTTCGCTCTGTTGCGCCAGTTCGCTCAGGGTCAGGCCGCGGCGTTTGCGCAGGCCGCGGATGCGGGTGCCAAGAAACTGCGGGCCGCCAGGGGCCTGGTTGTCGCTGCCGGGCTCGGGCGCGGTGCTCGCGGGCGGCGTCTTGCTGCTTGGGTTCATGGCGGGCTCCAGGCCTGGAAGGCGGGCGCGTCCGGGCACCCGTCCTGCAAAAGCCCTGGAGTATAAAGCAGCCTCAAAGCGCCCAGGCGACTTTCAAGCCTTCGTGGATGGCTTCTTCCACGGTGCGCGGTGCCAGGCAGTCGCCGATGCGTTGGAAGGGCACCAGGCCTTTGAGCTGCTGGCCGAGGTCGTCCACGGATTGGTGGCCTTGGCACAGCACCAGGCTGTCGACGTTTTCCAGCAGCATGGGTTCGCCGCTGGCGGTGTGTTGCAGGTAGACGGTGCTGTCGTCGCAGCCGTAGAGGCGGGCGTAGGGAATGATTGGGACCGCCAGTTTGTGCAGTTCGCCGGCCAGTTGGTCGCGCACGTACAGCGGCAGGTTTTCGCCGCAGTGGGTGCCGTTGACCGCCAGTTGCACCTGGTGCCCGGCGCGTACCAGGCGTTCGGCGATGCCGGGGCCGATCCAGTCGCAGCGCCAGTCGGCCACCACTACGCTGCGGCCCAGTTGCACTTCGTCCCGCAGTACTTGCCAGGCGTCCACCACTTGCAGGTCGCCGCCGCGTTCGAAGTTCGGCCAGTAGGGCTGGGCGCCGGTGGCGATGATCACGTGGTCGGGGTTTTCCCGCTCGATCAGGGCGCGGTCGACCCGGGTGTTGCGCACCACTTCGACACCGGCCAGTTGCATTTCCCGTTGCAGGTTGGTGCTGGCGCCGCCGAATTCGCTGCGCCGGGGCAGCAGTTGCGCCAGTTGAATCTGGCCGCCCAGTTGCGCGCTGGCTTCGTAGAGGGTCACGCGGTGGCCGCGTTGGGCGGCCACCGTAGCGGCTTTCATCCCGGCCGGGCCGCCGCCCACCACCAGGATGCGTTTGCCGCGGGCGCTGGGCTTGGGTTGGCCGTAGAGCAGTTCGCGGCCGGTTTCCGGGTGCTGGATGCAGGAGATCGGCAGGCCCTTGTGGAAGTGGCCGATGCACGCCTGGTTGCAGGCGATGCAGGCGCGCACGTCCTCGGCTCGGCCGCTGTCGCTCTTGTTGGGCATTTGCGGGTCGCAGATCAGCGCGCGGGTCATGCCGCACACGTCGGCCTGGCCCTTGGCGATGATCGCCTCGGCTTCCTGGGGCTGGTTGATGCGCCCGGTGACGAACAGCGGGATCGACAGCCCGGCCTTGAAGGTGCCGGCTTCCCGGGCGAGATAGGCCGCTTCCACCGCCATGGGGGGGACTATGTGCACCGCGCCGCCGAGGGAGGCGGAGGTGCCGGCGACTATGTGCACGTAGTCCAGTTGCCCTTGCAGCAATTGCACGGCGGCCAGGGATTCGTCTTCGGTAAGGCCTTCGGGGTCGCGTTCATCGGCGGAAATCCGCAGGCCGATGATGAAGTCGGCATCGGTGCTGGCGCGCATGGCGCCGAGGATTTCCCGGATAAAGCGCAGGCGCTGTTCCAGTTCGCCGTTGTAGCCGTCGGTGCGGCGGTTGACCCGCGGGTTGATGAACTGCGCCGGCAGGTAGCCGTGGCTGGCCACCAGTTCCACGCCGTCCAGCCCGGCCTGATGCAGGCGCCGGGCGGCGTCGGCGTAGCCCTGGATGATCTCGTCGATCATGTCCTGGTCCAGGGCCCGGGGCATGACCCGGAAGCGTTCGTTGGGCACCGCCGAAGGGGCGTAGGCCACCGCCAGCAGGCCATCGGCGGACTCCATGATTTCCCGCCCCGGGTGGAAGATCTGCGACAGCACCACGGTGCCGTGGGCGTGGCAGGTTTCGGCCAGGCGCCGGTAGCCGTCGATGCAGGCGTCGTCGGTGGCCATCAGCACGTGGCTGGTGTAGCGCGCACTGTCGTGGACCCCGGCCACCTGCAGCACGATCAGGCCGACGCCGCCTTCGGCCCGGGCGCGGTGGTAGGCAATCAGCTGTTCGTTGACCAGGTTATCGGTGGGCATCGAGGTGTCGTGGCCGCTGGACATGATGCGGTTCTTCAGGCGTTTGCCACGGATCTGCAAGGGTGCGAACAGGTGCGGGAAGGCGCTGGTCATTGCGGTGACTCCAGGCGGGCCAAGGGCAGGGGAGCACAGCCTTGGCGTTGTTATTGTTGGCCTATCAAAATTTACCGCCAGTAAAAAATCAACTTGTTTTTTTACTAAGGCTTGCAGTAGCTTCGACCTGCGCCCGCTTTTGGCGCGAACCTCACAACAATAAAAAAGGGCCGTGCCGGCGCCTGCCGGTGTGGCACCGCGACGAGGATTCACAGATGAAAGCGCTCACCCGCAAGCACGGTTGTTCTTTCCTGGCCCTGAGCCTGGCCTTGGGTCTGACCCTGGGCCAGCCGCTGATTCACAACAAGGCCCAGGCAGCCCCCGACATGGTGGTCGTGGCGTACGGCGGAGCCGGACAAAAAGCCCAGGACGTGGCGTTGTTCCAACCCTTCAGCAAGGCCGATGGCAGCAAGCTGATCCAGAGCGAATACAACGGCGAAATGGCCCGGATCAAGGTCATGGTCGACACCGGCAACGTCGATTGGGACCTGGTGCAGATCGAAGGCCCGGACCTGATGCGCGGCTGCGACGAAGGCATGTACGAACCCCTGGACTGGAAGGCCCTGGGCCGTGCCGAGCAGCTGATTCCTGATGCCGCCCAGCCCTGCGGCTCGGCGGTGCTGGTGTGGAGCGTGGCCATTGCCTACGACCGCAACAAGCTGGCCAAGGCCCCGACATCCTGGGCGGATTTCTGGGACGTCAAACAGTTCCCCGGCAAGCGCGGCCTGCGCAAGCGCGCGGTGTACAACTTGGAATTCGCCTTGATGGCCGACGGGGTCAAGGTCGAGGACGTGTACAAGGTCCTGGCCACTCCGCAAGGGGTGGAACGGGCCTTCGCCAAGCTGACCGAGCTCAAGCCGTACATCCAGTGGTGGGAAGCCGGAGCCCAGCCGGGGCAGTGGCTGGCCGCCGGTGATGTGGTGATGACCTCCAGCTACAGCGGGCGTATCGCCGTGGCGGCCCAGGGCGGCGCCTCCCAGGCGGTGGTCTGGCCCGGCAGCCTGTATGGCATGGATTACTGGGCGATCATCAAGGGCTCGAAACACGTGGATCAGGCCAAGCGTTTCATCGCCTTCGCCAACCGACCCGAGGTCCAGGTCGACTACGTCAAGCAGATCCCCTATGGCCCGACCAACACCCAGGCCGCGGCCAAGCTCGACCCGGCCCTGGCGCAGTGGGTGCCGACCTCGGAACAGAACCTCAAGGACGCCCTGGCGATGAACGTGGAGTTCTGGGTCGATCATGGCGAAGAGCTGGAAGAGCGCTTCAACGCCTGGGCCAGCAAGTAAGCGCAACGGGCTGGACGCCTGCGGGCGTCCGGTCCTATTGTTTGCCGGCTCTTTTTACCGACCCTGTTTGCCCGCCCACCCGCCTGGAGGACTCCAACAATGAACAATATCGCTCCCAGCCCCCACGCCCTGACCGAGCGCAGCGCCACTGAACAGCGCCTGCGCGAAGAGCTGGCGGCCTGCTACCGGCTGATCGCGCACTTTCGCATGACCGACCTGATCTTCACCCATATCTCGGTGCGCCTGCCCGGGCCCGAGCATCATTTCCTGATCAACCCCTACGGCCTGATGTTCGATGAAATCACCGCCTCCAACCTGGTGAAGATCGACCTCAATGGCGAAGCCGTGGAGCCGTCGCCGTACCCGGTGAACCCGGCGGGTTTTGTGATTCACAGCGCGATTCATGGCGCCCGGGAAGATGCCCAGTGCGTGCTGCACACCCACACCAAGGCCGGTTGCGCGGTGGCGGCGCTCAAATGCGGCTTGCTGCCGGTGAACCAGATTTCCATGGAGTTCTATGGCCGCGTGGCCTACCACGACTACGAAGGCGTGGCCCTGGACCTGGGCGAGCAGCAACGGCTGGTGGCCGACCTGGGCGACAAGAGCGTGCTGATGCTGCGCAACCATGGCTTGCTCACCGTGGGTGAAACCGTGAGCCAGGCGTTTTTGCGCATGTACTACCTGGAGAAGGCCTGCGAGATCCAACTGGCGGCCCAGGCGGCGGGGGAGATCGTGCTACCGCCGGACGCGGTCTGTGCCCACACCGAACGCCAATTCAACGACCCGGGCCGGCCACTGCAGGAAGGCGAACTCAACGATCCGGATGCCATGCAGCTGGCCTGGGCGGCGCTGTTGCGCCTGCTGGAGCGCATCGCCCCCGACTACCGCGCCTGACCCCTGTGGGTTCATATCTGCCTGTAGCCGCTGCTGAGCCTCGGCGAGGCTGCGAAAAGGCCCGCAGGGCCTTGCTTGACGATCTCCAGCCGAACCGGTGTCGCCTTCAAGATCGTGGCGTCCCTACGACGGAATGCCGCCCAGCCCGTGCGCAGCCTGCGGCAGCGGCGGCAGGAAGGACGGTCGCGCAATCGCTGGATCGCCCCGGAAAGCCTGTTGTACAGTCGTTCAGCTGCACCTTCCCGTCACCGTCCAAGGAGTTTGACCCATGAGCCAGGAAGCGCGCTTTTCCCGTCTGGAACCCGACCTGCGCAAGGCCGAGCTGATCGAGGCGACCCTGACCTGCCTCAAGCGTCACGGCTTTCAGGGGGCGTCGATCCGCAAGATCTCCGCCGAGGCCGGGGTCTCGGTGGGGCTGATCAGCCATCACTACGCCGGCAAGGACGAGTTGGTGGCCCAGGCGTATCGGGCGGTCACCGGGCGGGTCATGAGCCTGCTGCGCGAAGCCATGGAGCAGGCCGCACCCACTCCTCGGCAACGGCTGTCGGCGTTCTTCCGCGCCTCGTTCTGCGCCGAACTGCTGGACCCCAAGCTGCTGGACGCCTGGCTGGCGTTCTGGGGCGCGGTGAAGACCGCCGAGGCGATCAACCTGGCCCATGAACATTCCTACGGTGAATACCGCAACGAGCTGGCCAGCCTGCTGACCCGCTTGGCCGGGGAGCAGGGCTGGGCACAGTTCGACGCCGATCTGGCGGCCATCAGCCTCAGCGCCTTGCTCGACGGCCTGTGGCTGGAGTCCGGGCTCAACCCCGGCACCTTCAGCCCGCAGCAGGGCGTGCAGATCTGCGAAGCCTGGGTCGAGGGCTTGCTGGCCAGCGGCGGGCGCGGTTTCGTCAGGCCGACATAGGGCTGTTGATCGGTTGTTCAGTAATGGCTAGGCTGCTGCGCACAAGGTTCCTTTTCTAATAAAAATAATCAGGAAACAGGCGATGACTCCTCGGGTTTTGATCGTCGACGACGATCCGCTGATTCGCGAACTGCTTCAGGCTTATCTCTCTCAGGAAGGCTACGACGTGCACTGCGCCGCCACCGCAGAGCAGGCGGAGAGCTTTCTCGGCCAGCACACGGTGGACCTGCTGATGCTGGACATCCGCCTGCCGGGCAAGGACGGCCTGACCCTGACCCGGGAACTGCGGGTGCGCTCGGAAGTGGGGATCATCCTGATCACCGGGCGCAACGACGACATCGACCGCATCGTCGGCCTGGAATGCGGCGCCGACGACTACGTGATCAAACCCCTCAACCCGCGCGAGCTGGTGTCCCGGGCCAAGAACCTGGTGCGCCGGGTGCGTCAGGCCTACCAGCCGCAACCCCGGGCGTCGAGCCCGAGCCCGGTCAAGCAGTTCGCCGACTGGGCTCTGGACACTGACCGCCGTCGCCTTATCGACCCTCAGGGCGGCGAAACCCTGCTGACCCACGGCGAGTACCAACTGCTCAGCGTGTTCCTGCGCAACAGCGGCCACACCCTGAGCCGCGACCAGTTGATGGACCAGATCCGCAACCGCGAATGGGTGCCCAGCGACCGTTCCATCGACGTGCTGGTGGGCCGCCTGCGGCGCAAGCTGCACGACGACCCGGCCGAGCCGGAGCTGATCATCACCATTCACGGTGCCGGTTACCTGTTCACCGCCAGCGTGGCCGCCTGAATTGCTGCGTCGCGCAGGGGTGCTGTGCCTGAGCCTGTGCCTGATCCTGCTGGCCGGCCCGACGTTCGCTGAACCCCGGCCCGTGCTGCGTTATTGCGACTACCCGGTGTACCCACCGATTTCCTGGAGCGACGGCCAGCAGGTGCGCGGGCTGGCGCCGACCCTGGTGCGCCAGGTGCTGGGGGAGCTGGGTTATCAGGTGCAGGTGGTGGTGCTGGGCAACTGGAAGCGCTGCCTGCTGGACGCCGCCGCGGGCCGGGTGGATGTGGTGCTGGCCTACAGCACCAGCCAGCGCCAGCAGGACCTGCTGTTTTCCCGGGTGCCGGTGCTGCGCGAAGAAGTCGCGCTGTTCGTCAACCGTCGCCATCTGCCGCGTTTTACGCACTTGCAGGACTTGCGGGCCTACCGCGGCGGCCTGCTGTTCGGCGAGAGCTACGGCCAGGATTTCGACCGCGAAGTGGTGCAGCACGGCAACATCGAGTGGGTCTCCAGCAGCCAGCAGAACTTCGGCAAGCTGATCCGCCAGCGCATCGATTTCATCCCCCATGAACGCCGCACCGGGCAGCTGTATATCGAGCAGTTGCCGGGGGCCGAAGACATCATCGCCTTGCCCCAGGCGGTGAGCGTCGACTACCTGCGCCTGGCGGTGTCGCGCCACTCGCCCCTGGCGCCGCGCATGGCCGAGATCGACGCGCGGTTGCAGCAGCAGGTGGACAGCGGCGCGGTGCAGCGCTGGCTGGTGCAAAGCCAGGACGACTACCGCGCCATGCTCAAGGCGCAACGGGAGACGGCGCCATGATCCCCCTGCGTTCCGCCGGCCTGTTGCGCCGCCTGCTGCTGTTTATCCTGCTGTTCAGCCTGTGCTTCACCGTGCTCGCCAGCAGCGTGCAGCTGTACTTCGAATACCGCCGGGAAATGCGCGACATCGACAGCCGCATGGAGCTGATCCGCGCCGGTTACCTGGGCAGCCTGGAACGCAACCTGTGGGACCTCAACCAGGAGCAACTGACCGTGCAGTTGCAGGGGCTGGTGGACTTTTCCGACGTGGCCCGGGTGCACTTGATCAGCAATGACTTCGACTTGCAGCAGGGCAGCGCCGAGTTGATCGGGCCGTTGCGGGTGGAGCGTTTTCCCTTGAGCTATCAACCGCCATCCGGGCCCCTGCGGCAGTTGGGCGAGTTGCAGGTCAGCACCGATCTGGGGGCGGTGTACCGGCGCCTGTACGCCACCGGGCTGGCCAGCCTGTTGTGGATGAGCGTATTTCTCTGCGGGTTGGCGGTGGCCTTGTCCGGGCTGTTCTACCGGCTGGTGACCCGGCACCTGCAAGTGATGGCCGACTTTGCCCGGCGCGTGGCGGCCGGCGAGCTGCGCGAGCCCCTGCGCCTGGACAAGCGCCAGCGCCCCGGCGGCGACGAGATCGACACCGTGGCCCGGGCCCTGGACGACATGCGCCGGGCAGTGCTCGACGATGTGCAGCGCCGCGAAGCCGACCGCTTGGCCTTGCAGGACAAGCGCGACGAATTGCAGAAAATGGTCCAGCGCCGCACCGCCAGCCTGATGCACGCCAAGGACGAGGCCGAAGCCGCCAACCTGGCCAAGTCGCGCTTTCTGGCGACCATGAGCCACGAACTGCGCACCCCGTTGAACGGCATCCTCGGCATGGCCGAACTGCTGCGCCAGGCGCCCCTGGAGCAGCAGGACCGCCAGCGTTTGCAGGCCTTGCATCAAGCCGGGGAGGGCTTGCTGAGCATCCTCAACGAAGTGCTGTCCTTTGCTCGCCTGGAGGAGGGCGAAAGCCGCCCGGAACTGCGCGACTTCTCCCTGCGTCAGTTGCTGGAAGAAGTCACCACCCTGTTGCAGCCCCGGGCCGAGGGCAATCGCACCCGCCTGGAGTTGCACATCGACGAACAACTGGCGCCGCGTCAGCAGGGCGCCGAGCAGTACTTGCGCCAGGTGCTGAGCAACCTGCTGGCCAACGCCATTCGTTTTACCGAAGACGGCTGGGTGCGGGTCGAAGTGCAAGTGCTGCACAGCACTGCCGAGCGCCAGCGCCTGCGCTGCTGCGTGCGCGACAACGGCATCGGCATTGCCGCGTCGATGCGCGAGAAGATCTTCGAGCGTTTCGTCCAGGCCAGTGACGAGGTGACCCGGCGCTATGGCGGCACCGGCCTGGGCTTGGCCATCTGCAAGCACCTGCTGCAGCAACTGGACGGACGCATCGGTGTGGACAGCGAGCTGGGGCAGGGCAGTTGTTTCTGGTTCGAGCTGGCGTTGGGCATCGGCCAGGAGCCCTTGTCGGTGGCCGCGCTTGAGTTGCCGACGCAGGCTTTGAAAATCCTGGTGGTGGAAGACGTGGCCCTGAATCGCGAAGTGGCCAGCGGACTGCTTGAGCGTGACGGCCATCAGGTGTGGCTGGCGCAAGACGGTGAAAGCGCCCTGGCCCTGTGTCAGCAGCAAGCCTTCGACCTGTTGCTGCTGGATGTGCACTTGCCGGGCATCAGCGGAGTCGAGCTGTGCCGCGAGATCCGCCAGCGTCCCGGGCCCAACCGGCAGGTACGCATTGTCGCCCTGACCGCCAGCGTCCAGCCGTCCGTGGTGCGCGGTTATCTGCAGGCCGGGATGCAGGGCATTCTTGGCAAGCCGTTGCAGCTGGAGAGCCTGCGTCAGGTGCTGGCCGGGCAGGTGCAGATGCCGCAGGCCGACACTGAGGAGGGTTTGCTCGACCAGGGTTTGCTGGATACCCATCGCAGCCTGCTGGGCGAACAGAAGTTGCAGGGCTTGCTCCAGGTGCTGGCCGACGCCCTGGATCAGCAACGGCCCCTGTTGAGCGATGCCCTGGCCGCCGAGGACTGCACCGAAGTCCTGCACCTGGCCCATCGCCTGGCGGGCAGCGCCGATTCCCTGGGCTTCTGCGCCCTGGCCCGGGTGCTGCGGGAAGTAGAGGAGGCGGCGCAGCAGACGGATCGCCCGGCGCTAATGGCCCTGGCGGCGAGCCTGCATTCGTCCTGGCAGCAGTCTCGGGCCTTGCTGCAACAGCTGTTGGCGGCCTGACGTACAAAAACCTTACGACTTTTTACATCTTCGATCCTGGCGTTCAATCCGAACTTACATGGCTTTCCAATAATCGCTTGAGCCGCGCCCGCCGCGGCCTTCGAAGCTTATTGGAGATAATAATAATGAACTGCCTGCAAGCTGCTTCCGCCCTCCGCCACACCCCTTCGCCCCGCGCCCTGCGCCTCACTGACTGCTGAGGTGCGCCATGACAACCACCACAGAACGTAAAGGCATCCACCTGACCCGCTCCTTGAAGAGCCGGCACATTTTCATGCTGTCCCTGGGCGGGGTGATCGGCACCGGGCTGTTCATGGGCTCCGGGGTCACCATCAACCAGGGCGGCCCCTGGGGGGCGATCCTCTCTTACCTGGTGGCCGGGTTCCTGATGTACCTGGTGATGGTCTGCCTCGGCGAACTGTCGGTGCAGATGCCGGTGTCCGGCTCGTTCCAGGCCCACGCCAGCAAATACATCGGCCCGGCCACCGGCTTCATGATCGGCTGGGTCTACTGGATGAGCTGGGCCACCACCGTGGGCCTGGAATTCACCGCCGCCGGCATGCTGATGCAGCGCTGGTTCCCTGGCGTGCCGATCTGGTACTGGTCGGCGCTGTTCGTGGCCTTGCTGTTCGGCATCAACGCCCTGGCCACCCGGGCCTTTGGCGAGGCCGAATACTGGTTCGCCGGGGTCAAGGTGCTGGCGATCCTGAGCTTTATCGTGGTCGGCGCGCTGGTGATCTTCGGCGTCATCGACCTGCCCAGCGGCGCCCCGGCGCCGATGTTCGACAACCTCAAGGGCGACTCAGTGTTTCCCAACGGCCTGCCGGCGGTGTTCGCGGTAATGATGACCGTGGTCTACGCCTTCCAGGGCTGCGAGATCATGGGCGTGGCCGCCGGCGAAACCGACCAGCCGGAAAAAAGCATTCCGCGGGCCGTGCGCAACGTGGTGTTCCGCGTGCTGATCTTCTACGTCCTGGCGGTGATGGTGCTGGCGGCGATTATTCCCTGGCAGCAAGCCGGACTGGTGGAAAGCCCCTTCGTCCAGGTGTTCGACATGGTGGGCATTCCCTACGCTGCTGACCTGATGAACTTCGTGATCCTCACGGCGATTCTTTCGGTGGGCAACTCCGGGCTGTATGCCTCTACGCGCATCCTCTGGGCCATGTCCAAATCCGGCATGGCACCCAAGGCCCTGTCGCCCCTGAGCAAACAAGGCGTGCCCCTGCGGGCCCTGTTCATCACTCTGTGCTTTGCCCTGATCTCGCTGATGACCAGCTTTATCGCCGCTGACACCCTGTTCATGGTGCTGATGGCTGTGAGCGGCATGGCTGGCACCGTGACCTGGATCGTCATCGCCCTGGCGCAGTACCGCTTCCGTCGCCAGTTCCTGCGCGAGGGTGGGCAACTGGAGCAGCTCAAGTACCGTGCGCCGTGGTTTCCTTTGGTGCCATTGCTGTGCATCGTGCTGTGCAGCTCGTTGTTTGTGTTTCTGGCGCTGGATGAAACTCAGCGGCCGTCGTTGTATTGGGGTTCGGGTTTTATCGTTCTGTGCTATGGCGCCTATTACCTGATGCAGCGCAAGCGTCAATTGCAACCTTTAGCGGCGGTGTAGGAGCCGGATTGTCGGCGAAGGGGGCCGGGAGGCGTGCAGCGTCTGGGTGGATGCCTTTGCTGGCGTTTGCGGCCAGCGGGGCGGGGTACATATCCGTTGCTGCGGTCACGGCCACTTAGGGTTTCGCCCTTACGGCGAGTCACTTTTACCAAACGCCGTAAAAGTAACCAAAAGGGCTTGCCCCTCCATGGGCCCCTCGCTGAGGCTCGGGGTGCCCGAGCTCCGGCATTGCTCCGGGGGCCCGCCGCCAACCGGCCATCCATGGCCGGGTGGCGGCTAGCTCGGCATCCATGCCGAGCTGCCCCCTACGCAACGCCTGCGCTCGGCCTGCTGGGAAGGGGCCTGAAGATCAAGAGCAAGATCAAAAGCCAAAGCCAAGCTGCGCAGGCCGGCTCTTTGTAGCCGCTGCCGAAGGCTGCGAACGAGCGCCAGCGCTCGCGAAACCAGGCAGCGCGGTGGGTCAGGAGCATTGGGGGAGGCAGGTTTAGCGTCTCCTGCGACGGAGTGCCGCCCAGAGCGTTCGCAGCCTGCGGCAGCGGCTACATGTAACGCTAACGGCAATGAAACAGGTCGGCCGGCAGGCCGCCGTCAGATTTTGCCTTTGCTTTTGATCTTGTTTTTGATCTTCCTGCCCCTTTAGACACGATGGCCGAACGCAGGCATTGAGCCGTGGGTAACCCGGCAGGACGCCGGGTTAGCCGCACTGGGCCAGGGATGGCCCATTGCGGCGGCCCACGGATCAATGCCGGAGTGAGGGCATGCCGAGCCTAGGCGAGGCACCGAGTGGAGGGGCAGAGCGTTTTGCTTACTTTTGCGCTCTTCAAAAGTGAGCCGCTGTAAGAGCGGAACCGCCAGCGGCCGCACCCGCAGGAATGGATATGTACCCAACCCCCGCTGTAAAAGCGGAACCATAAGCCGCCGCACCCGCAGCAACGGATATGTACCCCAAGAAGACCGCACCCTCAGGCTTTACGGCCGCTACGCGCCCGAGCGGGAGCAAGCTCCCTCGCCACAAAAAAACTCCCCCACCCACACTTTTGTCGAGGCTTGTTCGAAGTTGTAACAACCCCCACCCAACAACCCCCGGCACCCAGATTTTTACCTAATAAAAACAAAGGGATACCTCAAGAATTCAACCAAAAAGCTCCCCTGGCCCCCCAATTGCCGCCTTGTTGAACGCTCGTTTAGTATCACCCTCAAGTCACCCCCTCACGCCAACCACAATAATTCGAGGACGCCCATGACCCCTTCATCGTCGCTGCTCAGCCGGCTCGAAGCCGGCGTAGCCTGGATCACCCTCAACCGCCCGGCGCAACGCAACGCCCTGGACATCCCGACCCTTAAGGCGCTGCACAGCCTGCTAGACACCTGCAACAGCGACCCCAGCGTCCGAGCCGTGGTCCTCACCGGCAGCGGCCGCAGCTTCTGCGCCGGTGCCGATCTGGCGGAGTGGGCCGAAGCCGAAGCCCGCGGCGCTCTGGAAAGCTACGGCTGGACCGAAACCGCCCACGCCCTGATGACCCGCCTGCACAGCCTGGACAAACCCACCATCGCCGCCATCAACGGCACCGCCGTGGGCGCGGGCATGGACCTGACTCTGTGCTGCGACCTGCGGGTGGCGGCGCAGTCGGCGCGGTTCAAGGCCGGCTACACCAGCATGGCCTACTCGCCGGACGCCGGCGCCAGTTGGCACCTGCCGCGTTTGATCGGCAGCGAACAGGCCAAGCGCCTGCTGTTTCTCGATGAGTTGTGGAGCGCCGAACGGGCCCTGGCCGCCGGGTTGGTCGGTGAGGTGTGCGCCGATGAACAGCTGATCGCCAGCGTCAGCGAGCTGGCCGCGCGCTTGGCGGCGGGCCCGACCTTTGCCTTTGTCCAGACCAAGAAGCTGATCCGCCAGGGGGCCGAGCGCAGTTTGCCGCAGCAGTTGGCGGCCGAGCTGGCCGCCGGCCTGCTGTGCGGGCGCAGTGCCGATGGCGCCGAAGCCCTGCGCGCCGCCACGGAAAAACGCCCGCCACGTTTCCAAGGGGTGTAGGAGCGGCCGGGCGGCGCTCGGTTTGCCGGCGAAAGGGCCCCTGGGCCATGCGCCCCTTTTGTAGGAGCCGGCTTGCCGGCGAAGGCGCCCGCAAGAACAGCGCCTTATTCAAGGGCCTGTTCGCCAGCAAGCTGGCTCCTACGGGAAGGTTTTTTCGCCAGATCGTACTGTCAGATCACTGTTTTTTTGCACCGTCACTCACTCACAGGTAGCGCCATGAATTTCCAACTCAGCCAAGAACAAGAAATGCTGGTGGACGCGGTTCGCAGTTTTGTCAGCAAGGAGTTGCTGCCCCACGAAGAGGCGGTGGACCGCGCCGATGAGGTCAGCGCCGACCTTGCCGGGGAGATCCGCAGCAAAGCCATCGCCGCCGGTTTCTATGCTTTCAACATGCCCGAGGAGGTGGGCGGCGGCGGCCTGGACTACCTGTCCCAGGCGCTGATCGAGCGTGAGCTGGCCAAGTGTTCCTGGGCCTTGCATGTGTTCGTGGCCCGGCCTTCGAAAATCCTCATGGCCTGTACCGGCTCGCAGATCGGCGACTACCTGCTGCCCTGTGTGCAAGGGCGCAAGGTCGACTGTTTCGCCCTGACCGAGCCCGGCGCCGGTTCCGATGCCAATGCGATCAAGACCCGCGCCGTGCGCGATGGCGGCGACTTCGTGCTCAACGGCAGCAAGCATTTCATCAGCCACGCCGGGCATGCGGATTTCGCCATCGTTTTCGCGGTCACCGGCACCTATGAGCACAACGGCCGCCAGCGCAACGCGGTGACCGCGTTCCTGGTGGACCGCGACACCCCGGGCCTGACCATCCGCCGTGGCCCCAAGTGCGTGAGCAACCGTGGCTACCACACCTTCGAGATGTTCTTTGACGACTGCCGGGTACCGGCCAACAAGGTGCTGGGGGAGGTGGGCAAGGGTTGGGAAGTGGCCAACGCCTGGCTCACCGCCGGGCGAGTGATGGTGGCGGCCAACTGCGTCGGGCAGGCCCAGCGCGCCCTGGATGCCTCCCTGCAATGGGCGGCGGATCGCAAGCAGTTCGGCCAGGCCATCGGCAGTTACCAGGGGGTGTCGTTCAAGCTGGCGGACATGGCCACGCAGATCCGCGCCGCCGAGCTGTTGACCCTGCACACCGCGTGGAAGATGGACCAGGGCAGCATGACCGACGGCGAGGCCGGCATGGCCAAGCTGTTCGCCAGTGAAGTGCTGGGCCGGGTGGCCGACGAGGCGGTGCAGATCTACGGCGGCATGGGCCTGATGGACGAAGGCCCGGTGGAACGCATCTGGCGTAATGCGCGGATCGAGCGCATCTGGGAAGGCACTTCGGAGATCCAGCGCCACATCATTTCCCGTGAACTGCTGCGGCCGCTGATGCGCTGAGCGCCCTGGAGAATTGCCGTCATGTCCCAGACCTTGCGTGACAATCTCAAACGCCTGCTGGCGCCCCGGCACCTGGCTTTCGTCGGTGGGCGCAGCATGGCCCGGGCCCTCAAGCGCTGCGCCGAAGGCGGTTTTGCCGGGCCCATGTGGCTGGTCAACCCGCAGCATGCCGAGCTCGATGGCGTGCCCTGCGTGGCCAGCATCGAACAACTGCCCTGCGGTCCGGATGCGGTGTTCGTCGCCACCAACCGCGAGCTGACCCTGACTTGCGTCGGGGAACTGGCGGCCAAGGGCGCGGGCGGGGCGATCTGCTACGCCTCGGGCTTTGCCGAAACCGGCGCCGAGGGCCAGGCCCTGCAGCAGCAACTGCTCCAGGCCGCAGGCGACATGGCGCTGTTGGGCCCCAACTGCTACGGCCTGCTGGACTACCTGCACAGCGCCGCGCTGTGGCCGGTGGCCCATGGCGGTCAACCCGTGGAACGCGGTGTGGCGGTGCTGACCCAGAGCGGCAACTTTGCCTACAACCTGTCCATGAGCGATCGCTCGCTGCCGGTGGCCTACATGGCGTCGGTGGGCAATCAGGCGCAGTTGGGCATTGCCGAGCTGATGGACGTGCTGCTGGACGAACCACGGGTCACGGCCATCGGCCTGCACCTGGAAGGCCTGAAGAACGTGCCGGGTTTTGCCCGGGCGGCGCACAAGGCCCTGGAGAAGGGCATTCCGATCATCGCCCTGAAGACCGGGGTGTCGCAGATCGGCGCCGAACTGGCCTTGAGTCACACCAGTTCACTGTCGGGATCGGACGCGCTGTACGACGCGTTGTTCCAGCGTCTGGGGGTGATCCGGGTCAGCGGCCCGGTGAGTTTTGTCGAGACCTTGAAGGCCGCCTCTTGCGGGCAGTTGCCGGCCGGCCCGCACCTGATGGCCCTGGCCTGTTCCGGCGGCGACGCCGGGCTGATCGCCGACTACGCCGAGCGCAACGGCCTGATGCTGCCCAAGCTGGATGCCGGGCAATGTGCCGAGCTGTCCCGGGTGCTGCCGGGCTACGCCAATCTGGTCAACCCGCTGGATTTCACCACCGCGATCTGGGGTGATGCCCAGGCCTTGCAAGCCATGCTCGACACGGCGCTGCGTACCGAGGCCGACAGCGCCATGCTGGTGCTGGATTACCCGGCCGAGTTCACCGGCGAGCGCAAGGAATGCGACCTGCTGCTGGAGCTGTTCTGCGCGGCGCTGCAACGCCACGGCAAGCGCGGTTTTGTCACTTCGGCCTTTCCCGAACTGCTGCCCGCCAGCGCCCGTGAGCGTTTGCACGGCCACGGCATTCCCGCCTTGCAAGGGGTGGAGGATGGCCTGGCGGCCTGGGGCCGGATCGTCGCCTATCAACAGCGACGTCCGGCACTGCTGGCCCTGGGGGAATCGGCCCTGGTGCTGCTGTGTCCGCAGGCCCTGCATGGCGCGAGCGTGCTGCTGGACGAGTGGCAGTCCAAGCAGGCCTTGCGCGGCTTCGGCCTGAGCATCCCTGACGGTGTATTGAGCACCCCCGAGCAGGCCCTGAGCGCGGCGGCTGCGGTCGGTTACCCGCTGGTGCTCAAGGCGGTCAGCGCACAGTTGCCGCACAAGACCGAGGCCGGGGCGGTGGCCCTGAATCTCAAGGACCCTGAAGCGCTGAGCGCGGCCCTGCGCCTGATGCGCACGCGGATCGTCGAGCATGCCCCCGGCGTGGCTTTTGAGCGGGTGTTGCTGGAACCCATGGCCGCGCCGCCCCTGGCGGAGTTGATTGTCGGCATCAAGCGCGAGAACGACTTCGCCCTGGCCCTGGTGATCGGTGCCGGTGGGGTACTGGTGGAACTGCTCAAGGACAGTCGCAGCCTGCTGCTGCCGACCACCGAAGGGGCGATCCGCCAGGCCCTGCTCAGCCTGCGCAGCGCCGCCTTGCTGCAAGGCTTTCGCGGGCGCCCGACGGCTGACCTTGACGCCCTGGTGGCGGCCATCGGCGCGGTGGCGGACTACGCCTGCGAACACGCCGGGCAACTGCTGGAACTGGATGTGAACCCATTGTTGGTCGGTGCCCAGGGCACCGTCGCGGTCGATGCGTTGATTCGCCTTGGCCAGGCTTGAGGAGAGAGACATGCACGATCAGACCTTGACCGGTGGCCAGGCCCTGGTGCGCCTGCTGGCCAACTACGGCGTGGACACGGTGTTCGGCATTCCCGGGGTGCACACCCTGGAGCTGTATCGCGGCCTGCCCGGCAGCGGCATTCGCCATGTGCTGACCCGCCACGAGCAGGGCGCGGGCTTCATGGCCGACGGTTACGCCCGGGTCAGTGGCAAGCCCGGGGTGTGTTTCGTTATCAGCGGCCCGGGGGTGACCAACGTCGCCACGCCGATTGGCCAGGCTTATGCCGACTCGATTCCGCTGCTGGTGATTTCCAGCGTCAACCACAGCGCCAGCCTGGGCAAGGGCTGGGGCTCGCTGCATGAAACCCAGGACCAGCGGGCGATTACCGCGCCGATCACCGCGTTCTCGGCCCTGGCCCTGAGCCCGGAGGACTTGCCCGAGCTGATCGCCCGGGCTTTTGCCGTGTTCGACAGCCAGCGCCCGCGCCCGGTGCACATCAGCGTGCCCCTGGATGTGCTGGCGGCCAGGGTCGCTCGGGACTGGACCGGCGAAGTGCGGCGGCGCCCGGCTCGCGGCCCGGCTGCGGCGGCGGATATCCAGCAGGCGGCGGACACACTGCGCAAGGCCAAGCGGCCGATGATCATTGCCGGCGGTGGCGCGCTGCACGCCGCCGAGCAACTGCGCGCCTTGAGCACCCGGTTGGGCGCAGTGTTTTTCAGCAGCGTCGCCGGCAAGGGCCTGCTGCCGGAGGAGGCGCCGCTGAACGCCGGGGCGACCTTGTGTGTCGAGCCCGGCTGGCAGTTGATCGCTCAGGCCGACGTGGTGCTGGCGGTGGGCACCGAGATGGCCGACACCGACTATTGGCGCGAGCGCCTGCCGCTGAACGGCGAGCTGCTGCGCCTGGATATCGACCCGCGCAAGTTCAATGACTTCTACCCGTGTGCGGTGGCTTTGCACGGCGATGCCCGCGCCACCCTGGACGCCTTGCTCCAGGCCTTGCCACCCACACCGGCCGAAGCGGGGGCGGCGATTCACGCGGTGGCCGATCTGCGCCAGGCGCTGCAGAGCGGGCAGGGGCCTTTGCAACAGATTCACCGCTCGATCCTGCAACGGATTGCCGCCGAGTTGCCAGAGCACGGCTTTATCGCCAGCGACATGACCCAGCTGGCCTACAGCGGCAACTACCTGTACCCGAGCCGGGCCACCCGCAGCTGGCTGCATCCCACCGGCTACGGCACCCTCGGCTACGGCTTGCCGGCCGGCATCGGCGCCAAGCTCGGTGCCCCCGAGCGTCCCGGGCTGGTGCTGGTGGGCGATGGCGGTTTTCTCTACACCGTGCAGGAGCTGGCCACGGCGGTGGAGGAGCTGGACGGCCCGCTGGTGGTCTTGCTGTGGAACAACGACGCCCTGGGGCAGATCCGCGATGACATGCTGGATCTGAACATCGAGCCCATTGGCGTGCTGCCGCGCAATCCGGATTTTGCCGCCCTGGCCCGGGCCTTTGGTTGCAGCGTCAGCCAGCCCGCCAGCCTCGATGGGTTGCAGCAGGAGCTGCGCAGCGGCTTTGCCCGCAATGGCCTGACCCTGATCGAACTCAAGCACGCCTGCGCGCGCTGACCATCCCTTTTTGTCTGGAGCCTGAGCATGCGCTTTTCTCAACTGACCCAACGTATTGCCGGAGACGGCGCCGCCGCCTGGGACATTCATTACCGGGCCCTGGCCAAACGCGAACGTGGCGAGGAAGTCTGGTTGCTGTCGGTGGGCGACCCGGATTTCGACACTCCGCAACCCATCGTCCAGGCGGCCATCGACAGCCTGCAGGCCGGCCACACCCATTACGCCGATGTGCGCGGCAAGCGCGCCTTGCGCGAGGCCATTGCCCGGCGCCATCAGCAGCGCAGCGGGCAAGTGGTGGATGCCGAGCAAGTGGTGGTGCTGGCCGGTGCCCAGTGCGCGCTGTACAGCGTGGCCCAGTGCCTGCTGGACCCGGGCGATGAGGTGATCGTGGCCGAGCCGATGTACGTCACCTATGAAGCGGTATTCGGCGCCTGCAATGCCCAGGTGGTGCCGCTGCCGGTGCGGGCCGAGGACGGCTTTCGGGTGCAGCCCGCAGCGGTGGCCGCGCGCATCACCGGCAAGACTCGGGCCCTGGTGCTCAACAGCCCGCACAACCCCACGGGCGCGAGCATTCCCCGGGCCACCTGGGAGGCCCTGGCGGCACTGTGCATCGAACATGACCTGTGGCTGATCTGCGACGAGGTCTACAGCGAGCTGCTGTACGAGGGCGAGCATGTCAGCCCGGCCAGCCTGCCGGGCATGGCCGAGCGCACTGCGACCCTCAACAGCCTGTCCAAGTCCCACGCCATGACCGGCTGGCGCCTGGGCTGGGTGGTGGCGCCGTCGTCCCTGGCCGCGCACCTGGAAAACCTCGCCCTGTGCATGCTCTACGGCTCGCCGGAATTCATCCAGGACGCGGCCATCGTGGCCCTGGAGCAACCCTTGCCGCAGCTGCGGCAGATGGCCGAGGCCTATCGCCAGCGGCGGGATCTGGTCTGCGACTGCCTGGCCGATTGCCCCGGCGCGCGGCCGCTGAAGCCCGACGGCGGCATGTTCGTCATGGTCGACATCCGCGCCACCGGGCTCAGCGCCCAGGCCTTCAGCCAGCGCCTGCTGGACGAGCAGGGCGTCTCGGTGCTGGCCGGCGAAGCCTTCGGCCCCAGCGCCGCCGGGCATATCCGCCTGGGGCTGGTGCTGCAGCCGGAGGACTTGCGCGAAGCCTGCCGGCGGATTGCCCAGTGCGCCGAGCACTGCCTGAGTCGCCGCGTTGCCCCCGCCACTTTGCCTACTGCTTGAGGAGTCTTCATGAAGGTACTGATCGTCCACGCCCACCCCGAACCGCAATCCTTCACCGCCGCCTTGCGCGACCAGGCCCGCAGCACCCTGGAGGCCCAGGGGCACCAGGTGCAGGTCAGCGATTTATACGCAATGAACTGGAACCCGGTGGCCAGCGCCGCCGACTTTGCCGCCCGGGACAACCCGGATTACCTGGTGTACGCCCTGGAGCAGCGCCTGGGGGTGAAGAACCAGAGCATCGCCGCCGACATCCAGGCAGAGCTGGACAAGCTGCTGTGGGCTGACCTGTTGATCCTCAACTTCCCGGTGTTCTGGTTCTCGGTGCCGGCCATGCTCAAGGGCTGGATCGACCGGGTGCTGGTGTCGGGGGTGTGTTATGGCGGCAAGCGTTTCTATGACCAGGGCGGGCTGGTGGGCAAGAAAGCCCTGGTGACCCTGACCCTGGGCGGGCGCGAGCACATGTTTGGCGAAGGCGCGATCCATGGCCCGCTGGAGGACATGCTGCGTCCGTTGCTGCGGGGTACGTTGGCCTATGTCGGCTGTGATGTGCTGGAGCCCTTTGTGGCCTGGCACGTGCCCTACATCAGCCAGGAAGCCCGAGAAGAATTCCTGCACCGCTACCGGCAGCGCCTGGAGCATCTTGCAGACGAGCAACCGCTGGTTTTCCCCCGTCTGGACCAATTCGACGAAGCCCTGCACCCCCTCCCAGCCTGAGCGGACCCAACGGTGCCCCACCTACCGCCAATCCCCTTGTAGGAGCCGGCTTGCCGGCGAAGAGGCCCGCAAGTCTTGCACCGCCTGGGCGGACGTCTTCGCTGGCAAGCCAGCTCCTACGGTGAGGGAGGGTGGGGATTGGAAAAGGTCGGGGCCTCAGATGATGCCGCGTGCGAAAAATCTAAAACCTGAATTGAGATAAATCACCTCAGAAGTTATTGCATCTGCTGCAATTGAATTGCTGAGGTGAGCAAGCCAAGCAGAACATTACTCGATCTGCCCTGCTAACCAAGTCGGAGATATTGGGCGGTGCTGACTAGCAGGAAAGTCCGGTGACTGTGGCCAGTCGCGCAGAGCTTGCATGTACACAAGCAGCTCCTTGAACTGTTCCCCCGTCAACGTTGTAGGGGCTTCAATTTCAAGCTGATCGCGGTGCCGCTCGCGCAGCCACATGACCGCAACTAACTCGCCGTCACGCCAAACACGCTCGGCAAGCGCGAGCTGGTCGGGATCAATCGGCGACAACTCCGGCGAACCCTCTTCTATCCACTCTTCCGCGAAACCAGGCTGCAGGTTTGCGAACTGACCGAAAATTCGGCCGCTCTCGGTGCGCTGTACATACGGCATTGCTTAATCCTCCCGCCAGCCGGCTGTTAAAAGCCGGGCCGATTGAACTAGATAGTTTGGCCAGGCAAAGACCTGTACAACCACCTGGGCACTTTGATTTGTGGACGCTTCGCAATAGCTCGCAAAGTTCTCGTTCAGATAAGAAGTACTGTCCAGACCAACCCCGCCCGCGTACGCACCGCCCGAAGTGACACCGAGCACAGCTGCAGCAGCATCGGGGGAACGAACATAGATCAGCGGCCCTTCTCCAATAGCCGAGACGTAGAAGCACGCCCGAACTCTGACGCCGGGGGGAACACTGATAGTGACCGTGTGACTGCTTGTTGGTACTGCCGCCAGGGTCATATCGAAGGGCAGAATCTTCCAGTCCGTGCTGTTACCGTAGTTGATGAATGGAGCGATGTTCGCAGCCCCATCAGTTCGCAGTGCGCGCCCCTTGAGGCGCATTACCAACTCATAACCAGCAGGAACAGCAGGGGCCGAACTGCTCATAGAGAACAGCAGATCCGCCTCCCCGCCTTCATTCCTGCGGATCAAGAAAACGTGATACCAGCTGTTCGCCGCTCGGGTGCCCGCATCAAGCTTGTTACCGCCGGTCCCTGCGGTCCAGCTACCTGCCGCCTGCAGAGCGCCGGTAATGGTTGCCGCCGAGAACACCGGATTTCCGGCGCCACATGCAGTACCTGGTAAAACGTCCACAGCCATGGCTGGCGCCCCTGCATTCATCGACATGACAAAGCCCACGCAATACCCCTTCGGGACCGCGTTGGCCACCTGGGCAGCAAGTGCTGCATCGACTTCCGCCCTGGAATAGGTCCCGGTCTTAGGATACGCATCCGTGATGCCATAGCCGCTGAGGGTGGTCGCCTTGTTAGCCTTTCCCGCCAGGGCGCTGGTCATCGAGGTGGCAAAGTTCGGGTCATTACCCAACGCGTCCGCCAGCTTCTTCAGCGTGTCGAGTGATGCAGGTGACGATGCCACCAGACTCGCTATTGCTTGCTGAATAGCCGAAGTGGTTTCTGGCTTGGTGAAAGCATCGGTAATGCCATACCCACCGAGAGTGGTTGCCTTTCCTGCCTTGCCTGCAAGGGCATTGGTCATCGAGGTGGCAAAGTTCGGGTCATTACCCAACGCGTCCGCCAGCTTCTTCAGCGTGTCGAGTGATGCAGGTGACGATGCCACCAGACTCGCTATTGCTTGCTGAATAGCCGAAGTGGCCTCGGGCTTGGTGAACGCATCAGTGATGCCGTAGCCGCCAAGGGTAGTTGCTTTCCCGGCTTTCCCAGCAAGGGAAACACCCAGCGTGTCGATCCTGTCCTTCAGCCACCGCGTGCGGTTCGCAAGCTGTTTGGCCTGCAGGTTGTCGATGCCTTCAGGGCCACCGAGGACAGGGTCTGAGGTTTCGAGTTGATAAATGCCAGTTGTCCACTCATTGGACTCGGGTAGATCGGCCATTAGCTGCTCCCATGGTTGTATTGGCCATCGCGACGCGCAACGCCGTTGTGCCGGATCGCGACAGACTGATAGTCGAGGGTCACCAAACGGCAGCGTGCGGGCGCTACTGAAAGAAGGAGGCGGCGCAGAAGCGCGGCCTGGTCGTTTGTTATGGCGCGTTGAAGCACAACGCGATAAAGGGCCCAGGCTGAAGGATCGCCATGGACATAGCCGCCATTTCGGGTGATCGATCCATCACGCAGGCGGTTGTTCATGCCCTCCTGGAGCATCACCTCGCCGAAGCCAAGCAAGCGGATGACCTCTCGCACAGCCCAGGGGGTGCCCTTGTATCGATGCAGCTGGGCGGCGTTCTTGACCAGGTTGCGCTTGGCCTCGTCGGACTCTGCCAGTTGCCAGGCCGCCTCATCGAGCAGGGAAAACTGATCCGCCAGATTTGGCAGCAATGCGGGTTTCACCAAGTCGACCAGGTAAACCAACACGGCATTGAGGTCGAGGCCCTCCAGCGTTTCGTCGAGCAATTCGCAGAGCACTGCAAAACGCTCATCACCGGCCAGCGCCGGTGGCAGTTGATGGTTAGCCATAGACGAACCCTGCATCCACCAACTGGATAGAGGTGCAGTTTGCCCACTCGTGCCCCTGCAGTTCGCGTACAGCGCTCGGAAGCTCAACGTCTGCTCGGTACACACCACTCACCTGCAGCAGCGCGGTTAGTTGCTCCTGAACAAGATCACGTCCAAGGCCTGCACGTCGTTCAACGGCGTAGGCTTGCGCTGCAGCCTGAGCCATCTTCATAGCGCCTTCACGACTTGCAGAATCATAGAAGGTGATGCGCGCCTTAATCTCGTAGGCGACCTCGGTGGGTGCGTAGGTATGCACGGTGTCGCACAGCGGACGTACTTTCTCGCCACTCACCTGGCTCTTGACGCGCTGAAGCAGGTCAGCTGAGGGCAAGCCGGTATTGGTCAGAGGAAACAAGGCCACGTGCCCATCCGGCTGGCCTTCGTCTGGCCCATGCACGGCCACATCGATGATGGACTGATGCACTGCCAGCGCGTGGTAGCGATACGCGCCACGGCTGCCCGCATTGCTGAATGCCTCCGGTGCAAGAATGATCCGCTCGCGATAGCGGTCATCGTCCTCGTCCTCTGCGCCGTCTGCAGTGATGCTGGTGTTTGTGGCGATCAGACCAACTGCAGGTGGGTTGGCAATGCTGCTGATCTGGCCGACAGCCCACCCGTTGCCCAGGACACCGGCAGTCAAACAGGTTGCCGTCACGCTGATCTGCGTTTGTCCGGCCGGAATGAGCGCGTCCTGGTCTGTCAGGAACGAAAGCTTGGCGTCCTGAGTGCTGACGCGGGTGCCTGCAGGTATCAGCAGGGGCTGCTGCACGGCAGTCGGCATGCGGAACTTCAGGGGGCAGCGGGCGGGAACGGCCAACAGCCTTGGGGTCGCCACCAATTCGCCCAGATAATCGAGTATCGGAGCCTTGGCATAACGCACCAGGAGCTGCTCGCCAGCGCTCTGAATAGCCAACTGCAGGCGCGTCTGGGCATATGCGACCTGGTCTATAAACAGTCGTTCCACTTGCGCGGGATACAGGGTCTTTCCTGTCTTGCTCTCGTATCGGGCAATCAAGTCCGCTTCGTTGGCGGCCGGATTGATCTCGACGAACACTGGTTTAGGCAGCTCGCGCATAGGACACCTCGGTCAACTGGGTGACACCATCCGCAACACGCCATTGAACCCGCAGACTCACCTGCGAGCCCTCAATGCTCACCTGTACCTGGACTACGGAAACCCGTGGCTCCCACTGGCGAATCGAATCAACCGCCTCACGCACCAGGTGCGGAGTCACGCGATTGACAGGCCAGTCGATGTACAGATGGATGTTGCTGCCGAACTCTGGCCGGTGTGCATCACTGCCCTTGGGGGTGGTCAGGATGATGCGGATCGCCTGGTCGATGTCACGCAGGCCCTCGACAACCTCGCCGGAAGTACCGAGGACGGGTTGCCAGTGGGCGGCGGTGATGCTGGTATAAGGAATTGGCGTGGTCATGCCCCCATGTTGGAGAGATCGGAGGCAGTAAGCTTTTGATCGAGATTAAAGATGCATTCAGGTTAAATAAGACTGATGTTCAACTATTTCGAAGGATCGTATGAAACAGAGTGATACAACCCCCGGCTATAAAAAACAGAGCTTCAGATGCCCTCATTGCGGTGCTTTTTCCGCGATGCAATGGAGGCATCTACTGGTGAACCCTGATGAATACTCACCGGTATCAATGTCGTTCTGCAGTGCTTGCAGTCGGCCTGGTGTGTGGATTGGTGATGACAAATCTGCCACGAATCCACTATCAGTACTAATCGGAGGTACGGGCTACCTAATTTATCCGAGTGCCTCTACCGCTCCAGCTGCAGAGGAGGATATGCCTGACGACATAAAAATAGACTTCGAAGAGGCTAGGTTGATTTTTAACCACTCACCACGTGCTTCTGCGGCGTTGCTCAGGTTATGCGTACAAAAGCTCTGTCAGCAGCTTCTAGGTAAGAAAGGAGACATCCACACGCAAATTGGTGAACTCGTAGAAAAAGGACTTCCGAGTCGAGTTCTAAAGGCGTTTGACACCATTAGAATCTTCGGGAATGAGTCCGTGCATCCGGGAACCGTGAATCTTAATGACACCCCTGAGGTCGCGCTGGCGCTTTTTACACTATTGAATATGACTGTTCGTTATTGCATCACTGAAGAAAAAGAACTGGAAGCAGTTAGGGCTTTAACACCAGCAACAAAGCGCCGAAATATTGTTTAGTGACTATGGTGGTTCGAGTTTCCACCTGCGTCCATGACCACTCCACTGGCGGTGACGTTGCCATTGACCTGCAGATCGCCCTTCATCTGCAGGTTTCCATTCAGTGTGACCTGCGGGATATCTAAGATCGCTGAGGGCGCCTTAACCACCACCGGCTCCCCAGCTTCAACCGTGATGTTCCGCCCGCACTTCACAAGCAAAGCCCCCACACAGTCCAACGTCATGACCCCGGCCGCACGGTCGTAGGTCGAGACAGTCCCATCGCTGAAGCGTACATAGTCCGTGTCCTCATCGACCACGGGCGGCGGTTCTGCCGTTGAATAGACCCCGCCCAGGTACACACCACCCACGCCATCAGCATCGAGCAGCACCGCCACCTGTTCACCCAGCTCGGGCATCAACGGGCGACGCTTTGTGCCCTGCGTGTTGCGCTGGGGCACGTTGAGCCAGTAGCTCTCGACACCATCACGCTCATCAAGGCGCACCCGGATACGGCAGGTCACATAGTCCACGGCACTGACTTCGCCGTATTCCAGTTCAACGCCCATCAGGCGATCACCTCGCGCTCGATGCCGTAGGTCGACAGAGCCAGATCAGGCTTGGTGTTTTCCAGTGTCATGGAGATCGAGGGCGCCGAGATCCGGCACGACTCCATGTCAACGATGTAGCCGCCGCTGCGGGTCATTTCATGGCGAGCGGAGGTGATCAGGTAGTTGCCTCCGAGCTTGCCAGCGGCCGCCAGGGTGACGATATTGCCGCTAACCAGGTTGGGGCGGCCCATCGCGGTCCAGCTGCCCTTTGTACGCTCCCGGTTGGCCTTGGCCAGTTCAGCTTTGGCCTTTGCCTTGGCCTCTTCGGCCGAGGCGGTGCGCTTACGCTTCTTCTTTGTGTCGCCGCTGGTCGTGGTCTTGCTCGCGCTGCTGGGGACCGCGACGGTCTCGCCGTTGACGATGTCGTAGGCGACCAGTTTTTTTTGCGCGGGGTCTTTGTGTTTGACCTTCACGGCTTTGGGGATGTCGCGGATCTGGTCCCGTAGGTTGACGTTCGCCAGGTCGCCGAGGACTTGAGTGGCCACTGGCGCACCTCTGGCCAGTTCACTGATGGCGTGAAACACCATCTTGTTGCCGGTGACCTTGAAGGCATAGTCATATTCCTCGGCCAGCTGGCGCAGAAAGACCAGGTCCGACTCTTGCTGCGTCAGTCGGTCAAGTTTGATCGGCTCGATGCTGCCCACCAAGACCAGCCCCTGGCGTGTAGCGACCTGCTTAGCCACTGCATCCAAAGTGGTGTTTTCGTAGGCCTTATGTTCCGGCGTGCGCAATGGGCTGTTGATGCCAGTGCCCAACGCGCGAATGGTGATCGTCGAGGGCGGGCAACGCAGCTCGATACCGTCGATCTCAAACCGGCCTACTGCTCGTAGAGGCTCCCCAGCCCATCCGATGGACAGCGCCAAGGTATCGCCGTGTCCCGGATACCAAGCATCCCGCCACTTGCCTTCGGAGTCTTCAAGCTCGACATCCAGGTTGTCGGCTTCACCAGTCAGGAAGTCCTGGTAAGTCAGTGATAAAAGGTGGTCGCTGATGTTCCGCGTGATATTGCGCTGTTGGTACGTCAGCACGAAGCGCGCCTCGGGCACCTGTGCAGGTGTTATCGCATCCATGGCGGCAGATCCTCCGCTGCTGGTTCGGGTTCAAGGATGGGGATGGCCAAGGTCAAGCCTGCAGGTAAAGCAGCTGTGATCGGCACATGGGGGTTGGCTTCAACGATCGGCAAATACCGGTGAGCATCGCCGTAGTAGCGCCAAGCCAGTTGATCCCAGCGCTCGCCCTCAGTGGTGACATGGACAAGAAACATCATGCCTTCCTCGTGAGGACTTGCGCCGCCAGGCCGGACAGTCGAGTACTGGCGCCATCCATCTTGGTCAGGGCCTGGCCAAGTGACTCTCTCGATGTGGCGAACCGATCAACGATGTTGCCCAGGTCTACCGGGTCCAGGCTGGAGCGAGCGCCCATGACGCTGGAGAGCACATCTTCGCCCAGCCGCGACAAGTCGGAGCCGTCATCGAGCAGGCCAGCCGCATCCTTGAGTCCCTGCAGTGGCTCGATTGCCCGAGCGGTCACTCCCAGCAACTGGGGGACTTGGCCAAGAATCATCGAGGCGTTGCCGCTTTTGACCGTCTCATAAAGGTTCTGGCCAGCCTTCAGCACGTTACCGGCAGTTTTTGCGTGCCCGATCACCAGTTGGGTTGTGCTGGGTGATGGCAGCATCCGTGAGATGAGCCCAGGGGAGCCTGTCACTGCTGCAGAAGTTCCACTGACTGCCGGATCGAGCAGACCAGGACGAAGAGCCTTCCGAGTAAATGCCCCGGTGTACTCCTTCAGGCTCACTTGGACCGATGCCGACTTGATCTGGCCTACGGCCGTAGCGCGGCGGATAACGTTGTTGAGGTCGACGATGACATACGGGCCGAGGTATTCGCCGCTCCCCATCACGAGCGCCAGGGGCTCATGCTTTTTCTTGGCCAGACGCAAAGCCCGGAGCCGCGCCTCGGGATCGCCCAGAACAGGATGCAGCTCGATGGTCAGGTTGCACTCTTCCAACCCTTCACCGATCCACTCCAACAAGGGCTTGCCCTGGATGCGCGAGTGTTCCGCCCAATCAGCCGATCCGCGTTGCTCCATGCCGCTGATACCACCGGCAACGGTAAATTCAATCTCGCCCAGGATCGCGAACATCAGGCAGAACCTCCGCCTGCAGGCCCATAGCTGCGGCGTTGCTTGTCGTACTCGTAGCGCTCCATGAACCGCACAAACTCGGCATAACCGGCCTGCAGCGCCTGACCGACCTGGTCACGCACGCCAGGGCCACCTGGCACCGTGATCTGAGGCGAGAAGTTGAAGACGGGCTGACCGCCAGCAGCTGGCACCGCACCAGGAGTGGCGCCTCCTCCATTGCCCATCATGCTGGCTCTGGAGACGGCTGCAGGATCGGGCGGCAGCAAATCGACTTTCGATTGCGTGGCCATGCCCAATGCGGCGTTGCGTACCAGGCCAGCCTGAGAGCTGATCCCAATGGCGGCGCCTTCACTGATGTTTGCGCCGTACCCCATGAACACGCGGCTCGGCGACTGAATACCGAGAGTCTCGGTGAACCAGCCTTTGACCGATGAGCCAACGCCAATGACGCTGTCTTTGAGAGATCCGGCCATGTTGGTGATGCCATTGACCAGGCCCGTTATCAGCATGCTGCCGAACTCGGTAAATTTCCCAGGCAACTCAATGCCGAAGTAGTCCATCACGGCCGCAAAGGCCCGGTAGAACCAGCCGATGGGCGAGAAGTTGATCAGCAAACCGATGATGCCCGTCAGACCACCATTGAAGCCTTCCTTGACCTCGGCCCACAGGCCAGTGAAGAAGGTCTTGATGGGTTCCCAATAGCGGTAAATCAGGTAAGCAGCCAAGGCGATGCCAGTGATCGCCAGCCCGATAGGGTTCATCATCAGAGCACGGCCCAACCACAGCACAGCCTGGCCAGCCAACTTAAGGCCGAACAACAAAGTGCCACCCAGGACCTTGCCCAGACCGAGCGCGCCACGAGCGATCATGGCGAGCGGAGCGCCCAAGGCCATCCCGACGCCACGTAAGAACAGGCCACTGTACCTTGCAACTGTCGCCAGCCCGCCACCGACGCGGCTGAGGCCGGTAATCAATGGGGTGAACTTGCCCATTTGCCATAGGGCACGGAGTAACGTCCATTTTGCAGATAGCGTCCTGACAGAAGTGGTTAACGCCACGAAAGGCGACATCACCAGGTTCGCGCCATAGGCAATGCCGATAAAGGCCATTTTACCCAGTAGCAGACCGCCAACTAGACCGACAACACCTTTGATGATGGCGGGGTTTTCACCTGCCCACGTTGAAAATGATTGCATCAGCGGAATAAGCGCAGCAGTTGCATCAACTAGAGCCGGAATTAATGCGCTACCGACAGAAATTCCAATATCGGCCAAGTTTGCACCTAACTGTTTTAGCTCCTCTTTGGGGCTACCCATACGCTTTTTCCAGTCCTCATCCAGGACTCCTTTGTCCGCAGCATCCATGCTTCCCTTTTGAATACTTGCTTGCTCAGCTCTGTTAGCGATTGCTGGGCGAATGAACGATAGAACTTGTTGATCCCGGAACAACTCTCCCAGTTTGTAAGCTTCGTTGAGCCGATTGAGGGCACTTTCACGCTCTGTGTCATCCTTAAGAGCGATCGCCTTCTGGAATTCTGCGGCCGCTGCTGGGCCTTTAGTACCTGTGTATTTTGTGATGATTTCAAGCATGGCTTGCATCGGTGTCAAACCGTTGCTGACCAGGTTCTTCATACTTACTTTTAAATCGATTCCAGCATCTTCAAATGCTTTCAAAGTGTCGGGGGCTGTAATCTTTGAAAGGAAATTTTTGAAGTTATTAGCGGCTTCGTCATTGCTACCTGCGCCCTTGCGAGCGATTTGCAGAGAGGCGCCGATCTCGGCGACAGCACGCTCTCCAGTGATACCAAGTGCCGCAAATTGCGGGGTTAGTTGGGGCAACCACTTGGCCATATCCGCAAGTTCAAACTGACCGCGTTTGCCAGCGTAAGCCAGCATGTTCATTGACCGCTCCAGGCCCGCCGCGCCAATTCCGAGGTTGTCATTCAAAGCGATAGCGACTGAGCCAAGATCGTCCATGCTTGCACGAGTCGCGGTAGCGCTCTTAGCCATTACTGGAGCGTAGGCAGCCAGCTCCTTTGCACTGGAGATGCCACCCGCGATCAGCACGGCGGTGCCCTTGGCAACTTCAGTTTGGGTCTGATTCCATCTTAGTGCGGCTCCGCGCATCACATCGCTAAGGCGTTTTTCCTCTGCCTCGTCGAACCCCCCAGTGATTGCGATATCGCGGGTCTGGTCTTGAAACTCGATTGCAGTACGTATTGACTGAACGACAGGAGCGCCAAATGCAACGGCTGTACCTGCTGTTTCCACTGCTTGGCCGCGAAGTTCTCCACGTTTCGACTTCAGTGTTTCCCCTCTGGCAATACTTGTATTGAGACGCTCCTGCTTAATCTTGAGCTGATCAATGGTGCGGCCGACCTGGTCATACTGACGGCGCATACGTTCGATGCCCGAGCCGCCGCGAGCGATGGATGCGGCCAGTTCGGTCCCGATGAGTTTTTGCTTGGCCGTCAGACCATCAGTCGCACGCCCGAGCTGCTGCACCGTTGACTTGGCAGAACCAAACGCGGCACTCAAGGAGCCCGATACAGCGGCGCCTATTCGCAGTCCGACTAAGACTTCATTCGCCATGGAGTACTCTGCAGGCTATCTGATTGAGGGAGCGCCCCAAGGTCAGGGGCGCCGGACGGTACAGGCTCTAGATGTGAGCGGAATGGTTAGCGCTGTGCCTCGGCTATCTCGTTGCGGCGGTCGATTTCTCGCCGACACACGTCGACCCAAAACCAGTACCGCTCCATATCCAGCTCATCGATCTCAGATGGCTGCATCCTCAATACCAACAACAGCGCTTCGTCCCAGGACTGCAGCAATGTCTCCTCCGCCAGCCATTTCCCGAAACACCTCGACGACCGTCTTGGAGTCGGCGATGTCCAGGTCCATCAGGTCTTCGATGGTGACGCCAGTCATTTTGGCGAGCAGGAAGTCCTCCATCGCCGCTTCGTCTTTGGTGTGTGTCTGAGCAGCGCTGATGTCTTTGCGTTTGAGGCGAGTGATGGGCAGCGAACTGATTTTCACGCCAGCTGCGGAGGTGAAGGGAAACTTGAGGGGGATGCTGAGCTTGTCGGCCACGTTCGTTACTCCAGGTTGATCGATTGATCAGTTGCTCTAAATGAGTCCTGAGCATCGCACCTGGTCGTGGCACTGGCTTTTAATCGAGTTTAAAGACGAAGCCCCGCACAATTGGCGGGGCTTCGGGGAATGGTCGTGGCAGCTCAGTAGGCTGGTGTTAGCGGTTTCGACAGCATGGGCAGCCGCGTGGTGTCATCTGATAGCGGCCAGACGCTAATGCCATCGTCAGCGCCTCAACCAGTACATCATTTGGGGTTCCTAACAGCGTGGTCTCCCAGTAATGTTTCGCCCGCATTGAGTCGACATCTCGACGCACTTGCAAATCGATGCTCTTCAACACCTCATCAAGACGTTGAGGCTTTAAATCTTGCGCTCCAGGAGTCAAGGACATGACCATCTCCAATATCAAACAATTTGACGAGTTCACCGGCCTGATACTCGGTGCGTTGTATGAGAACTTTCCAGTTCGACGCCCTCTGGTCGTGTCGAAACTTATTCCTGATGGCACTTATTACAACGAGTCCTATGGCGCAGACCTTCCCAATGAGAAGGGGGACTTTCTGTTTGCCTGTGTCGATTGGTTAGCCGAGTCAGGGTATTTGCGCTTCAACGACAGAGTTCATAACGTTGGCTATGCAGATGCAGTCCTTACCGCCAAAGGGCTTGAAGTGCTGAAGGCCATTCCTGATAGCCTCAGCACCGGGCCAACCCTAGGTGATCAACTGGTTGATGCCACCAAGAGTGGCGCCAAAAGCCTGTTGGGCGACATCGCTGGCCAGGCCCTGTCCATTGGGGTCAAATTCGCCAGCAACCACTTGGGGTTACCTGGCTAATCAAGCCTGACCGATGTTCTGCCGGTACTTGGCAAACTGATCCTGACCGCCTACTCGGAAGATGTTGGCCAGGTAGTCGAGCAACACCACCTCCTGTCCATCTAGCACCTGCCGCACATAGGTCGCCGAAAACGGCGTTTCATACTTCGTCGGATCTCGTGGCTTATGACTCCCCAGCTGAAACTCCTTGCCGCTGATGGTCATCATGGTGACTAGCGCCACCTCGCGAACCAAACCGCCGTTGTTGAAGACCTGGACGTTGGAGCGACACTGCAGTTGCACGCTCTTGAATGGCGTCACCAACTTGATTGCAGCGTCGTAGTACATGCTGTTCCAGACGATCTTGCCTTCCAGTTTGTCGATGCCGTCTGGCAGTTCGATCAGGCCAACCATCCCCAGCCCCTGGAAGTCGCTGGTCACGGTCTTGACCGAGCCCAGATCGATCTCTTCGGCGCGGCCAAAGAAGCTGGCGCCGTCGAGGTAGATAGCGGCGTTAGAAACACGATGCGCACTAAAACCGGCCATTATTGGGCTCCCAGGTTGACCAGGTATTCCCCGGTGATTTCGGTTTCAAAGGTGCCACGCTCAAATGGCAACGGCACAGTCAGTTTGTAGTTGAACAATGCGTGCCCTTGTTCCAGCTCCGTCTGAGGGTTGCGCGCTGGGTCATACCAGCATTCACCGCCGATCAGGGCTTCATCGCCGATCAGCTTGCGCAGGAACAGGTTGACGCTCTCGGTGATGCTGGTGATGAGCGAGTTGGTGATCGGCATGTCAACGAACTGCAGCGAGCTGTAGCGGATCGACTCGTCGACAACGTCCTTGGTGCGCCGGACGTTTTCGAAGTTGCGCATGTGGGTCACGGTCGGCCAAGCCGCTGTGCGGTTGCCCCACAAACGAAGACCGGTGCCAAATGAGTTGAAGACGGTGGTGATGCCCACCTCGTTCAGCAGGTTGACTTCGCTATTCGGATCATCGATTCGCGCCGTCAACGGCCGCTCCAGCCCAATGACGCCGAGCAGCTCCTGGTTGGAGCTGCTCCACCAGTAACCCTTGTCATTGTCCACCTTGGCCCGCAGGCCTGCCGCACGGATCGACAGCGGCTGCAGGCGCTCGCCATTGGTGGCGGCGTCGTACACCTTGACGTGCGGGTAGCAAAGACGGACCCGGTCGCTGCTGGTGTTGAAGTTGATGGCGCCCGCTGGACCACGACCGGCAATCACTTGTTGCACCGTGGTGCCGATAGGCGCATCGATGTAGGTGACGCCGCCCACTTTAATGGCTTCCGAGGCCAGTTCGACGCCCACCGAATTCAGGGTACTGAACCCTGGCGCGATGAATATCTTCGAAAAGAAACCCAGGGTGTTGTAGCTGTCTTGGAACGCCTTCAAGCCGGTGCGTCGACCTGCAACGGTTACCGCGCCGATGATCTCGGCAGGCGTGACCTTGGACGGGTCAGCATGGGTGTAATCCGCCTTCACCTGGGCATTGGCGGGAATACTGCCGGTGGCCACTCGTTTCACCCGGCCGATCAACATGTCAACGGTGTAGTCAGTGCCCAGCACATAGGCACTGTCGCCCTCCGCTGGTTTCAGCGTCAGCAGTTGTAAGGCCCCGTGTCCCAGTTGCAACAGGTCGTTGTCCCCGAACTGTTTTACCTGGCCAGCGACATTGGCGCGGTGGATAGCAGGATCGAGCACGTTGACCACCAGCACCGTCCCGGCACCGAAGTCATAGATGCCGTCCAGGGCTTCTGGAATGCTGAACCCGGCGAGGTGGGTGCCGAACTGCGCAGCATCACCTTCGTTCAAGCACAGGGTCAGCGCATTGACTGGCCCGATGGGGGCGGTGCCCACCAGTGCAATGACTGCGGACTTGACCACTTTGATGGCCCGAGGGCCGCGTTCGATCTCGGTGGTTTCAATACCGTGCAAATAGTTAGCTGGCATTGGGCTTCGCCTCCTTCTTGGGTTCAGACGCGCCGGACAACGTTTTGCCGGTCGGTTTCGGTGCCAGCACCAGGTGCTTCAGCTCCAGGAGCGCGAGGGTGTATTCGTGTCCTGCAGGCAGTTCAACGCTTTCACCGGTATGCAGTTGCACTTCCAGCAGCTCACGCGAGTCGTCTACCCGCAGGGAGGCGGCGCTTTGTGGGCCGGTGTAGATGTAGCGGGTAAGGTTCATGGGTTCTCCTCAAATTGGAGGTTGACCGACGGAGGCGGATCGCTTGGGGCGAATGCCTGCAGTTGAGTGGCGCGCATTGCAAAGTCCTGTCCGTATTGCCAGAGGCCGCTGACCTGGCCGATAAACTGTTCGGCCACCGGGCGACACGCCTGGTCGCAGTGCGGAGCGAACCAGCCAGTCAGGCAAGCGCGGATCTGGTCCAGGTAGCTGACCACTCCGTCCTTGCCATTGAGTTGGCGAAACACCAGGGTCAGCCTGATGACGATGTTGCGAGCCTGGAACATGGAGTCACCGGCCTCGGAACCACCAAAGGTCGACTTGCCGTAGGCCAGCAAGATCGCGCCGCGAGGGTGATTCAGGCGGTAACTCGCTGGGTTTTCAGGAAACAGCTCGACCATCAGTACCTTGCCGAAGGCCTCCTGCAGGCGGATACGCATGGCGTCCAGCATCTGCTCGGTTTGGGTTTTGAGCTGGTTCATTCGTATCGCCCCCAGAGATCTCCACCAAACTGCTGGCGACGTGCGCGAACATGGATCTCACCAGGCTCTGGCGTGGCTTGCCCGCTGGGCATGCCCAGGGTGACCACACCGTCACGGATGCTCTCCAGGAGCTTGATGGTGTCCTTGCGGCTGTCTTTCACCGCATCAGGCAAAGCACCTTCAGGACGGCGCTGATACAACCAGTGCCGAGCCAGGTACACCACTGCATCCCGCAACACGGTGGGCACCGGATTGAGCGGCAAGTCGTAGCGGCCTCGTAGATAGCCATCGACCAGCTCTTCTGCCTGGCGGACGGCATCCTCGATCACGTTCTCGTTGGGCTGCTCGGCTGCGGGGTCATCGTTTGAGAGCTGAATCAGGGTCAGCTCAGGAATGGCCCGCCCGATGTCATCACGGGTGCAGTAGCGCATGACTGGTCAGATTCCCCGGACGATACGGATGACATCGCCTGCAGCAGTCGCGGCATCCATGGCGAAGCCGTTGGACTTACCGGTAGCGAGAGTCACCGCACGCCCAGAGGCGTCCGACTCAACCTCGGCACCGGCCGCCACTGCAGCACCGGCCACGACCAGGCAGATACCCAGGGCACTGATGGGGGCCACGTTATCGGCTTCGGTATCGGCTTGAACCGTGCCCAGGGCCTTGGCACCGGCCGCGCACAAACCACCCGCGAAGTTGGCAAAGCGGTTGCGCGGAAGATCGACCAGGGCGACCACCGAGGTGATGAGAATAGGTTGTTGAGTCTTCATTTTTCGCTCCGGGACGGTTTGATAATTCGGCGGTCCAACAGCGGCGCCGCGTCCTTGTCGTTCAGGAAAATGTCATCGCCCTGGTGATACCAGGTGCCGTCATGCAGCACGGACGACACGTCGGTCACCATGTAGCCAGGCAGTTCCTGGACAGAACCTGGTGCAGCAGTTGCGTCAACCGCCGTCGTGCTTGGTGCTGGGGCAGCCGCGGCTGTGGGAACTGCACTTGCAGCTGGAGCGCCGGGCTGTTCGTTCGCTGGCGCAGCGTCTGATTGCGAAAGTGCTGCAGCAGCTGGGGGAACTGCAGCGGCCTGGCTGACACCACCCGGAGCCGCGTCAACAGCCTTTTCCGAAGTACTGTCCTGATCTTGTCCTGTCTTTTTAGCAGCCATGGAAACCTCAGCCGTTGATATCGGAAATCAGGTAACCGGCATCAGCGCCCACGACCACGGGCTTGTAGATGTCAGTGTTACGAACGAAGCGCACTTTGCCGCCCGAACCGTCATAGGTATCGATCTCGGGCATACCTTTACGGCGCAGGGTGTAGCCGAAGCTCGGTTCGTCGTAGTCGGCCTGGGCGCCAGCTGCAGGTTTGGCCACGTAGGCCAACGTGATGTTGTCGCTCCAGATATCGGAGGTGTTGACCGAGCCCGCCAGGGATTCGCCGATCAGGACATCCTGGATACCGAACAGGGCTTTCAGGTGTTCAACGGTGATCAGCTTGCGCTCAGTCGAGCCCAAGGCTTCCTGGAGTTTTGGGTGGAACTTCAGTGACTGATACACCGAGGCGCCCATGGTCATGGTATTGGGGCGAATGCCGATTCGGCTGCGGATCACTTCCTTGCCTTGTTCGACCACTGCAATGGGGTCACCACCGCCGTTGCTCCATTGGCTGGAGCCCGCCAAGGTGACCTTGGCACCAGCAAGGAAAGTGCTCGGGCTTTGCGCCAGCTTGGCGCAGGCCACTTCGCGGCGCAGATCGATAGCGTTGACGACACGACGGGAGGCCCGCGACTCAGCGTCGAACATGGACTCGTTCTTCTCGCGGTAGTCCACGGGATAAGCGAGGTCATGTTCGCGCAGCACCACGTCGAGGCCGTCCACATCATCCGGGGTCATGATGTTGGACTGGGCACGGATTGCCCGCTCGGTATCGTAGACCTCGAAAGCCTCCTTACCGAACAACGGAACGACCCCGGCTTCCTTGTCCATCAGCGCGATAGGGAACAGGCCCTCGCCGATGTATTGGGCGTTGCGATAGCCCCGCGCTAGGTTGGTGAGGACCGGGTCAACGATCCGCAGTTTGCTCAAACGATCAGCCATGATGACTCCTTGTTACTTGATGAGCTGGCGAACTGCCGACTCGTAGGGAATGTTCTTGTCAGCCGCCAGGGCAGTTGCACGGTTGTGCAAGCTGAGGCGATCGGGGTCGGTGTTCTTCTCGGCGAACTCCAGATCGGTAGGTACATGCAGATCGCCCTGGCGGTCCTTGCTCGCCTGTTCGGCGAAGTCGATCTGTTGCGGCAGGTCGTCGAAGATTGCCTTGAGGCCTTCGATAACCGGCTTGCGTTGATCACCTTCACCGAACTCCAGCGGTGCATCACCTGCTTCGGCGAAGTCCAGGGCGGCGATCAGTGCGGCGGTGTGTTTGGGCAGCAGCTTGCCTGCACCGACCAGGCCTTCAGCGAAAGCCAGATTCTTGGTATGACGTTGGGCAGCCTGCTCCTTCTGCTCCCGTTCCTGGTGTGCGGCCAACTGAGTTTTGAGGCGAGTGTTTTCCGCCTCCAGGGCGGCTTTTTCCGCTGGGTTCACGGGGTGTTCCTCGGTGGTGGGTTTGTTGGGTGGAGTGGGTTCGGTGAACGCGGGGCTGTCGACTTCGCGGCGAGATTCCGCCAGCAAGTTGTCCACGTCCCAACCAGGAACAACGCGGTCAGCGTCTTCCTGACTGAACTTGTCGATGAGCCACTCGCGCAGGCGGCGGAAGACGCCGGCCGAAACGCTATCGCCGAAGTCGCCGAACTCGACGACGCCTTCTTCGTCCTCTGCCAGCTCGATGGGGCGAAGCCCTTTGACTGACGGCGGTTGAGCGCCGAGAAAGCCGACATGGCGCAGGTAGTACACGCCTGGAACCGGGTTGTTGGCGGCGTCGGGGTGATAGAAGGAGGCAGAGATCTTCTTGAATTTCTTTTGCGCCACCAGATCCGCGAAAGCCACATCAACCTCGTGTGGAACTGCGATCAGGCCGTCAGCGGCAGTCGACAGCGATTTGACCCAACCGGCTGCAGGTGCATCGTGCTTGGGATGGCCAATGACCAGCGGGGCCTCGTGCAACGCTGGATCGTAGGCGAGTACCGTGGCGGCCAGATCGGACTCGCCAAAGGAGATGCAGGCGCCACTCATGGTGATGTGGTTGCCCGGCTTGAAAATGTGGAGTGGCTTCATGGTCGGTGCGCTTCATTGAACGTGATGCGCACAGACTGGGCCAATGAATGGCCCAAGGCTTTTAATCGAGTTTAAAGAGTGTCGCGGCGGTGTTGATGAGATCAGGGCGCCGTTGGCACCCCGGCAGCAGGATGGGAATAAGGCATCAGAGCTTTATAAAGCGTTTACAGCGTTCTTCACCTACACGGTTTGATGAACCGGAGCTGTATGCGTGCGCAAGTACCTCTGTGGAGCTTACAGGCGAGCGGCTTTTTCCAGGTGACTCAGTGCGAGTTCCAGGATTGCCTCCTCTGTTTCGGGCTGTAGTTCGCCCTCAGCGTCCATCGGCAGGAAAGGACGGCCTGGAATGTCACCCCAGAGATGCGGGAAGTCTGATTGGTCCCCACCGAACTGCATCATGGCGGCATAGGGTTTGTTGCTGCCGACCAGGGCAGAGCTATCGGTCGCCCGAGTAGTGACCGACGCAGCCAAACCTGCAGCGCTGACCTGCAGCATCTGACCAGGCCAGTTGCCGTGCTTGGCTCGGCGTTCGGTGGTTACGTCTGACAGGTCTTCCCAGTCGGGGCGACCTTCTTCTCTGAAGTTTTCCTCAGTCTGGCTGGCCAGCTCGGCGGCAATGCCGCGCATCAGTGGCGCCAGATCCCCTACGGCCCACTCAACGCGACGCAAGGCCGTCTGCAGACGTTGGTGATCCAGCTCAACAGTGAACATCTCAAGTCTCCCGAGCAGCAGCTGCTTGTTTCTGTTTTAGAACATCCGCCAAGCCAGTACCTGGTGCGTGATTGAATCCCGGATCAGTACGGAAGGTGATGGGCCTACCCGCTGCATCGGTGGTACGGATGCCGGTCACGGCCGCCGTGCGGACTTCGCCGGTACGCTTGTCGATGCCTGTTTCGACAGTCTCGGTGAATAGACGCCCCTCGCTCGACTCGACCTTCAGGCCCCGGCGCTTGGCCGCTGCCTCGCTCAACGCCGTCACGCGGCAACGGCAGTTGAAGCCGTTGGGCGGGTAGATCGCGGACCAGATCGGGTCATCGTGGCGGAACACCTGGCCTTGCAACGCACGGTGACTGGGCCGGGTCTTGCCGTCCAGGATGGCCACGTACATCCAGTACGGATGGGTCTCGGTGGTTTGCTCCATCTCGGCCTTGCGACCAGCCATATAGGCGCTCTGCAGGTTGGTTTGATAGATGGTCTTGAGACGGCGCGGGCTGCCCAACTGCACCAACTCGCCGACGCCGTCGCTGTCGACAATCACCTGTTTGCCCCACCAGCCCTGGGCTTCGAGCGTTGGTTGCAAAGCGGCGATAAATTGCTTGAGGGTTTGGCCGTCCTGGAGCGCAGTCTCCAACGCACCGCGAATGTCCGACAACAGATCGAGGCGCATCGCCTTAGCGACGGTGAAGGCTTGCTCATGTGCCTGGTCGAGCATGTCCCGCCAGTCCCAGGTGACCGCGTAGCCCTTACTCTTCAAGTACGCAATAGCGTTGCTTGGTTCAAGGCCGAAGATGGCCTTCAGGTCGGCCGGGGTTGGACTCTTCGTTGTGGTTGCCATCAGTCTTCCCGATCCGCACTTGCACTCAAGCGGCCCCAAATGTCAGCCATGAACAGCAGTCGTGTGAGGTTCTCTTGCAGCGCCTGGTCATCCATCGTCGGATACGCTTCCGCGAGCAGGCCGAGCGCCTCGGTATCAGTGCGAGCGCGTAACAGCGCATCGATCACAGAGGCAACGGCCTTTTCGCTCTGCTCCTGGAGCAACTCAGCGGGAAGGCTATTGATGGCTTGATCAAGTGCTACTTGGTCGAGAATGGGCTTGAGGGAGGCCTCGGCAAACTCTGGCGACTCGGCTGGGGCCAGGGTCTCGTCCAGATCGCCATCCTGCAGGTTGTAGGTGCGCTTCCAGTACTGCGGTGTGAATTTCACACCCGCTTCAGTCAACGACTTGTCGCGGTCGGCCTGGGTCTTGTCGATCTCCTCCTGTTCCCATAACTCGTACACCGGGGCGGCCACGTTCTCACCGAAGTTCAGATCGACGACTCGACGAATGACCGCGTTCATGGTCGTCGCGACAATGCCTTTGTCTCCGTCGCGGATGTCTTTGAGCACCTCAAGGCCTGCTGTCGCGCTAGCCCGGTTGCTGTTTGCCTCGGTAGTTTGGTTCTGCCCCAACAGCCCGATGTTGATCTCACTACGGCAGTAGATCAGTAGCTCGCGGTAAACCTCGGCGCTACCAGCTTTACCAGCGGCCTCAATGATGTCGACGCTTGAGTCATTCGGGATGGCAGCAACGGCGTCCTGAACCATCGCCTCCAGGCTGTCGAGCAGCAGATCGGTCTCGCCAGTACTTGCTCCTCGCGGGTGTTTGCCAATGACCCAGGGCGAGCCGTACTTCTCTGTGAACTGGACCCAGAACTTCAGACCGCCCTTCATGAAGATCACCGGCCAGAAGCACATGGACAGGTCAGCGAAGCCATACGGGTTGTTGTAGGTCGCGTCCTGGCGGGCAACAACAAAGCGTTGCGGATCGCATAGCTCGCCGGTCAGCCCAGCATCGCGAGCCCGGAAACGCAGATTGTTTTCCTGGTCGTAGAGGAACCACTCGGCTGGCTTGCCCAGCAGATCCTCGGGGACAACGCTCAACCCGAGTGGACGCCACATCACTTCGATAGGCTGAAACCCGAACAGCGGCGCGTCCAGCATCTCGCGAATAATCCGGTCGAGATCGAGGTCAGCCAGCCAATCACGTACAAAGCGCTCAACCCGTACTGGGGCATTGCCGCGTTTCAGGTCGCGTTCCAGGGCAAGCACCGACGACTTTCGGCGGCGGATGTTACCGCCAACCAGGGCCGAGCTGCGCAGATCCCGATAGACCGTGATGTCCTTACCCTGAGCCTTGAGGATCGGGTCGGGATTGGGCAGGTACATGCCCAGCGCCTGGGCATCGAAGCTGCGCGCCCGACTGGCAATATGCTCGGTCAGGCCTTTGTGCTTCGGTTCGGCGAAGTTGACGAATTCTGTGGGGGTCACCCACACACCTTTCTTGTTCATGCGTACCCCTGGGTGATGCGGGTGCCCTGACGCGGGCGGCGGGATTTAACAGAGACTGGCCCTGCAGCGCTCTCTAGTGTCGCGAAGTTGGCCAGCGCACCGGCACCTGCGAAGTCACCGTGGCGGTAAAGCTCGGGATCTTTAAGGTCTTGCGAGCGAGCCTTCATGATCATCGGAATGCCCTCAACCGTTTCAATCGAGCGCACGTCCTGCTGCAGAGAGTCGTCTTTGGGCATCGTGATGGTGGTGTCTTCAAAGAGCTGAATGAACTTCGGCATCCAGGCGCCGTACCAGGCGCGACTGAGTTTCACCTGCAGGATGCGGTCATGGCCGAACTCATCGGCAGCTTCTTCGGCAAGGGTTTCACCACTGCCGGTAGCATCCAGCGCCGCGCTGGCAAAGCGTGGCAGTAGGCGCAGGATGTAGAACAGGATCTGCTTCTGTTGGCGGTACGGCACTTTGTGCATCTCCACCACAAACGGCACGTCGCGATGCCGTGCCTGGTCTACGGACATCGGGCAAATGATCGAGAAGTCACGGTGACGGGCATAGTCCATACCCAGGTAGTGCCGTAGCTCAGGCGTCAGTGCCTGCACCAGGGGTGCGAGATAGCGCTCGATCCAGTCCTCGACATACGCTTCACGGCGGGCAAGGGTCTGCAGCGTAAAATCATCATCCAGCGCCAGGCGCAACACCGTGCGACCCGCACGCATGGCGTCCTCGATCCACACACCAGGAATACACACGCCGTTGCCATCGCGAGGGATCGCATCCAGCTCTTCATGCATCTGTGCCTTACGTGGGCCATAGGCATTGCGGATCTGCTTGTACCAGGACTCCTTGCCCTCAGCCGTAGGGACTTCCCCGGTCATCATGCACTTGCGCTCATACAGACCATTGGCAACGGCATCGTCAAAGGTCGCCTTGTAGACCTCTGCCGTATCGCCATAGCGGCCTTCACGGATGTCACTGACCATTTGATTGAACGGGTTGCTCTTGCCGTTATGACTGCTGATGATGACTATCCGACCACCCCAGATCAGCAGAGCCGTGGCAGCATCGAGCACGGCGGACACGTCACGGTGAAAGGCTGCCTCGTCGATGATCACCTTGCCTTGCAGGCCGCGCAGGTTGGCCGGGTTGCTGGACAGGGCAACGATCTTGAAGCCTGATGCGTAACGAATACGGTAGGCGTTGATCTGGCGGGTGTTACCCGACTCGTCCTGGTCCTCAAACAAGAACTCTTCAATTTCGCTGACACCCGAGGCCTGGGCCTCGGCCATCACTCGGCTGAACTTTGCACAGTAACCGATGAACTCCAGGCCTTTTTCCTTTGTATCGCCGACATAGAACACGTCCATGCCGCCAGCGGCCTTGCGTGACGCTGCGGTGATCACCGAGTCCAGGGCCTCGGCGAATGTGATGCCGGTCCGACGGCCTTTTTCACAGAGTTTGATTTGGGCCTGAATGCTCAGCCATTCGCCCTGGTGAGCCATGAGGATGCCTTCGGCAATCGGGTTGTAGTCGCTGGGGATCTGTTTGACGCTCGGCGGCAAATCGTCCCATTCGACAACGCGCAAGGTACTCGATGACGGCTTGACCGCTGGGGCGCTCATTTGACACCCAGGAATTTCTGACGCCAGAACAGGGCCTGCTCTTCGCTGATCCCCCCGGTCTGCACGGTCTTGGCCAGCTCGGCGTCCTGCTCCTGGAGCAGCCGATCACGCGCAGCTTTCTCGATTGCTTGGCGTTCCTTGATGCTCAAGGTCCGGGCCTGCATGGTGTTCTTGGCTGCCCGCGCCAACTCGGCCACTTCCTTGGTGGTGACATCATCCTTCTCATGAGCGCCCATGGCGGCCTGGTAAGCCAACGTCGATATGGCCTCGACCAGCAAGGCGCCGGTCTTGTCAGATGCGTCTTCACCGAACGCACCCACAAAAGCTTCCGCCTGCTCTCGGTGCTGGCGGGCTTTTTCGGTCAGCAGATCAAAGCCTTGCTTGAAGCGCCCCAGCGCGCTGCGGCTGGGGGCTTTTTCGTTGGGAAAGCGCGACTGGATATCGGCCAGCATGTCATCCAGCGTCATGCGGTCTTCACGCAGCAGCTTCTGGATGTACGCCTTGACTATTGGCGGCAGACGATTGATAGACGACTTGCCCGCCATGGTTATGCCCCCGGCCGCTTGATGCCTGGCACCCGCGCACGCCCTGCAGCGATGTCCTGGCCGCGCTCGGTGAGAGTTGCCACGATCACAGGGCCCACATCTGCGATGGTCAGAGCCCCTTGCTCAGCCAACCAATGCAGTTCGGTTTTCACCTGGTCACGGCTGAGGGTGTGTCCATAGCTGTCCAGGGCCATGGTCAGCACAGAACTGTTGGCACGATAGCCAGTCATCTCGACCAGCAGGCGCAGAATCACCAGGCGATAGTCCTGGCGTAGGAATTCGGCGTATTGGGTCATGTCTTCTCTCGCAGCAAGTAATCATTGATCCGGTCCAGCGAACGGGCTAAAGGGCCAAGCGCGTCCTTGACCCCCGACAGCTCGGCTCGTACCGCTTTCATATCGCCCAGCAGATCGGTGACGGCCTGTTGATCTGGCAGATGCCGGACATGTTCTTCTAGAGCGACAATGCGAGTACGTAACTCCAGCAGCTCCTGGGCACTCGCGGCCTGGCGGTTGGTGAACCAGGTGTAAATTCCGAGCACCGTGACAACAACCCATTGCACGGCGGTGAAGCTGAAATTGAGTTGTTCTAGGTTCATTCAAAACCCCCCGTGTCCATATGTTCCAAGGCGTCTATGCAGTCAAAGCAATGTTCGATACCAGGGTTTTCCTGGCGTTGATCTTCAGGAATTGCATCGCCGCATTCATCGCAGCGGTAAGCTGAACGACCGGAGCTACGTCGCAAACTACTGTTGCGAACTCGCAGCTCCGAATCGCTGATGTCGTCATCTGTAGCGGGTTCAGCTAAATCCATAGGGCGTCAGTCCTTTTCCTGGAGATCAAGCAAGGCATTGAGCTGGGCAAGGTTGGCTCTGGCCCACACGCCGTAGTCCTGGGCATGGGCAAGAATGTCTGCGGGAGTGACGCCGCTTTCCAGTAACTCGGTGTCAGTGCCGGGGGTGGGCCAGGCCGCTTTTTCAGCAGTGGTGACAGCGGTGCCCGGTCCTGGGGCGGGCACACCGAGGGCGGTGTTGAAGTCGCGCAGCCAACCAGCAGTGAACACGCAACGAGGAATAGACTTAGCAACAGCGCCAGGCGCCGGAATGTAGTTCGTTGTGACATGGGGGATTCGCTCCTGGAGCTGGCGTTTCTCTTCTGCGTGTCGATCAAATGTGGTGAGCAGCAAGGCCTCGGCTTCGTTGGCACGAGTGACCTGCTGCAGCAGCTGCAATCGGTTTGCCCGCTCAGCCGCTAACGCCTGTTCAGCCTGCTGAGCCGCAAGGTTCGACAGATTGGTTTTGCCCTGTGCCTCGGCGTACCGGTAGGCGATTGAACCGGCAGCCGCTGCGCTGATCACGCACGCCAGCACGGCAACCAGCACTCCTGTTGGCAATCGATCAAGCGCGACCATGGCGGTGCCTCATACGATTGCGGGACTGCCGCGCACGGCGTTTGGCTGCTGCGATACCGGTCTTGCCGTGACGATAAGGGGGCATGGCACTGGATCGGCTCCAGGTCCCGGCATCGCTGCCTGGAGAAGGCCAGCGACACATGCCCGCCAGGCCCGCTAGCAGTGCCGCGAAAGCTCTACTGAAGAGGTTCAGTCTCATGGCTGGCCCCCTGATCAGGTTGGTTTGGCCCTTGCCTGACGAGGCGAGCGATGAACAACAGAACGGCCAACACGCTGTTGACCATTGCGTAGGTCGAGGGGGAAAGCTGGGCTTCCCACATGGGCAGGACGGTCACCTGCAGGAGGCCCAGCAACGCGATGACGATAGCCAGCTGGACGCTATGGAGCTTCCAGCAGCAATGGCAGTTGTCGATCAGCTTCATGCCTGTTCCCCGTGATAGGCGTCGGGAACGATTCCGGCCAGGTGCAGGCCCTCGCTGACCAGAGACTCGCCGTACCAGTTGCCCTGCGAAAGCGGACCCGAGCCGTTTTCATGGCGAATGATTGCTTCGACCAGGCTCCGCATGGTGCGGTAGTCGTACACGTCGATCCGGGCGTCAGGCGACACACCGAGACGGGTGGCGACCTGACGGATGTAACTCTCGGTGTTGTTCTCGTTGGGGGGGGCCCAACGGCCAATGATTTGGCGGATGGTGCGCAGGCCGTGCTTGTCCTGGTAGGTGATCAGGGTGCGGGCAATGGCACGGATGCCCCATTGAGGGCCGGTGAACTGGACGAATGCGGTGTCGTTCTGATTCGCCGACATGCCTTGCCAGCGGGTGCCTTTGACATGGCGAATGTTGCCGGGGTTGAAGTTGCGGATGCCGCGAGGGGTTTCGGGTCGCATCGGACGCCTCCTGTAATGGCGCCGTACTTTTCGGACGCCAGAAATACACACGCCGCCATGATCGGCGGCGTGGGACAGGAAGGCTTTTAATCGAGTTTAAAGAGAACGCTAGGGCAGTTGGTGCCTACTTAATAAGTCATCTCAACCATAATTTTTAGATCACCATCAGCTATCAGTCGCACCCTGGGCGAGGTCAATTTTAAGCTGGCCGTCCGGGGTATTCAGTTGATCCAAGCAAAGGGACTTACAGCCTAGTTTCTCGATAAATATGCTTTTTCCCGTAGAGTCGATCTCCACATAACAGGTATGCCCACCAACCTTGTAAGCATCGGGAATAGATGCTGATTCAGCGACATCAAAGAGAATCGAGGTGCGGAAATTATCTTGAACGCGGATGTTCTTTAGTGCCTGAGAGTACTTATCCAGACCGGGACATGCTTGGCGAATCGCTGGCAACGCTTTACCAACCAGCGCGCTATCAGATACAACCTTGAACTCGGAGATTGTTGCCTTTTCCCCACAACCCGACAAAACCAACAGTGAAAAACCTAACAGTCCCAAAATTCTTGATTTCATTTTCTACTCCTTAACTAGAACAAAATTCCGCCGACAAGCAGGCCCAAGCAAAACAAGCATGCAGCATTCTGTCTATGCAACATCACAAAATCCCGGAACGTCAGTGAGCCGAGTTCAGGGACTAAAGGCGCACTTTGCATATTCGGTTTAAAGTCCAGTACGAACTCAAGTGTTTTTTGGAGTTGAGGCTTTTGAAGTTTATTCAGTTGAGTACGACCAAAATTTAACTCGCAGAAAGTGTTCATCTCGGTCTTAGCATCTTTTTCAGCTACTGCACGCAGGACTTTACCAACCAAACGACGCTTATCAGCGTCTTCCTGCAAGCGCTCCAACCTTGTTTGCATCACATCGCGAGCTTCGACAAATTGCTCTGCAGTGATTTCAGAGATAGATGTCACTGCTAACTGCGCATGGACCGTGCGCCAGACATCACGAGGGTCATCACCTAGCTCTTCACACTTTGCGCGCAGCTCATGCAGCTCCTTCCTCTGAGCAGAAACCAAGCCTCGGGCCTCAGCTTTGTCAGTCAGGTTGATACTGATCCCGTAGTTGTTGATGTCGCCTTCGGCCACCTGGCCTACACCGCCATGAAAGTCCTGGCTCATGGTTACTTCTTCCCTTTGCTACCACCAACGTTGAGCGTCAGTCCGGACTGATCGACTGATCCATGGATGTACTGGCCGACACTTTGGAATGTGTGTTGTGCTGCAGCAGAAGACTGCGCGCCCAGCAGAACACGAAGAGCCTCATCTTGCCGATCTTCAGGGCTTCGCCGGAATTGATCGAGGAAAAGTCTCTCCCTAGTTGAGGGAGGGGTTGAACCGCGAACCCCGGTCAAAACGAACTGAACATCTGCACCCGCCAAAGCAAAAGCTTCTAACGCCTCCATTCCTGGGGATAGAGCGCCCGATTCATATCGACTCCACGTTTCTCTTGTAACGCCCGCTACAGCACCTGCGGCCGCCTGGGTCAGCTTAAGGCGTTTGCGCTCTTCTTTGAGACGCACAAATGGTGATGTATTGATCACAAATATCCCTTGACTATGTGATGTATAGATCACAAAATCATTCAAACAAACAGCAATTATCTTTGCATCACAGGAGCCACCACCATGGCCACCCATGCCAAAGCCCTAACCGCCGACCAGGTGAAAGAAAACTTCCGTCGTGTCGGCAAAACCATTACTCAGTGGGCTACCGAAAACGGCTACACCCGCAACGAGGTGTACCGCGTCCTCAATGGCCAGGCCAAAGCCAATTACGGCAAGGCCCATGATATTGCGGTGAAGCTTGGTCTCAAGCCGACTGCTGCGATGGCAGCGTAATGGCTATTGCACCGCACCGCCGTACCGGCAGGCTGACGCTTGAGGCCCAGCAGCTCGGCGCGCATTTCGCGCTTCGCTCAACTGATCACACAGCCATGCCAGCGTCTTGGTTGCCTCAGCGTCTATTGACTGCCCCGGCCATCGGACCGACTGCAGGGAATGGTCTATGTCATTCGGTGAAAGCAGTCCTTGAACTTCAAGAGCTGCAGCAAGGCGTAACCAGCCCTGCGCCAATGCATTCACCTGTGCCTCAAGCTTCTCAATGCGGTCAGTCATTGCTCATGTCCATGTCGGGGAATGTACCCCAAAACATTGCATCCAACGCAATCACTTTGCATAGCTGCAAAAGTTCAGATTGTTTGGAATGCCTTTCAGAAAGGTCTTTCCAATGAGCCGCCGTCGCTGGAAGAGCATTCAACCGACCTCGTTGCGCCATGCACTGGAGCTGTGCAAGGACTTCGCCAAGGACAACCACAACAAGGGTGTCGAGCGTATCGCCGACGAGATGGGCGTTACTGATCACTGGTCGGTTTACAAGTGGCTGCAGACAGGCCGCATGCCGGCCAACTTGATTCGTCCCTATGAGCGAGCTTGCGGCTGCGACTACGTCACTCGCTGGATTGCCGCCAGTGCAGGTCGGTTGACCATTGATGTACCCACAGGCCGGAACTGCACCGCCCAGGACACGCAGGCTTTACAGGAACTTCTCACCACTGCAACTGGACGGTTGCTCGCTTTCTACGCCAAAGCCTGCGAAGCCGACGAAGCGCTTGCGTCCATACAGGCGGCAATGGAAGGGCTTGCCTGGCACCGAGGCAATGTCAGCCAAACCCAACACCCACAACTTGAACTGGAGGGGCAGCCATGAGCCGCACCGTCTCAGCCGCTGCACGTGTGTTGCGAGTCCTCAAGGCTTTGAAGGGCCACACCGTGACCGGCCTTAGCAACAACGATCTGGCCCAACTTACCCAGGACAGCCCGAGCAACATTACTCGTGCCATGCAAACCCTGATCGAAGAAGGCTTGGCGGTGAAGCTCGACAATGGTCGGTTCGCTCACTCCGTGGGGGTGCTGCAGATCGCCCAGGCTCATGCCGAGCACATGGCCCGCTTGACCAACCGCATGCAGGAAATCAATCAGCGTATCGCCGCTGGATCGATGAATTAAGGAGAAGACCATGGCACGTACCAAATCCCCAGTTACCGACGTTGTTGAGCTGCCTGCTCTGGACGGTGAAATGCTGACCGCGACTCAAAACTCGATGGCTTCAGCTTTGACCTCACACGGTGATGATCGAGACCTCGTAAACCAGCTGCTTGGCCAAGCCCAAATGGCAGATGCCTTTGGCAAGTTTTCCCAAACCGTTTGGGCTTCCAAACTCGCCTACGTCAAGGAAAACAAGCTCTACAGAGCACTTCAAGGAAAATCCATGCCAAACGGTTTGGTTTTTTCAGGTACATGGGAGGAGTTCTGCGGCGTTCTGGGAGTGTCAGACGAAAAGGCGAACCAGGACATTGCCAACCTCCGCACATTCGGTGAAGAGGCACTCGATTCGATGTCCCGTATGGGCATCGGCTACCGCGAAATGCGCCAATACCGCCGCCTTCCTGAGGACCAGAAATCGGCTCTGATCGAAGTTGCCAAGACCGGTGACAAGGATGCCTTCGTTGATCTCGCCGAAGAGATCATCGCCAAGCATGCCAGGGAAAAAGAAGAGCTGAGCAAGCGCCTGGACGAAACCAACGCTGACTACGAAGCGCAAAGCGAAGTCATGGCGAAGAAAACCAAAGAGCTGGACAGCACCAAGCAGGAGCTGGAGAAGCACCGTAAACGCATTCAGACCGCCACCCCGGATGACGTCATCAAAGAGCTGCGCACTGAGATCGTCGCACTGCAATTTGAGGTCGAGGCCAAGATCCTGGGCGAGTTGCGCGAAGGTTTCTCCAAGATGGCTGAGCACGGCAATGAACACGGCGTAGATCACCGAGCGTATCAGGCGGACCTGATCCTTCAACTTGAAACCACCCTGGCCACCCTGCGTAGCGAGTTTCACCTGCACGACCAGCAAGGGGGCGCCCCGGCCTGGATGAGTCAGGCCGAGGCTTAATCCATGAATCCGGTACAGACCCAGCAACTGGCACAGATCGCCCAGCGTGCAGAGAGCGCTCCGCACGGTCAGCGCACTGCAATCTATAAGGCAGGCGCCGCCGAGCTGGGTGTTTCCATCCAAACGCTTCAGCGCAAGCTGAAGGAGGTTCGAGTGGCAAAGCCGCGTAAACGTCGCAGTGATGCAGGCAACAGTGCCTTGCCACTGAATGAGGCCCGGTTGATCTCGGCAATGCTGCTGGAGTCGATCCGAGCCAACAACAAGCAGCTGTCTACGATTGAGCGCGCTGTTGAACGCCTGAGAAGCAACGGGTTGATCCTGGCCGGACGGGTCGACGAGGCGACTGGACTGTTTCGCCCGCTGACCAGCGGCGCCATCAGCCGCGCCCTGCAGGGCTACAAACTGCACCCAGACCAACTGCTGCAGGATGCTCCCGCAGTGTCGTTGGCCAGCAATCACCCCAACCACGTTTGGCAGGTGGACGCCTCAATCTCGACGCAGTTCTACCTTGCCGACAGCGGCGCCCAGGTGATGAACAAGGCCGAGTTCTATGACGGCAAACCCGGCAACTTGAAGAAGATCGAACGCCAGCGCCTGTGGCGCTACGTGATCACGGACCACACCAGCGGCACCTTGTATCTGGAGTATGTCCTGGGGGCGGAATCCGCAGAGAACCTGTGCAATGTGTTGATCAACGCGATGCAAAAGCGTCACGAGGCGGACCCATTCCACGGCGTGCCATGGATGCTAATGACCGACCCGGGTGCGGCCATGACCAGCGGCATTTTCCGCAACCTGTGCCGCGCCATGTCCATCGAACTGATCATCAACCAGGTCGGCAATGCGCGGGCAAAGGGTCAGGTCGAACAGGCGCACAACATTGTTGAACGTGAGTTTGAGAGTGCGTTGAAGTTTCAGGCAGCGAACAGCCTGGAACAGATCAATACCTGGGCCGGAAAGTGGATGCGTTACTACAACGCGACCGCGATTCACACTCGGACCCGCCGCACGCGGTACGGCGTTTGGCAGTTGATCAAGCAGGAGCAACTGCGCCTGGCACCCAGCATTGAGGTCTGCCGTGAGTTGGCCGTCAGTACCCCGGAGTACCGGAAGGTCAGCAACCTATTGCGGGTTTCGTTTCGCGGCGCTCAATTCGATGTCAGTTCAGTACCGGGTGTGATGGTGGGTGAAAAGCTGCTGATCACCCGCAACTGCTGGCGTGACACGGATACCGCCATCGCTGTGCTGGTGGGTGAGGATGGCCGTGAGCAGTACCACGTGATCGAACGGATCGAGATCGACCAATTTGGTTTTGCGGCGACCTCGGCGACCATCGGCGAGCAGTACAAAAGCCACGCGGAAACTCCGGCCCAGCTCTCGCGCAAGGTCCTGGAGCAGATCGCCACCGGCACAACCAATCAGGCCGACGCTGAAACCGCACGCAAGGCCAAGGCCGTTCCGTTCGGTGGTTTGATCGACCCTCACAAGCACGTCAATGACACGGTGCTGCCGTCCTACATGCCACGTCGCGGCACGTCGCTCAACGTCAATGCTCCGACTATCGAGCTGGCGCCGCTCAGTCATGTTGAAGCGGCAAAGCTACTGCGCCCACGCCTAGGCAATCTTTGGTCGGCTGACAGTTTCAGTCGGCTGCAGCAGCAATACCCGGAAGGAGTTCCCCAAGAGCAGCTCGACGCCATTGAGGCGGAGCTGAAACGACCTGTTGAGGTCATGCGCAAGCCGCTCAGCCTGGTGCTGGCTGCGGTTGGAGGTGAGTGATGTTGAAGCTCAAGCACGTTTTACAAGGAATCGGTAGACCTCAGTCGGCCTTGGCCGAATCGCTGAAACTCAGTGACGCGACAGTCGCCCAGTTGCTGAACCATGGTCAGTGGCCTCGCAGCCTGGACTGCGAAGAACTACAGGGGCGCATCCGCGTATTCCTGACCGAGTCCGGCGCCAACGATGCCGATATCGCCAACGCCTTTGAAGAAGTGGATCTGCCGTGCGCCAACACGGCAGATCCGGCCCTAGTGAAAGAGCCGTCCGGGGAGGACGAACCTATGTTACTGCCAAAACAGACCTTACAGCCAAGTACCCGTAAAGCCTTTGGCCTTTTCCGTGACCCATTTGATGAGCTGCAGTGCGCCCAGGACATGTGGGTCAGCCCTGATATTCGCTATGTCCGCGAGATCATGTATCAGACAGCGCGGCACGGTGGCTTCCTCGCTGTCGTGGGTGAGTCGGGGGCTGGTAAAAGCACGCTTCGCCGTGACCTGGTAAACCGCATAGCCGACAGCGGTGACCCGGTGATCATCATCGAGCCCTATGTTTTGGCGTCCGAAGACAACGACACCAAGGGCAAGTCCCTGAAAAGTACTCATATCGCCGAGTCGATGATGGCGGCGGTGTCGCCCCTGGCCAAGCCCAAAAGCAGCCCCGAGGCGCGTTTCGCTCAGTTGCACAAGGCTCTGAAGGAGTCCCATGCAGCCGGTTACCGCCACTGTCTGGTGATCGAGGAAGCCCACAGCCTGCCGATCCCGACGCTGAAGCACCTCAAGCGCATTCTTGAGCTGGAAGTCGGTTTCACCAAGCTGGTCAGCATCATCATGATCGGCCAACCCGAGCTGGACGTGAAACTCAGCGAGCGCAACGCCGATGTGCGTGAGGTCGTACAGCGCTGCGAGCGCGTGACGTTGACGCCCATTGAAGGGGCTCGCCTGGAAGAGTTCCTGAAATTCCGCTTCGACCGCGCAGGCAAGGCGCTTGAAGAGGTCATTGACGCCAGCGGCATCCAGGCGATTGCTGAACGCCTGTCCCAGCCGAGCCGACGCAGTGGCCGCGATGAGACGGTTTCGCTGCTGTATCCACTGGCCATTGGCAACTTGGTCATCGCTGCGATGAATCTGGCTGCCCAGTTGGGTGTGCCAGTGATCACAGCTGATGTCGTGAAGGGGGTGTGAGATGGCCGCTCTGTATCTGGTCGATGTTCAACCTGCACAGACACCCAGCATCTTGGCGGAGGAGTTCCCGGTGAAGCTGTCGGCGTTCAACGAGTTGACCCGCGAATTTCGCGAGGTGGGTGTTGTGATCAAGCACCTGGTGCTGGCTGACAACAAGATCTTCATCGAGCCATCCAGTGTCGATCTGTTCTCGCGGCGGTTTGGGCATGAGCTGCGAGGCATTCGTTATTCGCCTGCGGGGCGGTTCACCTGCAACACAGTAACCGTGCGGGGCGTTGATATCGCCTGGTACACCTTGGTGAAGGAGCAGGACCAATGAATCAGCCTCTCGCAAACGCAATCGCGGCCATGGGTGACGCCGTCAACCATGAACAACCCACCATGTTTTGGGGGGAAGCCATGAAGCATGTCCGCGTGCTGCTGGAGCATCTCCAGACGCCGCTTGGTGCTTCAGCAGCCCTCACATCTACCCGGACCTCTATCGCTGAAGGTCGACCGCTAGAGGCAGTGCAGCATCTGGACCAGGTGTTGCTGCACCTGCAGGCACAGTCCAGCGAGCATGTCATTCACCTTGCTGACTTGCTGGTTGCCTTCGAGTCCGCGCTATCGGTCAAGCCATTCCTGTGGCTGGAGATTGGCTACAACCGCGTCTCTGGCTGGATGGTCACGGTGTATGACAAGACTGCTGGGACTGAGCGCGTCATCGTCCAGGTGCAAAGCTACCAGAGTGCTGGCGATGCAAGTATTGAGGCTGCGCAACAGCTTCTGGCACATATAAAGGAAGAGTCTCATGACTGATATCGCCATTCCTGCGGGCTTCGTTCGCAATGCCATTGGCCACCTGGTTCCGGTTGACCAAGTGCGCGAACACGACAAGCTCCGTGATTGTGTCGCACGTGATCTCGGTACTGAAGCTGAGCAGCTCAGCGCAGCTTTGGCTCGCTTCAAGAAAAAGGCATTGGCCGATGTTGCCGATCTGGTGGCCGTTTCCTCAGAGCGCTACGGTGTAACGCTTGGCGGTCAGAAGGGCAACGTCTCCATCACCACCTACGACGGCGAGTTCAAGATCGAGCGGGCCTATGCTGACAAGGTTGTCTTTACCGAGGAAATCCTCGCCGCCAAAGAGCTGATCAACCAATGCATTAGCGCCTGGTCCGAGGGCGCCAACAGCCATCTGCGGGTGCTGGTTGACCGCGCATTCAGGGCCAACCGCCAGGGGCAACTGATGGTCAAGGACGTGCTCAGTTTGTTGCGTGTAGAGATCGACGATCCCGACTGGAAAAGAGCCATGCAGGCGCTGAAAGACTCCATCCAGGTCAACGGCACTGCCGTGTACATCCGGGTCTATAAACGCCAGGGCAATACCGATCAGTACTTGCCTATCAACCTGACTTTGGCGGGGGTGTGAGATGGACCAGGATCGTATTCTCGACAAGATCAAGAAGTGCTTGGAGATGGCAAAGGGCAAGGGTTCCAACCCCAATGAAGCGGAGATCGCCCTGCGGCAGGCTCATAAGTTGATGGAGGCCTACCACCTGGAGATGGGAGACGTGCTCGCCAGCATGGCTGGAGAGGCGAAGGTGGCGGCAGGTTCAGAAAGCGACCCACCGGCCTGGCGGGTGCGCTTAGCCCACGTCTGCGCTGAGGCCTTTGGCGCCCATTTCATTATTAGTACGCCCTGGTTTGAAAGCGCGTCGTTCATCTTCATCGGCTGTGGAGCCGTGCCCGAGTTGGCAGGTTATGCATACCAGGTACTGGAGCGTCAGTTGCAGAAGGGGCGCCGTGATTTTCTCGCTACACAGAAGCGCTGTAAACGCGCCACCAAGGTTGCCCGGGGCGATGCATTCGCCCATGGCTGGATCGACGCAGTCTCAGCCAAGGTAGAACAGTTCGCAGGGGTCGAAGACAGCATCGCTGAGGCGATCCAGGCCTACATGACCAAGAAGTATCCGAACCTCGGCCAAGCCAAGATGAAACGCCGCAAACTCAAGGCCCGAGACGAAGTGGCCGGAGACGCCGGATACCAGGCTGGCCGGTCGGCTCAGCTGCACCACGCGGTGAGTCATCGACCATTGGCACGTTTGACGGTGGGTGGCTGACATGAGCGTAAAAGAGAGCTATGACACCCTCGTTGTGGAGGGTATGGGCAACGATATTCCACGAGAGATTGGCGGGCTTCGCGTTGCGGCATGGTCGACGGGGAATGCTATCGATGACAGGAGTGAACTGGAAGACTTCATTCGTGAACTGTCCTACGGTGATGTCGAAGATCCACAACAGGCCGCCATTGACCTGATGGAGCGCGGGGGATGGGCATGAACGCCGCGCCTTCCAACCCGGACCGCCTGCGATTAATCAAGCTGATCCATGTTGCACGGCGCGAGATGCGCATGGATGACGAGACCTATCGGCTGATGTTGTCTGGAATGACCGGATTGGACGGCGCGACATCGACCGCCGACTTGAGTGTTCCAAACCTGCAGAGGGTTTTGGAACAGCTCAAGCAGCGGGGCTTTAAGCCACGTCCAAACAAGGCAGGAACGCGGCCACGGGCCAATGATGAGCAGTCCAGGAAGATCCGGTCGCTATGGCTGGAGCTGCACGACCTGGGCGAGGTTCGCGATCCGTCCGAGGAGGCTCTGGCCAACTTCGTGAAAAGCATGACCAAGGTGTCTGCACTGCAGTGGCTCAACGTCGCCCAGGCGAGCCGGGTGATCGAGAACCTGAAGCAATGGCAGCATCGAGTGACGAATAAGGGGGGCATATGAAAGAGCCGAGCAGTACGGCGGGCGAGCTTCTCCAAACACTTGCCGACCATGTAGCGCAGTCTGCAAAAGAGACGCTGAACATCAGCCCTGAACTTGCCGAAGCACACGGCAATGAGGTGGCTATGCAGATGGCGGCGATCTGGGGTGGCCAACAGCTGTACATGCCCAAAGGCATCCACGTACAAGCGTCGAAGCTGCATCAGCAGATTTTTGAGGAGTGGACAGGCCGTAACCATCGAGAGATCGCCAGGAAACACAATCTCTCACTGGCGTTTGTCTACAAGGTCGTTAAACGGATGCGGTTGGCAGTGGTCGCCCGCGATCAGGGCGACCTGTTTGCATCATATGAAGGGGAGTAGGCGCCAACGGAAAACAGCACCAACTCCCCATCTACACCCCCGGTCACCAGGTGATGATCGGGGCTCAATCAAATTGCACCAGCTGCAACTCAATTACAAACCCCATACCACCCTGTACCATCGAATCCCGGAATGTCTCGGGTTTACCTCACACCTACCCCTGTATTTATCTCAGTCCTAAACACTCAGAAGCGCAGGGTCGCGCCGGTGGTCAGCCAGCGGTCGCGGTCTTCGCTCAGGTGCTGGCCAACGATCAGGTCCAGGTCCAGGTGCTGCCCTACGTGCAGGCGCGGGCCGGCTTGCCAGCCCTGTTCGCCGCCGCGCTGGCCGTAGCGCTCGGCAATCAGGGTCAGGCTCGGTATCAGGTCGTATTCGACACCGCTGCCCCAGGTCCAGCGGTGGTTCTGTTCTCCTTCGTCATAGGCGTGGGTCCAGCCGGCATTGAGGTTCAGCCGCAGGCTCTGGGCCGGGCTGAAGGTCAGGGGCAGGGCGAGGTCGCCGCCGTCGAAGCTGTGGTGGCGGTTCAGGGCCCAGTGGGCGGAGCCGGCCAGGGCCAGTTGCAGGCCCAGGTCTTCGCGGTCCAGCAAGGCGATCTTGAGCTGCGGGCTGAGCTGGGTTTCGCCCTGGCCGTCAGCCTGCTGGCGCTGCACGGCGGCGCCCAGTTGCACCCAGGGCAGTTGGCTGAAGGTGCAGGCCGGGGCGATCACGCTGTTGTGGCTGGAGCCTTGATGCCGGGTGCTCTGGTACCAGACATCGACATTGCATTCCCCAGGGGCGTTGATCGCGCCGTCATCCACTACATAGGCGCCGCCGGCGGCCTGGGCCTTGGAGCACAGGGCCAGGGTCGCGGTGGCGCCGGCGGTGAGGGCGAGGAACAGCAGGTTGCGTTTGAGCATGCGGCTTTTCGCGGCAGGCAGGCTGTGGCCCCAGGAAGCGCAACGCGAGGAGCGATGTGGGCGGTGCTTGGACATGGCGGATCTCGGTCTGTTGGGGCGCCGGACCGCTTGGTTGCGGAGCCGGCGCGGGTGGGTGCTGCGTGGGGTGTTTACTGCTCGTCCACCGACAGGGTCTGGATGCCGCGGACCCGGGCCTGGGCCAGCAGCTCTTCGGTGTCTTCCCCGCCGGGCAGGGCGAGGACGATGTCCGGGCGGCTGTCGGCCAGCATGAAGCTGTTGCGCAGGCGCTCGGCGTGTTTGCCGTGCAGTTGCCAGTTGGGCGGGTAGCGGACGATGTGGGCCCCGGTTTCCCGGGCCCAGTCCTCGATGTGGGCACCGAGAAACTGGCTGCCGCCGTGGATCACCACCCGCACTTCGTGCAGGCGCTGGAAGGCTTCCAGGACCCGGCGGCACAGGCGGCTGTCGGCGTAGTAGCGGCCGGCGCAGATCAGGACGCGCATGTTGCGTCCTCCTTGGCTCCGGTCGCCGGGTGCTCGGTGCTCGGCGTGTCGGCCAGGGGTTCGTTGAGGTAGCCGTGCTCGATGTCGCGTTCGCCAGCGCGCTCCAGGGCCGGGTAGGCCAGGGCGGCGATGTGGTGGTGGACCCGGCGGTAGTCGCGCAGCAGGCGCTGGAAGATGTCCCCGGATTCGGCCCAGGCGCTCTGGTCTTCGCGCAGTTGGCGAAAGTGCTCGCGGCCGGCGGCGGCTTCCAGGCGCCGCACGTTTTCCTTGCGCGCCAGCAACTGGTGGGCGGTGGGCAGGTCTTCGCGCAGGAACACGGTAATGGCCAGGCTCAGGCTGTCCAGCAACTCCTGGTGCAGCGGGTACAGGGTGCCCAGCTCGAACTCGGAGAAGGCTTCGCCGCGGCGCAGGCGGCGCACCGCCAGTTGCGCCAGGCTGGTGGCGAGGATGTCGCCGGCGTGCTCCAGGTTGATCACCAGCAGCAGGATCTCCTGGGAGCGGTCGGCGTCCTGGTCGCTGATGCCTTCCTTGCCGACGTCCGCCAGGTAGGCGCGGATCGCCGCGCTGAGCAGGTCCAGGGACTGGTCGATGTGCCGCACCTGATCGGCGTGGGCGATATTGGAGGTGCGAAACAACTGCAGCACTCGATCGAGCATGCTCGAAAGCATGTCGGCCATGCGCAGGGCTTCGCGGGCGGCGTTGGCCAGGCCGATATTGGCCACTTCCAGGCCGGCCTGGTCCAGGTACAGCGGCATGCCCGGGTCGGTGACCGGGGCGGGGGCCGGCAGCAGCCGGGTCAGCAGCTTGCCCAGGGGCTCGGTGAAGCCGATCAGCAGCAGGGCCAGGATCAGGCTGAAGGCGCTGTGCAGATAGACCACCAGCAACTCCGGCGCCAGGGCCTGCACCGCGTCCAGGCGAGCCAGGGTGGGAATCCACGGCAGCACCAGGGCCACCCCGAGCAGGCGCGCCAGCAGGTTGCCCAGGGGCAGGCGCCGGGCCACGTTGCCGCTGGCGCTGAGCAGCGACGGCAGGCTGGCGCCGAGGTTGACCCCGAGCACCAGGGCCATGCTGGTGGCCGGCGACAGCAGGCCGGTGCCGGCCAGGGAGGCGATCAGCAGCACCACCGCGACGCTGGAGTGGCACATCCAGGTCAGCAGCACCGCCACCAGCAGGGCCAGCAGCAGGTCGCCGTCGAGGCTGGTCATCACCAGCCGGAACACCGGGGTGCTTTCCACCGCGCCCAGGGTGGCGCCGAGCAGGCCCAGGGCCAGGAGCATCAGGCCCAGGCCGATCAGCGCGCAGCCGATGCTTTCAAAGCGTGAGTCGTCGCGCAGGCGCAAGGTCAGGAAGCCCGCCAGCAACAGCACCGGCGCCAGCAGCGAGAGGTCGAGGCTGAGCAGCTGGACCACCAGGGTCGAGCCGATGTTGGCCCCCAGCATCACCGCCAGCGCTGGGGCCAGGCCCAGGGTGCCGGCGGCGGTAAAGGAGCTGGCCATCAGGCTCACCGCGGTGCTGCTTTGCAGCACGCCGGTGATGCCGACGCCACACAGCAGCGCCAGCCAGCGGTTGTTCAGGTGTTGCCCGAGCCAGTGCCGCAGCGGGCTGCCGAAGCCGCGCAGGAGTGATCCGCAGATCATCTGCGAGCCCCACAGCAGCAGGGCGATGGCCCCGGCCAGGTTGATCAGAAGAGTGGTGCCCGACATGAGTATTCTCCCGGGACTGTGACAGGTTCAGGCGATCGCCAGGCGCAGCGAGGCGCGGGTGAGGGCGGCGCTGAAACCCAGCAGAAAACGAATTTCAACGGCGCTCAGCAGGCCGCGCACATACAGCCGGATGCTCACCCGGGTGAGCAGGCGGGCGCAGGTGCAGAGGCAGCAGACCAGCAGGGCCTGGAGGCCGCGTTGCAGCATGGAAAAAGGCTTGAGATACATGGCGATGCTCCTTGCGGGCGAACAGCGTCGCCGTCGGCGGGGCGCTGGCCGCGCCGACGGTGGCATCGTTGGTTAGGTGTATCGGGCGCGGCCGTCCGAGGGCGGCCGCGCCGGGCTCACGCCCTTAGAACCAGGCCTTTAGAACCACTGCTTGAAGCGGCGGATGTACAGGGTCTTCATGGTCTGGGCGACCACGCAGTAGGCGAGCAGGGTGCCCACCAGCCACGGGAAGTATTCCCACGGCAGCGGCACCAGGCCGACCATGCTGCCCAGGGGCGAGAAGGGCACGTAGATCCCCAGCGCCATCACCAGTCCCGTGGCCAGCATCACCGGCAGCGCGGCGGTGCTCTGGATGAACGGGATCTTGCGGGTGCGCAGCATGTGCACCACCAGGGTCTGCGAGAGCAGGCCTTCGATGAACCAGCCGGACTGGAACAGGGCGGCCATTTCCACGCTGTTGGCGGCGAACACGTACCACATCAGGGCGAAGGTGGTGATGTCGAAGATCGACGAGGTCGGCCCGATCCACAGCATGAAGCGCCCGATGTTGTTGGCGTCCCACTTGCGCGGCTTGGCCAGGTATTCCTTGTCCATCTTGTCCCACGGCAGGGCCAGCTGGGAGAAGTCGTACATCAGGTTCTGCAGCAGCAGGTGGATCGCCAGCATCGGCAGGAAGGGGATGAAGGCACTGGCCACCAGCACCGAGAACACGTTGCCGAAGTTGGAGCTGGCGGTCATGTTCAGGTACTTCATGATGTTGCCGAAGGTTTCGCGACCCTTGATCACCCCTTCCTCCAGCACCATCAGGCTCTTTTCCAGGAGGATGATGTCCGCCGATTCCTTGGCGATGTCGGTGCCGCTGTCCACCGAGATGCCGACGTCGGCATCGCGCAGGGCCGGGGCGTCGTTGATGCCGTCGCCGAGAAAGCCCACGGTGTGGCCGTTGGCCTGCAGGGCCTTGAGCACCCGGGACTTCTGCAGGGGCGTGAGCTTGGCAAACACCGTGCGCTCTTCCACCAGGCGCCCGAGCACTTGATCGTCCATGTGTTCGATGTCGCGGCCCAGCAGTGGCTCGCCCGCTTCCAGGCCGACTTCGCGGCAGATCTTCGCGGTGACGATGGGGTTGTCGCCGGTCAGCACCTTGACTGTCACGCCGTTGTCGCGCAGGGCGGCGATGGCCGGGCCGGCGGTTTCCTTGGGTGGATCGAGGAAGGTCAGGAAGCCTTCGATCACCAGCTCGCGCTCATCGCTGGCGCTGTACTGGCTGCGGGTCTGGTCCTTGGGCAGGTCCCGGGTGCCCACCAGCAGCACGCGGAAGCCGTCGCGGTTGTAGTCCTCGGCCAGTTGCAGCAGGGCGGCGCGGCGCTCGGCGTCGAGGCTCACGGCAATGCCGTCCTGGCGTACCCGGGTGGCGGTTTCCAGCATCTCTTCCACCGCGCCCTTGCACACCAACAGGTGATCGCCGCGGGCATCGGCGAGGATCACCGACAGGCGCCGACGGACGAAGTCGAAGGGCAGCTCATCGACCTTGCGCCAGGCGGCCGGCGGGGTGAAGTGCGGGTTGCCCTCGGCGAAGCTGACCACGGCGCGGTCCATCAGGTTCTTCATGCCGCTCTGGTGGTGGCTGTTGAGCCAGGCCAGTTGCAGCACCGCGTCGCAGCGGCTGCCGCTGATGTCGACGTGGTGTTCGAGGATGATCCGGTCCTGGGTCAGGGTGCCGGTCTTGTCGGTGCACAGCACGTCCATGGCGCCGAAGTTCTGGATCGCGTTGAGGCGCTTGACCACCACCTTGCGCTTGGCCATGGCCGCGGCGCCCTTGGCCAGGTTGGCGCTGACGATCATCGGCAGCATTTCCGGGGTCAGGCCGACCGCCACCGCCAGGGCGAACATGAAGGCATCGGCCCAGTCGCCCTTGGTGAAGCCGTTGATCAGCAGGACGATGGGCACCATCACCAGCATGAAGCGGATCAGCAGCCAGCTGACGCTGTTGACCCCACGGTCGAAGGCGGTCTGCGAGCGCGAGCCGACGATGGAACGGGCCAGGGAGCCGAAGTAGGTGCGCCCGCCGGTGGCCACCACCACCGCGGTGGCGGTGCCGCTGACCACATTGGTGCCCATGAAGCAGATGTTCGGCAGGTCCAGCAGGTCTTGCTGGTCGGCGGCCAGGGCCTGGGCGGATTTTTCCTGCACGGCGCCCAGGGTGTCGTATTTCTCCACCGGCAAGGCTTCGCCGGTGAGCACCGCCTGGCTGATGAACAGGTCACGGGATTCGATCAGGCGGATGTCCGCCGGGATCATGTCGCCGGCGGACAGCTGGATGATGTCGCCCACCACCAGTTCGCGCATCGGCACTTCGCGAACCCGGGCCTGCATGCCCATCTGCTCGCGGCGCAGCACTGCCGCGGTGGTGCGGACCATGGCCTTGAGTGCCTCGGCGGCCTTGGCCGAGCGGTGTTCCTGCCAGAAGCGCATCAGGCCGCTGGCCAGCACCATCACCAGGACGATGATCACGCCGGTCAGATCAGTTTCTTCGCCGGCTTGCAGCGGCAGCCAGAAGTCGGTGAAGAAACTGATACCGGTCAGGGTCATCAGCACATAGATGAAGGGGTTGTTGAAGGCTTGCAGCAATTGCACCAGGGCGTGGGGCGGACGGTCATGGGCGACTTCGTTGTGGCCATCCCGTTGCAGGCGGCCTTCGGCGTCCAGTTCAGTCAGGCCGGCGGTGCTGGAGTTGACGTTGGCCAGGGTCACGGCCAGGCCGTTCTGGGCTTCGCGGGCGGCGCGCATCGACAGTTTTTGGCTGTCGCGGGTGGCGCTGGTGTTGCGGGAAGTTGTGGTTTTTGCAGTCATTGCGTGTGCTCCTGCCGCCTGACTGCGGCACGACACAGCGACCACTCAACTAATTAAAGACGAGCGAAAGTATGTCGAATCGCAGGTTGGCGATCGATTAGGATCTTGGCGTTTTTCAGGTTTTAACGTTCGCTGCCCAAACAATGAAGTTGAATGGACAGCGAACCTACTACTGGCCTCTTCCATAACTTTCTCCAGCAAGTTTTATTAACGAGAAGGCAATAAGATGCCGTCAAACTTCCAAGTAAGAAGTTTGTGTGCAAACAACGGAAAGCGACCGTTGATTTATGGGTAAGTGCGCGCCCCGAGGTACAGGCCGAAGATCAGTCCGGCCTGCCGCAGCAGGGCCGCGCCCCGACTCTGCGGCTCCTGGCTGTCGTCCAGGCTCCAGCGTTGCTGCAGCTGGCCGGTCATCGGGCAGACGCGCCAATTGGCCCGCAGGGCGGTGGCGGGTGTGGGCGAAACAGAGGAGAAGGGGGAGCGCGCCAGTGCCTTGGGCTCACGGCACAGCCGGACCCGCATGGTTGCAGCGAAGGCGCGTACGCCGGGCATTACAGAAGATGTGAAGTGCATAACTCGTGCCTCGTGACCGGACTGGTTCCGGGGAGGCAAGTTACGTTGGAGCGTCAAGCCCTAGCGCAGCTCACCCGACCGCGGAGTCGAGTCCCGTCATTGTTCAGGGGTGCCTGGCGCTGCGCAGCGGCAGTGACCAGACAGCGTCTAGATACTGTGTCCATTGGCTTCTTTAGTGAGTTGAAAAAAGGCCGGTTTGCCCGGCCCGCGCAATGTACTCAGGAGGGTCCCGGGAGTCAAGGTTAAATTGTCTTGAAAGAGTATTCGGCGATGAAGTTTCAGCTGAGGTTCAGCTAAGCGACTAAGTTGGGTAGTGCAATAGACCGGCATATATAACGAGGGGTAATGAAAAAGTGCTCATGACAGCGACCGGATGTCATGAGCACTTGATACAACTTTGCCGAAGATCAATTCAGCACGTGCCGGGAGATGTCCTTGTAAGTGTTGCTGTCGGTGGCGGCCATCAGTTGCCGGCCATCCTTGAGGGTGCCGATGAAGGTCACCTCGTTTTCCGTCCCCGCCATCAGGTAACCGGCAATCGCGCCGACCGGCCCCAGCAGCATGGCGCCGGCCACGCCATAACCGAAGGCGTCCTTGTTGGCGACGGGGCCTTCAGTGGCGATCTCCAGGCTTTTGAAGGCCGACGCCTTGACCTCGACACCGGCGCTGTTGAATACCGTCTTGAGCCTGAAGGTGCCGTGCCGGTACTCGCCGGCGCCTTGCAGAAAATCGCCCGATAGAACTTCGATCTTTGCCATGTTGAATCATCCTTGTCCAAGCATAACGAGTGGGCCATTGAGCCCCTGGTCACGGGGAGCGTCAACGGGGTTGCGATGAAGGGCGCTACCGCCAGTCCGCCATCACCTGTCCTGAGCCTCGGCCAGGATCTTGCGCTCAATGCTGATCCAGATCAGGGCTGTGAATGGTTGTAGCAGTCCGCGGCGCCCGGACCGCGTCGTTCCGACCAGCGGCGACCACGAGAGTCGGGGCGGGGGGCAGGAAATGGTGATGTTAAAAAATGTTAGATTGAAAAATATCTTCACATAATCCGTTCATTAGTGGATGATCGGTCACAGCCAACGTTCAACCTGATAACAACAGCAACAGGATGGCCACGATGATCGATTCACTCCTGCCTTCTCCCGCGTCTGCCCCAGGGGCCCTGCGCCCGTGGTCCGCGGCTGCGCTGGCCGCGCCTGTTGCCACTCAACCTTGTGCATGTGCCGGACCGTCTGTCCGGGTTTCCCTGTCCTGTCCGGTTTGCGGCCGGCGCCCGTGCGGCGCGGCACGCTTGCGGTCCCTCTCTGGAGTCCCCCATGAATAACAACAATGTCGGTGTCATCGGTCTTGGCGCCATGGGCCTGGGCATCGCCCGCTCGTTGCTGCGCAGCGGCTTCAAGGTGCACGCCTGTGACGTGCGCGCGGCGGTCACCGAGCAGTTTGCCGCCGAAGGCGGCGTGGCCTGCGCCTCGGCCGCGCAGTTGGCAGAGCAGTGCGAAGTGATCATCAGCGTGGTGGTCAACGCCGAGCAGACCGAGAGCGTGCTGTTCGGTGAGGGCGGGGCGGTGGCGGCACTGCGCCCCGGCAGCCTGGTGATCGGTTGCGCCACCGTGGCCCCGACCTACGCCGTGGACTTGGGCCAGCGCCTTGAGGCCCAGGGCCTGCTCTATCTGGATGCGCCGATCTCCGGGGGCGCGGCCAAGGCCGCCGCCGGCGAGATGACCATGATGACTTCCGGCCCGGCCGCCGCTTACGCCAAGGCCGTGGCGATCCTCGCGGGCATGGCCGGCAAGGTCTATCGCCTGGGGGATGCCCATGGCCTGGGCTCCAAGGTCAAGATCATCAATCAGTTGCTGGCCGGGGTGCACATTGCCGCCTCCGCCGAAGCCATGGCCCTGGGCCTGCGCGAAGGGGTGGATGCCGATGCCCTGTACGAGGTGATCACCCACAGCGCCGGCAATTCCTGGATGTTCGAGAACCGCGTGCCGCATATCCTCAAGGCCGACTACACGCCGTTGTCCGCGGTGGACATCTTCGTCAAGGACCTGGGCCTGGTGCTGGATACCGCCCGCGCCAGCAAATTCCCGCTGCCGCTGTCGGCCACCGCGCACCAGATGTTCATGCAGGCCTCCAGCGCCGGTTTCGGTCGCGAGGACGACTCGGCGGTGATCAAGATCTTCCCGGGCATCGAGCTGCCCGTGGCCAAGCCCGATGCCGTTTGAGGAGTCTTTTATGAGCACTTCCAATCCACGCCCGTTGCTGGGCTGCATCGCCGATGACTTCACCGGTGCCACCGACCTGGCCAACATGCTGGTGCGCGGCGGCATGCGCACCGTGCAGAGCATTGGCATTCCCAGCGCCGAAGTGGCCGCCGGCCTGGATGCCGACGCCGTGGTGATCGCCCTGAAGTCCCGCACCACCCCGGTGGGCGAGGCCGTGGCCGAATCCCTGGCGGCCCTGCAATGGCTGCGCGAGCAAGGCTGCGAACAGATCTTCTTCAAGTACTGCTCGACCTTCGACTCCACCGCGGCGGGCAATATCGGTCAGGTCAGCGAGGCGCTGCTCAAGGCCCTGGGCAGCGACTTCACCCTGGCCTGCCCGGCGTTTCCGGAGAACGGCCGGACGATTTTCCGTGGCCACCTGTTTGTCCAGGACCAGTTGCTCAACGAGTCGGGCATGCAGCATCACCCGCTGACGCCGATGACCGACGCCAACCTGGTGCGCGTGCTGCAGGCGCAGACCACGCTGCCGGTGGGCCTGCTGCGCTACGACAGCGTGGCCCAGGGCGTGGACGCGGTGCGGGCGAAGATCGCCGAGCTGCGGCAAAAGGGCGTCGCCATGGCGATTGCCGATGCGCTGTCCGATGCCGACCTCTATACCCTTGGCGCCGCCTGCGCCGACCTGCCGTTGTTGACCGGCGGTTCCGGGTTGGCCCTGGGCCTGCCGGAGAATTTCCGCCGCGCCGGCAAGTTGCGGGACCTGGATGCCGCGAGCCTGCCGTCGGTGGCCGGTGGCGAAGTGGTGCTGGCCGGCAGCGCCTCGGCGGCCACCAATGCCCAGGTGGACGCCTGGCTGGAAGCCGAGCGTCCAGCCCTGCGCATCGATCCCCTGGCCCTGGCGGCGGGGGAGCCGGTGGTGGCCCAGGCCCTGGCCTTTGTTCAGGCCCAGCAAGACACCGTGCTGATCTACGCCACCAGCACCCCGGAGCAGGTCAAGGCGGTGCAGCGCCAATTGGGCGTCGAGCGCGCCGGGGCCCTGGTGGAGAACGCCCTGGGCGAGATCGCCCGCGGCCTGCGGGACAACGGTGTGCGGCGCTTTGTGGTGGCTGGCGGCGAAACCTCGGGGGCGGTGGTCAAGGCCCTGGGCGTGCGCCTGTTGCAGATCGGCGCGCAGATCGATCCCGGGGTGCCGGCCACGGTCAGCAGCGGCGGCGAGCCCCTGGCCCTGGCGCTGAAATCCGGCAACTTCGGCGGTCGCGACTTTTTCAGCAAGGCCCTGGGCCAACTGGCCGGAGGTCAGCCATGAGCCGGGAAAACGCCCTGCGCGAAGAAATCTGCGACGTTGGCCGCAGCCTCTATCAACGCGGCTACACCGTGGGCAGCGCCGGCAACATCAGCGCGCGGCTCGACGATGGCTGGCTGATCACCCCCACCGACGTCTGCCTCGGGCGCCTGGATCCGGCGGCCATCGCCAAGGTCAACCTGGCGGGGGAGTGGGTCAGCGGCGACAAGCCGTCCAAGACCCTGGCCCTGCATCGTCAGGTGTATGACCGCAATCCGGGGGTGGGCGGGGTGGTGCACACCCATTCCACTCACCTGGTGGCCCTGACCCTGGCCGGGGTCTGGCGCGACGACGACATCCTGCCGCCGCTGACCCCGTACCAGGTGATGAAGGTCGGGCACATCCCGCTGATCGGCTACCAGCGTCCGGGTTCGCCCAAGGTCGCCGAGCAGGTGGCGCAACTGGCCAACCGGGTACGTGGGGTGATGCTTGAACGCCTGGGCCCGGTGGTCTGGGAAAGCAGCGTGTCCAAGGCCAGCTACGCCCTGGAGGAACTGGAGGAAACCGCGCGCCTGTGGCTGCTCACCCAGCCGCGCCCGGCACCTCTGGACCAGGCCGCGCTGGACGAACTGCGGGACGCTTTCGGCGCCGCCTGGTAACCGCAACACCACTGCCAACGCTTGATGCAAGCCCCTCCCCGGGAGCCCTGACAGGACTCCCGTGGGCAGCGGCTTGCCGGTAAAAAACAATAACAACAGGACTTCCCGAGATGAATGACTGCATTTGCTTTACGGGTTCCAGCGTCACCTGCCACACCTGCCAGCCACTGTGTGGGGGGCTTGCCCAATGAGCCCGCTGATTCTGATGATCACCGCCGGGGCCGGCATCGCCCTGTTGCTGTTCCTGGTGCTCAAGTACAAGTTCCAGCCCTTTGTCGCGCTGATGCTGGTGAGCATCCTGGTGGCCCTGGTGGCCGGGGTGAAACCGGCGGAGCTGGTGGCCACCATCGAAGGCGGTATGGGCAAGACCCTGGGCCACATCGCCATCATCATCGCCCTGGGCGCCATGATCGGCCGCATCATCGAGCTCTCTGGCGGCGCCGAGGCCCTGGCCAAGACCCTGATCGAACGCTTCGGCAACCGCCGCACGCCCCTGGCCCTGACCATGGCCGGGTTCATCATCGGCGTGCCGGTGTTCTTCGAGGTCGGGGTGATCATCCTCATGCCCCTGGCCTACGGCGTGGCCCGCAGCGCGCGCAAGCCGCTGCTGGTGTTCGCCTTGCCGATGTGCGCCGCGCTGCTCACCGTGCACGCCTTCCTGCCGCCCCATCCGGGCGCGGTGGCGGCGGCCAGCCAACTGGGGGCGGACCTGGGCCGGGTGCTGATGTTCGGCCTGCCGCTGACCGCGCTGCTGTGCTATGTCGGCTACCGCGTGGCCGGGCGCATGACCCGGCGCAACTACCCGATGACCGACGATATCCGCGCTGAAGTCTACGGTCCTCACGTCACCAACGAAGACCTGGCGGCCTGGAACAACGGCGCCGAACAACCGGCCAGCCCCCAGGCAATGGCCGCCGTGGCCCACATGGGCCTGGAGGAATCCACCGGTAGCCTGGCGGCGAAACTGCCGCCAGCGCCGCCACCGGGGTTCGGCCTGATCGTCAGCCTGATCCTGCTGCCCATCGTGCTGATCCTGCTGGGCACCCTGGCCACCTCCTTGCTGCCGGTGGAATCCACCCTGCGCGGGGTCTTGACCGTGCTCGGCGCGCCGCTGGTGGCGTTGCTGCTGGACACCTTGCTGTGTGCCTGGCTGCTGGGCTCGCGCCGTGGCTGGAGCCGCAGCCAGGTCTCCGATGTGATCGGCTCGGCCTTGCCCGGGGTGGCCATGGTGATCCTGATCGCTGGTGCCGGCGGGGTGTTCGGCAAGGTCCTGGTGGACACCGGGATTGGCGCGGTAGTCTCCGACCTGCTGCGCACCACCGGCCTGCCGGTCCTGGCCCTGGGCTTCTTGCTGACCATGCTGCTGCGCGCGGTGCAGGGCTCGACCACCGTGGCCCTGGTGACCACTGCCGGGATCATCGCGCCGCTGATCGCCACCCTCAACCTGAGTCCCAACCACATGGCCCTGCTGTGCCTGGCCATGGGCGGTGGCGGGCTGGCCATGTCCCATATCAACGACGCCGGGTACTGGATCTTCACCAAGCTGGCCGGGCTCAACGTCGCCGATGGCCTGCGTACCTGGACCGTGATTACCACTTTGCTCGGCACCTTGGGGTTCTGTATTACCCTGCTGATCTGGCCGTTTGTCTGACCCTTTGCCCCAGGAGTTCCCATGCCTCGTTTTGCTGCCAACCTCAGCATGCTCTACCCGGAACATGACTTTCTTGAGCGTTTCGCCGCCGCTGCGGCGGACGGCTTCACGGCCGTGGAGTATCTGTTTCCCTACGACTACAGCCCTCAGGTGCTCAAACAGCGCCTGGACGATCACGGCCTGCAGCAGGCCCTGTTCAACGCACCGCCCGGTGACTGGGCGGCGGGGGAGCGCGGCATCGTCTCCCTGCCCGGGCGCGAGCAGGAGTTCCGCCAGGGTTTCGACAAGGCCCTGGAATATGCCGCGGTGCTGGGCAATTCGCGGATCCACGTGATGGCCGGCCTGTTGCCGTCGGAAGATGATCGGGCCCGCCATCACGCCGTGTACCTGGAGAACCTGGCCCACGCCGCGACCCAGGCGGCCAAGGTCGGGGTCACGGTGCTGCTGGAGCCGATCAACACCCGGGACATGCCGGGCTTCTTCCTCAACCGCCAGGATCAGGCCCAGGCGATTTGCAAGGAAGTCGGCGCGGCCAACCTCAAGGTGCAATTCGACTGCTACCACTGCCAGATCGTCGAAGGCGACCTGGCGGTCAAACTGCGCCGCGACCTGGCGGGCATCGGCCATATCCAGATCGCCGGGGTGCCGGATCGTCACGAGCCGGATCTTGGCGAGCTGAATTATTCCTACCTGTTCCAACTGCTGGACGAGCTCGGCTATGACGGCTGGGTCGGTTGCGAATACCGCCCTCGCGGCGACACCTCCGCCGGCCTGCAATGGCTGCGCGACTGGCAGGCGCGCCAAGGCTCGGCGGTGTAGCCGCTACTGCAGGTTGCGCAGGAAAAGTTATCTGGGGAACGTCGCGCAGCGCTTTATGTAGCCGCTGCCGAAGGCTGCGAACGAGCCGCAGGCTCTCAGCGATTCCCCGATCGCCGAGGCCCCTGCGGTGCCTTGCGCAGCGCTTTATGTAGCCGCTGCCGAAGGCTGCGAACGAGCCGTAGGCTCGCAGCGATTCCCCGGTCGCCGAGGCCCCTGCGGTGCCTTGCGCAGCCTGCGGCAGCGGCTACAGAGGGTACGAAGGCCACGAACGGTAGCGATAAACACAGGAGTTTTCCCATGCAGCGTCTTGCCTGCCGGGCCGCGCTCGGCCTGATTTTGTCCCTGGGCGGTATGTCCCTGGCTGCCGCCGCGAGCTTGCCGCCGGCCACCGAGGGCGATTGGGTCGCCGCGCAATTCACCTTTCACAACGGCCAGCAACTGGCCAACCTGAAACTGCACTACATCACCCTGGGCAACCCCAAGCACCCGGCGATCCTCTACCTGCACGGCACCTACCGGCCGGCCAGCGACCTGTTGAGCAAGGACTTTGGCGGCGAACTGTTCGGCCCGGGGCAGCCTCTGGACGCGAGCAAGTACTACATCATTGCCACCGACGGCATTGGCGTCGGCCAGTCGAGCAAACCGTCCGATGGCCTGCGCGCGCGCTTTCCCCAATACAACTATGACGACATGGTCCAGGCCCAGTACCGGCTGGTCACCGAAGGGTTGGGAGTCAAGCATCTGCGGCTGGTCATCGGCAACTCGATGGGCGGCATGCAGACCTGGCTCTGGGGCCAGAACTGGCCGCAGATGATGGACGCCCTGGTGCCCATGGCCTCGCAGCCCACCGAGATGGCGTCGCGCAACTGGATGATGCGCCGCCTGCTGGTGGAGTCGATCAAGCAGGACCCGGCCTGGGAGCAGGGCAACTATCGGCAACAGCCGCCGTCCCTGCGCCTGGCCAACGCGCTGTTCGCCACCGGCACCAGTGGCGGCACCCTGGCCTATCAGGCCCTGGCGCCGACCCGGGCCCAGGCCGACACACTGGTGGATGAACGCCTCAAGGCGCCGCAGACCGCCGATGCCAACGACTTCATCTACCAGTGGCAGTCGTCGGCGGACTACAACGCCGCGCCGGGCCTGGGCAGGATCCAGGCCCCGGTGCTGGTGATCAACTCGGCGGACGATGAGCGCAACCCGCCGGAAACCGGCACCCTGCAAGCGGCGCTCAGGCAGGTCAAGGATGCCCGCCTGCTGCTGATTCCCGCCAGCGCCGAAACCCGCGGGCATGGCACCACCGGCATGGCCCGGTTCTATGCCCGCGAGCTGGCGCAGTTCATGGCCGCCACCGAGAAACACCGCTAGCGGCCACTGCGCGCTCTTGGTGGCGAGGGAGCTTGCTCCCGCTGGGCGGCGCAGCCGCCCCAAACCCGCACGGCGCGGTGTTTCAGGGAGTGAGGGGGGCAGGGATTGCGTCTGCTGCGCAGGCGAGCGCGAGCAAGCTCCCTCGCCACGGACTGCTGTGGGCGGGACCTGTCGCTGACTCAGGCTTGCGCCGGCAGCAGCAACTCCACGCCTTGCTTGCGAATGCCGTCCGCCGCCGCCGGGGCCAGGGCCGCGTCGCTGATGATGATGTCGAACTGCTCCAGCTCGGCGATCTTGTACATGCCGAAGGTGCCGTACTTGGAGCTGCTGGCCACCAGCACCACCTGGGTCGCCGACTGCATCGCCACCTGCTTGACCTCGACCTTCAACGCCGAGGGCGTGGTGATGCCCCGGCGCAGGTCCCAGGAGCTGGTGGAGATAAAGGCGATGTCCGTCACCACTTGACGCAGGGTGGCCACCGCCAGCCCGCCGACACAGGAATGGTTGGAGTGGTCCAGCTGCCCGCCGGTGTGGATCACCGTGACCTGGGGCGCCTCCATCAAGGCCTGGGCCACGCCGAAATCGTTGGTGACCACGGTCATCCCCGACAGCGCCTTGATGTAGGGCACGATCTCCAGGGTGCTGGTGCCGGCATCCAGGTACACCGTCATGTCCGCATGCAGCAGACCCGCCGCGAGCTTGGCCATGGCCTGCTTCTGCGGCAGTTCCACCACCGCCTTGGACTGATGGCTGGGCTCGCTGTGCAACTGGCTGGCGATGCGCACGCCGCCGGTCACCGAGTGGGCACGGCCTTCCTGTTCCAGCAGGGCGATATCCCGGCGCACGGTCATGTGCGAGCAGTCGAACATCTCCATCAACTGATGCACGCTGAGCACCTGGTGCTTGCGCAACTGGCGCAGGATCTGCTCGCGGCGCTGCTCGGGAATCATCGGCGCGCCGCTGTCGCTGGCAAGGTCCTTGGGGGTAGGCATTGAAGCTCCGGTTTGGCGGGTCGGCAAAGGCAGAAATCGGCAGGCCATAGTAGCGAATGTAGCTGCTGTGGACGAGATTTAGTGCCCTGCGCGCGTCAGAAAACGCTTCGCAGAATCAGCTGGCCAGTTGGCCACGGGTCAGGGGCAGAACGGGCAATACAGATTGTCGAGAAAGTCCTGGCTGTCGATGTTGTCGTCAAGTACCTGCACCACCACCGGGCCATGGTGCCTGCATTGCAGGAGCTGCCCGGCGCCACTGCGGCTGGGCGGCTGGTCGCTGAAATCATGGCTGCCGCACCAGGGGCATTTGCGCACGCTGGCGTCGCTCTGGCCGAGTATCGCCAGGTGCCAGCCGCAGCCGGCGCAATGGAGGCGGTGCAGCGGGCGGGCAGGGGTAAAGGTCGGCATGGAACATTCCTTGGCGCGGGGTTCAGCCCGGCATCAGCGGTCGTTTGAGCAGGCGGGGCAGCGGTTGGCGCGCCTGGGCCGCGTATTGCGGGCAGGGGGCATGGCGCTCCATTGGGCAAGGCGAGTCATGGCTTGAATCCGCCCACCTGCGGGGGCGGGTGGTCGATATGCCAGCGCTGCATGAACGCTTGCAGGCTGCCATCGTCTTTCATCGCGTCCAGGGCCCGCTGCCAGCGGGCCACCTGGGCCGCATCGACCTTGGGCGAGAAGGCGATGTAGGCGTCCTGGTGCATCAGCGGCATCTGGTAACGCAACTGTTCGAAGGGCAGGCCCACATTGCTGGCAAAGGTGCTGACGCTCATGGTGTCGGCGACCACGTAGTGCACGCGGCCGATCTGCAGCAGGCGCATCATGATTTCCGGGCTGTCGACGCCCCACAGATTGTCCAGGCCCTGCTGCTTGAGGTAACCGTAGACCAGCCATTTGCGCGGCACGGCGATCTGACCCCGGGTCTGGCTCAGGTCGCTGATCTGCAGATCGTCGCTGCGGCGGGTGTAGAGCGCGGTTTCGGTGCGCATCAGCGGGCCGACCCATTGGTAGCGCGCTTCACGCTCCTGGGTGCGCAGAATGGTAAACACCGCGGTGTCGGCGTCCTCGCTGGCATCGCGCAGGGCGCGCAGCATCGGCCGTTGCTGCACCTGCACCGGATCGCCGGTGCGTTGCGCCAGGGCTTGCACCACTTCCACAGCAAAGCCGGTCATGTGCGGGCCCTGCTGAAAGTGCAGCGGCGGGTGGTTGTCGGTCAGCATGCGCAACTCACCGGCTTGAGCGGTGAGGCTCAACAGCGGCAACAGTGCCTGCAGCATCCATTTCATGCAGTGCCCTTGGGGGATAAAACGCAGAGCTTAGTACGACTGGTCAGCGCCTGTCGCGCTAAAACTGCGGGCTCTGCCACGTGCCTTGGCGGGGCATGCCGGGGCGATTTTGGCGTCGGCTCGGGGGGATTACGACGGGCTCTACAGCCCCTGGACATGATGCCCCGAGGCCGTGGCTGCCTCTGGCCCGCCAACGATGGCGGCAGGTGAGCGCAGAAATTTCGCCGGGCGGATGCACAAGCTCGCCGGTGCAGCTGCTAGAGTCTCGGCCCTGGCCGCCTGGATGTCGCCCCGAGGGCACCGGCACAGGGGCGCCAAGCCTCGGCCTGCCGGGCAAATTCCATCGGTTGGTGACGCGAAGCCATTGCGAGCGTCTACGACCTTAGCAAGTGACACTGCCGCCGCCGTTATCGGCGCCTGGCACATTGAAATTGGGAGATTGTGAATGGTCATCAAACCCCGCGTTCGCGGCTTTATCTGTGTGACGACCCATCCGGTGGGTTGCGAAGCCAACGTCAAGCAACAGATCGATTACGTCACCCAGCAGGGCGCCATCGACGCAGGGCCGAAGAACGTACTGGTCCTCGGCGCTTCCACCGGCTACGGCCTGGCCGCGCGGATCACCGCCGCCTTTGGTTGCGGCGCCAACACCCTGGGCGTGTTCTTCGAGCGCGGCAGCGTTGACGGCAAGCTGGGCACCGCCGGTTGGTACAACACCGCGGCCTTCCACAAGTTCGCCGAAGAAAAGGGCCTGTACGCCAAGAGCATCAACGGCGACGCCTTCTCCGATGCGGTCAAGGCCGAAACCATCGAAACCATCAAGCGCGACCTGGGCAAGATCGACCTGGTGGTCTACAGCCTGGCCGCGCCGCGCCGCACCCACCCCAAGACCGGTGAAGTGCTGAGCTCGACCCTCAAGCCCCTGGGCAAGTCCGTGACCCTGCGCGGTGTCGACACCGACAAGGAAATCGTCAAGGAAACCACCCTGCAACCGGCGACCCAGGAAGAGATCGACGGCACCGTGGCGGTGATGGGCGGCGAAGACTGGCAGATGTGGATCGACGCGTTGCATGAAGCCGGTGTGTTGGCCGAAGGCGCGAAAACCACCGCCTTCACCTACCTGGGCGAGAAGCTGACCCACGACATCTACTGGAACGGTTCGATTGGCGAAGCCAAGAAGGACCTGGACCAGAAAGTCATCGGCATGCGCCAGCAACTGGCCGAGCTGGGCGGCGACGCCCGTGTATCGGTGCTCAAGGCCGTGGTCACCCAGGCCAGCTCGGCGATCCCGATCATGCCGCTGTACCTGTCGCTGCTGTTCAAGGTGATGAAAGAGCAGGGCAGCCACGAAGGTTGCATCGAACAGGTCTACGGCCTGTACAAGGACAGCCTGTACAACAGCGAGCCGGTGATCGACCAGGAAGGCCGCCTGCGTGCCGACTACAAGGAGCTGCAACCGCAGGTCCAGGACCGGGTCAAGCAGCTGTGGGACCAGGTGACCAGCGAGAACCTCTACGAAATGACCGATTTTGTCGGTTACAAGCACGAGTTCCTGCGCCTGTTCGGTTTCGAAATCGAAGGGGTCGACTACGAGGCCGACGTCGATCCGGACGTGAAGATCAGCAACCTGATCCAGCTGTAATCCGCCTCTAGCGTCACCTGACAACGCCCCTCCACCGTGAGGGGCGTTGTCGTTTCAGGCCCCGGTGTTGCGTCGCGGCCGCTGCGGCTCAGCCAGCGTGATCAGTCCGGGCGCTTGATCAAGGGGGGGAGCGAGCTGGCTCGCGGTGGTGGTCAACGAAAACGCCGCGTTCACTGGGGCAACGCGGCGTTCTTGAGTACATCGCGAGCCAGCTCGCTCCTTCGGCGTTTGGCGGTTGCAAAAAAGTGCGGCGGTGGGCAATTGCGCAAGATCGTTCAAGCCAGGCGCCGTGCCAGCTGGCACAGTCAGCGTCCGTCATCTGTGTGCAGGGTGTTATGTCCAGCGTTCTTCTGCCCCGCGCCGCGTTTATCCGCGGTGCCATCGCCATCATGCCGCTGTCCCTGGCCACCGCGCCCTGGGGGCTGCTGGCCGGTTCCATGGCCATCGAGGCCAATCTCACCCCGCTGCAGGGCCAGGGCCTGTCGAGCATTGTCTTCGCCGGCGCCGCGCAATTGGTGGCCATCGGCATGCTCAAGGGCGGGGCGGGGATCTTCTCGATCCTGCTGACCACCTTGCTGCTCACGTCCCAGCATTTGCTCTACGGCATGAGCCTGCGCTCGGTGATCTCGCCCTTGCCCGGGCGTTGGCGGGTGGGCCTGGGCTTTCTCCTTACCGATGAGCTGTTCGCCCTGACCAGCGCCCACGACAAGCAGCAGTTCGACCGCTGGTACGCCCTGGGCGTGGGCCTGACCTTCTACGTGGCCTGGAACCTGTTCACCTTGCTGGGCATCGTCCTGGGCAAGAGCATTCCGGGCCTGGAGCACCTGGGCCTGGACTTTTCCATCGCCGCCACCTTCATCGCCCTGATCACGCCGCTGGTGCGCGATGTGCCCACCGTGGTCTGTGTCGCCGTGTCGCTGTTCTGCTCGGTGCTGTTCAGCTACTGGCACTGGGGCTCGGCCCTGGTGCTGGCGGGGCTGGCCGGGATGAGCGCGGGTTTTGTCTGCAATAAATTCTCTCGGGGGCGCGCATGATGGTCTGGGCAGTGATTTTCGGCATGGGCCTGCTGGTCTTTCTCAATCGCTACGTGTTTCTCGAACCGCGCCTGCCGCTGCGCCTGAGCAGCAACGCCCGGCAGTTCCTTGGGTTTGCGGTGCCGGGCATGCTCACGGCGATCTGCGGGCCGATCGTGTTCATGCCCGATCACCAGTTGAACCTGCACTGGGCCAATCCCTATCTGCTCAGCTCGCTGGTGGCCATCGTGCTGGTGATCTACACCCGCAATACCCTGCTCAGCATGCTGCTGAGCATGGGTTTCTTTTTCCTTCTGCGCTGGTGGCTCTGAAGCAGGATTGCGGTAGCCTGTGCAGCTTTCGGCACAGGCCGACCTTCAACCGCAACGGATGCACCGGATGAGCGACTTTCCCCACGATATTGACCTGGATGCGTTCTGGGACCATGACCTGAGTGCCAAGATCAACCAGCCACCGGCCAGCGCCGCGCTGATCGCCGAGTTGCAGGCCCTGCTGGGCTATCGCCTGCCGCCGTCCTATGTGGCGTTCATGCAGCGTTACAACGGTGGCTGCCCGCACCTGTGCTGTTGCCCCACGGAGCAGGGCACCTCCTGGGCCGAGGACCACTGCGCGATCGACAGTTTCCTGAGCATCGGTCGTGACACCCGCTACTCCCTGGGCGGCAGCCTGGGCAGCCGCTTCATGATCGAGGAGTGGGGCTATCCGGACCTCGGGGTGTACATCTGCAATTGCCCGTCCGCCGGGCACGACATGATTGCTCTGGACTACCGCGAGTGCGGCCCCGAGGGTGAACCGCGCGTGGTGCATGTGGACCAGGAAAGCGACTACGCGGTGACGGTGCTGGCGCCGAACTTCGAGGCCTTTGTCCGCGGCTTGGTGTCACCCGAGGTCTACGACACCTCGGAGCAGGATTACCTGGACGACCTGGACACGGTCGCCGGCGCGCCGTTTTCGCCGTTGCTGGAGGAGTTGCTTGAACACTTCCCGGACGTGCCGGACCTGGGGCCGCTGATTCGCCAGATCGCCCTGCGCATCGTCCAGGACAAGCGCTACTTTGCCCTGCACGCCGACCCGCTGTCGCACCTGCTGTATGACCTGCAGTTCTGGCTGTACCAGAACCGCTACCCAGTCCCCGACGAAGAGGCCTACCTGCAGGTCTATCAGCACATGATCGCCTTCGCCAAGGGCTTTGGCACCGGCGGCTACGCCCCGGATTTCATCCGCGACTGGTTCCGCGCGCGGCTGGCGGACGGTCATCTGCATCAGGCGGCGGGCGGGTTGGCCCTGACTCCGGCCTACCGCGCGCAGTTGCTGGAACAATTGTCGGGGTTTCGCCCCGCCGGCCCACAGACTCAGGAGCAGCCATGAGCGAGGAAAAAATCCGCATCACCGCCGAACAGACCCTCTCCGACAACTGGTACGTGCTGAAGAAATACAGCTTCGAACTGCGCCGCCGCGATGGCAGCTGGCAGGCCCAGGAGCGCGAGGTCTACGACCGCGGCAATGGCGCGACCATCCTGCTGTACAACCTGGAGCGGCGCACGGTGCTGCTGACCCGGCAGTTCCGCATGCCGGCCTTCGTCAACGACCACAGCGGCTACCTGATCGAGACCGCCGCCGGGCTGCTGGACAACGCCAGCCCGGAAGTGCGCATCCGCCAGGAAGCGCAAGAGGAAACCGGCTGCCGGGTGGGCGAGGTGCAGAAGGTCTTCGACGCGTTCATGAGCCCGGGTTCGGTGACCGAGCGGGTGCATTTCTTCATCGGCCATTACCAGGCCGAAGATCGCATCGACGAGGGCGGCGGGCTGGAGCACGAAGGCGAGGACATCGAAGTCCTGGAGCTGGATATCGACCAGGCCCTGGACATGATCAAGAGCGGCGAGATCGCCGACGGCAAGACCATCATGCTCCTGCAATACCTGCAGCTGCATGTGCTCAAGCCCCGCAGCCTGACGGTGCTGGTGGCCGGCCCTTACCGCTCCGGCACCGGCGACGATCCGCTGCTGCTGGCGCGCAATGTCGAGGCCATGGAACAGTGCGCCGCCCAGGTGCTGGCGGCCGGGCATTTCCCGTTGCTGGGGGAATGGGTGGCCTTGCCCATGACCCGTCTGGCCGGGTCCCGGGCGGTGGGCGACGAGGTCTACAACCAGCGCTTCCACGCCTATGCCGAACGCCTGCTGCAACGCTGTGATGCACTGCTGCGCATCGGCGGACCCTCGGCCGGCTGCGACGCTATGGTGCAGATCGCCCAGAAGCTGGGCCTGAGCATCTATCACCAGGTGCAACAGCTGCCCACAGTGATTCCCCGCCCAGGCCAGGACTGACCCCGGCCGTCGTTTGCAGGGTGCCGCCGGGCCGTTGCCCGGTCGCTGGCGGCATGCCCTGAGCCCATCGCCCTAGTTGCACGGTTCCCGCGCCCGGTGTTTCTTCAGGCCTGGCAGGGAAATACTGTCTATCGTCTAACAGGCAAGCAGGAGCTTTATCTCAGGCCGCGTGGGCTTGGAGCACACGGGTCGGTTTTTCGCTATGGCGCTCGGAGCACTATGGAAAACCTAGGTCTTGATCTGACGCCGGGACGCAGCCTCTCGAACCAGGCGCTGGCCCGCGCCACCTTGCTCGGCTGCTCGGGACTGCTGTTGGCGCTGTTTCTCTTTACCGGGGTGTTGCTGGTGTACATCGCCCTCGACCAGAACCTGGCCGCCGAACAGCACAACCGCCTGGAAATCGAGCAGGCCCTGCAAACCCTGAAAAACCATGCCCGGACCACCGTCAAGGACTATGCGCAGTGGGGCGATGCCTATCAGCACCTGCACCTTGGGGTCGATCCGGACTGGGCCTACACCCGGCACAACTTCGGCCCGGCCCTGTACCGCGACCTGGGTTTTGACGGGGTGTTCGTCATCGACCCGGCGGATCGCACGGCCTACGCGCTGGTGGCCGGTCGCCTGGCGTCGGTGGATGCCCGGGACTGGTTCGGCGAGGCGCTGCAACCCTGGCTGGCGCAGGCACGCCAGGCAACCACGGGCAAGGTCTTCAGCCGCTATCACGCGATCGACGGGACACCGGCGCTGGTGCTCAGCAGCGTGCTGAGCCCGGGCGACGATCCGCAAGTGCGTGCCGATGGCGGTCCGCAGTCGGTGCTGCTGTTCGTGGTGTCGCTGGATCCGAGCCGTTTGCTGGTGCTGAGCCGTGAAGCGGGCGTCGAGCAGTTGCAGCTGCTCGCCCCCGGGGCGACGAGCCCGCAGCCGACCCTGAGCCTGCCCGACGGCGCCGGAACCCTGCACTGGCAACCGACGCGACCGGGGCACCAGTTGCTGGTGCTGGTGGTGCCGCTGTTGCTGCTGGCCGGGCTGCTGGTGGGCCTGATGGCGATCCTGCTGTTGCGCCGTTCGGCGCAGGCGGCGCGGGTCATCGATGACCAGATCCAGGCCCTGCGCAGCAGTCGCGGAGCGCTGGAGGCCAGCGAAGCGCGTTTTCGCGATGTCGCCGAAGCGGCCTCCGACTGGATCTGGGAGGTCGACCCGCAGTTGCGCTTCACCTACCTGTCCGAGCGTTTCGAGGCTGTCACCGGCCTGTCCCGGGAGTCGGCCCTGGGCCGGCCGATGCATGAGCTGCTGAGCGCCGAGCAGGGATCGCTGCGCCACTGGCTGGGCGCCTCGGATCGGCGTTCCCAGAGCATCCTGCAATGCGCTTACCTGGACGGTCAGCGCCGGCCGCGGGTCTGTCGCCTCTCGGTGCGGGCCATGGCCGGCGGCGGTTACCGCGGCACCGCCAGCGATATCACCGAGGAGGTCGCCGCCCGGCGGCGCATCGAGTACCTGTCGCAGCACGATGCACTCACCGGTTTGGCCAACCGCATGCGCATGCGCGAGTACCTCGAAGATCGGCTGTCGGCCTTGAGGGTGCTGCAGGAGCCCTTGTTGATGCTCAGCGTCGACCTGGACCGCTTCAAGCCGGTGAACGACACCCTGGGGCATGCCGCCGGTGACCAGGTGCTGCATGAGGTGTCCCAGCGCTTGTCCCACTGCCTGCGCGGCGAGGACCTGGTGGCTCGGGTCGGTGGCGACGAGTTCGTGCTGGTGGTGCCCGGGCAGATGGCCCAGCCGGAAATCGACGGCCTGTGCCGCCGCTTGATCCAGCGAATCGAAGAGCCGTTCTACATTGCCGAGCATGAAGTCTTCATCAGTGCCAGCATCGGTGTCGCCCGGGCCCCGGCCGATGCCAGCCAGGCCGAGGAACTGCTGCGTTTTGCCGACATGGCCTTGTACGAGGCCAAGGCGGCGGGGCGCAGCACCTGGCGTTTCTATGCCGCCGACATGAACGCGCGGATCATCGAGCGCCGCGGTCTGGAGCGCGACCTGCGCCAGGCCATCGACCAGGATCAGTTGACCCTGCGGTTCCTGCCGCGCTATCGGCTGGGCGACGGCCACTGGCTGGGCGCCGAGGTGCTGGTGCGCTGGCAGCACCCGCAGCGTGGGCTGCTGGGGCCCGAGGTGTTCATGCCCATTGCCGAGGACACCGGGCTGATCCTGCCGCTGAGCAACTGGGTGCTGCACGCGGCCTGCCGTGCGGCCCAGGGCTGGCCCGAACCCCTGCAACTGGCGGTGAGTCTCTCGGCCTGCGAGTTCCAGCGCGGCCAGCTGGTGGCCAGGATCAGGTCGGTGCTTGGCCAGAGCGGGCTGGCTCCCTCGCGCCTGGTGCTGGAGGTGTCCGACAAGGCGCTGCTGGACGACGGGCGCCAGGTGCAGGACATCATGGACGGGCTCAAGGCCCTCGGGGTGCAGCTGTTGCTGGACGATTTCGGCAGTGGCTGTTCGGCGTTGCAGTACCTGCGGACCTATCCCCTGGACGGCCTGAAGATCGACAGCAGCCTGGTGGCCGGGCTGGGGCGCAGTCCGGCCGGCCGCTCGATCGTCCAGGCGATCATCGACCTGGGGCATGCCCTGAGCCTGAAAGTGCTGGCCGAAGGGGTGGAAACCCCGGAGCAGTTCGCCGCGCTGGGGGACATGCGCTGCGATGAGGTTCAGGGGCGCTACCTGAGTCCGCCCCTGGACCGCGACGCCATGCTGCAACTCGCTGTCCAGGCGCCTCGGGCCGACCGCTCCAGCACCTGAGGACGCGGGGCGCGAGCCGTTGGCCAGCGCTTGCGGCGCTTCAGACCGCTTCGCCGACCGCTGCCGGGCGGGGCTGGCGGATCGGCAGTTCCACGCGAAAGGTGCTGCCGACCCCCGGTTGGCTGCGGACACTGATCTGCCCGCCGTGTTTCTTGACGATCCCGTAGGACAGCGACAGGCCCAGGCCGGTGCCCTTGCCCACCGGCTTGGTGGTGAAGAAGGGGTCGAAAATCTTCTGCAAGTGCTGTTCATCGATGCCGCAACCGGTGTCGCTCACCTCCAGCCAGACCCGCTCGCCGTCCACGCCGTTGCGCAGGGTGATGGTGCCGCGTTCCGGGCCGATGGCCTGGGCGGCGTTGACCACCAGGTTCATCACCACCTGATTGAGCTGGGAGGGCAGGCACTCGATCTGCGGCAGCGGGTGGTAGTCCTTGACCAGGTCGGCCTTGTACTTGATCTCGTTGGCGACGATGTTCAGGGTCGAGTCGATGCCCTGTTGCAGGTCCGCCAGTTGCCACTGTTGATCGCTGTCGACCCGGGAGAAGTTCTTCAGGTCCTTGACGATCTGCTCGACCCGGCCGATGCCTTCCTTGGATTCCTTGATCAAGAGCGGGATGTCCTCCAGGAGAAAGTCCAGGTCGATGCTTTCGCGCAGGCTTTGCAGGCGCTTGCGCACCTCCGCTGCGGCAATGGCTTCTTCGCTCTGGCGGTAGGCGCTGAGCATCTGGCCGAGCTGTTGCAGGTAGCCGCCCAGGCTGCCCAGGTTGGAGGCGACGAAACCTATGGGGTTGTTGATCTCGTGGGCCACGCCCGCGGCCAGTTGCCCGAGGGAGGCGAGCTTTTCCGACTGCACCAGCTGGTTCTCCAGTTGCTTGCGTTCGTCGATTTCCTGCTGCAGGGCCGCGCCGGCCTGTTTCAGGTCCTCGGTGCGCTGTTCCACCAGATCTTCGAGATGGTGCATCTGCAACAGCGCGCGGGCCGTCATCTCCCACTTGCTGGTGAGGGTGCTGGCCATCTGCTGGACTTCGATATTGTCGAAGGGCTTCTTCAGGATCAGCAGGCGGTTGTGGCCTTGCAGGCGCTCCAGCAGGTCTTCCCAGGAATAGTCGGAGTAGGCGGTGCACACCACCACCTGCAGGCGCGGGTCCTCCTGCCACAGCCGTTCGATGGTCTGCACCCCGTCCCAGCCCTGGGGCATGCGCATGTCGACGAAAGCCAGGGCATAGGGGCGCTGCTGCGCCAGGGCCAGGGTGACCTTGTTCAGGCCTTCCTCGCCGCCGTAGGCCGAGTCCAGTTCGAAGGGCTGCTGGCGCGGGCGGGTCGGGGCGCCGAACAACTGCGCCTCCAGGTCGTCGAGGCCGGCGTCCTGGATCTGCGGGGTGAGGATCTTGCGAAAGTCCTCGTGGATCGAGGGGGTGTCGTCGATCAGCAGAATCCGGCGGTTGATCAATGAGTCCATGTGGGGTTCTCGGGGTCGATCAGCGGGATGTCCAGGGTGAAGGTGGCGCCCAGTCCCGGCCCGTCGCTGTGCACGCTGAGCTGGCCGTCCATCTCCATGGCGGCCAGGGCGCAACTGTGCAGGCCGAAGCCGTGGCCCTCCTTGCGGGTGGTGAAACCGTGGGCAAAGATCCGTTCGAGGTTTTCGGCGGCGATGCCTTCGCCCTGGTCCTGAACCTGGATGCGCAGGGTCCGGCCCTCCAGCACCCGGGCGCGGATGGTCAGGGTGCGGGACTGCTCGTCGAGGTTGGACATGGCGTATTTGGCGTTGCTGATCAGGTTGATCAGGATCAGCAGCATGCGGTGCTTGTCGCCCAGCACCGCGGGCACTTCGGCGTAGTCCTTGACCACCCTGACCTGATGCCGGACCAGGGCCCCGGAGTTCATGCGCAGGGCATCGTCGATCAGTTCATTGACTTGCAAGGGTTCGATCAGCCGCGAGGCCCCGGCATAGGATTGCTGGGTGGCGACGATTTCCTTGATGTGGTCGACACTGCGCCCGATCTGGGCCAGTTCCTCGCTCATGCCCTGTTGCTCGCTGGCGATGGCCTCGACCAGTTGGTTGAGGTAGCCGGGGAGCAGCTTGCCCTTGTCGTCCTCAGTGAGGAACTGCCCCAGGTCGCCCTGGTGCTGGTTGATCAGTTGCATGGCCTTGCCCAGGCCCTGGGCCTTGCTGGAGCGCAGGGTGCGGCTCAGCAGCTCGCTGGAGATGTTCACGCTGTTGAGCACGTTGCCGACGTTGTGCAGCACATTGGTGGCGATTTCCGCCATGCCCGCCTGGCGCGCGGCATGCAGCAGTTCGCTCTGGGCTTCCTTGAGCTCGTGGGTCCGCTCCTCGACCCGTTGTTCCAGGTGTTCATTGGCGCTCTGCAGCGCCGTGTTGACCCGGCGGATCACCCCGTAGCTGCGCACCAGATGGATCACCAGGTACAGGATCAACAGCACCAGCAGCGTCGAGAACAGCAGCAGGTACTGATGGGACTTCTGGTCCTGCAGGTCGGCCTGGAGCTGGTCGCGGTTGAGCAGGGCGTTGATCTCGTCCAGGCGCTGGGCCACCGGGATCGAGGTGATTTTCTCCAGCAACTGGTTGACCACCGGCTGTTCGCGCAGGATCACCGAGACATGGTTGCTGAGGATCTCCACCGGCTCGTGCATGGCCTCGGGCAGGCGCTCCTTGTTCACCGCCAGCTTGTTCAGCCCCACCAGGATGTCGGCGGCCTTGTCTTCGCTGGACACCTGGGCGAACTCCAGGCTGCTGAGCAGCAGGTCGTAGGTGTCGATGGCGATGTTCTGCTGCGACAGGCGCTGGGCGTCATCGAGCCCGGCCAGGCGGCTCTGGATATCGTCCTCGGCGGTGGGCAGGAACGCCAGGGAGTTGCGCAGCACCGAGTTGTGGGACTTGAAGCGTTCCACCAGGTCGGCCTTTTCCTGGAAGGCGGCGAGGAACGCCTGATGGCTGGCCTGCCATGCCTCGGGGTCGTTGTGCGGCTGCTGCGACAGCTGATCGAAGCGACTCCACAGCCGATTGATCTGCTGCACCGGCAGCACCAGCGGGTCGTAGTCATGGGTGAGGGCGATGCGGGACTTGAGCACCTCGGTTTCCCACTGGGCGTTCAATTGCTTGATGTGACCGATCAGGTCCCGGGACCGGGCGTAGTCCGCCGTTTGGCCGATCACCGTCTTCAGGTAGAGGAATGCCAGCGCCAGGACCAGGCCGAGGATCAGCAGGGTGAACAGGGTGACCGGCAGGCGGGGCCGCTTCATAGGGGCTTGTCCTGCCATTGCCCGGTCAGGGTCTTGAGAAACTTGACGATCAGGCCGGTGTCCTCGGGGCTTGGGGTCCGCCCCAGCTGGTACTTGAACATCACCTCGACCGCCTGCTCCAGGGTCTGTGCCGAGCCGTCGTGGAAGTAGGGCGCGGTGATCGCCACATTGCGCAGGCTGGGGACCTTGAAGACGTTGCGGTCCTGCTCGTCGCCGGTGATCAGGAAACGCCCCAGGTCGGCCTGGGTGGGATTGCCCCGGGCGGCGAAGTAGTCGCCCATCACGCCGAACTTCTGCAGCATGTTGCCGCCGATATTGACCCCTTGATGACAGGCGATGCAGCCGTAGTCCTTGAAGCGCTGGTAGCCGTATTTCTCGTCCAGGCTGAGGATCTCGGTGTTGCCCTGCAGGTACTGGTCGAAGCGCGAGCCGCTGCTGAGCAGGGTGCGTTCGTAGCTGGCCAGGGCGTCCTTGACGTTGGCCGCGGTCAGCGCATCCGGGTACAGCTCGGCGAAGCTCTGGCGGTAGCCGGGGTCGTCGCTCAGGGTACGAAGCAGCTCGGGCCAGGTGTTGCCCATCTCGATCGGGCTTTGCACCACCTGCTCGATCTGCGCTTCGAGGGTGTCGGCACGGGCATCCCAGAACTGACGAAAGTTCAGTGCGGCGTTGAACACGCTGGGGGTGTTGACCAGGGTCAGCTGGCCATTGATGCCCTGGGACTTGGCCTGAGCGTCGGCGCCGCCATGGTCGAACCGGTGACAGCTGGCGCAGGAGCGGCTGCCGTCCTTGGACAGGCGCGGCTCGTTGAACAGCCGGCGCCCCAGTTCGACCCGCTTGGGGTCGAGATCGGGCGCCGCGGGCAAGGGCTTGAGGGGTTCGTCCAGGGGCGCAGGGAACGCGGGCAGGGCGATGCCGAGCAATAACCAGAGCGTCGCGCCCAGGTGGCGACGTGCGGGCCGGGACGGATGTGCCGCGCCGTTCATGGCTGGACCTGCGCACCGGGTGCGGCGCGGTTTTGCAGGAGCCGGGCGAAGTCCGCCGGGGGCAGGGCCTTGCTGAAGTAGTAGCCCTGGCCTTCCTCACAGCCTTGCTGGGTGAGAAAGGCCAGTTGCTGCGCCGTCTCTACCCCTTCGGCGATCACGTTCAGGTTCAGGCTGCGCCCCAGCTGGATGATGGCGCTGACCAGGGCGGCGTCCTTGGGGTCGTGGCTCAGGCCCTGGATGAAGGACTGGTCGATTTTCAATACGTCCACCGGGAATTTAGGCAGGTAGCTGAGGCTGGAGTAGCCAGTGCCGAAATCGTCCACCGCCAGGCGTACTCCCAGGGCCTTGATGGCCAGCAGGGTGGCCAGGGTCGCCTCGACGTTCTGCATCAGCACTCCTTCGGTGATTTCCAGCTCCAGCAAGGTCGGGTCCAGGCCGCTGTCGTGCAGAGCGCTGTGCAACTGCGTGAGCAACTGCGGCTGGCGGAAATCGCTGGCCGACAGGTTGACCGACAGGCGCATCGGTGCGAGCCCGGCCTGTTGCCAGGCGCGGGACTGGCGGGTGGCCTCGCCCAGCACCCACTGACTGATGGAGTTGATCAGGCCGCTGTCCTCGGCCACGGCGATGAACTGGGCCGGGCTGACCCAGCCTCGTTGCGGGCTGAACCAGCGGATCAGCGCTTCGGCCCCCACCACCCGGCCCGAAGCCAGGTGGATTTTCGGTTGGTAGTGCAACACAAACTCCCGATGCTCCAGGGCCTGGCGAATGCCCGACTCCAGGTGTTGCTGTTCCCGGGCGCGGTGGGTCATGTCTTCGGTAAAGAAGCCGTAGCGGCCCGGTGCCTGGTCCTTGCTGTTACGCATGGCCATCTCGGCCTTCTTGATCAGGCTCAGGGCATCCTGGCCATCTTCGGGGTACAGACTGATCCCCAGGCTGGCGGTGACCTGCAGCTCGTGCCCGGCGATGTCATGCACCTGGCTGACCGTGGCCAGGAGCTTTTGCGCGACGCTGCGCACCAGGGGCGGCGGTTGCTGGTCATGCAGCAGCACCACGAACTCGTCGGAACCGTAGCGAAAGACCGAGTCCGACTCGCGCATGCTCTGCTGCAGGGCCTGGGCGATGCGCTTGAGCAGTTCATCGCCTGCCGGGTAGCCCAGGGCCTGGTTGATCCGCTTGAAACGGTCCAGGCCCAGGAACAGCACCGCCAGCTGTTGCTCGTAGCGCCGGGCCCGGGCCATGGCCTGGCTCAGGCGATCGCCCAGCAGGGTGCTGGAGGGCAGCCCGGTGAGTACGTCGTAGTGCAGCAGGTGCGAGACCTTGAGCAGTTCGGCGACCCGCTCCTCGATGGTCCGCTGCAGATCGTCGAGCTTGTGCCGCGCGTCCTGGGCCATCTGCCATTTCCAGGTCAGGGCGCTGGCCATCTGGCGGATTTCCAGGCTGTCGAAGGGTTTTTTCAGAATCAGCAGGCGATCGCCGAAGTCCAGGCGCTCGGCCAGGGCTTCCCAGGAATAGTCGGAGTAGGCAGTGCACAGGGCGATCTGCAGCTCGGGGTCGACCAACCACAGTTGTTCGATGGTTTGCAGGCCGTCCCAGCCCGGCGGCATGCGCATGTCGATGAAGGCCATGGCATAGGGGCTGCCCTGGGCCAGGGCAGCCTCGACCTTGGCCAGGGCTTCGCGGCCCTGGAACGCCGAATCCAGGCTGAAGGTCTGCGCGGGACGCGCCTCGGGTGGACCGAACAGCTGCTCTTCAAGCCGGCCCAGGTCCGGTGCCGGCCGGGGGGCGAGGATCTTGTGGAAGTCTTCGTGGATCTCTGGGCTGTCATCAACGATCAGCACTCGCCGATTGACCCGCGCAGAGGGCGGGTCCGAGGCGTGTTGCGCTGTTGTCTTCGGGTCGCAGCCAGTATCCATAGACCGTCCTTAGTGCCCTGAGCCTGCGTTCAACGCTGTGAGCATAGTCACAGAGCGTTGCCCGGGCAGAGGTTTTTTTCGCGCCGTGCCAGAGCGGGAAAGCAAAATATGACTAGGATTGCCAAGGCATTCGCGCAACTGTCCGGTGGCCTGTCAGGGGTGTCCGGAAAACCTGAGGGATAACCGGGAGACTCATCACATGGAAGAGCCGCAGTCCGTCGAACCTGGCCGGCGTCCCTGCCTGTTGCTGGTGGATGACGAAGAATCGATTCTCAATAGCCTGCGGCGCCTGCTGCGCGGCCAACCCTATGACGTGCTGCTGGCCGACAGCGGCGCCAAGGCCCTGGAGATGCTCGCCCAGCGTCCGGTGGACCTGGTGATGAGCGATGCGCGCATGCCCAACATGGACGGTGCCTCCTTGCTGGCCCGGGTGCGCGAGCGCTATCCGGGCACCCGGCGCATTCTGCTGACCGGCTACGCCGACGTGAACACCATCATCAAGGCGGTCAACGAGGGGCAGATCCACCAATACCTGAGCAAACCCTGGAATGACGAAGAACTGCTGCTGGTCCTGCGCCAGGGGCTGGAGCAGCAGCACGCGGAGCGCGAGCTCAAGCGCCTGCAGCAACTGGTGCTGGAGCAGAACCGCCAGCTCAAGGCCGCCAATGCCGGGCTGGAACAGCGGGTGGCGTCGCGCACCGCCGAGCTGCAGCAGACCGCGGACATGCTCGACCTGGCCTATGAGGAACTCAAGCGCAGCTACGTCACCGCCACCGAGGTGTTCTCGTTGCTGGCCAACCTGCGCCTGCCGGCGGACAAGCAGACCAACCGCAAGATCATCGATCTGGTGCGCGCCTGCTGCAAGAAGCATGGCCTGGACGACAGCGCCAGCCGCGACCTGACCATGGCCGCGGCCCTGTACAACATCGGCAAGCTGAGCTGGAGCGATGCCATGCTGGTCGCCCCCGCGGACCTGTTGCGCCACACCGAGCAGGAGCGCTATCGGGCCTACCCCGAGCAGAGCGAGTCGGTGCTGATGGCCCTGGAGCCGATGCAGGACGCGGCACGCCTGATCCTGCATCACCAGGAGCGCTGGGACGGCAGCGGTTTTCCCCGGCACCTCAAGGGCGAGGCGATTCCCTGGGGCTCGCGCCTGCTCAAGCTGGCGGTGGATTTCATCGAGTTGCAGTGCGGGCTGATCCTGGAGCGGCACATGAACAGCGACGAAGCCCTGCTGTTCATTCGCAAGTACGCCGGTCGCCTGTACGACCCCAATCTGGTGGAAAGCTTCGTCCAGGTCTGCGCCGCCTATCTGAGTGACGTGACCGTCGATGATCCGAGCGTCAGGGTCCTGGGCACCCGGGAGTTGCAGGCCGGGATGGTCCTGCGTCGCAACCTCAATGCCGACAACGGCATGTTGCTGCTCAATGCCGGCAAGGTGCTCAGCGAACCGCTGGTGCACAAGCTGATCGCCTTCGAGGCCATGGAGGGCGCGCACTACAGCATCTTTGTCAGCGTGCCCGAGCCGGTCGCGGCACTGGATGTCGGCCACTGATCGCGCCCGAGTGCCGGCCTGTTGTATTGTCGCCGCCGCGCCTGACCGGCTTTACCGGGACAGGCGCGGCACCTGTCATGTTCCTGCAACCCCGGCATGCCAAGAAGGTGGAGCGGTTTTCTGCCCGCTCCACCCCGATGGCGGGGCCAGGACGATCCGATTCCTCAAGGAGAGGTCACGATGAAAAAGTTTTTTGCCTTGATGGCGGCCCTGGTGCTGACCCTGGGGCTGGTGGGCATCAGCGACGCACGTCAACCCAAGCAGCAACGGGACTCGGTGGCGGGCACCTTCGACTATTACCTGCTGACGCTGTCCTGGTCGCCGACCTTCTGCCTGATGCACCCGGAAAACGAGCAATGCTCGGGCAAGGGCTACGGTTTTGTCCTCCACGGCCTGTGGCCGCAGTACGCCAAGGGCGGCTGGCCCGAGTCCTGCCCACCCTTGACTCCGCTGACCCAGCAGGAGCGGGCCAAGGGCCTGACCCTGTTTCCCACCGCCAAGCTGATGAACCATGAGTGGACCAAGCACGGCACCTGCAGCGGCCTGGGAGGCATGGGTTACCTGGATGCGGCGGACAAGGCCCTGGGCACGGTCAAGATTCCCGAGGCCCTGCAGCCTTCGACCACGGTGCGTTATTTCACCGCCGCGGACATTGCCCGGCAGTTTCGCCAGAGCAACCCGGACCTCGCGGAAAACGGCATCGCCGTTCTCTGCAGCGGTCCGGAGCTGTCCGAAGTGCGGGTGTGCCTGACCCGGGACCTGGGGTTCGGCCCGTGCGGCAAAGGGGTCAAGACCCAGTGCCGGGCCGGCGACATCCGCATCCCGCCGATCCGCTGAGCGCGCCCGCGCGCCGCAGCGATCGGCGCCTGCGGGCCGCGTGGCAAGCCCTTCAGGGCAGGCCGGCCAGCAGGTTTTGCAGGTGGGCGGCGGTGGCGGCGCTGCAATCCTGCATCGGGGCCCGCAGGTGCGGCTCGATCAGACCCTGATGGGCCAGCAGGGCCTTTACCGGCGCCGGGTTGGGCTCGGCGAACAGCGCCTGAATCAGCGGCACCAGTTGCCGGAAGGTGGTCCGCGCCGCATCCAGTTGCTGGTCGCGGACCTGGCGCTGCAACTGCACGAACAACTCCGGACGAATGTGCGCCGCGGCCGCGATGGCGCCGCAGGCACCCAGGCACAGGGCGTTGAACAGTTGCAGGTCCTCGCCGCACAGCACCTCTACCGCGCCGCTGGCCAGCAGCGCCAGGGTCTTGTCCAGGTTGCCGCCACAGTCCTTGACGGCGGCGATCCGCGGATGACGCACGATGTTGAGCAGGGTGTCCTTGTCCAGGTTGACCCCGGTGCGATAGGGAATGTCATAGACGATCAGCGGCACGCTGGAGGCCTCGGCAACGCAGTGGAAGAAGCTTTCCAGGGCTGCCTGGGAGGGCCGGATGTAATAGGGCGCGGGCACCAGCAGGGCCGCCACCGGGCGCTTGAGGATTTCCGCTTGCAGGCTCAGCAGCGCTTTCAGGTTGTTGCCCGCCAGGCCCATGATGACCCGCCCGGCGGGGGCCTGTTCGAGCACGGCGTCGAGCACCGCCAGTTGCTCGTCCTTGTCCAGGGCCGCGGCCTCGCCGGTGGTGCCGCAGACCACCAGCCCGGCCACGCCGCTTTCCAGCAGATGGGCGCTCAGGCGCCGCAGGGCGGCAAAGTCGATGGCGCCATTGTGAAAGGGCGTGACGATGGGGACCCAGATTCCTTGAAACGATGACATGCGTGTTCTCCTGAAGGTTGACCGTCGGGTCGTCGTCAGAAGAGTAGAAGGGCGTTAAGCAGGGGGGAGGGTGTCCGTAGCGCTTGATGTCCTGTCAGCTCATCTGACGGGACACAGTGCCCCGGTCACATGAGCGACTGTTTCTTCGATTTACGGCTGCAGGCCACACACACTTCAGCCTTGGCCGGCAGGCCAATGACAGGGAAGTTGAAGGTGAGGGCTGGGGACATGGTCGATGCAGGCTCGTAAATGAGGCGCTCAGTTTTAAAAGCCGCGCCGGGCTTTGTCAATCCCTGATTCTGCTCGTGGTGCCCGGCCCCGTGCCTGGACGGCATCAGTCTGGCCAGCGGTACAGGCTGGCGGGGTAGCCCTGGGCGATGATCGGCGTCGGGGTTTGCCCCGCCAGCATGGCCCGCCAGAAATCCCGGGCGGGCAGGTTGGCGTCAAAGTGCATCACCTGCCAGGACCCCTTGAAGTGTTCGAACAACTGTTGCGTCACCTGGCGGCCGATGCCCAGGCGCCGGAACCGTCGGGCAATGAACAGGTAGCCGAGGTTACGGCGGGCATTGTGGTCGCAGCGTTGCTGGTCGACCACGGCAAAGCCCGCCAGCTCTCCGGCCACCAGAATCAGCCAGGGCTGGGTGGCCGGGTGCCGCCAGTAGTCGTCCAGGGCCTGGAGGGCATACAGCCCCTGGGCCGCCAGTTTGATGGGCAGCCACTGGCTCAGCTCATAGAGATAGAACTGCATGAGGTTTTCCAGGCAGGGCCAGTCGTCGCGGGCCGCCGCGCGCAGTTCAAGGCGTTCCATCAAGAGTGACTCCAGCCCCGGTCGGTCCGGGGCGTTGGGGGGGCGCCGGCCTTTATCGGTGCCGGCGCCCGGGGTAGCGGTAACGGCTGTGCACAGGCTTGGGCCGTTAGAGGCTGTGGCGTGCAGCCATATATCAAACTAGTGGCATTGTGCTGATAAATCTTGGTCTAGGATTCTCTGGCCGGGGAAGGATATTCATCTCGGGGAATCGGGCAGAGGGACCAGCGCGATGCTCAATCACAAGCCGATCATTCTGATCGTTGACGATCAGGTCAATGACCTGCGGATACTCGGTCAGGCGCTCCAGGACCTGGGCGAGGTCTATGTCGCCACCCAGGGGGCCCAGGCCCTGGAAGTGGCCCGCCAGTGCCTGCCGGACATTGTCCTGCTGGACATCGAAATGCCCGACATGGACGGCTACCTGGTGTGCGAGCTGATCAAATCCGACCCGCGGCTGTCCCAGGCCTCGGTGATCTTCGTCACTTCGCACCGCCAGACCGAGCACGAATTGCGCGCATTGCGCCTGGGCGGCGCCGATTTTCTGCAAAAGCCGATCAATGTGCCCATCGCCCGGGCGCGGGTCGAGGCTCACCTCAAGCTGGGCGAAGAGTCCCGGCGCCTGGCCAACTATGACCCCCTGACCCAGTTGCCCAACCGCCAGTTGCTGCATGACCGCACTGAACAGGCGATTCGCCAGGCCGCCTCGGGCCAGGGGCTGGTCGGCTTGCTGTCGATCGATATCGACCACTTCAAGGTCATCAATGACACCAGCAGCCATCGCGAAGGCGACGCGGTGCTTCAGGAGATCGCCCTGCGCCTGAGCCATTGCTGCCGCCTGACCGACACCCTGAGCCGCCAGGGCGGAGATGAGTTCATGCTGTTGGTGCCCGAGCTGAACGCCGTGGACGACTTGAGCGAATGCGCCGAGCGGGTCATGCAGGCCATCGCCCAACCGCTGGTGCTCGGCCCGTCGCGCTATGACTTGACGGCCAGCATCGGCATCAGTGTCTATCCCGATGACAGCCTGGACGCCGAGTCCCTGCTGCAGCACGCCGACGCCGCGGCGCACCAGGCCAAGCAGGCGGGGCGCGGTCAGTACCGCTTCTTCGACCATCCGACCCATCAGCGGGTCCGTGCCCGGCATCAGCTGGAACGAGAGATGCGCACCGCGCTGGAGCAGGAGCGCTTCGAGGTGTTCTACCAGGCCAAGGTCGATCTGCGCCTGCAACGGGCGGTGGGCGTCGAAGCCCTGCTGCGCTTGCGCGACGAGCACGGCAGGATGATTTCCCCCGCCGAGTTCATTCCCCTGGCCGAGGATTGCGGGCTGATCGTGCCCCTGGGGCGCTGGGTGCTGCGTCAGGCGTGTCAGGCCATCCGCCAATGGAACCAACAGGGGCATGCCATCAGCGTCAGCGTGAACATCTCGCCTTTGCAGTTTTCCGATCCGCAGTTTCTCGACCTGGTCAAGCAGACCCTAGTGGAAAGCGCCATCGAACCCGGGGCCCTGGAGCTGGAAATCACCGAAGGGGTCCTGGCCCTGGTGGACGGTGAGCACAGCTGCGACCTGCTCAGCGACTTGAAGGCCCTGGGGGTGGGCATCGCCATCGATGATTTCGGCACGGGCTATTCCAGCCTGGCCTATCTCAAGCGCTTGCCCATCGATGTGCTGAAGATCGACCAGAGTTTCGTGCGTGACATGGTCAGCGACCCCAGTGACGCGGCAATCACCCGAGCCATCATTCAGCTGGGGCTGGCCCTGGACTTGCAACTGGTCGCCGAGGGCGTGGAGACCGAGGAGCAGGCCCGGGCCCTGTCCGCCCAGGGCTGCCATGTGATGCAGGGCTTTCTTTACTGCCGTCCGCTGTCGTACCCGAACATGAGTGAGTACCTGGCCGAGGGCCGCCTGACGGCTAGGCCCTGAACCCTGCCGGCCCCAACGAGGATCGCCCGTGAAGCCTGGACGCTCTGTGCAAATGGGATTGCTCTACCTGGCGCTGATCAGTGTCCTGGGTAGCAGCGCCACCGCCGCGGTCTACTGGCTGGTGGCCCGGGTCAACGCCCATCAGCTGGAACAGGCGGTGTCGCGCGCGGCCGAGGACGCCATGCGCCATGTGCTGGAGCGCATGACCTTGTACCAATACGGCCTGCGCGGCGCCCGCGGGGTGATTGTCACCGCTGGTGAAGACGGCGTGACCCGGGAGATCTTCCATCGCTACAGCCAGGGCCGGGACCTGGACCGGGAGTTTTTCGGCGCCCACGGTTTCGGTTTTGTCCGGCGCGTGCCCGAGGCGCGCGAGCGCGCGTTCCTGGCCGCGGCGCAGCGCGATGGCGCGCCGGGCTTTCAGCTGCAGCAATGGCAGCCGCACCACGGTGATCGCTATGTGGTGCAGTACCTTGAACCGCTGGCGCCGAACCAGTCGGCCCTGGGCCTGGACCTGGCCTCGGAGCCGGTGCGCCGGGCCGCCGCCGTGGCCGCCATGCACAGTGGCGAGCCGCGGCTGACCGGGCCCTTGTCGCTGCGCCAGGAGCCTGGAGCGGTGATGGGGTCGTTGCTGTTCCTGTTGCCTGTGTACCGCAGCGCCGAGGTGCCGTCCTCGCCGCAGCAGCGCGAGGCCCAGACCCTGGGCTGGACCTTTGCGCCCCTGGTGATGAACGAGGTGCTCAAGGACTTGCCGTTCGACCCGGCCAGCCAGCGCCTGGTGTTGCGCGACATCAGCGACAGCGCCGACGCCAGCAGCTTTTTTGTCAGCTCGGCCCAGCCATTGAAGGACACGCTGACATCGCGGACCCGGGAGGAACAGGTGTTCGGGCGCCGCTGGGCTTTCGAGTTCAGCGTGGGGCCGGGGTTCGTCGAGCCGCTGCATCAGACCTCGCCTGCCTGGGTCCTGTGGATCGGCGGCCTGCTGACCCTGTTTCTGGCGGTGGTGGGCAGCTTGATTGCCCTGGGGGTCAACCGGCAGCACCGTTTGCGCCGTGACCAGACCCGGCTCGCGGCCATCGTCGAAAGCTCCAGCGACGGCATCATCGGCACGACCCTGGAAGGGCGTATCACCAGCTGGAACCGCGGCGCCGAAGAGATTTTTGGCCACAGCGCCGAACAGGCCCGCGGCCGCTTGCTCCTGGACCTGATCGTGCCGCCAGAGCTGGCGCAGGAAGAACAGCAGATCCTGCGCAAGTTGCGCGATGGCGAACGGGTGCACAGCTTCGATACCCAACGCCTGCGCCGGGACGGCAGCCGGGTCGAGGTATCGGTCAACGTTTCGCCGATTCTCGGTGAGCGCGGCCAGGTCATCGGCGCCTCGAAGACGGTCCGCGACATCACCGCGCAGAAGGCCGCCGAAGCACGGATTCTCGAACTCAACGCCAGCCTGGAGGACCAGGTGGCGGCGCGCACCGCCGAACTGGGGCAAATCAACCTGCTGCTCTCCAGCGTGCTGCGCTCGGCTTCGCAGGTGGCGATCATCGCCACCGACCGCGACGGCATCATTCGTGTGTTCAATCGCGGTGCCGAGCACCTGTCGGGTTACCGGGCCGAGGAACTGGTGGGGCTGCACACCCCGGCGGTGATCCACCTGCCGGAGGAGATCCGCCAGCGCGGCAGCGAACTCAGTGCCCAGTATCAGCATCCCATCGAAGGCTTTCGCGTGTTCGTCCAGCAGGCGGAAGCCGAAGGCGCGGAGACCCGCGAATGGACCATGGTGCGCAAGGACGGTTCGCACTTCGCCGCGACCCTGGTGGTCAGCGCCCTGCGCGACGACGCTGGACAGCTGACTGGCTACCTGGGCATCGCCGTCGACATCACCGAGCGCAAGGCCGCGGAACAGACCCTGGCCACGGCCCGCGACCAACTGTTGATGGCCGCCGAAGTGGCCAAGCTGGGGATCTGGTCCTGGAATCTCGACGACCACTCGCTGGACTGGAACGAGCGCATGTTCGAGCTCTACGAGCAGCCGCTGGCGCTGCGGGGCAACGGGTTGAACTATGAGCACTGGCTGGCCCGGGTGCACCCGGATGACCAGCAACTGACCCAGCGCAAGCTGGCCGAGGCGGTGGCGGGCCAGGGTGTCTACGATCCGATCTTTCGCGTGGTCAGCCCCAGCGGGCAGGTGCGATTCATCCAGTCCGGGGCCTATGTGGAGCGCAACGCCGATGGCCAGGCGCTGCGGGTGACCGGGATCAACCTGGACATCACGGCCCAACGGGAGCTGGAGTCCCGGCTGCTGTATGCCAAGGAGCAGGCGGATGCCGCGAGCGAGGCCAAGTCATCGTTCCTGGCCAACATGAGCCATGAGATCCGCACGCCGATGAATGCCGTGCTGGGGATGCTGCAACTGCTGCAGCGGGCCGGCCTGGAGCCGCGCCAGCAGGATTACGCGACCAAGGCGCAGACCGCCGCCAAGTCTCTGCTGGGGCTACTCAACGACATTCTCGATTACTCGAAGATCGAGGCTGGCAAGTTGCAGCTGGAGGAACACGCCTTCGACCTCGATCAACTGCTGCGCGACCTGGCGGTGGTGCTGGCGGGCAATCAGGGCGTGGGCGATATCGAGCTGATCTTCGATCTTGACCCGCAGTTGCCGCTGAACCTGGTGGGCGACAGCCTGCGCCTGCAGCAGGTGTTGATCAACCTGGCGGGCAATGCCCTGAAGTTCACCGCCGAGGGCCAGGTGGTGCTGGGCCTGAAGTTGCTTGAACTGCGCGAGCGCAGCGTGCGTCTGCAAGTGGCGGTGAGTGACAGCGGGATTGGCATCAGCGCCGAGCACCTGCAGGTGATCTTCGAAGGTTTCCATCAGGCGGAGGCCTCGACCACCCGGCGTTTTGGCGGCACCGGCCTGGGCCTGGCGATCTGCAAGCACCTGGTGCGGCTGATGGGCGGGCAGTTGCAGGTGCGCAGCGAGCTCGGCGCAGGCAGCTGTTTCAGCTTCGAGCTGGAGCTGGGGCTGGACGGTGCCGGGGTCGCCGAACCCCTGCCTCTGGGAGGCAAGGTCCTGCGGGTGCTGGTGGTGGATGACCACCCCCTGGCGCTGGAGCTGAATGTGCGCACCTTGCGCGGCTTCGGCTGGACCGTCGAACACGCCGCCAGTGGCGCTCAGGCCTTGTTGGCCGTGGAGGCCGCCGTGGCCCGGGGCGAGGCCTACGACCTGATCCTGCTGGATTGGCTGATGCCGGACATGGACGGCCTGCACGCCGCCCAACGGATCAAGGACATGCAACTGGCGGCGCCGCCGACGGTGGTGATGTTGAGTCATCAGGATGCCACGGCGCTGTTGGCCAGGCTGGACAGCCCCGAGGCGCCTTTTGCTCACTACCTGAGCAAGCCCTTTACCCCGCGGCAACTGGCACAGGCGCTGCTGGCCGAGCGCGGCGTCGCCCGCGACGGCCCGCCGGCCACCTTGCCCGTGCCGCGCGCAGCCCTCACTGGCCTGCGCTTGCTGGTGGTGGAGGACAACGCCCTGAACCGGCAGATCGCCCGTGAACTGCTGACCCAGGAAGGGGCCCAGGTGCACTTGGCTGATGGCGGGTTGCAAGGGGTGCAAATGATGCTCGAAGCCGAGGAACCCTTTGCCGCGGTGCTGATGGACATCCAGATGCCCGATATCGACGGCTATGAAGCCACCCGGCGGATCCGCGCCGATGCCCGCTTTGCCCGCCTGCCGATCATTGCCATGACCGCCAATGCCTCCCAGGCCGACCGCCAGAGCTGCCTGGCCGCGGGCATGGATGACCATGTCGGCAAACCGATCAACCTGCCGCAACTGGTCAACAGCCTGCTGTTCTGGACCGGTGGCGCGGCGCGGGTGGCGCCGGGTGTCGAGCCTTCCACCCAGGCCGGCCTGATCGAGGACCCGGCGCTGATTCTGGAACGCTTCGGCGGCAACCGTGACTTGCTCAATCAGGTGCTCGATGGCTCGGAGGCCACGCTGGGAGAGCTGCTGGAACGTTTGCGCCAGAGCCTTGCCCAGGACAATGCCAAGGAGGCCTGCTACCTGCTGCATACCCTCAAGGGCGCTGCCGGCAACCTCGGGGGGCGAGGGTTCGCGCTCAGTTGCGCCGAGCTGGAACAGCCCCTGCGCGACGGCGCGGCGCTGCACAGGACCCTCACCGAGGGCCATCTGGACCAACTGCAACGGCTACTGGCCAGCACCTTGGCGAGTTTGCAGCTGGAATTCGGGCGTGTCTCGCCAGGGATGGCCCGCGCCTCCCAGGACACCCTGGACCAGGCTGTTTTCCAGCGCGCCCTGCTGGAGATTTTGCCGCTGTTGCGCCAGAGCAACTTGCAGGCCCTGACGCTCACTGAAGCCTTGGCGCAACATGAGTTGCCGGTTGATAGAACGACCTTCGACGAGTTTGTGGCTCATGTTCAGCGAATGGAGTTTTCGCAGGCGCAGGGTGTTTTGCAAAGAATGCTTCTCAACAATTAGAAAGCTAGCTTTCTATTCCAGCTTCAATTGTTGATGCACATCAGAAAATCTTTGATTTTTTGCTCTCTAAGTTGAATGGCTTGATGAAATTTTCACACTTTTCTTGACGCCGGAATCTAGACTTGCGTCGACTGGATCGATAATGGCCATTTGCAATAATTCACTTGGCTCTGGAAAGTTCTGCAAGTCAGCAGAGGAAGTCTTCGAGTCATCGCAGGATGCGGAAATCTTTATTTGATACCGAATGGAAAATGAACACTTTCCTGCGAGGCTTTTTAGATGAGAAACAATCTTCCTGTGACCCAGCGCGAGCTGGTGTTTCCTGCGGAGCAACGGCTGATTTCCGCCACCGATGTTCACGGCAAGATCACTTACTGCAATGACGAGTTTGTCGCGGTCAGTGGTTTCAGCCGCGAAGAACTGATCGGTAGCCCACACAATATCGTGCGCCATCCGGACATGCCCGAAGCGGTGTTCGCGCACATGTGGTCCTATCTCAAGGACGGCAAGAGCTGGATGGGCATCGTCAAGAACCGCAGCAGCAACGGTGACCACTACTGGGTCAACGCCTACGTCACGCCGATCTTCAGCAAGGGCGTGATTGCCGGCTATGAGTCGGTGCGGGTCAAGCCCGAGCGGCAACAGGTGGAGCGCGCCGGCGCCCTCTATCAACGCATGCGCAGCGATAACCTGGCCCTGCCCTGGAGCTACCGGGTGGCCAGCGTCTGCAACTTCGCCTTGCCACCGCTGCTGGCCCTGGCGGCCAGCGCCGGCGCCTACTGGCTGGGTGGCGCCTGGGCGGCGCTGGGCGCGGCGGTCCCCGGCTATTTCGCGGTCCAGGGCTATGCCGTGTATCGCTCGCGGCAGATGCTCGGGCGTATCAGCTCGGTGTCCCTGGGCAGCTTCGACAGTGAGCTGATCGCCCGTACCTACACCGACGAACACGGCCCGGTGGCGCAGTTGCAGATGATCCTGATCAGCGAGTCGGCGAAAATCCGCACCGCCCTCAGCCGGCTTGGCGACTACGCCAACCAGGCGGCGTCCCTGGCCTCCACCAGCCAGAGTCTGTCCAAGCAGGCGGAGAGCGCCCTGGGCAAGCAGCGTGACGAAGCGGACATGGCGGCCACCGCGATGAACCAGATGGCCTCGTCGATTTCCGAGGTGTCGGTGCATATCCACGACACCGCTTCGGCCGCCGATCAGGTCAACAACCTGACCCAGGTGGGCTCCGAGGAAGCGCAGAAAACCCGCGCGGTGATCGAGAAGCTGGCGGACACCGTGGACGCGGTCAGCCAGTCCGTGGAGGGCCTGGCCGCGGAAACCCAGTCGATCCAGCAGGCGGCCAACATGATCCGCTCCATCGCCGAGCAGACCAACCTGCTGGCCCTCAACGCGGCGATCGAGGCCGCCCGGGCCGGTGAGCAGGGCCGCGGTTTCGCGGTGGTGGCCGACGAGGTGCGGGCCCTGGCCTCCAAGACCCAGGAGTCGACCCAGAGCATCCAGCGCATCATCGTCACCTTGCAGGAGGTGGCCAGCCAGGCCGTGGAGGTGGCGCGCCAGGGCAGCGTCGAAGCGCGCTCCGGGGTGGCCCAGGTGATCAGCACCCAGGACGCCCTGAATGGCATCAACTCGGCGGTGGAGCGGATTCACCAGATGAGCCAGCAAATGGCCGCCGCCTCGGAGCAGCAAGCCCATGTGGCCGAGGAAATATCCGAGCAGATCACCAAGATTGCCCGGGTTTCGGACCAGAACGCCGAGATTGCCGTGCATTCGTCCAGCGTGGGCGGTGATCTGGAATCCACCGCTCATGAACTGAATGCCTTGGTGACCCGTTTCAATAGTTGATCGCCAACGGCAATCAGCAACTTTCATTTAATCGCCGATTGATCAACTAGATCAGGGCAGGGGGTTCTTATGTCCAGTGTGATGGAAACGGTAAACAGCCGTACTCAGTTGGCAGGGCAGAATCGTCTGGAGCTGTTGTTGTTTCGTTTTAATGAGTCACAGGTGTACGGCATCAACGTCTTTAAAGTTAGAGAAGTTCTCAAGTGCCCTAAGTTGAATGTATTGCCCATGTCACATTCGGTGGTGTGTGGCGTGGCCAATGTTCGTGGTGTATCCATTCCGATACTTGATCTGGCATTGGCCACCGGTTTGCCCGGCGTCGAGGATATCGATAACGCTTACGTGATCATCACCGAGTACAACAACAAGACCCAGGGCTTTCTGGTCAGTGCGGTGGAGCACATTGTCAACTTGAACTGGGAGGAAATTCACCCGCCACCCAAGGGCAGCGGCCTGGACAACTACCTGACGGCGGTGACCCGGGTCGGCCAGCATCTGGTGGAGATCATCGACGTGGAGAAAGTCCTGGCCGAGGTGTCGCCGGTCTGCGAGGAGATCTCCCAGGGCGTGATCTCGGCGCAAACCCACGCCGCGGCGGCGCACTGGCGGGTACTGACGGTGGATGACTCGGCGGTGGCGCGCAAGCAGGTGACCCGCTGCCTGGAGAGCGTCGGAGTGGAAGTGGTGTCGTTGAAGGACGGTCGCGAGGCGCTGGAGTACTTGCGCAATCTGCTCGAAGCCGGCAAGCGTCCCGACCAGGAGTTCCTGATGATGATCTCCGATATCGAGATGCCGGAAATGGATGGCTACACCCTCACCGCCGAAGTGCGCAACGACCCGCGGATGAGGCAACTGTACATCGTGCTGCACACCTCGCTGTCCGGGGCTTTCAACCAGGCCATGGTGAAGAAGGTCGGCGCCGATGATTTTCTCGCCAAGTTCCGCCCCGATGATCTGGCCGGGCGGGTGGTGGACCGGATCGCCAGCCTGGCGCCGGCTTGACGAAGAGGCCCGGATGCGCGGCGTGGGCACTGGCGCTGTGGTTCATTGCCCGCACGCCCCAGGACCTGAACCGGCTGACCCTGGAGGCGCACCGGGAAATCGCCGAGAGGGTGGGCAGGCAGTGGATCAGTACTGCCAGCGCAATCACCTGCGTCTGCTAGACGCAGGCCAGGGCAGTTTTCTTCAATACGCAGCGACCCTGGCTACCTAATCTGGGCGGCGGTCAATCCGACCCAGATTGGAGAAGCAAGACATGAGCCTGGTGTTTTCCATGGCGGCCTTTGCCCTGGCCGCTTCCATCACCCCGGGGCCGGTGAATATCGTCGCCCTCGGCAGTGGCGCGCGCTTCGGCTTCAGGGCCAGCTTGCGCCACGTGACCGGGGCTACCCTGGGGTTTGTCCTGTTGCTGGTGCTGATCGGCCTGGGGCTGCACGAACTGCTGCGCCAGTGGCCGATCCTGACCCAGGGCATTCGCCTGTTCGGCGTGGCCTTCCTGCTGTACATGGCCTGGAAGCTGGCCCGGGACGAGGGTCGCCTGGATGCCGATGCTGCAGCCCGGGCGCCGTCGGCCTGGTACGGCGCGCTGATGCAGTGGCTCAATCCCAAGGCCTGGCTGGCCTGCGTGGCCGGGATGGGCGCTTTTGCCGCCGACGGCGACCTGGGCCTGGTGTGGTTGTTCGCCGGGTTGTATTTGTTGATCTGCTACCTGTCGATCGCCTGCTGGGCCTATGCCGGGAGCTGCTTGCGGCACTACCTGAGCGACCCGGCGCAGATGCGTCTGTTCAACCGCAGCATGGCCGCGTTGCTGGCGGCCAGCGCGGCCTATCTGTTGGTCTAGCGCGGGCCGCGGTACTGACCGGGCGTGGCCGCCAGGTGCTGTTTGAAGGCGCGCTGGAAATGCGCCTGATCGGCAAAACCGGCCTCCAGCGCCACCTCGGCGATCGGCGCGCCGCTGCGCAGGCGGGCCTGGGCGAACTGCACCCGCTGGTTCACCAGGTAGGCGTGGGGCGGCATGCCGAACTGCTGCTTGAAGGCGCGGATCAGGTAGGACGGTGACAGCTGCGCCGCCTGGCACAGGTCGTCCAGGCTCAGGGCCTGGGTGCAGTGTTGGCGGATGTAGTCGGCGGCTTCCTGCAGTTTGCGGTTGTCACCCCGTGGCAGCGCCTCGGCAGGGTTCAGGCGTTGCTGCAGGTCGCTGAAAAAACTCACCACGGCGCTGTGCTTGAGCAGCGGCTCGGCCTCGGCGGCCACCAGGGTCCGGTACAACTGCTCCAGTTCGGCGAACAGCTGCGGGTCGCGGCTGTGCGTCTCGCGAAACGGACGAAAGCCCAGCTCGGCGCAAAAGCCCAGGTCGTGCTGCAAGGCGGTCAGCCAGGGCGTGTCGACATACAGCATGCGATAGGACCAGGGCTGATCGTCGATCGGGTTGCAGGCGTGCACCACCCCCGGGTTCATCAGCACCACGGTGCCGCGGCTGACCTGCCACTGCGAGTGGCCGCTGAGGTAGGTGCTGACGCCCGCGGTGATGCTGCCGATGGAGAACTGGGCATGGGCGTGGCGGCTGTAGCAGACCTTGCGGCCATCGGCGATGGAGCGGGCTTCGATGAACGGCAGGGCCGGATCGCGCCAGAACTGCGGTTCCTGGTCGGAGGTGAGGGTTGGCTTCATTGCGGTTGTCCATCGGCGAAAGCTGGCGCGATTGTATTAGGCTTTGTACGAAAAGCCTTGATACTCGGTGATGCTGCGTTGAAAACCGTCTCGGAATGCTCATTTACAACCCGTAAACTCCGCTTCCTCGACTGTTTTCGCCTTGCCTGACCTTCGTCTCAAAACTTTTCGTACAGAGCCTAGCTCTGGCCGTCGAAGGCGCGTTGCAGCGTCGCGATATCGAGTTTTTTCATCCCCAGCAGGGCCTGCATCACCCGTTGCGAACGGGCCGGATCGGGGTCGCAGATCATTGGCGTCAGGCACTGCGGGACGATCTGCCAGGACAGCCCGAAACGGTCCTTGAGCCAGCCGCAGCGCTGCGCCTGTGGCGGGCCGCCAAAACCCAGGGCATTCCAGTAGTGATCCAGCTCGGCCTGGCTGCGGCAATGCACCTGCAGGGAGATGGCTTCAGTGAAGCTGAACAGCGGGCCACCGTTGAGGGCGCTGAACCCCTGGCCATCGAGTTCGAACGCCACGCTCATCACCGAGCCCTCGGGACGTCCGTGAATCTCGAAGCCGGCCTTGCCGTAGTGGCTGATGTGAGTGATGTGCGACTGTTCGAAAACCGAGCAGTAGAACTGCGCCGCCTCATGTGCCTGATGGTCGAACCACAGGCACGGGGTGATGGTCTGGATGCGTGGCATGGTGTCGGTCCTCTGCGGGTTGATCACGCTGGCTCAAGCGTAGTCAACCCGCTGCCGGGCGGCGCGACCGTGGATCGGTGCGCTCAGAAGTCCCAGCGGGTCGCCAGTTGCAGGCTGCGCGGCTCGCCGTAGAAACCGGTGCCGAAGTTGCCGATGCCGGTGTAGTACTTCTTGTCGAAGAGGTTCTTCACGTTCAGGGTCGAGCTCAGGTGCTGGCTGAACTGGTAGCGGGCCATGGCGTCCACCAGGAAGTAGCCGTCCTGGGCAATGCGCGAGTCATGCCCGCCATTGACCGCATCGTTCGGGTCGGGCTGGTAGACCTTGCCGAAGAACTGGCTCTGCCAGTTGACCCCGCCGCCCAGGGTCAGGTGGTCCCAGGCGCCCGGCAGGCGGTAGCTGCTGAACAGCCGCGCCACCTGCTGCGGCTCGGTGGTTTGCAGGACCGAGCCGTAGACGTAGTCGTGATTGGCATCGCGGGTGTGGTTGTAGCTGTAGCCGGCGGACAGGTTCCAGCCGTCCAGCAGCTCGCCGGCCACTTCGACCTCGAAGCCCTTGGTGGTCGCGCCCTTGGTCGGGCGGTAGATGGCGTCGCTGCCCCAGCCGTCCACCAGTTGCGCGACATTGTCCTGCTGCACATGAAACACCGCGAAGCTGGCATTGACCCGGCCGTCCAGGTATTCGGCCTTGATCCCGGCTTCATAGCTGTCGCCCTGCACCGGGTCGAGGATCTTGCCGCCGGCGTCCTTGCTCATCTGCGGCTGATAGATGCTGGTGTAGCTGGTGTACAGCGAGTAGCGATCGTTGAGGTCATAGACCAGGCCCGCGTAGGGCGTGACCACGCCGGTCTGCTGGTAGCGCTGGCGGGCGTCGGCGCGGCCGGGGTCGAAGTAGCGGGTGTTGTCGATGCCTTTGAAGTCGCTGACCCGGGTGCCGAGGATCAGCGCCAGGTCGTCGCTGGGCTTGAGCCGGGTGGCCAGGTAGGCACCGGTCTGGCGCTGAAGGATGTCGTTGTCGCCGATCTGCGGGATGTCCGGCTTGGCGAATTCGCCGCGCCACTGGTAGATGCTGCCGCCCACCGGCGGGTACACCGAGCCGTGGACCGGGATGTCCTGCTTGGCGTTCATCAGCATGAAGCCGGCGATCAGCTCATGTTCGCGGCCCAGCAGGCTGAAGGGGCCGTGCAGGTTGATGTCCAGGTTGTCCTGGGTCTGCTCGCCCTTGAACTTGCCCATGTACATGAACATGCCGTCGCCGCTGGCCTGATCCGGGTTGCCGCCGCTGGCCGAACCCAGCAGGGTGTCGTGCTCGCGGCGCAGGTGGTCGTAGCTGACCTTGAGAGTCCAGTCATGGGCCAGTTGCTGTTCCAGGGAGCTGAACAGGGTCTGGTTCTTGAAGTCGCGACGGCTCCAGTCGGTGGCCGGGTTGAACGAGCGGGAAAAGTTTGTGCGCGAGCCGTTGCTGAAGTACATCGGGAAGCCGGTCCAGGTGGCGCCCCGGGAGCGGGTGTTCTGCTGGTCCAGGCCCACCGTCAGCAGGGTGTCGGGGGTCAGGTCGGCCTCCAGCACGCCGTAGGCGATGTCCTTGCTGTTCTGGTAGTGGTCCAGGTACGAGCTGCGATCCTGGTAGACCCCGACGAAGCGCCCGCGCAGGTTGCCAGTCTCGGTCAGTGGCCCGGAGATATCGCCTTCGCTGCGGTAGTTGTCCCAGGAGCCGAGGGTGCCGGTGACCGAGGCCTTGAAGTCCTTGGTCGGCCGCTTGCGGATCAGGTTGACGGTGGCCGAGGGGTCGCCGGAGCCGGTCATCAGGCCGGTGGCGCCCTTGATGATTTCCACCCGGTCGAAGGTCGCCATGTCGGTGCTGGTGGTGCCGTAGTCGTAGACCCCGTCGTAGGTGACGTTGACCCCGTCGTACTGGAAGTTGGTGATCGGCAGGCCGCGGCTGGAAAACTCCCAGCGTTCGCTGTCGTAGTTCTGCACGCTGACCCCTGGGGCCCGGCGCAGGGCATCGGCGATGCTGTTGCTGCCCTGGTCGTCCAGCTGCTGGCGGGTGATCACCGTCACCGATTGCGGGGTTTCCCGCAGCGACAGGTTGAGGCCGGTGGCCGAGGCGCTGGCCCCGGTGGTGTAGCTCTGGCTGTCCTCGGTGACGCTGCCCAGGCCCTGGGCGGACACCTGAGTGGTGCCCAGCTGCAACGGGCCGCTGGCGGTCGGGAGCGCTTGCAGCACATACCCGCCGCTGACGGCCTGGGCTTGCAGGCCGCTGTTGTGCAGCAACTGTTGCAGGGCTTGTTCGACGCTGTAGCGGCCTCGCAGCCCCGGGCTCTGCTTGCCGGCGGCGAGGTCGTTGTGCCCGGCGACAAAGACCGCGCTCTGTTCGGCGAAGCGATTGAGCACACTGACCAGTGGGCCGGGGCCGATGTCGTAGGCCTGGCGCTGGCTGTCCGCCTGCTGGCTGGCGGGGTTTTCGGCGGCCTGGGCCCAGGGGGCGGGCAGGCACAAAAGGGCGCTGCACAGGGTCAGGGGACGCAGGGACGGGCGCAAGCGGGGACGGTTGGGGGTTGGCATGGGGTTCCCTTGTGGATCGGCAATGTGAGAGCAGTTACCGGGTTAACCGAACCAGAAAGACAAAAGGGAACCGCAACCTTAAAAAAATGTTCTGTGGATTTTCAGGCTCGGGGTTCAAGGGTCACCCACCAGGCCGTCAGGCGCTGGACCCGCACCGGCAGGGCGGCTTCCAGCAGGGCCAGGGCCTGGTCGGAATCGTGCAGCGGGAAGGCGCCCATGACCGGCAATCGACCCAGGGCCGAGTCACAGCCCAGATGCCCCGGGCGATAGCGCCCCAATTCTTCGAGCAGTTGTGCCAGTGGCAGGTTGTCGGCCAGCAGCAGCCCGCGACTCCAGGCTTCGCGAGCGGCGCTGGCGCCTTGCAGCGGACCCAGCGCGACGGCGTCGAAGGCCAGTTGCTGGCCGGCGTCGACCCGTTGCTGCTGGCCGCTCTTGCCGCTGTGCACTTGCACCGCGCCGGCGTAGACGTTGAGCAGGGTGCGTGCGTCCTCCCGGCGCACGCTGAAGCGCGTGCCCAGGGCCTGCAGCCGTCCGTGTTCGGTGTCCACCCGCAACGGGCGCTGCGGATCCTTGGCGGTGTCGATGAGGATTTCGCCCTGGTGCAGTTGCAACAGGCGCTCCCGGGCGCTGTAGCGCACATCCAGCGCGCTCAGGGCATTGAGCCAGAGGTGGGTGCCGTCGCTGAGCCGGACCTCGCGGATCTCCCCGGTGCCGGTGGCGTAGTCGGCCCGCCAGCGGCCCAGTGCCTGGGGCAGCGGCGTGCCGCGCCAGGTGCCCCAGCCCAGGCCGAGCAACACCAGTGCGCCGAGCACCTGGCGCCGCGCCAGTGGTGCCCGCCGGCCACCGCGCAGGGCCTGGCCGGCGGCTTGCTGGGCGCCGGCTTCCTGCAGCGGTAGCAGGCACTGGCTGACCCGCTCGACGTAGCCCCAGGCCCGACGGTGTTCCGGGTGCTGCTCGAGCCAGGCCTGCCAATGGCGGCGTTGTTCGTCGCTGACGGCCTCGTCCTGCAATTGCACGTACCAGTGCGCGGCCTGTTGCAGGCTGGCATGGCTCAAGCGCTGGGCGCCGTGTTCGCTCATGGGCCGCTACTCGATCAGCAGGCCGTCGAGTTCGGCCTCCAGCAGCGCGCAATGCACCAGGGCCTGGGCCAGGTATTTCTTCACCATGCGCTCCGAGACCCCCAGTTCTTCGGCAATGGCCTTGTAGGAACGGCCATGCAACTGCGCCAGGAGAAAGGCTTCGCGCACCCGCTGCGGCAGGCGCTCGAGCAGGGCGTCCACTTCGTAGAGGGTCTCGACGATGATGGCCCGCTGCTCCGGAGACGGTTGCAACGCCGGCGGACGCGCCGCCAGGGCCTGCAGCCAGGCCTGTTCCAACTGGCGGCGCCGCCAGTGATCGATGCACAGGCCGCGGGCGATGGTGGCCAGGTAGGAGCGCTGCTGCACCTCGCCGTCCAGCTGCGGCGGGCGCTTGAGTACCCGGACGAAGATCTCGTGGGCCAGATCGGCGGCATCCCAAGCGTGGTTCAGGCGGCGCCGCAACAGTTCATAGAGCCAGTGGTGATGAGCGTCATAGAGGTTGTGGACCAGAGTGGGGCTGGCGGGCGGCGTGGAAGGCAAGGGCGTGGTCCGGTGGCGGGTGGCGTTGCAAATGGGAATTGCTCGCGATTAAAGCAAAAGCCCTGATACGCTGCAAATGATATTGATTCGCCGTTGTGTCGGGGGGCAGCCCGGCCCGAGGCGCGGCGTTGGGGTCAAGTCTGGCGCCGCAGGGGCGATAAAACACTCAAGGCAGTGCCATCGAGTGCTTGCCGACCAGGGTTTCTACAGTGGTATCTTCGCCTGCACCCCCCTGTTTGCCCCACGGCGCCGCCAGACGCCGGGCGGCCGTGGCGGGGGCCGTCTGCAGGGGGCGGAGGTGCAGTGGTAGAGGAGAGAGGCCGATGCGGCAACCGGGGTTCAAGCTGTTTTTCACCCACCGCCTGGCGCTGCTGGCGGGCGCCGAGTCGTTGCGCTCGATTCGCGAAGGCCTGCTCTGGCTATTGCCTTGCCTGCTGGTGTCGGCGCTGTTCCTGATCCTCGCCCAATGCGCCCAGGCCCTGGGCGCTCCCGACGCCCTGGTGGACGTGCTGACCGGGCTGCACAACCGCATCAGTTCGATCATTCCCCTGCTGGTGGCGGCGTCGATTGGCTACATGCTGGCGATCCAGCACCGCCTGCCCCAGCTGCCGGTGGCCTTTCTCTGCCTGGCCCATGTGGTGATCGCCATCTACCTGCTGCGCGACTATCCGCTGGCCTCGGCAACCTTCGTGCTGTTCATTGCCATCGCCTCGCCCCTGGTCAATGTCCCGACCATGGCCTGGCTGCACCGCCGACGCTGGACCCGGCTGGTGGACGAAGGCCTGGTGGGGCACAACCTCAAGGGCACCATCAATATGGTGTTGCCGGGGATGCTGACCTGTCTGGCGCTGGTGGCGGTGCTGCAGCTGTTGTTGCAGGTCCACGACTTTGCCTACATCCAGCGTCCGCTCGACATCGACAGCCTGGATCATCCCTACCTCAACGCGATCGTCCTGACCTCGACCAACTCCCTGTTGTGGTTCTTCGGCATTCACGGCACCTACGCCATGCAGCCCTTGATTGAGGTGCTGGACCAGGCGGTGGCCCTCAATGCCGCCGATCATGCCGCCGGGCAACCCCTGCGCTTTGCCCTCAACAGTGGTCTTTTGGGGTGCTTCGCCTTCATCGGCGGCTCCGGCGGGTCCCTGGCCCTGGTGCTGGCGATCCTGGGGTTTTCCCGCAACCGCTCCATGCGCCTGCTGGCCATGGCGAGCCTGGCGCTGTCGCTGTTCAACGTCAACGAACTGCTGCTGTTCGGCTTGCCGATCATCCTCAACCCGCGCCTGCTGGTGCCCTTCATGCTGGTGCCCATGGTCAATGCCTGCCTGGCCCTGCTGGTGGTGCAGCTGGGCTGGGTCAGCCCGGCGCTGGTCAGCGTGCCCTTCACCTCGCCGGTGCTGCTCAATGCCTACCTGAGTACCCAGGGCGACTGGGGCGCGGTGCTCCTGCAACTGCTGTTGCTGGGGATCGGCACCCTGATCTACCTGCCATATGTGCGCAGCATCCAGCGCCAGGGCGAAGGCGCCGGGCAGGTCTACCTGAAAACCTTCGACACCACCTTCCGCGGCCTGGAGGAGCGCGGCAGGCTGTTCGAGCTGGACCCGATGGTGGCGGCCTACCGCCAGGCCGCGCAGCAGTCCCTGCAACTGGCGCGGATCCAGCAATTGAGCGGCTACGACTTTCACCTGGAGTACCAGCCCCAGGTGGCCAAGGACAGCGGCCTGTGCACCGGCTGCGAGGCGCTGATCCGCGCCCGGGACGGCGAGGGCAAGGTGCAGTCGCCCTGGGAGCTGTTGCAATGGCTGGGGCAGGCCGGGCTGATGCCCGAGGTGGATTTCTGGGTCGCCTCCCAGGCGGTGCGTCAGCACCTGGCCTGGAGCAAGATCGGCTTCCAACTGCCCATCACCATCAATATCTCCAGCGCCACCCTGGCCTCGGCGGAGCATGGCCGGCGTCTGCTGGAGATTCTCGCCTGGGCCCAGGGCCAGGTTTCGGTGGAGATCACCGAGGACGCGCTGGTGGGCGATGCCCTGTTGACCCAGCAATGGATCGGCAAGCTGCATGCCCTGGGCGCGCGGGTCTACATCGACGACTTCGGCACCGGTTTTTCCGCCTTGAGCTACCTGCATCAGTTTCCGGTGGACGGGATCAAGATCGACCGCAGCTTCGTCCTCGCCCAGCGCGAGCCCAAGGGCGCCCAGGTGCTCAACGGCCTGCTGCGCTTTTGCGAGACGCTCAAGCTCAAGGTGGTGGTGGAAGGGGTGGAAACCCGCGAGCAGCTTGATTTCTTGCAGTCAAGCTCGGAGCTGATCATCCAGGGCTGGTACTACAGCAAGTCCTTGCCCGGGGAGCAGATTCCCGGGTTTGTCAGCCAGCGGGCCCACGGCGCCCTGGCCGCCCGCGAGGAGTGAGGCGCGGCTTCAGACTGTGGGGCGGAACGCCGGATGGTCCGGGCGTGGCAAGGCCTGCCAGGCGCCGGCCAGGTGCGCGTCGGCGGCGAGCAGCCACAGGCCCTGATGGGGCTCCAGGGCCTGGGCGGGCAGGTCGAGCAACTCGGCCAGGGGCAGGCTCAGGCTGCGGCCCGGATCGGGGTCGTCCGCGGCCTGCCAATCCCGTTCGAACAGGCGCAACTCCAGCGCTTGTGGGTCGAAACGCCGGAACTGCGGCCGCTGGCGCAGCCATTTCGGCGCGATGCGCAGGCTGCGCTGCTGCACGTCCAGCAACAACAACTGCCAGGCGCGGTAGCCGTCCTCGACGTCGAGGCGCAGCCGGGTCAGGGCCAGGTAGCGGCCATCGGCGGACCAGATCAGCGACGGTGCCAGATCCGTCAGGGCGCAGCCGCTGGCGGTGAGCAGGTGGCCGCCCAGGCGCGGGCTGGTTTCCCGCAGCCAGCTGTCGGCGTATTCGGTGTCACTGCCGAACAGCCACGCGGCATCGCGGCCGTCGGGAGCCGGCTGGATGAAGTCGCCTTCCGCCACCGCGGCCTGGGGCCGGTCCACCAGGCGCCAGTCGGCCAGCGGCAGCAGTTGCTGTTCGGTGAGCTGCAAGCGCTGGCGTTGGTAGCACAACCGCGAGCCGTCTTGCTCGGCACAGAACGCGGCAGCGTTGGCGGGCGCCGGCGCCGGCTGGTTGAAGCGGCGCAGGGGGCTGCTCGGCAGGTCCTGGTCGAGGCGCCCGACGATCACCGCCAGGCTCAACTGGCCATGGCGCAAGTCCAGCAAGCGTGCCGCCAGCAGGGGCGGGCTGTGCAGCAGGCGTCGCTGCTGCAGGTCGGCCACCACCGCGCGGTCGCTGACCCGGGGCAGCGGGGCGCAAGGCAGCAGGGCCAGGTAACGCCCGCAGTCGGACACCCGATGATCCAACAGCCAGCGCCCGGGCAGTTGCCAGTCGCCGATCCGGCATTCATAGGCGCCCAGGCCCCACTGATCGTCGGCCAGCCAGCTGAACAGTGCCCGCTGGCCATCCAGCAGCGGCGCCGACTCGACCTGGCTGTCACCGCGGCCGCCGCCGCTGTCCAGGGGCTGGCGCAGTCGGGTCCGCGCCAGGGGCAGGGGCGCGACCTGCAGGCAGCCTTCAAGGTCGTGGCCGACGCCGGTTTCGGTGTCGCTGTGGATGCTGTGCAGGCGATAGCCGTAGCGCCCGTGGTCGGCTTCGGCGCAGTCCAGGTAGGCGGCGTGGCGCAGGTAGCGGCTGTCCAGCTCCAGCAGGGGGCCGGGGTAAAAGGACGGTTCCGCCGGGCTGGCGACCCAGGGCGCCGGCAGCGGGCGCCAGCCCTGGTCCGCCTGCCACAGCCAGTTGCTTGCCAGCTCGGGGTGTTGTTCCTCGCATGCGGCGCAGGCCAGGGAGCGGCTGTCGCGGCTCCAGCAACGAGGGCTGTCGGCGCTGATCAGCAGGCCACTGGGCTGGCCGTCCAGGCTCAGTTGGTAAGGCGGCGCCCGCAGCGGCTCCAGGGGTTGGGGCAAGTCTCGCAGGCGGCTGGGCAGGAGCATCCGGGCCTGGAGCCGGTGACGCCCGTCCGGGGACTGTTCCTCGAAGCTCCGCCGGGCCAGATTGTCGACCCAGGCGCCGGGCTCCAGCCACAGATCGGCCACCGCCACCAGGTCGATCGCTTCGGCGCCGTCCAGCAGCGCCGCCAGGCTGGCGTGGCGCGAGTCGTTATTCACCAGGGGGCTGTGCCGCCCGCTCAGGCGGTCTTCGGCGAAGGCGTCCAGCTCCCAGAACTCGCCGTGGTCGCAGCGGTACAGCCGGCGCAACGAGCGGTCGAGGATCGCCAGGCCCCAGCGTTGCCGCGATGGCAAGGGCGCGGCGAAGTAGCGCCCATCGCTGGAGAACCGCGCCGACGAACCCAGTCCTTGCAGCAGTACGCCGTCCGGGAACAGGTAATCGCAATAAGTGGGGCCGCCCATGGCAATCTCGCCGTGGTTGAACACCCGGATCGGCAGGCCTTCCGGGGTCTGCTGCGGTTCGCCGCCGCCCCAGGCGCTGACGGGAGTGGCCGGGGGCTGCACCAGGCCCAGTCGGCGTTCCAGATGGCTGACCGCGGCCAGCCCGGCAACGATGCTGGCGAAGGCTGCCGCGATGTCCCAGTACGCCGGCAGGGCCCGGCCCAGGCTGAAACCCAGGCCAAACGCCGCACTGATCATCAGCCGGGCCATGGCGCGAGCGGTTCTGAGCCAACCCAGGCGCGCCGCCAGGGCCATGCCCGCGGCACAACCGAGCACCACGGCCAGGGCCAGGGCTGGGGGCAGCAAGGTGACGAAGAAAATCGGTACCAGCAGGGCGCACAACTGCCAGAGCAACTCCAGCAACAGGCGCGACAGGCTTTTCTCGGACGGAACGCGAGGGGTGGAGGGCAACGAAGACATCCTTGTGCGGCAGAGGGGCTGGGGATGCCAATCTACGCTTGCGGCGTGCAAAACGCAGCTGGGAATGAGCGGTCATATTGACTTGATTGGTGTCTTAATGACCTTTTCCAGTCGTTGTCAAAAAGACTGTTCGCGACCCAGGCCCCCGGTTTGCGGCAGATCTGGCGCTGGCATGAATCGTGATGGGGATGGGTTATATCGCCACTGATTGGCCGAGGAGCCCCACGATGATCCGCTACTGCAATTGGCCATTGTCTGTCCTGAACCGGGGGAGGGTTGCCTGTGTCCTTGCCTGAACGTTGGCGGCAATGGGCCGCACAGCCGTTGTGGAGCCTGGGCTTCCGGCCGTTTTTCCTGACGGGAGCCGCTTTCGCCTGTATCGCCCTGATGGGCTGGGGCCTTTGGCTGCACGGGCTCTGGAACGGCCGCCAGCCGCTGGGCGGGATGCTGGCCTGGCATCGGCACGAGATGCTGTTCGGCTTTGCCGTGGCGATCATCGCCGGGTTCCTGCTGACGGCGGTGGCCAACTGGACCGGGCGCCCGGGGCTCAGTCGCACGCCGTTGATCCTGTTGTGGCTGGCCTGGCTGCTGGCGCGGCTGGCCTGGTGGCTGCCGCTGCCGGCGCCACTGTTCCTGGTGCTGCAAGTGGCGTTCATGCCGGCGCTGGCCGGGGTGGTGGGATATGAACTGTGGCGCGCCGGCAAGCGCGACAACTACCCCATCGTGGTGATCCTGGGGCTGCTGGCGCTGTTTCAGGGGCTGGCCTTGTGGGGCCTGCTGGGCCATCAGGAGCTTTGGCAGCGGCGCGGCGAACTGGGGGCGTTGTGGCTGGTGGCGACCCTGATGACGGTGATCGGTGGCCGGGTCATCCCGTTCTTTATCCAGCGTGGCCTCAATCTGCCGCCGACACCGGCCGGGTCGCCCTGGCCGACCCGACTGTTGCTGGTCGGCAGCCTACTGGCGGCCCTGTCCATGGCCCTGGGAGGCGGCGACGGGCCTCAGCGCTGGCTGGCCCCATTGTTCGTCCTGCTGGCGGCCTTGCACCTGTGGCGCCTGTGGCGCTGGCACCACCCGGGCCTGTGGCGCCTGCCGTTGCTCTGGTCGCTGTACCTGGCGTACCTGTGGCTGGCCCTGGCCACCCTGGGCATGGCCCTGTGGCACCTGGGCTGGCCGCTGCAACAGAGCCTGGTGACCCATGCCCTGGCGGTGGGTGGCCTGGGCGGGCTGGTGCTGGCCATGGTGGCGCGGGTCAGCCTCGGGCACAGCGGCCGGCCGCTGCAGGTGTCGCGGGCCATGGCCGGCGGTTTTGCGCTGCTGTTCCTGGCAGCCGTGTGCCGGGTTCTGCTGGTGCCGTTCAACAGCCTGGGGCTGGGGCTTTCGGCGTTGCTGGCGGCGCTGGCGTTCGCGCTGTTCGTGGCGGGCTACGGGCGGATTCTGCTGAGCCCCCGGCTCTGAGGGCGCTTGAGCCACGGGCTCGGGGACGCGCCGCTGAGAGACGCCGTCGCGATTTGGACTACGCTCTGTGTCTTAACCGCGAATGGAGTCAGCGATGTTGCATCCCCGCAAGCCCGGCAATGAGGTCTTGAGACTCCAGACCCTGCGCGAGCTGAACATCCTCGACACCTTGCCGCAGGAGCGCTTCGACCGGGTGACCCGGCTGGCCAGGCGCCTGTTCAATGTGCCGATCGCGCTGATCAGCCTGGTGGACACCGACCGCCAGTGGTTCAAGTCCGCCGCGGGGCTGGATGTCAGCCAGACCCCGCGGGACCAGTCCTTTTGCGGGCACACGATTCTCGAAGACCAGATCCTCACCGTGTGCGATGCCGAGCTGGACGAGCGTTTCCATGACAATCCGCTGGTCACCGGCGAACCGCGGATTCGCTTCTACGCCGGTTGCCCCTTGAGCGTGCCCAATGGCAGCAGGCTCGGCACCCTGTGCCTGATCGATACCAAGCCCCGGGATCTGGACGACGAAGAGCGTGCCCTGCTGCGGGACCTGGCGCGCATGGCCGAGCAGGAGCTGGCGGCCGTGCAGATGGCCAGCATGGATGAGCTGACCCTGCTGTCCAATCGCCGCGGCTTCGAGGCCCTGGCGCGGCATGCCCTGGGGGCCTGCCAGCGGCTGAACAGAACCGCGACCCTGCTGTTCTTCGACCTCAACGACTTCAAGCAGATCAACGACACCTATGGCCATGCCGAAGGCGACGGCGCCTTGAAGACCTTCGCCGATGTGTTGCGCATCGCCTTTCGCGACAGCGACGTGATCGGCCGCCTGGGCGGCGATGAGTTCGTCGCCCTGCTGACCGCCGCCGACCATGTCGAGACCTCGGCGATCATGGCGCGCCTGCGGGAGATCCTCGACGAGCGCAATGCCACCTTGAAGCGTGGCTATGACATCCACTTCAGTGTCGGTCAGGTCGACTACCACCCCGAGCGTCACCCCGGGATCGAGGCGTTGCTGGCGGACGCCGACAAGGCCATGTACCTGCACAAGCAGGCTGGCAAGCGGGCTCGCTGAGGGTTGCTGCCGCCAAGCCCGGCCCGGTGACGCGGGGCAGCGAAGGGCGTCAGTGGCAGGGCGCTATTGGCCGCGCTCCATCAGCGGTGGGCTATAGCTTTCCTCGATGTCGACCCCGGCCGCCCTGGCTCGGCTTTCAACTTCTGAGCGACGTTGCAGCCGTTCTTTCAAATGCGCAGGGAACAGGGTTCTCCATTGGGCTCTTTGTGCCTCTGCAAAGTCGCGGGTCCAGAACGTGTCCAGGGACATCAGGTTCAGGCTTATCAAGTAGACAGCGCTTTGCAGGGGGGCGCTTTTCGAGTCGTGGCGCAGGGCTCGGACATGCGCAATGTAGTTGCCGTGATAGAGATACCAGTCATAGAACATGTCGTTGCCCAGCCACTGCTCAAGGCTCATCTCATGGTTGGCATCGAACAGCGGGTGGCTGAGTGGCTGGGTACCCAGGAGGCTTTCCTTCCAGTCCAGCTTGTGCAACTCGCCAGCGGCTATTCGGGGGTCGGAAGGGAAGTAGTATTTTTGCCATCCAGCGTTCTTCAACGTCCTGAGAAGGTTATAGACAAGCGCCTTGTTGGCCTTGTGAGTGCTGTTGTCCGGCAGCCCGCGAAGGTCGATGTTCAATGCCTGGATGGTGTTTGAGGTATTGCCATCAACGGCAATCAAGAGTCCGGCCACCTGATCCAGTTCAAGCGTGCCCTCGGGCTGGGCCAGGCTCAGGTCAAGGAGTGCTCCCTGACGATCCGCCTCATACCAACATAGGTTGACCGCATCCAGGCAGTCGGCGGTAAAGCTCACCGGGCTCTTTTCCAGGAACTCGGCAACCGGTGTGCCCAAGGGGATGTGCAGGCGTGCGACGCTGCTTCGGGTTTTATTCGGGGCTTTATCTTGAGTGTGGTCGCAGCCGGCTAGAAAAAGTACGAGCAACAGATAGCACAGCTTCATGTTCGGCCTTTGCAATGAGCGGGAGGGGGCAGGGTGGCGAAGGCGCAAGCCCCCTCGCCGCAGCCAGCGATCACTCGTCGAGGTTGCCCATGGCGGTGGTGTTGAAGCCGCCGTCCACGTACAGGATCTCGCCGCTGATGCCCGAGGCCAGGTCCGAGCAGAGGAAGGCGCCGGCGTTGCCGACCTCCTCGATGGTGACGTTGCGCCGCAGGGGTGTCTGGGCTTCGTTGGCCGCCAGCATCTTGCGGAAGTTCTTGATCCCCGAGGCGGCCAGGGTGCGGATCGGCCCGGCGGAGACGGCGTTGACCCGAGTGCCTTCCGGGCCCAGGGAGCCGGCCAGGTAGCGCACGCCGGCTTCCAGGGAGGCCTTGGCCATGCCCATCACGTTGTAGTTGGGCATGGTGCGCTCGGCGCCCAGGTAGGACAGGGTCAGCAGGCTGCCGTTGCGGCCCTTCATCATTTCCCGACCGGCCTTGGCCAGGGCCACGAAGCTGTAGGCGCTGATGTCGTGGGCGATGCGAAAGCCCTCGCGGGTGGTGGCATCGGTGAAGTCGCCTTCAAGCTGGTCGCCGGGGGCGAAGCCCACGGAGTGGACGATGCAGTCCAGGCCGTCCCATTTTTTGCCCAGCTCGGTGAAGACCTGGGCGATCTGCTCGTCGCTGGCCACATCGCAAGGGAAGCACAGCTCGGCGCTGGAGCCCCAGCCGGCGGCGAACTCCTCGACCCGGCCCTTGAGTTTTTCGTTCTGATAAGTGAAGGCCAGCTCGGCGCCTTCACGGTGCATGGCGGCGGCAATGCCCGAGGCGATCGACAGTTTGCTGGCGACACCAACGATCAGGACACGCTTCCCAGCGAGAAAACCCATAAGTTGCTACTCCTGTTGCAGGTTATTCGGCGTGTGCCGGAGCCAGGAAGGCGGCTTCCAGCAGTTGCCGTGTGTAGGGATGTTGTGGGGCGGCGAAGATACTGCGCGCGTCGCCTTGTTCCACCACCTGGCCGTGCTTGATCACCATCAACTGGTGGCTCAGGGCCTTGACCACCGCCAGGTCATGGCTGATGAACAGGTAGGTCAGGTTGTACTTGCGTTGCAGGTTGCGCAGCAGTTCCACCACCTGGCGCTGTACGGTGCGGTCCAGGGCCGAGGTCGGCTCGTCCAGCAGGATCAGCCGCGGCTTGAGCACCAGGGCCCGGGCGATGGCGATGCGCTGGCGTTGGCCGCCGGAAAACTCATGGGGGTAGCGGTGCCGGGTGTCCGGGTCCAGGCCGACTTCCTTGAGGGCTTCGATGATGGCCTGTTCCTGCTCCTGTTCGCTGCCGATCTTGTGGATGCGCAGGCCTTCGCCGACGATCTGGCTCACGCTCATGCGCGGGCTGAGGCTGCCGAAGGGGTCCTGGAACACCACCTGCATTTCCCGCCGCAGCGGCCGAACTTGTTGCTGGGACAAGGCGTCCAGCTGCTGGCCCTCGAAACGAATGCCGCCCTGGCTGGCGATCAGGCGCAGGATCGCCAGGCCCAGGGTCGACTTGCCCGAGCCGCTTTCGCCGACGATGCCCAGGGTCTGGCCCTGGGGCAGGCTGAAGTGGATGCCGTCCACCGCCTTGACGTGATCCACGGTGCTGCGTAGCAGGCCCTTCTTGATCGGGAACCAGACCTTGAGGTTGTCCACTTCCAGCAACGGCGGGCCGATCGGGTTGTTCGCCGGGGTGCCGCTGGGCTCCGCGGCCAGCAATTCCCGGGTGTAGGGATGCTGCGGCGCGCGGAACAGCTCCTCGCAGGACGCCTGCTCGACGATGCGCCCTTTCTGCATCACGCAGACCCGGTGGGCAATGCGCCGCACCAGGTTCAGGTCGTGGCTGATCAGCAGCAAGGCCATGCCCAGGCGCGCCTGCAGTTCCTTGAGCAGTTCGAGGATCTTTAACTGCACCGTGACATCCAGCGCCGTGGTCGGTTCGTCGGCGATCAGCAGCTCCGGCTCGTTGGCCAGGGCCATGGCGATCATCACCCGTTGCCGCTGGCCGCCGGACAGTTCGTGGGGCAGGGCCTTGAGGCGCTTGTGCGGCTCGGGAATGCCCACCAGTTCCAGCAGCTCCAGGGTGCGTTTGCTGGCGACCTTGCCGGTCAGGCCCTTGTGGATGCCCAGCACTTCGTTGATCTGCTTTTCGATGCTGTGCAGCGGGTTCAGCGAGGTCATGGGCTCCTGGAAGATCATCGCGATGCGGTTGCCGCGAATGTGGCGAATGGTCTTCTCGTTCAGGGTCAGCAGGTCGTGCCCGGAATACTGGATGCTGCCGGATGGGTGCTGGGCCAGGGGATAGGGCAAAAGGCGCAGGATCGAGTGGGCGGTCACCGATTTGCCGGAGCCGCTCTCGCCCACCAGGGCCAGGGTTTCGCCGCGCTTGATGTCGAAGCTGATGCCTTCCACCACGCGCTGGCACTGGGCGCCGGCGACGAACTCCACCGCCAGGTCGCGGACTTCGATCAGAGTGTCCTGGGTCATGTCATTTCCTCGGGTCGAAGGCATCGCGGGCGGATTCGCCGATAAACACCAGCAGGCTGAGCATGAGCGCCAGCACGGCAAAGGCACTGATGCCCAGCCAGGGCGCCTGCAGGTTGGACTTGCCCTGAGCCACCAGTTCGCCCAGGGATGGCGCCCCCGGCGGCAGGCCGAAGCCGAGGAAGTCCAGGGCGGTGAGGGTGCCGATGGCGCCGGTGAGGATGAACGGCATGAAGGTCATGGTGGAGACCATGGCGTTGGGCAGGATGTGGCGGAACATGATCGCGCCGTTCTGCATGCCCAGGGCCCGGGCCGCGCGCACGTACTCCAGGTTGCGCCCGCGCAGGAACTCGGCGCGCACCACGTCCACCAGGCTCATCCAGGAAAACAGCAGCATGATCCCCAGCAGCCACCAGAAGTTCGGTTGCACGAAGCTGGCGAGGATGATCAGCAGGTAGAGCACCGGCAGCCCGGACCAGATTTCCAGGAAACGCTGCCCGGCCAGGTCCACCCAGCCGCCGTAGAAGCCCTGCAGGGCGCCAGCGATGACCCCGATGATCGAGCTGAGGATGGTCAGGGTCAGGGCGAACAGCACCGAGATGCGAAAGCCGTAGATGACCCGGGCCAGCACATCGCGGCCCTGGTCGTCGGTGCCCAGCAGGTTGTCCGCCGAGGGTGGCGCCGGGGCCGGCACCCGCAAGTCGTAGTTGATGCTCTGGTAGCTGAAGGGGATCGGCGCCCACAGCACCCAGGCGTCCTTCTGCGCCAGCAGCTCGCGGATGTACGGGCTCTTGTAGTTGGCTTCCAGGGGGAATTCGCCGCCGAAGGTGGTTTCCGGGTAGCGCTTGAGGGCCGGGAAGTACCAGCCGCCTTCGTAGTGCACCACCAGCGGCTTGTCGTTGGCGATCAGCTCGGCGCCCAGGCTGAGGACGAACAGCACCAAAAACAGCCACAGCGACCACCAGCCGCGTTTGTTGGCCTTGAAGCGTTCGAAGCGCCGGCGATTGAGGGGGGACAGGTTCATCTCAATGCTCCCGGCTGTCGAAGTCGATGCGTGGGTCGACCAGGGTGTAGGTCAGGTCGCCGATCAGTTTCACCACCAGCCCCAGCAGGGTGAAGATGAACAGGGTGCCGAACACCACCGGGTAGTCGCGGTTGATCGCCGCCTCGAAGCTCATCAGGCCCAGGCCGTCGAGGGAGAAGATCACCTCCACCAGCAGGGACCCGGTGAAGAAGATGCCGATGAAAGCCGAGGGAAAGCCGGCGATCACCAGCAGCATGGCGTTGCGGAACACGTGGCCGTAGAGCACCCGGCGCTGGGTCAGGCCCTTGGCCTTGGCGGTGACCACGTACTGCTTGTTGATCTCGTCGAGGAAGCTGTTCTTGGTCAGCAGGGTCATGGTGGCGAAGTGGCCGATCACCAGGGCGGTGACCGGCAGCGCCAGGTGCCAGAAGTAGTCGAGGATCTTGCGCCCCCAGCTCAACTGGTCGAAGTCGTTGGAGGTCAGGCCGCGCAACGGGAACCAGTTGAAATAGCTGCCGCCGGCGAACACCACGATCAGCAGGATGGCGAACAGGAAGGCCGGGATCGCATAGCCGACGATGATCGCCGAGCTGGTCCAGACATCGAAGTGGCTGCCGTGGCGGGTGGCCTTGGCGATCCCCAGGGGGATCGACACCAGGTACATGATCAGGGTGCTCCAGAGCCCGAGGGAGATGGACACCGGCATCTTTTCCTTGATCAGGTCCACCACCTTGGCGTCGCGGAAGAAGCTGTTGCCGAAATCCAGGGTGGCGTAGTTCTTGATCATGATCCACAGGCGTTCCGGCGCCGACTTGTCGAAGCCGTACATGTGCTCGATTTCCTTGATCAGCGCCGGGTCCAGGCCCTGGGCGCCGCGGTAGCTGGAACCGGCCACCGATACTTCGGCGCCGCCGCCGGCGATGCGGCTGGTGGCGCCGTCGAAGCCTTCGAGCTTGGCGATCATCTGCTCCACCGGGCCGCCGGGCGCGGCCTGGATGATCACGAAGTTGATCAGCAGGATGCCCAGCAGGGTCGGGATGATCAGCAGCAGTCGACGAAAGATATAGGCCAGCATGTCATTGCTCCCTGTCGGCTGGGGCCGCCTGGTCCGGGGCCGGTTCTATGGCGGGCTTGGCGTCGGGCTTGATCCACCAGGTGTGGATGCCGATGTCGTACTTGGGCGCGACTTGCGGGTGGCCGATGTGGTCCCAGTAGGCCACGCGCCAGGTCTTGATGTGCCAGTTGGGGATCACGTAGTAGCCCCATTGCAGGACCCGGTCCAGGGCCCGGGCGTGGGCCACCAGGCTGGCGCGCGAGTCGGCGTTGATCAGGCTTTCCACCAGGCTGTCGATGGCCGGGTCCTTGAGGCCGATGTAGTTGCGGCTGCCGGGCTTGTCGGCGCTGGAGGACATCCAGAACTCGCGCTGCTCGTTGCCCGGGGAGTTGGACTGGGGAAAGCTGCCGACGATCATGTCGAAGTCCCGCGAGCGCACCCGGGTGATGTACTGGGACACGTCGACCCGGCGGATCACCAGATCGATGCCCAGGTCCGCCAGGTTGCGCTTGAACGGCAGCAGCACCCGCTCGAACTCGGTCTGGGCCAGGAGGAACTCGATCACTACCGGCTTGCCTTGGGCGTCGACCATCTTGTCGTCGACAATGCGCCAGCCGGCTTCCTGCAACAGCTGGTAGGCCTGGCGCTGCTGGGCACGGATCATGCCGCTGCCGTCGCACACCGAAGGCGAGAAGGCCTGGTCGAACACCTGCGGCGGGATCTGGCCGCGCAGCGGTTCGAGAATCGCCAGCTCCTCCGGGCCCGGCAGGCCGGTGGCGGCCATTTCCGAGTTCTCGAAGTAACTGCGGGTGCGGGTGTAGGCGCCGTTGAACAGCTGCTTGTTGCTCCATTCGAAATCCAGCAGCAGGCTCAGGGCGTGGCGCACTCGCACGTCCTGGAACAGCGGTCGGCGGGTGTTGAAGACAAAACCCTGCATGCCGGTGGGGTTGCCGTTGGCGATCTGCTCCTTGATCAGCCGGCCCTGGGCCACGGCCGGGGTGTTGTAGGCGGTGGCCCAGTTCTTCGCGCTTATTTCCAGCCAGTAGTCGAACTGCCCGGCCTTGAGGGCTTCCAGGGCCACGGTGTTGTCGCGGTAGTAATCGCTGGTGATCACGTCGAAGTTGTAGAAGCCGCGATTGACCGGCAGGTCGCGGCCCCAGTAGTCCTTGACCCGCTCGTAGCGGATCGAGCGCCCGGCCTTGACCTGGGTCACTCGGTAGGGGCCGCTGCCCAGGGGCACTTCCAGGTTGCTCTTGGCAAAGTCGCGGCTTTCCCACCAGTGCTTGGGCAGGACCGTCAGCTGGCCGAGGATCAGCGGCAGTTCGCGGTTGTTGTTGTGCTTGAACTTGAACAGCACCCGCAACGGGTCTTCGGCGATCACCTGGTCGACGTCGGCGTAGTAGCCGCGGTACAGCGGCGAACCGGCGCTCATCAGGGTCTGGAAGCTGAACACCACGTCCTCGGCGCGGATCGGCTGGCCGTCGTTGAAGCGCGCCTCCGGGCGCAGGTAGAAACGCACCCAGCTGTTGTCCGGGGCTTTTTCGATCTTGCCCGCCACCAGCCCGTATTCGGTGAAGGGCTCGTCCAGGCTCTGGGTCATCAGGGTGTCGTAGATCAGGCCGATGTTCTGCTCGGGCACGCCTTTGCTGATGAAGGGGTTGAGGCTGTCGAAGCTGCCGAAGCCGGCCATGCGGAAGGTGCCGCCCTTGGGCGCCTTCGGGTCGACGAAGTCGAAGTGCTGGAAGTTCGCCGGGTATTTCGGCGCTTCGTTGTACAGGGTCAGGGCATGTTGCGGCGCAGCCTGGGCACAGCAGGCGATGACGCCGAACAACAGGCCGCTGGTGCGCAGGAGCAGGGCACGCAGAGGCATCATTGGGGAGTCTCCAGGGACTTCAGCCACCAGGCGTTCAAGCCCAGGTTGTAGGGCGGCGTGGTGACAAAGGCGAACCGGTTGCGGTAGGCCAGTCGGTGATAGTTGAGGTACCAGTTGGGAATCATGTAGTGCTGCCACAGCAGCACCCGGTCCAGGGCGCGGCCGGCGGCCAGTTGCTCGTCGCGGCTCTGGGCGGCCAGCAGTTGCTCCAGCAGGTGATCGACAATCGGGTTGTTGATGCCTGCGTAGTTCTTGCTGCCCTTGACCGAGACCTGGCTGGAGTGGAAGTACTGCCATTGCTCCAGGCCCGGGCTCAGGGTCTGGTTGAGGGTCATGAGGATCATGTCGTAGTCGAACTGGTCCAGGCGCTGCTTGTATTGCGCCCGGTCCACGGTGCGCAGGCGCGCCTCGATGCCGATGCTCGCCAGGTTCTCCACGTAGGGCTGGAGAATCCGCTCCAGGTTGGGATTGACCAGCATCAGCTCGAAACGCAGCGGCTGCCCGGCGCTGTTCTGCAGGCGCTGGCCGTTGAGCTTCCAGCCGGCGTCGGCCAACAGCCCCAGGGCGCGGCGCAGGGTATCCCGGGGGATGCCGCGACCCTCGGTGCGGGGCAGGCTGAAGGCCTGGGTGAAGAGATTGGCGGGCAGTTGCTCGCGGTAGGGCGACAGCAGTAGCCATTCGTGCCCTACCGGCAGGCCCGTGGCGGCGAATTCGCTGTTGGGGTAGTAACTCAGGGCCCGCTGGTAGGCGCCGCTGAACAGGGTGCGGTTGGTCCATTCGAAGTCGAACATCAGGCCCAGGGCTTCACGCACCCGCACGTCGGCGAAGAGACTGCGCCGGGTGTTCATGAACAGGCCTTGGGTCTGGGTCGGAATCTGGTGCGCGACCTGGGCCTTGATCACCTCGCCGCGATTGACCGCGGGGAAGTTGTAGCCGTTGGCCCAGTTCTTGGCCTGGTGCTCGATGTAGATGTCGAACTCGCCGGCCTTGAAGGCTTCGAAGGCCACGTCGCTGTCGCGGTAGAACTCCACTTCGACCCGGTCGAAGTTGTTGAAGCCGCGGTTGACCGGCAAGTCCTTGCCCCAATAGTCCTGGACCCGTTCGAACACCAGTTGGCGTCCGGGCTGGACCTGGGTGATGCGATAGGGGCCGCTGCCCAGGGGCGGGGTGAAGGTGGTGGCCTTGAAGTCGCGGTCTTTCCAGTAGTGCTGGGGCAGCACCGGCAGCTCGCCCAGGCGCAGGATCAGCAGCGGGTTGCCGGCGCGCTTGAACACGAAGCGGATGCGCTGCGGGCCGAGGATGTCCACCCGCTGCACTTCCTGCAGGTTGGTGCGGTATTGCGGGTGGCCTTCCTTGAGCAGCAGGCGGTAGGAGAACGCCACGTCATAGGCGGTGATCGGCTTGCCATCGTGAAAGCGTGCCTCGGGGCGCAGGTTGAACACCACCCAGCTGCGGTCTTCGCTGTATTCCACGGAGCGGGCGATCAGGCCGTAGCTGGAGGTGGGCTCGTCACCGGAGGGGGCGTAGAGGCCGGTGCCCACCATCAGCGGTTCGTTGAGTTCGTTGACCCCGTATTGCAGGAAGTTCGGCGTGGCGACCGGGCTGGTGCCTTTGAAGGTGTAGGGGTTGAGGGTATCGAAGGTGCCAAAGGCCATGACCCGCAAGGTGCCGCCTTTGGGCGCCGCGGGGTTGACCCAGTCGAAGTGGGTGAATTTGGCCGGGTACTTGAGCGTGCCAAACTGCGCATAACCATGACTTTCGGTGATCGTCGCGCTTGCGGGAAAGCTCAAGGCCAGACTGAAGAAGAGCAGAAGGAGGGGACGCATCGAGTCAGAGATCCGTTCCAGGCGGCTTGGGCTTAATGCTCCGTACAGTAACAGCTTGTATCAGCAGGAAAAAGCTCGCTGGCGCGAGCTTTGTGCAATTGAAATCTCCTGTAGGAGCCGGCTTGTCGGCGAAGGCTGTTCGCCGGCAAGCCGGCTCCTACAGAGCGGGTTTCAGTGTGGCAGGTAGACCGTGAGCATCTGGCCCGGCTTGAGGGCTTGCGCCGCACGCGGGTTCCAGCGCTTGAGGTGCTGCATTTCAACATTGAAACGCTTGGCCACGATGTACAGCGAGTCGCCTTGCTTGACCTTGTAGCGGGTCGACTTCTGCTTGCCGCTGCTGGCCACGCTGGTTTTCTTGCCGGCGGCCTTGCGGGTGTCCTGCATCACCAGGGTCTGGCCGACCTTGAGGTTCTTGCCGCTGAGCTTGTTCCAGCGTTGCAGGTCCTGCACATCCACCTTGTTGGCCTTGGCGATCAGGGTCAGGTTGTCGCCGTTCTTGACCCGGTAGATGCGCTTGGGTCGCAGCGAGTCGCGGCCTTCGTCGCGGTCGAAGACCGGCTTGAGGGAGCGCTTGCTGATCAGCTCTTCGGGTTTCATGGTGGACAGGCTGGTGGTCAGCAGCTGGGCCTTGGACGTGGGCACCAGCAGGTGCTGTGGACCGTCGACGGTGGTGCGCTGCTTGAACGCCGGGTTGAGCTGGAACAGCTCGTCCTCGTCGATGTTGGCCACCGCCGCGACCTTGGACAGGTCCATGCGCTGGTTGATTTCCACCACCTGGAAGTAGGGTTCGTTGGCGATCGGGTTGAGGTTCACGCCGTAGGCCTGCGGGGCCAGTACCACCTGGGACAGGGCCAGCAGCTTGGGCACGTAGGCTTGAGTCTCGGCCGGCAGCGGCAGGTTCCAGTAGTCGGTGGGCAGGCCGAGCTTGTCATTGCGCTCGATGGCCCGGCTCACGGTGCCTTCGCCGGCGTTGTAGGCGGCCAGGGCCAGCAACCAGTCACCGTTGAACATGTCGTGCAGGCGGGTCAGGTAGTCCAGGGCGGCGGTGGTGGAGGCGGTGATGTCGCGGCGGCCATCGTAGAAGCGGGTCTGGCGCAGGTTGAAGTAGCGCCCGGTGGCCGGGACGAACTGCCACAGGCCCACGGCATCGGCCCGGGAATAGGCCAGCGGGTTGTATGCGCTTTCGATCACCGGCAGCAGGGCCAGCTCCAGCGGCATGTTGCGCTCTTCGAGACGCTCGACGATGTAGTGGATATAGAGGCTGCCGCGTTCGCCGGCGTTTTCCAGGAAAGAAGGGTTGCTGGCGAACCACAGGCGCTGCTGTTCAATACGCGGGTTGACGCCCAGGCCTTCTTGCAATTGGAACCCCTGGCGCATGCGTTCCCAGACATCCTGGGGTACTTGCGGGCTTGGCTTGTTGCTCAGCCAGATGGGTTTTTGCTTGATGCGGGCGTTGAAATTCTGGGTGTGTGTCGCGTCGCTCTGCGGGGCATGGCCGGTGCTTTGGCAGCCCGCAAGCGTCGCTGACACAGCTACCGCGATGGCCTGGGCCAAGCGCGTCAATGCGTCTGAACTGATGGAATAACGAATAGATGACGACATTGGCTGGAAGTAAGTTCCGGGCAAAAATGTCGGGCGATTCTAGAAAGCACCCGGGGTGCGGTCAACCATTCAGAATTTTTGTACCAGTAGATAGCTTGCTTAGAATTTATCTTTCCAAGCCCTCAGGGCCGCAAAGACCGCACTCTGCGACGGGTTATCCTGGCCGCTCCGTTCGTCCGCTTTTTGTTTAACGGATGTTTCACCGGTACGCAAAAACGGGTTGGTGAGTTTCTCAAGGGCCAGGGTTGATGGCAGGGTCATGCGCCCTTGCTCGCGCATCTGCGTGACCTTTTCCAGACGCTGGGCAATGTCCGGGTTGGCGGGCTCTACTGCCTGGGCGAAGCGCAGGTTGCTCAGGGTGTATTCGTGGGTGCAGTAGATCAGGGTGTCGTCCGGCAGCGCGGCGAAGCGGCTGAGGGAGAGGTGCATCTGTTCCGGCGTGCCTTCGAACAGGCGTCCGCAACCGGCGGCGAACAGGGTATCGCCGCAGAACAGCAGGCCGTGATGGTAGTAGGCGATGTGTCCCAGGGTATGGCCGGGTACGGCGAATACCTCGAAGTCCCAGCCGAGGATGTTGGCGTGGTCGTTGTCGTTCAGGGCCACGTCGCGTCCGGGGATCTTTTCCCGCGCCGGGCCATACACGGTGGCGCCGCTGTGCTGCTTGAGCCGCTCGACACCGCCGACGTGGTCGTGGTGGTGATGGGTCACCAGAATGTCGCTCAGCACCCAGCCCGGGTGCTGTTCCAGCCAGGCCAGGACCGGCGCCGCGTCGCCCGGATCGACGACCGCGCAGCGCTGGCTGCGATGATCCTGTAACAACCAGATGTAGTTGTCGGTGAAGGCGGGCAGGGCACTGATCTGTATCATCTTCGGATTCGCCAAGCGGAAAACAATGGCGCATCTTAGAGCTTCTTGGCGTGTTGGAGAATGCAATGACCGATAAAGCCTTCGCTCAGGCAGATCCCGACTGGCTGGCCCTGATCAGTGCGGCCCGGGACTGGCTGTCCGGTCCCCTGGGGCAATTTTTGCTGGATGAAGAGCGGCGCATGCTCGAAGAGGAACTGGGGCGTTTCTTTGGCGGTTACCTGGTGCACTACGGGCCTTCGGCGCAGAACCCGCCGGTGGCGCCGCAGGTACAGCGCAATGTGCGCCTGGGCGCGCCGCTGCCCGGGGTGGAGATCGTCTGCGAGGAGCAGGCCTGGCCCCTGAGCGAGCATGCCGCCGATGTGGTGGTGCTGCAGCACGGCCTGGATTTCTGCCTGTCGCCCCACGGCCTGCTGCGCGAGGCCGCCAGCAGCGTGCGCCCCGGTGGTCATCTGCTGATTGTCGGCATCAACCCCTGGAGCACCTGGGGCTTGCGCCATGTGTTCGCCCACGACGCCTTGCGCCAGGCTCGTTGCATCTCGCCCTCGCGGGTGGGCGACTGGCTCAACCTGCTGGGCTTCGCGCTGGAGAAACGCCGCTTCGGGTGCTATCGTCCGCCGCTTGCCTCGCAGGCATGGCAGGCGCGACTGGCGGGCTGGGAGCGCAAGGCCGGGCAGTGGCAACTGGCCGGCGGCGGCTTTTATCTGCTGGTGGCGCGCAAGATCGCCGTCGGCCTGCGCCCGGTGCGCCAGGTGCGACGCGAACCCATGGGCAAGCTGGTGCCGCTGCCCATGGCCAAGGTCAATCGCCGTAACAGCGAATCCTGATGACCTGCAGCAACCTTCTTTTTATATAGACCGGCCGAGTGACCTCGGCCTTGGGCGCTGTCGACCGCAATCGGCAGGCCAATGGCAATTTTCTGATGGAAGGCGTGGATGAGCGATAGCGTAGAAATCTTTACCGACGGTGCCTGCAAGGGCAATCCCGGCCCCGGTGGCTGGGGCGCGTTGCTGGTGTTCAAGGGCGTCGAGAAGGAGCTCTGGGGCGGCGAAGCCAACACCACCAACAATCGCATGGAGCTGATGGCGGCGATTCGTGGCCTGGAAGAACTCAAGCGCGAGTGCGACGTGCTGCTGGTCACCGACTCGCAGTACGTGATGAAGGGCATCAACGAGTGGATGGCCAACTGGAAGAAGCGCGGCTGGAAGACCGCCGCCAAGGAGCCGGTGAAGAACGCCGACCTGTGGCAGCAGCTGGACGAGCAGGTCAACCGGCACAAGGTCACCTGGAAATGGGTTCGCGGCCACACCGGCCACCACGGCAACGAGCGGGCCGATCAGTTGGCCAACCGTGGCGTGGATGAAGTGCGCGGCTACAAGGGCTGACGGCGCTACAGGGTGAGAATTGCCGCCGCCAGTTGTGCGTCGCTGTAGGGCGGGTTGTGCAGCGTTCGGCGAATGTGCTGCAACGCCGATTCCAGGCGCACGCCGCGAATCGCCCCGTCGCTGGCGACGAAGGCCGCGGCGTCGCTGCGGGCTTCCAGGACAACCTTGTCATCCTTGAACGAGCTGCTGATCTTGGCCGTGCCTTTGCTGCTGGTCAGCAGTCCGCTCATGCTCAGGTCGGTGCTGATCACCAGGCTGGTGGCATGGCTGGAACTGCTGAGCATTGCAATGAACAGGGCGATGAACAGCAGTCTTGGCAGACGGCGCCGGAGAGTCTTCATGACCGCGAGTTTCCCTGGAAAAGATCGGCGGCACCCTAGCAGCCGGGCCTTGGGCGAACCTCATCAGCTTTGCGAATAACTGTTAAAAAGTGCGCGGCAGCGGCCTGTTGCCTGCGGCGCGCTGTCCCTGGGCCGGGCATGCTAAAATCCCGCCCTTTGCCAGATTGAGAACGGACCACTGATGGCCAACAGATCTGTTGTACTCGATACCGAAACCACCGGTATGCCGGTGACCGACGGCCACCGGATCATTGAAATCGGCTGCGTCGAGTTGATCGGTCGGCGCCTGACCGGGCGGCACTTCCACGTTTACCTGCAACCGGATCGCGAGAGCGACGAGGGCGCCATCGGCGTCCACGGCATCACCAACGAGTTCCTGGTGGGCAAGCCGCGCTTTGCCGAAGTCGCCGACGAGTTCTTCGACTTTATCCAGGGCGCTCAGCTGATCATCCATAACGCGGCGTTCGACGTTGGCTTCATCAACAACGAATTCGCCCTGATGGGGCGCCACGACCGCGCGGACATCACCCAGCACTGCACCATCCTCGACACCCTGTTGATGGCCCGTGAGCGTCACCCCGGCCAGCGCAACAGCCTCGATGCCCTGTGCAAGCGCTATGGCGTCGACAACTCCGGTCGTGAACTGCACGGCGCCTTGCTCGACTCGGAGATCCTCGCCGACGTCTACCTGACCATGACCGGTGGCCAGACCAGCCTGTCGCTGGCGGGCAACGCTTCGGATGGCAACGGTTCCGGCGAAGGCTCGGGCAACCGCGCCACGGAAATCCGCCGTCTGCCGGCCGATCGTCCCCGGGGACGGATCATCCAGGCCAGCGCAGCCGAATTGGCCGAGCACCAGACACGCCTGGAGATCATCGCCAAGTCTGCCGGTGGCCCGGCACTCTGGACCCAGTTGCTCGAAGCCCAGCAGCAATAAGCCTTGTTGCCTGCGGCCCTGTAGCCGCTGGCGCAGGCTGCGCACGGCTCCGTAGGAGGCGCAGCGATTGAGAGGGCGGCAGCTGTCGGGAGACCGTCAAGCAAGGCCCTGCGGGCCTTTTTGCAGCTTCGCGGGCTCAGCAGCGGCTACAGAGTGGTTGGCGTGGCTGGGAGCGGGCCGGCAATTGTTCCAGTGCGACGTTTTGTTATACCCAGCCCTTGCCCGGGGTGACACAAGGCGTGCGCAGCTTCTACCCTGAGTTGATTGGCGGGGCCAACCCGCCGTCTCAGGACATCCAGCCTCCATGTACAAAGACCTGCAGTTTCCGATCCTGATCGTGCACCGCGACATCAAGGCCGATACGGTGGCCGGGGACCGGGTGCGGGGCATCGCCCGGGAGCTGGAGAAGGACGGCTTCAGCATCTTCTCGGCGGTGAACTATGCCGAAGGGCGCCTGGTGGCCGCGACCCATCACGGCCTGGCCTGCATGTTGATCGCCGCCGAGGGCGCCGGGGAAAACACCCACCTGCTGCAAAACATGGTGGAGCTGATCCGCCTGGCCCGGGTGCGGGCGCCGCTGTTGCCGATCTTCGCCCTGGGCGAGCAGATGACCCTGGAGAACGCCCCGGCCGATGCCATGAGCGAGCTCAACCAGCTGCGGGGCATTCTCTACCTGTTCGAGGACACGGTGCCTTTTCTCGCCCGCCAGGTGGCCCGGGCCGCGCGCAATTACCTGGACGGGTTGCTGCCGCCGTTTTTCAAGGCCCTGGTGCAGCACACCGCCGACTCCAACTATTCATGGCATACCCCGGGGCACGGTGGGGGCGTGGCGTATCGCAAGAGCCCGGTGGGGCAGGCGTTCCATCAGTTCTTTGGCGAGAACACCTTGCGTTCCGACCTGTCGGTGTCGGTGCCGGAACTGGGCTCGCTGCTGGATCACACCGGGCCCCTGGCCGAGGCCGAGGCGCGGGCGGCGCGCAATTTCGGCGCCGATCACACCTTTTTCGTGATCAACGGCACTTCCACCGCCAACAAGATCGTCTGGCACTCCATGGTCGGTCGCGACGATCTGGTGCTGGTGGATCGCAACTGCCACAAGTCGGTGCTGCACTCGATCATCATGACCGGGGCCATTCCCCTGTACCTGTGCCCGGAGCGCAACGAGCTGGGGATTATCGGCCCGATTCCCTTGAGCGAGTTCAGCCCCGAGTCGATCCAGGCCAAGATCGACGCCAGCCCGCTGACCCGTGGCCGCGCGCCCAAGGTCAAGCTGGCGGTGGTCACCAACTCCACTTACGACGGCCTGTGCTACAACGCCGAGCTGATCAAGCAGAGCCTGGGCAACAGTGTCGAGGTGCTGCACTTCGACGAGGCCTGGTATGCCTACGCCGCCTTCCACGAATTCTTTTCCGGGCGTTATGGCATGGGCACCTCGCGCAGCGCCGAGAGCCCGTTGGTGTTCACCACCCATTCCACCCATAAGCTGCTGGCGGCCTTCAGCCAGGCGTCGATGATCCATGTGCAGGACGGCGGCGCCCGGCAGCTGGACCGGGACCGTTTCAACGAAGCCTTCATGATGCATATCTCCACGTCGCCGCAATACAGCATCATCGCCTCGCTGGATGTGGCCTCCGCGATGATGGAAGGGCCGGCGGGGCGCTCGCTGCTGCAGGAAATGTTCGATGAGGCCCTGAGCTTCCGCCGGGCCCTGGCCAACCTGCGCCAGCACATCGCCGCCGATGACTGGTGGTTCTCGATCTGGCAGCCGGAGCGGGTCGAAGGCATCGACCAGGTGCGCACCGAGGACTGGCTGCTGGAGCCCGAAGGCGAGTGGCACGGCTTTGCCGGCGTCACCTGCGACTATGTGCTGCTGGACCCGATCAAGGTCACTCTGGTGATGCCCGGCCTGACCGCCGGCGGCGCACTGAGCGAGCACGGGATCCCGGCGGCGGTGGTCAGCAAGTTTCTCTGGGAGCGCGGGCTGGTGGTGGAAAAGACCGGGCTCTATTCATTCCTGGTGCTGTTCTCCATGGGCATTACCAAGGGCAAGTGGAGCACGCTGCTCACCGAGCTGCTGGAGTTCAAGCGTAACTACGACGCCAATGTCAGCCTCGCCACTTGCCTGCCCAGCGTCGCCAGCCAGGACCCGCAGCGCTATCAGGGCATGGGCCTGCAGGACCTGTGCGACCAGTTGCACGCCTGCTACCGCAGCAATGCCACCGCCAAGCACCTCAAGCGCATGTACACGGTGCTGCCGGAGGTGGCGATGAAGCCCGCCGATGCCTACGACCAACTGGTGCGGGGCGAGGTCGAGGCCGTTTCCATCGATCAGTTGCAGGGGCGTATTGCCGCGGTGATGCTGGTGCCCTATCCACCGGGGATTCCGTTGATCATGCCCGGCGAGCGCTTCACCGAGTCGACCCGCTCGATCATCGACTACCTGGGGTTTGCCCGGGCCTTCGACAGCAGCTTCCCGGGCTTTGTCGCCGATGTGCACGGTCTGCAGCATGAGGATCTGGGCGACGGGCGCCACTACACCGTCGATTGCATCAAGGCATGAGGAGTTTTCCCGCTATGCAGCCTGTTGTGAACCCCAAGCACCCGGGGCTGGCGATCCGCGTGGCCGACCAGGGGTTCGCCGCCTATGTCTGGGGCAGCGATTTCAGCTTCCAGGTCAGCGCCTACGCCGAGCCTGCGCCAAGCCTGGCGGTGGCGGACTGGCCGCTGCGCAAGGTGGTGCCGTATCGCAAGTGCTATGGCATCGATCCGGAGGAATTCGGCAGTTACCGCAATGCCGCGGACAGCGAGATCTTCATGGCCTATCTCGACGATCAGGCCGTGGGGCATGTGGTGGTCAGCACCAACTGGAATGGCTACGGGCATGTCGACGAGCTGGCCGTGCACGCACCGGCCCGACGCCACGGAGTGGCCCGGGCGCTGCTGGAGGTGGCGCAGTTCTGGAGTCGCAAGAAGCAACTGCCGGGGGTGATGCTGGAAACCCAGAACAACAACCTGGGGGCCTGTCGCCTCTACGAGCGCTGCGGCTATGTGGTGGGCGGGGTGGATCACCTGCGTTATCGCGGCATCGATCCGCAGACCCGCGAAGTGGCGATCTTCTGGTATCGGCTGTTTGCCGATGAGCCCCAGGTGAGCCCGGCTTAACCCGCCAGCAGGGCCTCGGCCTGTTCGGTCAGCAGTTCCAGCAGGGCATTGAGCCAGGGCGAGGCCTCGCTGCCCTGGCGGCGCAGGGCGTACAAGGTGACGCCGATCGGCGGCGACAGCGGGCAGATATCGAGCCCGGCACTGCGGGCACCGACGGCGGTGAAGGGGTCGACAATGGCCAGTCCTTCGCCGGCTTCCACCAGGCTGCGCATCATCTGATAGGTCTGCACGCGGGTCTGGATCACCGGGCTTGGCCGCAGGTTCTGCAATTTGCTGGCGAGCATCACGTTCAGCGGGTCCTGGCCTTCCAGGCCGAGCATGGCCTGGCCGGCCAGGTCCTGCAGGGCGGCGTATTTCTGCCGGGGCTGCAGCCAGCCATGGGGGGCCAGCAGGAACAGCTTGCCCTGGGCCAGTGCCTGGCTGTAGATGTCCGGGTGTTCGGGGTCATGCAGGCTCAGGCCCAGGTCGCAATCGCGCAGCAGCAGGCGCTCGACCATCTCTCGGGTGCCGTGACTGAGCAGGCTGCACGGGGTATCGGGAAAGCGCCGCCGCAGGGCGGCGATGCATTGCGGCAGCAGTTGCTGGACCAGCGGCGGGGTGCCGATGATGCGCAACGGCGGTGCCTGGTGAAAGCGCAAACTATCGGCCAGGCGTTGCAGTGGCTCGAAGGCGTCGTAGACCCGGGTAATCGCCGGTTGCAGCTCCCGGGCCTCGCGAGTGGCCTGCAAGCGTCCGCGCACGCTGGCGAACAGCATGAACCCCAAGTGGCTTTCGGCATCGCGCAGCAAGGCCTCGACCTCGGCCACCGAGAGCTGCAGCAGCTCGGCGGCGGTGCCCAGGTGGGCGGTTTGCAGGAGGGCCTGAATCACTTCGATATGACGTAGACGCATGCTTGAAGTCCATCTCCAGCCGTTGGGCGGTCAAGCATCGAATCCTACCCCAACTGCGGGTCCGGAAGCTGTAGCCGCCGCTCTTGGCCGGGCCGGACCGCCGGGGCCGGGTGCGCCTATTCGGAGATGTAGGTCTCGGGCTCGCGGACGATGGTCACGTCCGATTGCACCAGCAGGAACTGATTGCCGTCGAGCTTGCGCACCCGGTCGCCAATGGCCAGGCGGTAGGTGGTGACGGGCTCCGAGCCACTGCTACCGTCCTGCGCGGGCATGGATTCCTGGAACTCGTGCACTGAATACACCCGTCCTTCGGCATCTCTTGCATGGAATTGTCCGACAAGTACTGCAGCCATCTTTAGAGCCTCTGGAGATAAAACACGCAAATTTCGTTGCTGTAGACCCGGTGGGTGCCGGGTAAGTTTTGCCGCCTGGAAAAAATAATCCGTGGCCGCCGCCGGCCGTGGGGTGCGGCAGGATTTATCTGAGGAAATGGCGTCCGCAGGGTAGCAGGCACCCCCCGGGCTCATCTATAACTAACAGCTTCTTCACGCCAAGGGTTGGAAACTCCAATGAGCAATGTCTACAAGGTTGCAGTGCTGGTCGGCAGTCTGAGAACGCAGTCCCTGAACCGCAAGGTCGCCCTGGCGTTGGCCGAGCTGGCCCCGGCGAACCTGCAGTTGGGCATCGTCGAGATCGGCGATCTGCCGCTCTACAACGAAGACATCGATGGGACGCCGCCGGCGAGCTACACGCGCTTTCGCGAACAGATCGCGGCCGCCGATGCGCTGTTGTTCGTCACCCCGGAATACAACCGTTCGGTGCCGGCGGCCCTGAAGAATGCCATCGACGTGGGTTCGCGGCCCTACGGCAAGAGTGCCTGGGGCGGCAAGCCGGGGGCGGTGATCAGCGTGTCCCCGGGGGCCATCGGCGGCTTTGGCGCCAATCATCATCTGCGCCAGTCCCTGGTGTTCCTCAATGTGCCGTGCATGCAGCAGCCCGAAGCCTACCTGGGCGGCGCCGGTTCAGCGTTCGACGACGCGGGCAAGCTGTCGGAGGCCACCCGGCCGTTCCTGCAGAGCTTCATCAACGCCTACGGCCAATGGGTCGAGCAACAGAAGAAAGCCTGACCCCCTAACATCCCCCTGCTCGCGTAGGAGCCGGCTTGCCGGCGAACAGGACCTTGAGTCCCGTGGCGCCCTCTGGGGCGCCTTCGCCGGCAAGCCGGCTCCTCCATAATCAAGACCCCCTTCTCATGTTGATTGCAGTACTGATCTTCCTGCTGACCATTACCCTGGTGATCTGGCAGCCCAAAGGCCTGGGCGTCGGCTGGAGCGCGGTGTTCGGCGCGCTCCTGGCGCTGTTCTGCGGCGTGGTGCAACTGGCCGACATCCCGGTGGTGTGGCAGATCATCTGGAACGCCACCGGCACCTTCGTCGCCCTGATCATCATCAGCCTGCTGCTGGACGAAGCCGGGTTCTTCGCCTGGGCCGCCCTGCATGTGGCGCGCTGGGGCCGCGGGCGAGGGCGCCGCTTGTTCGCCTTCATGGTGCTCTTGGGCGCCCTGGTGTCGGCGCTGTTCGCCAACGACGGCGCGGCGCTGATCCTCACGCCCATCGTGATTTCCATGCTGCTGGCCCTGCGCTTTTCGCCGGCCACCACCCTGGCTTTCGTCATGGGGGCCGGCTTCATCGCCGACACCGCGAGCCTGCCGCTGGTGGTGTCGAACCTGGTGAACATCGTCTCCGCGGACTTTTTCAAGATCGGCTTCAACCGCTATGCGGCGGTGATGCTGCCGGTCAACCTGGTGAGCGTGGCCGCGACCCTGGTGGTGCTGCTGTGGTTTTTCCGCCGTGATATCCCGCTGGATTATGACCCCCGACAACTGGCCGAACCGTCCAGTGCCATCCATGACCGGGCAACCTTCATGGCCGGCTGGTGGGTGCTGCTGATCCTGCTGCTGGGCTGCTTTGCCCTGGAGCCGCTGGGGATTCCCATCAGCGCCATTTCCGCGGCCTGCGCCACCTTGCTGCTGGTGATCGCGGCGCGTGGACACAAGATCTCCACCCGCAAGGTGCTCAAGGAAGCGCCATGGCAGGTCGTGATTTTTTCCCTGGGCATGTACCTGGTGGTGTACGGCTTGCGCAATGCCGGCCTGACCGGGCACCTGGCTGCCTGGCTCGACGCCTTTGCCGGCGGCGGAATCTGGGGCGCGGCCCTGGGCACCGGCTTGCTCAGCGCCGGGTTGTCGTCGTTGATGAACAACCTGCCGACGGTGCTGATCGGCGCCTTGTCCATCGACGCCAGCCAAGCCACCGGGGTGGTCAAGGAAGCGATGATCTACGCCAACGTCATCGGCAGCGACCTGGGGCCGAAGATCACCCCGATCGGCAGCCTGGCGACCCTGCTCTGGCTGCATGTGCTGGAGCGCAAGGGCATTCATATCGGCTGGGGCTATTACTTCCGGGTCGGCGTCGTGCTCACCGTGCCGGTGCTGCTGGTGACTTTGGCGGCCCTGGCGTTGCGGCTTTCCCTGGCCTAGCGAACCCTTACGGCTGGAGCCGGCTTGCCGGGCACAAGGCCCGTGAGCGTTGCGCCGCTCATGAGGACGCTTTCGCTGGCAAGCCAGCGCCTACGCAGGCTGGTCTTTGGGCTGGAGGGGCTGGGGCGCGGGGACGTTGGGCCACAGATCGGCTACCAGGAATAGGCGTTCGGCTTCTTCCCAGTCCCCTTCGGCGGTTTCCTCCAGGCGCACCAGCAATTGCGCCGGGGCCTGGGCGTCCAGTTCGGCAAGCCATTGCTGAAGTTGCCCGGCGGTCCAGGTTTGTTCGACCGAATAGTGGGCCGGCGCCAGCCAGGCGTGGCGGGGCAGGGGTTGCCAGCGCCCCGGGGCGCCCTGGGCCACGTAGGCCGGCCAGTCCCGTTGATGCAGCCAGCGCCCCCGCAAGTGTTGCGGATGGGCGCCCTCGGGCGGATCGGCGTGGCCCGGCCAGGGGTAGAGCAGGTAGCCCCCCAGCCACAGGTGGGCGCGAAACTGCTGGATATCCAGCGCCGCCAGGGCCTCGCGGCTTTCATCCCGGGCGGAAATCGGCAGTTGGTGTTCATCCAGGTGCGCCAGTTTGCGGTCCAGGCGGTCGTGGCAGCCCGGCCCTAGCCATTGTGCGCTGTCGCGGCCGTTGCCCCGTTGCGGGCCCAGGTAGAGCTTGATCGCCAGTTCCAGGTGATGCACGCCCTCGCGGTCGCGCAGCAGCATGTCCAGCTCGCCCAGGGTCTGGCCGCCACGGCGGATCGGCAGGTTGGCCGCCAGCAGTTCGACCCCCGGGGCGTGCTGCACGGCAAACTGCCAGAGGCGTTCGTAGTACAGGCCCAGGCGCCGTGTCTGGCTGCGGTTGAGCCAATGGCGCAGCGCGCTGGAGTCCAGGTCCAGGCGCTGCAGCCAGTGCGCCAGCAGTTGCGGCGCCTGCACCCAGTCGCTTCCGGACAGGGGATGGCGCTGCGGCCAGGGCGTGTGGCTGAGCATCGGCGGCGCGAGGATGACCCAGGCGAGGTCGCGGACTTCAGGTTGACGCAACTGGCGTGGAAGGCTGAGCAGATCCGGGAACAGGAGCATGCTGCGAGCATAGACGCAAACCCTTGCGTTTCGCGATAAATGCGTGCCGCTCGGTGCTCGCGCTGCGCTTCCTAAGCCCGCGTGGCTGAAAGGATTTTGTCTAACGCCGGGTTTCGCCCATAATCCTCCGTTTCGCCCGTACCCGAACCTCGCAGGAGCCCCATGGAGCAATTTCGCAATATCGGCATTATCGGTCGCCTGGGCAGCTCCCAGGTGCTGGACACAGTTCGCCGACTGAAGAAGTTTCTGCTGGCGCGCCACCTGCACGTGATCCTCGAAGACACCATCGCCGAAGTGCTGCCGGGCCACGGCCTGCAGACCTCCTCGCGCAAGCTGTTGGGCGAGGTCTGCGACATGGTCATCGTGGTCGGCGGCGACGGCAGCCTGCTGGGCGCCGCCCGGGCCCTGGCGCGGCACAATATCCCGGTGCTGGGGATCAACCGCGGCAGCCTGGGGTTTCTCACCGACATCCGCCCCGATGAGCTGGAGGTCAAGGTCGCCGAAGTGCTGGACGGCCATTACCTGGTGGAAAACCGCTTCCTGCTGCAGGCCGAAGTCCGCCGTCACGCCGAGGCCATCGGCCAGGGCGACGCGCTGAACGACGTGGTGCTGCACCCGGGCAAGTCGACGCGGATGATCGAGTTCGAGATCTACATCGACGGCCAGTTCGTCTGCAGCCAGAAGGCCGACGGCCTGATCGTCGCCACGCCCACCGGCTCCACGGCCTACGCGCTGTCCGCCGGCGGCCCGATCATGCATCCCAAGCTGGATGCCATTGTGATTGTGCCGATGTACCCCCATACCTTGTCCGGAAGGCCGATCGTGGTCGATGGCAACAGTGAGCTGAAAATCGTCGTGTCCAAAGATATGCAGATCTATCCGCAAGTCTCCTGTGACGGGCAGAACCATTTCACCTGCGCACCGGGCGACACCATCACGGTCAGCAAGAAGGCCCAGAAACTGCGCCTGATCCACCCGCTGGACCACAACTACTACGAGGTCTGCCGGACCAAGCTTGGCTGGGGCAGCCGACTGGGCGGTGGAGGCGACTGATGCTCGATCCCGCGCGTAGCTACGACCTGATCGGTGACGTGCACGGTTGCGCCCTGACCCTGGAGCACTTGCTGGATCGGCTCGGGTATCACAAGCAGGGCGGCGTCTGGCGGCATCCGTCGCGCATGGCGGTGTTCCTCGGCGACATCATCGACCGCGGCCCGCGAATCCGTGAGTCCCTGCACATCGTCCACGACATGGTCGAGGCCGGTCAGGCGCTGTGCATCATGGGCAACCATGAATTCAACGCCCTGGGCTGGAGCACCCCGGCGGCCGCCGGCAGTGGCAAGCAGTTCGTGCGCGAGCACACGCCGCGCCATGCCCGGCTGATCCACGAAACCCTGACCCAGTTCGAACACCACCCGGGCGACTGGCACGACTTCCTTGAGTGGTTCTATGAACTGCCGCTGTTCGTCGATGCCGGGCGCTTTCGCGTGGTGCATGCCTGCTGGGACGCCGGCCTGATCGCGCCGCTGCGCCAGCAGTACCCCAACGGCTGCATCGACCGCGAGTTCCTCCAGGCCTCGGCGCTGCCCGACAGTTTTGCCAGCACCGCCTTCGATCGCCTGCTGCGCGGCACCGACATGCGTTTGCCCCACGGCCTGACCATGACCAGCGGCGACGGCCTGACCCGGGCGTTCTTCCGCACCAAGTTCTGGGAAGACGACCCGCAGACCTACGGCGACATCGTCTTTCAGCCCGATGCCTTGCCCGATCCGGTGGCGCGCACGCCCCTGTCCCCGGCCGAGAAGAACAGCCTGCTGCGCTACGGCCCTGACGAACCGATGCTGTTCGTCGGGCATTACTGGCGCAGCGGCAAGCCGGCGCCGATCCGCCCCAACCTGGCGTGCCTGGACTACAGCGCCGTGCTCTACGGCAAGCTTGCCGCCTATCGCCTGGACCAGGAAACCCGTCTGGATCCGAATAAATTTGTCTGGGTCGACGTCGAGCGGCCCGAGGTGTTGCGATGAGCGCAGTAGCGGTTTTGCGTCTGCCCCTGGCCACGGACCTGAGTGGCTTCGTCAAGTTGCTGCAGCGCATGCAGGTGCCGCACCGGGTCAGTGAAGAGGCCGGCGAGCAAGTGCTCTGGGTGCCGGAATCCATCAGTGAGGACGTGCGCGGCCTGTACCAGCGCTTTCCCCAGGGCGATCCCGAGCAGCAACTGGACATCCCGCAGGCCGCCTCGCCGGCGCGGGTTGGCCTGGCGCAGCAGTTGCGCCGCAGCCCGGTCACCGCGCTGATCCTGCTGCTGAGCCTGGCGGTGTGCGGCATCACCTTGCTCGGTGACAACCTGCAGACCCTCGGCTGGTTCACCTTCCTCGAGTTCCGCGTGGTCGGCGACTACATCCAGTTCAGCTCCCTGGCCGACAGCCTGGCGGCGGGGCAGTGGTGGCGCCTGGTGACGCCGATGCTGATTCACTTCGGCATCCTGCACATCGCCATGAACGGCATGTGGTACTGGGAACTGGGGCGGCGCATCGAACTGCGCCAGGGCAGCATCAACCTGCTGGGCCTGACCCTGCTGTTCAGCCTGGTGTCCAACTTCGCGCAATACTATTTCAGCGGCCCGACCCTGTTCGGTGGCCTGTCCGGGGTGCTCTACGGCCTGCTCGGGCATTGCTGGATCTATCAACTACTGTCGCCCAACCCCATCTACCGCCTGCCCCGGGGCGTGCTGGTGATGATGCTGGTGTGGCTGCTGCTGTGCCTGTCCGGGCTGGTGTCGATGATCGGCTTCGGCGAAATCGCCAACGCCGCCCACGTCGGCGGGCTGCTCATCGGTTGCCTCACCGGCTTGTTGGGCGGCCTCTACAGCCGCCATAAACTGGCCCTTTAAACGCTGGAGTCGTGTATGTCGTCCTTTGTCGAAATGATCGAAAACATCACCCCCGAGATCTACCAGAGCCTGAAACTGGCGGTAGAGATCGGCAAATGGGCCGATGGCCGCAAGCTCACCGCCGAACAGCGTGAACTGTCCCTGCAGGCGATGATCGCCTGGGAGATGCAGAACCTGCCCGAGGACCAGCGCACCGGCTACATGGGCCCGCAGGAATGCGCCTCGAAGTCGGCGCCGGTGCCGAACATCCTGTTCAAGTCGGATGCCATCCATTGATCGAGATTGGCCGCGGTTCCATCAGCAAAATGTCGGCGCGCCTGGATGGGCCGAATGTTCAGTACGCGTTTCGCCTGGGTGACAGCGAGGTGCCGGTCAACCCCCTGATCGGCACCCAGGTGCGCCTGGAATACCTGGGGGCGATCCATTGCACCCATTGCGGGCGCAAGACCAAGACCAGCTTCAGCCAGGGTTATTGCTACCCGTGCATGACCAAGCTGGCCCAGTGCGATGTGTGCATCATGAGCCCCGAGCGCTGCCACTACGACGCCGGCACCTGCCGCGAGCCGTCCTGGGGCGAGCAGTTCTGCATGACCGATCACGTGGTCTATTTGGCCAACTCCTCGGGGATCAAGGTCGGCATCACCCGCGCCACCCAGCTGCCCACCCGTTGGCTCGACCAGGGCGCCAGCCAGGCACTGCCGATCATGCGCGTGGCGACCCGCCAGCAATCGGGCTTCGTCGAGGACCTGTTCCGTTCCCAGGTGGCCGACAAGACCAACTGGCGCGCGCTGCTCAAGGGTGATGCCGAGGCCGTGGACCTGGTGGCGGTGCGCGAGCAGCTGTTCGAGTCCTGCGCCGAGGGCCTGCTGGCGCTGCAGGAGCGTTTCGGCCTGCAGGCGATCCAGCCGGTGAGCGACATCGAGCCCCTGGAAATCCGTTATCCGGTCGAGCAGTACCCGACCAAGATCGTCAGCTTCAACCTGGACAAGAATCCGATCGCCGAAGGCACGCTGCTGGGCATCAAGGGCCAGTACCTGATCTTTGATACCGGCGTGATCAACATTCGCAAATACACGGCCTATCAGCTCGCCGTGCATCAGTAGAAGGAATTCGCCATGCGCACCGAACAACCGAAGATGATCTACCTGAAGGACTATCAGGCCCCCGAGTACCTGATCGACGAGACCCACCTGACCTTCGAGTTGTTCGAGGACCATAGCCTGGTCCATGCGCAGCTGGTGATGCGTCGCAACCCCGCGCGTGGCGCCGGTCTGCCGCCGCTGGTGCTCGACGGCCAGCAGCTGGAGCTGCTGTCGGTGAGCCTGTCCGACCAGTTGCTGAGTGCCAGCGACTACCAGCTGGACGACAGCCACCTGACCCTGCACCCCACCAGCGCCAGCTTCACCGTTGACACCAGCGTGAAGATCCACCCGGAAAGCAACACCGCCCTGGAAGGCCTGTACAAGTCCAGCGGCATGTTCTGCACCCAGTGCGAGGCCGAGGGCTTTCGCAAGATCACCTATTACCTCGATCGCCCGGACGTGATGAGCAAGTTCACCACCACCGTGGTGGCCGAGCAGCACAGCTATCCGGTATTGCTCTCCAACGGCAACCCGATTGCCAGCGGCCCCGGCGAAGACGGCCGGCACTGGGCGACCTGGGAAGACCCGTTCATGAAGCCCGCCTACCTGTTCGCCTTGGTGGCCGGTGACCTGTGGTGCGTCGAGGACAGCTTCCGCACCCAGAGCGGCCGCGATGTGGCGCTGCGCATCTATGTCGAGCCGGAAAACATCGACAAGTGCCAGCACGCGATGAACAGCCTGAAGAAGTCCATGCGCTGGGACGAAGAAACCTACGGCCGTGAGTACGACCTGGACATCTTCATGATCGTCGCGGTCAACGACTTCAACATGGGCGCCATGGAAAACAAGGGCCTGAACATCTTCAACTCCAGCGCCGTGCTGGCCCGTGCCGAAACCGCCACCGACGCCGCGCACCAGCGGGTCGAGGCGATCGTCGCCCACGAATACTTCCACAACTGGTCGGGCAACCGGGTGACCTGCCGCGACTGGTTCCAGCTGTCGCTCAAGGAGGGCTTCACGGTGTTCCGCGATGCCGGTTTCTCCGCGGACATGAACTCGGCCACGGTCAAGCGCATCCAGGATGTGGCCTACCTGCGCACTCACCAGTTCGCTGAAGATGCCGGCCCCATGGCCCATGCCGTGCGCCCGGAAAGCTTTATCGAGATTTCCAACTTCTACACCCTGACCGTGTACGAAAAGGGCTCGGAAGTTGTCGGCATGATCCACACCTTGCTTGGGGCTGAAGGTTTCCGTAAGGGCAGCGACCTGTACTTCGAGCGCCATGACGGTCAGGCCGTGACCTGTGACGACTTCGTCAAGGCCATGGAAGATGCCAACGGCGTCGATCTGAGCCAGTTCAAGCGCTGGTACAGCCAGGCCGGTACGCCACGGCTGGTGGTCAGCGAGGCCTACGACCCGGCGGCCAAGACCTACAGCCTGACCTTCCGCCAGAGCTGCCCGCAAACCCCGGACAAGGTGGAGAAACTGCCGTTCGTGATCCCGGTGGAGCTGGGCCTGCTGGACTCGAAAGGGGCGGGCATTGCCCTGCGCCTGTCCGGTGAAAGCGCGGCCCAGGGCACCTCCCGGGTGATTTCGGTGACCGAGGCCGAGCAGACCTTCACCTTTGTCGATATCGCCGAACAGCCGCTGCCCTCGCTGCTGCGGGGCTTCTCGGCGCCGGTGAAGCTGAGCTTCCCCTACAACCGCGACCAACTGATGTTCCTCATGCAGCACGACAGCGACGGTTTCAACCGTTGGGATGCCGGCCAGCAGTTGGCCGTGCAAGTGCTGCAAGAACTGATTGCCCAGCATCAGCAGGGTCAGGCGCTGGTGATGGACGAACGTCTGGTGACCGCCCTGGGCACCGTGCTGGCGGACGACAGTCTGGACCAGGCCATGGTCGCGGAAATGCTCTCCCTGCCGGGCGAGGCCTATCTGACCGAGATCAGCGAAGTGGCGGATGTCGAGGCGATCCACGCGGCCCGCGAATTTGCCCGCCAGCAGCTGGCCACGCGCCTGTTCGACGCGCTGTGGAAGCGTTATCAGGCCAACCGTGCGCAGTCCAAGGTCACGGCCTATGTGGCCGAGTCCGAGCATTTCGCCCGTCGCGCGCTGCAGAACATTGCCCTGTCGTACCTGATGCTCACCCACAAGCCCGAAGTGCTGGCGGCGGCCATCGAACAGTTCGACAGCGCCGACAACATGACCGAGCGCCTGACCGCCCTGGCGGTGCTGGTCAACTCGCCGTTTGAGGCCGAGAAGGCCAAGGCCCTGGCGGTGTTCGCCGAGAACTTCAAGGACAACGCCCTGGTCATGGACCAGTGGTTCAGCGTGCAGGCCGGCAGCCCGTTGCCGGGCGGCCTGGAGCGGGTCAAGGCGCTGATGCAGCACCCGGCGTTCAATATCAAGAACCCGAACAAGGTGCGCGCGTTGGTGGGGGCGTTTGCCGGGCAGAACCTGATCAACTTCCATGCGGCGGATGGTTCGGGTTATCGCTTCCTCGCGGATCTGGTGATCCAGCTCAACGGCTTCAACCCGCAGATCGCTTCGCGGCAACTGGCGCCGCTGACCCGCTGGCGCAAATACGACAGTGCCCGCCAGGCGCTGATGAAAGGCGAACTGGAGCGCATCCGCGCTTCCGGCGATCTCTCCAGCGACGTGTTCGAAGTGGTGAGCAAAAGCCTCGCCTGACGGCGGCAGCGGCTACACATAGCAGCCTCGGCTGCGCCTGTAGCCGCTGCTGAGCCTGCGAAGCTGCGCAAAGGTCCGCAGGACCTTGCTTGGCGATCGCTGTCATCCCTCTGTGGGTCTTGAGATCGATACGCAGTGCCGCCCAGACCGTTCGCAGCCTGCGGCAGCGGCTACAGGGGGGGTAGTGCGCTGCTCAAGTCGCGGTGATAGTTCTGCGCGCCAATGGCGTGCAGGATACCCACGCGCTCAAGCTTGGCATGAACCTTCAGGTTGGCCTCGCACAGTTTCACCACAATCCCGCGCTTGTGCAGCTGACCTATCACTTCCTCCAGGGTCTGCAGCCCAGTGATATCCATGAACGGCACATGCTTGAGGCGGATGATCAGCAGCCTGGGATCGCTATGGGTCTGGGCCAGTGCCCGTTCGAAGGTTTCCGCCGCGCCAAAGAACAGGGGGCCTTCGATGGTGTAGATCAACACCCCCGGCGGCAGGGGGCCGCGGCCTTTGCCGCGCAGTTCGTTTTCCAGGTCTTCACCCACCACCTGTTGCACCTCCACCGAGGAGGCCATGCGCCGCAGGAAATGCAGCATCGCCAGGATCACCCCGATATTCACCGCGATCACCAGATCGCTGAACACTGTCAGCACAAAGGTGCACAGCAGGATCGCCACGTCCGCCCGGGGCGCGCGCTGCAGCATGCGCTTGAAGTGGTGCAGTTCGCTCATGTTGTAGGCCACCACGAACAGGATCGCGGCCAGGGCACACAGCGGAATATTGGCTGCCAGCGGGGCGAGAAACAGGATGATCAGCGTCAGCACCCCGGCATGGACGATGCCGGCCAGGGGACTGGTGGCTCCGTTGCGGATGTTGGTGGCGGTGCGGGCGATGGCGCCGGTGGCGGCAAAGCCGCCAAACAGCGGCGTGGCCAGGTTGGCAATGCCCTGGCCGATCAGTTCCTGGTTGGAATCGTGGCGGGTGCCGGCCATGCCGTCGGCGACCACCGCCGACAGCAGCGACTCGATGGCCCCGAGCATGGCGATGGCGAAGGCCGGGCCAATCAGGTCCAGTATCCGTGGCAGGCTGATCTGTGGCAGTTGCAGGCTCGGCAAGCCCTGGGGAATGCCGCCAAAGGCGCTGCCGATGGTGGCCACGCCGTCGAACTGGAACAGCGACTGCAGGGCGGTGGCCAGGGTCATTGCCACCAGCGGCGCGGGCAGGCGCTTGAGCCAGGGGATCTTCGGTAACCACAGCAACAGTCCGAGGCTGAGCAGGGCCAGCAGGGTGGTGGCCGGGTGCAGCCCGGGCAGGGACTGCAACAGGTGCCAGAGCTTTTGGTGAAAATGCTCGCCCTGGGCTGCGGGCAAACCGAAGAAGTCCTTCCACTGGCTGACCCAGATGATCACCCCGATGCCGGCGGTGAAACCGAGAATCACCGGATCGGGGATGAATTTGATCAGGGCGCCGAGGCGGCTGATGCCCAGCAGGAACAGAATGACGCCGGCCATCATGGTCGCCAGTTGCAGGCCGTCGACCCCGTACTGGGCGGTGACCCCGGCGAGAATCACGATAAAGGCCCCGGTGGGCCCGGCGATCTGCAAGCGGCTGCCACCGAACAGCGACACCAGCAGGCCGCCGACGATGGCGGTGTAGATCCCCTGTTCGGGCTTGACCCCGGAGGCGATGGCGAAGGCCATGGCCAGGGGCAGGGCCACCACGCCGACAATCACCCCGGACACCAGGTTGCGGGCCCAGTGGGCGCGTCCCAGCAGCCCGGCTTTCCAGGCCTCGCGTATGGCAATCATGCGGTACTCCTCAAGCTCATCGGGTTGGCCTCCCATGCCGCTCATCATAGTCAACGGCGGGGGCAGGGGATGCATGCGCTGGATCAGTCTTTGGTCGCGTGACCGCAGGCCAGGGTCAAACAAGCCGTGAACGCAACGGGCGCTTGGTCGCTGTTGGGGGCGTTGAGCCGTGGCGCCCGCGGGTATCGATCAGCCCAGCGAATGCCCGAGCATTCAGGTGCCTGACCAGGCGCGCTGATTAACAAAAGATAACGTGGCGTTGATTGTCAGACCTTTCCAAAGCCCGATAGGATAGCCCGCAGCCAAAGGGGCTCTAGATTGCAGGTTTCAGGACGATCGTCGCGGTCGATCCAGGCCAGGCAAACCCCGGAAGGCGCCCTGAGAGGTCAAGTGACCTGACAATAATAATGGGGGAATGGTCTATGAGTGAGCCTGTCATGGGCGTGGTTGTTGGCCGCCCGCCGGCGCTGCGCACGTTCGCACTGCTGGCTACAGCGCTCTCGCTGTTGGGTGTCGTGACGCTGTCGACACCGGTCCTGGCCGCTGCCACCGCAGCGGATACAGTCTTTTCCATCGAATCGCCCAAAGCGGCGAAAAGCCTGATGCTCGATGTGGTCCACGCCGGCAAGCGCCTGGTGGCAGTGGGCGATCGCGGGCACATTCTCTATTCCGACGATCAGGGGGCGTCCTGGGTGCAGGCCAAGGTGCCCACCCGGCAGTTGCTGACGGCGGTGTACTTCGTCGACGACCAGCATGGATGGGCGGTGGGCCACGATGCCCAAGTCCTGGCCAGCAGCGACGGCGGTGTCACCTGGACCCGGCAGTTCCAGGACCTCAAGCGTGAAGCGCCGTTGCTCGATGTCTGGTTCAAGGACACCCGCAACGGCTTTGCCGTCGGTGCCTATGGCGCCTTGCTGGAAACCACCGACGGCGGCCAGCACTGGGAGGACGCCAGCGACCGCCTGGACAACGAAGACCAGTACCACCTCAACGCCATCGCCGAGGTCAAGGACTCCGGCCTGTTCATCGTCGGCGAGCAGGGCAGCATGTTCCGCTCGGCCGATGGCGGGCAGACCTGGGAGCGCCTCGAAGGCCCCTATGAAGGCTCGCTGTTCGGCGTGATCGGCACCGGCCAGCCGGCGACCTTGCTGGTCTATGGCCTGCGCGGCAACCTCTATCGCTCCACGGATTTTGGCGGCACCTGGCAACAGGTGGAGCTGAAAGCTGCCCGTGGCGCCCTGGAGTTCGGTCTGTCGGGCGCCACCTTGCTGGACGACGGCTCGCTGGTGATCGTCGGCAACGGCGGCAGCGTGATCCGCAGCACCGACCACGGCCAGACGTTCAGCGTGTTCAACCGCCAGGACCGCATCTCGTTGTCGGCGGTGACCGCCGCCGGCAATGGCAAGCTGATCCTGGCCGGGCAGGGCGGGGTGCGGGTTGCCGCAGCCAGCGGCGCTGAACTCGGCCAGTAGGTCGGGCACATAATAAGAAGGTGGGGAATTCCATGAGCAGTCATCACCAGGACAAGGCGAACTTTCTCGAACGCCTGATTTTCAACAACCGCCCGGCAGTGATCCTTATCTGCCTCTTGGTCAGCGCTTTCCTGTTCTGGCAAGCGACCCTGATCCGCCCGTCCACCAGTTTCGAAAAGATGATCCCGCTCAAGCACCCGTTCATCGAACGGATGATGGAGCACCGCAACGATCTGGCAAACCTGGGCAACACCGTGCGCATCTCGGTGGAAGCCCGTGACGGCGACATCTTCACCAAGGACTACATGGAAACCCTGCGGCAGATCCACGACGAGGTGTTCTACATCTCCGGCGTCGATCGCTCTGGGCTCAAGTCGCTGTGGAGCCCCAGCGTGCGCTGGACCGAGGTGACCGAAGAAGGCTTTGCCGGTGGCGAGGTGATCCCCCAGAGCTACAACGGCTCGGCCGAGAGCCTCGACAAGTTGCGCAACAACGTCCTCAAGTCCGGTCAGGTCGGGCGCCTGGTGGCCAACGATTTCAAATCCAGCATCGTCGACATCCCGTTGCTGGAGTCCTACCCGGACCCGCAGGACCAGGGCAAGCTGCTGGCCCTGGACTATCAGAAGTTCTCCCATGAGCTGGAAGAAAAGATCCGCGACAAGTTCGAGGCGCAGAACCCCAATGTGAAGATTCACATCGTCGGCTTCGCCAAGAAGGTGGGCGATCTGATCGATGGCCTGATCATGGTGGTGATGTTCTTCGGCGTGGCCTTCATCATCACCCTGGTGCTGTTGTACTGGTTCACCTGGTGCATCCGCAGCACCATCGCGGTGCTGATCACCACCCTGGTGGCGGTGGTCTGGCAGCTGGGGTTGATGCACGCCTTCGGCTTTGGCCTGGACCCGTATTCGATGCTGGTGCCGTTCCTGATCTTCGCCATCGGCATTTCCCACGGGGTGCAGAAGATCAACGGTATCGCCTTGCAGTCCAGTGACGCCGACAACGCCCTGACTGCGGCGCGGCGTACCTTCCGCCAACTGTTCCTGCCGGGGATGATCGCCATTCTCGCCGACGCCGTGGGCTTCATCACCTTGCTGATCATCGACATCGGGGTGATCCGCGAGCTGGCCATCGGCGCCTCCATCGGTGTGGCGGTGATCGTGTTCACCAACCTGATCCTGTTGCCAGTGGCGATTTCCTACGTCGGCATCAGCAAGCGCGCCATCGAACGCAGCAAGAAGGACGCCTCCCGCGAGCATCCGTTCTGGCGCCTGCTGTCGAATTTTGCCAGCCCCAAAGTGGCCCCGATCTCCATCGCCCTGGCCCTGGTGGCCTTCGGCGGCGGCCTCTGGTACAGCCAGAACCTGAAGATCGGCGACCTCGATCAGGGCGCGCCGGAGCTGCGTCCCGACTCGCGCTACAACAAGGACAACAACTTCATCATCAGCAACTACTCCACCAGTTCCGACGTGCTGGTGGTGATGGTCAAGACCGCGGCCGAAGGTTGCTCGCGCTATGAGGCCATGGCGCCGATCGACGAGCTGATGTGGAAGATGCAGAACACCGAGGGCGTGCAGTCGGCGATCTCCCTGGTGACCGTGTCCAAGCAGATGATCAAGGGCATGAACGAGGGCAACCTGAAATGGGAAACCCTGTCGCGCAACCCCGACGTGCTGAACAACTCCATTGCCCGGGCCGACGGCCTGTACAACAACAACTGCTCCCTGGCACCGGTGCTGGTGTTCCTCAACGACCACAAGGCCGCGACCCTGGACCGCGCGGTGCATGCGGTGCAGGAATTCGCCAAGGAGCACAACAGGGACGGCCTGGAGTTCATCCTCGCCGCCGGTAACGCCGGGATCGAGGCCGCCACCAACGAGGTGATCAAGGAATCCGAGCTGACCATCCTGATCCTGGTGTACATCTGCGTGGCCGGCATGTGCATGATCACCTTCCGCTCCTGGGCGGCGACCCTGTGCATCGTCCTGCCGCTGGTGCTGACCTCGGTGCTGGGCAACGCGCTGATGGCCTTCATGGGCATCGGCGTCAAGGTGGCGACCTTGCCGGTGGTGGCGCTGGGGGTGGGCATCGGTGTCGACTACGGCATCTATATCTACAGCCGCCTGGAAAGCTTCCTGCGTGCCGGCCTGCCGTTGCAGGAGGCCTACTACCAGACTCTGCGTTCCACCGGCAAGGCGGTGCTGTTCACCGGCCTGTGCCTGGCCATTGGCGTGTGCACCTGGATCTTCTCGGCCATCAAGTTCCAGGCCGACATGGGCCTGATGCTGACCTTCATGCTGCTGTGGAACATGTTCGGTGCCCTGTGGCTGCTGCCGGCCCTGGCGCGGTTCCTGATCAAGCCGGAGAAGCTCGCCGGGCAGAAGGGCAACTCGCTGTTCGCTCACTGATCCAGGCGTTTTCAACACTCAGCCGCGCCCTCGGGTGCGGCTTTTTCATGCCTGTTCTTCAGCGTGGAAGCCTTGGCGTGGCAAGGCTTTCCGAGGCTCCTTGGGCAGCGCTTGCAGGCGGCGTCGGCGGCGACTGATGACAGGGCGCAATACTGGCCCGATCCTTGGTCGCCGATCAGCTATGATTGCGCCTTTCCAATTGATGATTGATCGCTATGACCGCTGCTACCGACACCTTGCTCACCGCCCTTGAAGCCTGCGACATGCTGGAAATCGACGGCCTGCACGCCTTCGACTTCACCCTCGATGAACAGCGCCTGCTGATCGAGTGCATGGATGGTCGCGCCGCCAAGCGCTGGAGCTTTACCCTGGCCCAGGTGCAGGCCGCGACTTTTGATCAGGCGCTGCAGAGCTGGACCCTGGTCGCTGATTCCGGCGAGCACCGCCTGGTGTGCATGAGTGCGTTCAGTGCCCGCGACGAAGAGGAGGGTGAACATGAAGATGCGTAATTTCTGGCCGCTGCTGATGGCCGGCAGTGTTGGCGCCATGGCGGTCCAGGCGGCGCCCGCGGACAGCCAGGAGTTCCTGGTGGGCTCCTACACCCAGGGCCAGAGCCAGGGCCTGTATCGCCTGCATTTCAACGAGCGCACCGGGCTGATCGATGCCAAGCCGCTGCAAGTGGTGAAGAGCTCCAACCCGTCCTGGCTGACCCTGTCCAAGGACCTGAAATTCGTCTTCGCGGTGAATGAAAACAGCCCGGGGCAGAGCGATCCCATCGGCCGTGTCAGCAGCTACAGCCTGGCGCCCAAGACCCATCAGCTGAGCCTGATCAACCAGGTGCAGAGCCAGGGCAACGAGCCCACGCACTCCAGCCTGAGCGCCGACGGCAACTACCTGTTCGTCAGCAACTATTCGGTGGACGTGGACCCGGGCGGCAGCCTGGCGGTGGTGCCGGTCAGCGATGACGGGCATCTGTCGCCGGTGGTGCAGCTCACCAGCCATCCGGCCAGCCGGGTCGATCCCGAGCGCCAGCAGTCAGCCCACGTGCATTCGTCGGTGTCATCCCCGGATGGCCGGTTTGTGTTCGCCAACGACCTGGGCGCGGACAAGATCTTCGTCTACCGCTACGACCCCAAGGCCAACCCTGAACATCCGCTGACGCCCGCCGAACCGGCCTTTGTCCAACTGCCCCCGGGCAGCGGCCCGCGCCATCTGCTGTTCAGTGCCGACGGCAAGCGTGCCTACCTGACTTTGGAGATGAGCGCCCAGGTGGCGGTCTTCGACTATCAGGACGGCAAGCTGACCCAGCGCCAGCTGGTTGATCTGGCGGCCAATGGCAACAAGGAGAAGAAGGCCGCGGCGGCCTTGCACGCCTCCAAGGACGGTCAGTACCTCTACGTCAGCAACCGTGGCACTGCCAACCAGTTGCTGGTGTTCGCCATCGATCAGAGCAATGGCCAGCTCAAGGAGATCCAGCGCCGTTCCGTGGAAGGCGATCACCCGCGGGAATTCAGCCTCGATCCGAGCAACCGCTACGTGCTGATCGGCAACCAGAAAAGCAATGAAATCGTGGTGATCGAACGCGATGCCAAGACCGGTTTCCTCGGCAAGACCGTGCAGAAACTGCCCTTCGAAGCCCCCAGCGACATCAAGTTCCTGGTGCGTCAATAAGCCGCAGGCCCCGGTATCCGGGGCCTGACTGCTTCTATCAATGACGCTGATAATGGCTACTGCTGCAAAGCATTTTTTCCCGCCAACCCTCGGGAGTAAGTTTGCTCAACAGCCCACACGGGCAAGCAAGCCAACTGAATCCGAGGGTTATACCGATGAACTTCAATCTCTTCTCCGTGATCGCCGCTTCCGCCATTTCCGCCAGCGTGGCCCTGCCCGCCAGTGCCAACGTGGAAATCAGCCAGAAGAAATCCAGCACCAACACCTACACCCAGAAATACCTGCAACAAAGCGCCCACTTCTACGCCGCCCTGGATCACAAGAACCACGGCTGATCGGGTTGCTTTGCGCCTGGGCTGGCGAGCCAGCTGGCATGTCCAGCGCCTTATCTACCTGGCCCTGGAGCCACTGAGTTCCTCACACCCTTTGCGCCCAATCCGGCATGGTTTACCGACCTTGTGATCGACAAGGTCGGCTCCATGTCATGGGGAAGGGCGCAAGGGGAAGGTTTGCTCAGGCCTGGCTGATGTCCAGCAATCGAGGCATGGCAATCGCCAGATAATCCTGCGTATCGAGCACCATCGACGCATCCAGCCGTCCCGCGTTGAAGGCTATTTCTGCGTAGCCTGTGGTCAAGGCCGGATCGACGATCAATTGAATCTGCTCATCGAAAACAAAAGGAGGGATGGCGCCGATCCGGCACCCGGTCAGTTCCATGGCGGTTTCGGCCTTCACCAGTTCGGCTTTTTTTCCGCCCAGGGCCGCTCCGACTTTCTTCATGTCCAGCTTCTGGTCGCCCGGCAGTATCACCAGGGCATAGGGGCCTGCCTGCCCCTTGAGGGAGCAAAGCATGGCCTTCGCGCCTTGGCCGGGCTCGGTGCCACGGATTTCGGCAACGCGCGCCGACTGACCCTCGGCATCGTGCATCAACACCCGGTAGGAGGCTGAGCGCGCATCGAGTAGTGCCACGAGGCGATCGAACATGGGATGCATGTGGTTTTCCTCTGGTTTACAGGAGCATGTCGTAGGACAGTTTGCTGATCAGAATCACCAGCAACACCAGGAATAGAGCCCGGACAAAGGGCACGCCCTTATGAACGGCCAGCCAGGTACCAGTGAGCGCGCCCAGGATGTTGAATGCCGCCATGGGGATTGCGATCAGGTAGAGCACGTTACCCGTTGGGATGAAGAACATGAGTGCCGCTACGTTGGTCGCGATGTTCACCAGCTTGGCCGATGCCGAGGCATGCAGAAAGTCGAAGGCGAAGCAGCGGATAAACAGGAAGATCAGGAAGCTGCCAGTACCGGGACCGAACAGGCCATCGTAGAAACCGATGGCGCCGCCGATGACGATCGCCAGCAGTTTTTCCTTGGTACCGATGCGCACGGGTTTGTGCAGGGCGCCGAAATCTTTCTTCCAGAAGGTGTAGATCGCCATCAGTACGATCAACACCAGCACCGCCGGCCGGATCATCGACTGCGGTACGAACGACACCGTGGCGGCGCCGAAGAAGGCCATGACAAAGGCGGCGCAGGCGGCGGGGATCACAAGCCCCCAGTTGATCACCACCTTGCGCACGAAGGATCGGGCCGCGAATGTGGTGCCGCAGGCGGCCGCGACCTTGTTGGTACCCAGCAGCGCCGCCGGTTGAGCGGTGGGGAGCACGTTGAATAGCGCGGGAATCTGGATCAGCCCGCCGCCGCCCACCGCCGCATCGATCAGGCCGGCGGCGAAGGCGAACACGCAAAGAATGACAATATCGACCATGAAATCAGGCTCTGCCTATGTAGGGTTGATGAGGGGCCAGCGGCACCACGCGTGCCGGATCATTGACCCCGAAGACCCGCAACATCCAGCGATCACGGCCGTCGTAGCGGGGTGTAAAACCATCCCGGGCGTGCAGGGTTTGCTGGTTCTTGAAGATCAGCATGTCCCCTGGTTGCAGCAGTATGTGGTGCACGACATCGGGATGATCGGCGGCGGCGGCGAACAGTTGGAGGGCAAGCTGCGCATTGGCGCAGGTCGCTTCGACACTCGCTTTGTTGTAGCGGCAATACAGGCCACCGGTTGCGCTTCTGTACAGCAAGGGGACGTTTTCCAGCACATTCCCCTGTTTGCCGAAGGAGGCCGGTCGGCGAACGCTGAAGTTCGGTCGTGACAATTCCTCTTCGACGCAGGCCGGCAGAATGGCCAGCACCTCGTCAATGGCGACGATGCGCGTCGGCACATCGAGCTCGCAGCGCAGGCCGGTCAGGGACAGGTACTCCGGACAGGCCGACAACTGCGAGACGGGTTCGCAGGTCAAAGGCAGGTGAGGGTTGTCGACGTGCATGCCCAGGTCCGCGCGCGAGCCATAGGAGCTCTTTTCAGTCTCTCGCTTGTGCTTGGGCGATACGTGACGGAACACGGTGTCGTGGCTTTCACCCTCGTAGGCCAGTGGACGGGTTTGCAGAGTTTGCAGCACGGACAAAATAGCCCCGGCCAGCGTCGGCACGTTCTCGATACCTGGCTCCAGATCATAGGGCGTGGCCGGCAGTTGCGGGTCCAGCGGCAGCCCCCTGACGATCATCGCCACGTCACGGGCCTGTGGAAAATTGCGTAGCTGCTGGATTTTTTCCGGGCACAGGACACTTTCCAGCAACAGCCCCAGGGCCGGCATGTGGCGGATACCCGAGGCACTATCGGTCACGTCCAGCGATGCCAGGCCGGCCTGAAGTGTGCGTTGTTCTTCGAGCGACAGATGAATTTGCGGTATCTCCCGTCGGGTCGAAGTCACTGATTTTTTTTCCAGCCATTCATAAGTGGCTTCATCAACACAAGCTGCGGCTTTACCGATTATTTCATCCAGCTTTGACACGTCCTTGCGCTCCTGTTTGCCCCATCCTTGTGGGTTGAGCGGGAAGGTTAACGGAAGGGCCTTTTTTTGTGTTGCAATGCCGCGTTGTGAAAAATGCAATGAGGTGGACAGTGGCATTGAATATGTTGGGGGAACTTGAAGCCTTCGCGACCGTGGCTCGCAAGCGCAGCTTCGTCGCCGCGGCACGGGCTCTGGGGCGCTCCCCCAGCGCTCTGACCCGTGCCGTTCAAGCCCTGGAGGAAAGTGTGGGGCTCAAGTTGTTCAATCGCTCGTCCAATGCCGTGAGCCTGACCGAGGCGGGTGAATGCTTATTGCCCCACGCGCACAAAATGCTCGACCTGCAACGTGAGGTGGATGAGGACCTGTCTGGTCTCAGCGGCCTGGCCTCCGGTTGGATCCGTTTTTCCGCCCCCGAGTTTCTCGGACAAGGGGTATTGCCCCGGCTGATCGCGCAATACTGCGAGCGTTATCCAGACGTTAATATCGATGTGATTTTCACCGATGAGATCATCGACCCGGCCAAGAGCAAGCTGGATTTCTCGATTCGCGGCGCTTTTCCACAATCCAGCGACTTGATCGGCTTTGCGCTCTGGAGTTACTCACGTTATCTGTACGCCAGCCCCAGCTACCTGGAGCGCAACGGCATGCCCGACTCCATCGAGGCACTGGAGTCGCATTCGCTGATCCTGCATACGGCGCCACGGATTCTCAAGGAGTGGAATTTTCGCAGTGAGGAGCAGGCCATCAGCTTTCGGGTTCATCCCAAGTTTCGTTTCAGCTCCGGTCTTGCGGTATTCCAGGCAGCCCTGGCGGGCGTCGGGATCGCCCGCTTGGCGGATTGGATGGCGGAGCCTGAAGTGGCAGCGGGGCGCCTGCGCCGGGTTTGTCCTGAGTACAAGCTCACCTCCAGCAGCGGTGAGAGCCCACAGATGCACGCGGTGTACCCGGCCGGAAATTTGCCGCTGCGGGTGAAGGCATTGCTGGAGATGATCCGCGACTTAGGTGAAAGCCTGGAATGTAAACGCGGCTAAGCACTCATTTTGCGTGGCGGTGGCACATAGCCATGTGTTTAAATTTGACGCTGAATTATTGACTCTTTCCCGAGCAAGGATCGAAAGCATGCTGACGCGTCTGGCTGTGGTTCTGCTGTTGCTCTATTCCACCCCCATCCTGTCTTCTGCCCAGCCTGTAGAAGGTGAGCCAGAAACCTCTCGCGAGCGTTTGACCAGCCTGTTGCAGGACTGACGTTCGAGGTTGGATTGAGCGTGGCAATCAAGGAAGGAACGGGTCCCGGAATCGGGACCCGTTTGTCTGGGGTCAGTCCTTGGACGAACCGCGCTTGACCAGTTTCATCACCACCACGAAGAACACCGGGACGAAGATCACCGCCAGGGTCGCGGTGATCATGCCGCCGATCACGCCGGTGCCGATGGCCTGCTGGCTGGCGGAGCTGGCGCCGGTGGCGATGGCCAGGGGCACTACGCCAAGGATGAAGGCCAGGGAAGTCATGACGATCGGCCGCAGGCGCAGGCGCGCGGCCTGCACCGTGGCGTCGATCAGGTCGTGGCCTTCGTCGTACAGGCTCTTGGCGAACTCGATGATCAGGATCGCGTTCTTCGCCGACAGGCCGATGATGGTGATCAGGCCGACCTTGAAGAACACGTCGTTGGGCATCCCGCGCAAGCTCACCGCCAGCACCGCACCCAGCACCCCCAGGGGCACCACCAGCAGCACCGAGGTCGGAATCGACCAGCTTTCATACAGCGCCGCCAGGCACATGAACACGATCAGCAGCGACAGGCCCAGCAACAGCGGCGCCTGACTGCCCGAGAGGCGTTCCTGCAGCGACAGACCGGTCCACTCCAGGCCCAGGCCGGCGGGCAACTGGCTCACCAGCCGCTCGATTTCCTGAATGGCCTCGCCGGTGCTGTGCCCGGGTGCCGGCTCGCCGGAAATGGCGATGGCCGGGTAGCCGTTGTAGCGGGTCAGCTGGGCCGGGCCCAGGGTCCAGCTGGCGCGGACGAAGGCTGACAACGGCACCATCTTGCCGGCGCTGTTGCGCACCTGCATCCGCAGCAGATCCTCGACCTGGCTGCGTTGATCGCCTTCGGCCTGGACCACCACCCGCTGCATCCGTCCCTGGTTGGGGAAGTCATTGATGTAGGCCGAGCCCAGGGCGGTGGACAGCAGGTTGCCGATGTCGGCGAAGGACACGCCCAGGGCGTTGGCCTGCTTGCGGTCCACTTCCAGCTGCACCTGGGGCGCTTCGGCCAGGGCGCTTTCGCGGACGTTGGCCAGGATCGGGCTCTTTTCCGTGGCAGCCAGCAGCTCGCTCCGGGCCTGCATCAGCGCACCATGGCCGACACCGCCGCGGTCCTGCAGACGGAACTCGAAGCCGCTGGAGGTGCCCAGGCCGTCGATCGGCGGCGGCAGCACGGCGTAGACCACGGCGTCCTTGAGCGCGCTCAGCGCCGCGTTGGCCCGGTCGGCGATGGCCATGGCCGAGTCGTCGCTGCCCCGTTGCGACCAGTCCTTGAGGGTGGTGAAGGCCAGCGCCGCGTTCTGTCCGCTGCCGGAGAAACTGAAGCCGAGGATGATGGTGCTGTCGCCCACGCCCGGCTCGCCGGCGTTGTGCGCTTCGATCTGCTCCACCACCTTGACCGTGCGGTTCTGGCTGGCGCCGGGCGGCAGCTGGATATCGGTGATGGTGTAGCCCTGGTCCTCCACCGGCAGGAAGGAGGAGGGCAGGCGACTGAACAGCAGCGCCATGATCGCCAGCAGCGCGACGTAGATCAGCAGGTAGCGGCCGGTGCGCTTGAGGGCGTAGCTCACGCCGCCCTCGTAGCGGTTGCTCAGGCGTTCGAAGCGCCGGTTGAACCAGCCGAAGAAGCCCTTGCGCTCATGGTGTTCGCCCTTGGCAATGGGCTTGAGCAGGGTGGCGCACAGGGCCGGGGTCAGGGTCAGGGCGAGGAACGCCGAGAACAGGATCGAGGTGGCCATGGACAGGGAGAACTGCTGATAGATCACCCCCACCGAACCCGGCATGAAGGCCATGGGAATGAACACCGCCACCAGCACCAGGGTGATGCCGATGATGGCGCCGGTGATCTGCTTCATCGCCTTGCGCGTGGCTTCCTTGGGCGACAGGCCCTCGCTGGCCATGATCCGCTCGACGTTCTCCACCACCACGATGGCGTCGTCCACCAGGATGCCGATGGCCAGCACCATGCCGAACATGGTTAGCACGTTGATCGAGAACCCCAGGGCCAGCATGGTGGCGAAGGTGCCCATCAGCGCCACCGGCACCACCAGGGTCGGGATCAGGGTGTAGCGGATGTTCTGCAGGAACAGGAACATCACCAGGAACACCAGGGCCATGGCTTCCACCAGGGTGTAGATCACCTTGGTGATCGAAACCTTGACGAAGGGCGAGGTGTCGTAGGGGATCTTGTATTCCACCCCGGCCGGGAAGTAGCGCGACAGCTCGTCCATCTTGGCGCGGATCAGGGTCGCGGTGCTCAGGGCGTTGGCCCCCGGAGACAGCTGCACACCGACCGCGGTGGACGGCTTGCCGTTCAGGCGCGTGCCGAACTGGTATTCCTGGCTGCCGACTTCCACCCGTGCCACATCGCCGATGCGCACCGTGGAGCCGTCCGGGTTGGCCCGCAGGACGATGTCGGCGAACTCCTCGGGAGTGGTCAACTGGCCCTTGACCAGAATGGTCGCGGTGATTTCCTGGCTGGACGGGTTGGGCAGGTCGCCGATGCTGCCGGCCGGCACCTGGGCGTTCTGCGCCGCCACCGCGGCATTGACGTCCGCCGGCGTGAGGTTGAAACCGACCAGCTTCTGCGGGTCGACCCAGATCCGCATGGCCCGTTCGGCGCCGTACAGCTGGGCCTTGCCGACGCCATCGACGCGACGGATCTCGTTCATCACGTTGCGCGCCAGGTAGTCGCTGAGGCCGACATTGCTCAGGCGCCCGTCGTTGGACGTCAGGGTGATCAGCAACAGGAAGCCGGCGGACACCTTCTCCACCTGCAGGCCTTGCTGGGTCACAGCCTGGGGCAGGCGCGGCTCCACCGCCTTGAGGCGGTTCTGCACATCGACCTGGGCCAGCTCCGGGTTGGTGCCGGGCTGGAAGGTGGCGGTGATGGTGGCGCTGCCCAGGCTGCTCTGGGAGGAAAAGTACAGCAGGTGGTCGGCGCCGTTGAGCTCCTGCTCGATCAGGCTGACCACCGATTCGTCCAGGGTCTGCGCCGAGGCACCCGGATAGACCGCGTAGATCTCGATCTGCGGCGGCGCCACGTTGGGGTACTGCGCCACCGGCAACTGGGGAATCGCCAGGGCGCCACCCAGGAGGATGAAAAAAGCGACCACCCAGGCAAAGACCGGGCGGTCAATAAAGAATTGCGGCATGTCGTACTACCTACTGGCCAGGGGGCTGGGCGAGTGCAAGGGGAGTGGCGTCGATCTGCACCTGCTCGCCGGGACGGGCGTGCTGCAAGCCTTCGACAATGACTCGGTCACCGGGCTTGAGGCCCTCGGTGACGATCCAGCGGTCTTTCTGCACCCCGCCCAGTTGCACCGGGTGCTGCACCACGCGGTTTTCGGCATCCACCAGCAGTACCTGGGCGATGCCGGCGCTGTCACGCTGGATGGCCCGTTGCGGCACGCTGATGCCCTGTTGGTTGACGGCCTGCTCCAGGCGCACCCGCACGAAGCTGCCCGGCAGCAGGTCGAGGTCTGGGTTGGGGAACTCACTGCGCAGGATGATCTGCCCGGTGCCCGGGTCGACGCTGATGTCGGCGAACAGCAACTTGCCCGGCAACGGGTAGAGGCTGCCGTCGTCCTGGATCAGGGTGGCCTTGGCCTGGTCCTTGCCGACCTGCTGCAACTGCCCGGCGCGCAAGGCCCGGCGCAGTTCGTTGAGCTCGCGGGTGGATTGGGTCAGGTCGGCGTGGATCGGGTTCAACTGCTGGATCAGCGCCATGGGGGTGGATTCGTTCTGGCCCACCAGGGCGCCTTCGGTGACCAGGGCGCGGCCGACACGCCCGGAAATCGGCGCGGTGACGGTGGCGAAGTCCAGGTTGAGCTTGGCGCGCTTGACCGCGGCCTGATTGGCCGCCACCTCGGCGTCGGCCTGGCGCCGTGCTGCCCGGGCGTTGTCGTATTCCTGGCCGCTGATGGCCTGGTCGGCGATCAGCTTGGCAAAGCGCTGCTCCTGCAGGCGCGCCTGGAAGGCGCTGGCTTCGGCCTTGCTCAGGTTGGCCCGGGCGCTGTCCAGGTCGGCCTGGAAGGGCGCCGGATCGATGCGGAACAGCACATCGCCCTGCTTGACGTCGGAGCCTTCGCGGAAGGTCTGCTTCAGCACCACACCGGCCACCCGGGCGCGCACTTCAGCACTGCGTGGCGCGGCGATGCGTCCGCTCAGTTCGCTGGTGATGGACAAGGCCTGGCTCTGCACCGTCTCGATCCGCACGGTGGCGGTCGGTGGTGCCTGTTCGCCTTCGGTCTTGCTGCAGGCACTCAACGCCGTCGCCAGAACCAGCAGGCAGAGTGGCGCGAGGAGTTTATTCGACATGCTGATACCCCAATAATGACCTCGGCATGCTAAGGGCATGGGTCAAGGCCCGCTGTGAAGCTGTGTAGGTGCTGTGTGAAAAAGTGTGAAGCGGGCGCGCTTGCGCGCAGAGTGTTGTATATCCTTGGCGCCTTGCTGCTGTTGCCCGGTGCTCTATAAGGAACGCCGCTACTCCGTATTTCTTCAATAAAGACTCCTTGTCATGCCCAATATTCTTCTTGTCGAAGACGACACCGCGCTCTCGGAGCTGATTGCCAGCTACCTGGAGCGCAATGGCTATCAGGTCAGTGTGATCAGTCGCGGCGATCAGGTGCGCGAACGGGCCAAGGCCAGTCCGCCGGACCTGGTGATCCTCGATCTGATGCTGCCGGGCTTGGATGGTTTGCAGGTCTGTCGCTTGTTGCGCGCCGATTCGGCCACCTTGCCGATCCTGATGCTGACCGCCCGCGATGATAGCCATGATCAGGTGTTGGGTCTGGAAATGGGCGCCGACGACTATGTGACAAAACCTTGCGAACCGCGAGTGCTGCTGGCCCGGGTGCGTACCCTGTTGCGCCGCAGCAGCCTCGGCGAGCCGCAGACCGCCAGCGACCAGATCCTCATGGGCAACCTGTGCATCGACCTGTGCGAGCGCACCGTGACCTGGCGCGAACAGTTGGTGGAGCTGTCCAGTGGCGAGTACAACCTGCTGGTGGTGCTGGCCCGGCATGCCGGCGAAGTGCTGAGCCGCGACCAGATCCTCCAGCGGCTGCGGGGCATCGAGTTCAACGGCACCGACCGCTCGGTGGACGTGGCCATTTCCAAGTTGCGGCGCAAGTTCGACGACCACGCCGGCGAAGCGCGCAAGATCAAGACCGTCTGGGGCAAGGGTTACCTGTTCAGCCGCTCCGAGTGGGAATGCTGACTCCATGCTGCGCATCCTGGTCCGGCTGTACCTGATCACCATCGTCGCCTTCAGCGCGGCGATCTACCTGATTCCGGACCTGGTGATCAAGGTCTTCCACGAGCGCTTCGTGGATTACAACCTGGAACAGTCCCGCGGCCTGCAAGGCCTGATCGTCAAGCAGTTCCGCGCCGTTCCCGCCGCGCAGTGGCCGGATCTGGTCAAGGAAATGGACCAGGAGTTCCATCCGCTGCAAGTGGCCCTGGTACGCATCGACGACCCGGATTTCAGCCCTTACGAACGCGAGCGCCTGGCCCGCGGCGAAAAGGTGGTGCGCCTGGGGGACTGGGGCTGGCGCACCCTGGCGGTGTCGCCGCTGGACGAGCAACTGGCGGTCAAGCTGGTGGTGCCGCCGGATCCGCTGGACGTCAACCTGCTGTACTGGAGCATCAACGTGCTGATCGTCGCGGTGCTGCTGGCCTGCCTGCTGCTTTGGGTCAGGCCGCACTGGCGCGATCTTGAGCGCTTGAAGCGCACCGCCGAGCGCTTCGGCAAGGGCCACTTGAGTGAACGCACGCAGCTGCCCGGCAGCTCCAACATCGGCAGCCTGGCCCATGTCTTCGACACCATGGCCGGGGACATCGAGCAGCTCCTCAACCAGCAGCGGGACCTGCTCAACGCCGTGTCCCATGAGCTGCGCACCCCCTTGACCCGGCTGGATTTCGGCCTGGCCCTGGTGCTCTCCGACGATCTGCCGGCGGCCAGCCGCGAGCGCCTGCAAGGGCTGGTGGCGCATATCCGCGAGCTGGATGAACTGGTGCTGGAATTGCTGTCCTACAGCCGCCTGCAGAACCCGGCCTGCTTGCCGGAGCAGGTCGAGGTGTCCCTGGACGAGTTCATCGACAGCATCCTGGGCAGCGTCGACGACGAGCTGGAGTCGGATCTGGTCATCGATGTGCTGCTACACGGCACCCTGGAGCGTTTCACCCTGGACCCGCGGCTCACCGCCCGGGCCCTGCAGAACCTGCTGCGCAACGCCACCCGCTACTGCGAGAAACGCATCCAGGTCGGGGTGCTGGTCAGCGACGAGCGCTGCGAGATCTGGGTGGACGATGACGGCATCGGCATTCCCGACGCTGAGCGCGAACGGGTGTTCGAGCCGTTCTATCGCCTGGATCGCAGCCGCGACCGCTCCACCGGCGGTTTTGGCCTGGGGCTGGCCATCAGCCGTCGCGCCCTGCAGGCCCAGGACGGCACCCTGACCGCCGAGGCCTCGCCCCTGGGCGGCGCACGTTTTCGCCTGAGCCTGCCCCGGCCGCAAGGGGCGAAAGCCCACTGACTTCAAGAGCACGCGCCAACCCGCAGCCAGTCCCGCTTTTGGCCAATGCGCTGGCTTACGGGGCGGCGACGCCACTTGCTATAGTTCGGCCCTCATTTTCCGCCCAGTAAAGGATCACTGCCATGTCCGAATACCAAGCCTTTCGCGTCGAACTCGCTGACAACATCGCCCATGTGCAGATCAACCGCCCGGAAAAGATCAATGCCATGAACGCTGCGTTCTGGAGCGAGATCGTCGAGATCTTCCGCTGGATCGACGACACCGACGCGGTGCGGGTGGTGGTGCTCAGCGGCGCCGGCAAGCACTTTTCCTCAGGCATCGACCTGATGCTGCTGGCCGGGGTGGCCAACGAACTGGGCAAGGACGTGGGCCGCAACGCGCGCCTGCTGCGGCGCAAGATCCTGCAACTGCAATCCTCCTTCAATGCCGTGGACAACTGCCGCAAGCCGGTGCTGGCGGCGATCCAGGGCTACTGCCTGGGCGGCGCCATCGACCTGATCAGCGCCTGCGACATGCGTTACGCCGCCGATGACGCGCAGTTCTCGATCAAGGAAATCGACATCGGCATGGCCGCCGATGTCGGCACACTGCAACGTTTGCCGCGTATCATCGGCGACGGCATGTTGCGCGAGCTGGCCTACACTGGGCGCACCTTCGGTGCCGAGGAAGCGCGTCACATCGGCCTGGTCAACCGCACCTACCGCGATGCCGCCAGCCTGCTGGACGGGGTCATGGAGATTGCCCGGGAGATTGCCGCCAAGTCGCCGATCGCGGTCAGCGGCACCAAGAAAATGCTCAGCTACATGCGTGACCACCGGATCGACGACGGCCTGGAATATGTCGCCACCTGGAACGCCGCGATGCTGCAATCCACCGACTTGCGTGTGGCCATTGCCGCCCACATGAGCAAACAGAAACCCGAATTTCTGGATTGATTGACGATGATTGAACGCTGGACCACCGCAGTACTGGATACCCAACTTCCTGGCGGCTGGGCCGTGGCCCGTGGCCCGGACGGCTTTCTTTATGACGACAACGGCGCGCTGTTCCCGCGGCACTGGCTCAAGGGCCAGGACCTGCCGCTGCTGGCCGAGCACGGCATCGGCCATCTCGATGGCGAGCCGGTGTACCTGCTGGAGCTCAGCGGCCGCGCCGACGTGGCGGGCTGCGGCTGGAAAGGCCTGCGGGCCTTCATGCTGGAGGGCGATCACACCCTGTACAAGGTCCTGGGCTATGCCGCGCAGATCGGCACCTGGGCCCGGGAGCATCGCTTCTGCGGCAGTTGCGGCCGGGCCATGCGGCAAGTGCCGGGGGAGCGGGCGATGTACTGCGAGCCCTGCGATCTGCGGGCCTACCCGCGGATTTCACCGAGCATGATCGTGCTGGTCACTCGCGGCGACGAGATTCTCCTGGCCCGTTCGCCGCGTTTCGTCACCGGGGTCTACAGCACCCTGGCCGGCTTTGCCGAGCCCGGCGAGTCGGCGGAGGACTGCCTGATCCGCGAGGTGCGCGAAGAGGTGAGCATCGAGGTCAAGAACATCCAGTACGTGGGCAGCCAGTGCTGGCCGTTCCCGCATTCGATGATGCTGGGCTTCCATGCCGAGTACGCCGGCGGCGAAATCGTGCCCCAGGAAGACGAGATCGAGGACGCCCAGTGGTTCAACGTCCATGCGCTGCCGCCGTTGCCGGCCTCGCGCTCGATTGCCCGCTACCTGATCGACCTCTATGTGGCGCGTCGTCTAGGCCACGCTGAACCAGTGCTGCCAGGCTAGGCGCACGGTCAATCCGAGCACCACGGTGATGAACACCGGGCGAATGAACTTGGCACCACCGCTGATCGCGGTGCGTGCCCCGAAGAAGGCCCCGACCATCACCGACAGGCCCATGCACAGGCCGATGATCCAGTCCACCTGCCCGGAGAACACGAACACCGACAGCGCCGCGATGTTGCTGACGAAGTTCATGCTGCGGGCCACGCCGCTGGCCTTGACCAGGTCGATGGGGTAGAGCAGCAGGCTGCTCACGGTCCAGAACGCTCCGGTGCCGGGCCCGGCCACGCCGTCGTAGAAGCCCAGGCTGAAGCCCTGGCTCGATTGCCACTTCTTCTTGATCGGTGCATCGCTGTCCAGCGGCGCCTTGGGCGTGCCGCCGAACAACAGGTACAGGCCGCAGGCGAAGACGATCACCGGCAGCATCTTGTTCAGCCACTCGGCCGGCAGGTAATGGGCGACGATGGCCCCGGTCAGCGCGCCCACCAGGGTGCCGACGATGGCGTGCATCCACTGCCTGGGGTGGAACAGCTTGCGCCGGTAGAAGGTGAAGCTGGCGGTGGCCGAGCCGAAGGTCGAGCTGAGCTTGTTGGTCCCCAGCACCAGATGCGGCGGCAAGCCGGCGGTGAGCAGGGCCGGGGTGGTGAGCAGGCCGCCACCGCCGGCAATGGCGTCGATGAAACCAGCGATGAAGGCCACGAGGGCGAGAATGGCGAGGGTGGTCAGGTCTACGCTGAGTTCGAAGGGCATGGATTCGGCTTATTGTTCGGCGGGAAGCGCAAAGGGGGCTGCGCGCAAGACCGCCATCTTACCTGCAACCCCGCCCGCTGCGCGACCGCCTCGACCTTGGTCTGATACCCCTATCGTAGGAGCCGGCTTGCCGGCGAATGGGCCTTTGAGCCTTGCGCACGACCGGAGGGCGCCTTCGCTGGCAAGCCAGCTCCTACGGCCGGTGCAGGGAAGGGTTAGCGTTGCGGGCCGTTGCCGATCTGCCAGACAAAAGGCGGTTCGCTGCCGTTGATCTGCCAGTCACCGACAATCCGTGCCTTGTAGATCACCGGGTTATGGGACGACACGGTCCGCGCATTGCGCCAATGCCGGTCCAGGGCCTTGCCCTGGCGAATGTCCGAGGCGCCGAGGGCGTTGAACAGCTCACTGGTGGCACGCTGGATCAGTTCGGTGACTACCACCTGGGCCGTGGCCGATTCGATTTCCGCCGCCACATTGGCCGCTCGCTCCTGCGCCTCATCCCCGGCAAAGCGCGCCAGGTAGGCCTGTTGGGCCGGCGCCGCCGCGCGGACCGCCGCGGCCTCGGCCGCGTACACCAGGGCGGCAATCTCGCCCACCACTTGCTGCACCTGGGCATCGGCGCTGACCTGGGGCGCGTTGCCGTGACTGTAGATGCGCTTGCGCACCCGCACTTCGTGGGCCACGTCGCGCAGCGCGGCGCGGCCGATCCCGGCCAGGGTCGCCAGCAGCACCAGTTGGTAGAAGGCCGTCTGGTACTTGAAGCGGGTGGCGAAGTCGATGATGTTCTCGGCCTCGACTTCGGCGTCGTTGAAGCGCGAGGTGCCACTGCCGGTGGTGCGCTGGCCGAAACCGTCCCAGTCGTCGCTCTGCTGGATGCCCGGCTGACGGGTGCGCACCGCCGCGATCACATCGCCGCCGGTGTCCGTGCGCTGGGCGTAGACATCGATCCAGTCGGAGAAAATGCTGCCGGTGCTGTAGAACTTCTCGCCGTTGAGGCGCCATTTTTCGCCGTCCGGCGTCACCTTGGTAATGACCTGGCCAATCTCCACCGCGCCGATCTCGGTCCAGGCGCAGCCGACGATATCGCCCTCGACAAAGCGCTTGAACCACAGATCCCGGCCCGGCCCGGGCGCAGCGTTGAGACGGTCCTCGGCAAAGGCGAAGTGCCCGCGCAGGGCCTGGGGCACATTGGCGTCGGCTTCGGCCAGCTCGATCAGCAGTTGCAACAGCTGGGGCAGGGAGGCACCGCCGCCGCCATATTCCACGGGCACCCGCACGGCGCCGAAGCCGGCCTGCTTGAGCCACTGGATGGGTTCATAAGGCAAGGTGCGGCTGTGCTCGCGCTCCACGGCACCGGCGGCGATGCGCTGGAAGATCGGGCGGAAGCGCTCGGCCAGAGGCGCGTAATCGACCCCCAAGGACAATGGATTGATTACCTGGTGTTCAGTCATGGCGTAGCTCCTGGGTTCGGCAGAAAAAACAGTGGGCGCCTAGGCGGCCCTTTGCACACCGCTTGCACACAGCATGCCGAGATCCCGCGGCCCGGCCTGCCTGGGGATCGGCCCGCGGGAGGGGCAGCCAACTGTTGCCCGGGCAACACATCATCAACAAATCGTTCGTTTGCGCGGTGTTGCGACGCTGCGCTCGCCGCGGATACAGGCCGCGGCCGGACCCGCTACAGCAAGTGCGCAGGCGCCGCCCGCCAGCCGAGCGCGGCCCGGCCTGGCGCGCTTTGGCGCAGGTCTTCGAAGCCTGTGGGGCGGGTCGAGCCAGGCCACCGGCAGGCGCTGGCACGCTTGCTGCTCTGGTCCTTGCACCTTTACCTGTCCCGAGGACCGAGCCATGAGTCAGCAAGCCGTCAAATTTGCCTATTGGGTGCCCAACGTCAGCGGTGGTCTGGTGGTGAGCAAGATCGAGCAGCGCACCCACTGGGGCATCGACTACAACCGCAAACTGGCGCAGATCGCCGAGGAGGCCGGTTTCGAATACGCCCTGACCCAGATCCGCTTCACCGCCGGCTATGGCGCCGAGTACCAGCACGAGTCGGTGGCCTTCAGCCACGCGCTGCTGGCCGCCACCAGCAAGCTCAAGGTGATCGCGGCGATCCTGCCCGGGCCCTGGCAACCGGCGCTGGCGGCCAAGCAGCTGGCCACCATCGATCAACTGACCAATGGCCGGATCGCGGTGAACATTGTCAGCGGCTGGTTCAAGGGCGAGTTCCAGGCGATTGGCGAGCACTGGCTGGAGCACGACGAGCGCTATCGCCGTTCCGAGGAATTCATCCGTTCCCTGCGCGGGATCTGGAGCCAGGACCACTTCACCTTCAAGGGCGACTTCTATCGCTTTGACAACTACAGCCTCAAGCCCAAGCCCCTGGGCCAGCCGGAGATCTTCCAGGGCGGCAGTTCGCGGGCGGCGCGGGACATGGCGGCCAGGGTGTCGGACTGGTACTTCACCAATGGCAACAGCGTCGAGGGGATCAAGGCCCAGGTGGACGATATCCGCGCCAAGGCCGCGGCCAACCAGCATTCGGTGAAAGTCGGGGTGAATGCCTTTGTGATCGCCCGGGACACCGAGGAAGAAGCCCGGGCGGTGCTGGCGGAGATTATCGACAAGGCCGATCCGCAGGCGGTGAATGCCTTTGGCGATGCAGCCAAGCAGGCCGGCAAGGCCTCGCCCGAAGGCGAGGGCAACTGGGCCAAGTCCAGCTTCGAGGACCTGGTGCAGTACAACGACGGCTTCAAGACCAACCTGATCGGCACCCCGCAGCAGATTGCCCAGCGCATCGTCGAGTTGAAGGCGGTGGGGGTGGACCTGGTGCTGGCGGGGTTCCTGCATTTTCAGGAAGAGGTTGAGTATTTCGGTAAGCGGGTATTGCCCCTGGTGCGGGAGCTGGAAGCCCAGGCCCGGCTCAAGGAGCAAGAAGCGGCGGCTTGAATGGCGCGTTGCTTACCGGCGTAGCGGTTCACCAGCCCGATGCAAGGCTTGTTGCGCGAGATTGCCTTGTAGGAGCCGGCTTGCCGGCGAAAGGGCCTTTGGCCTCGGTGCAAGGCTTGAGGACGCCTTCGCTGGCAAGCCAGCTGCTACGGGGGCGCTAGGTATAAGAACCTTGGGCCGGGTTACAGGCCCAGGTCGCTAAGGCCTGGGTGGTCATCCGGGCGCCGGCCCAGGGGCCAGTGGAACTTGCGCTCGGTTGCCTTGATCGGCATGTCGTTGACGCAGGCAAACCGCCGGGCCATCAGGCCTTGTTCGTCGAACTCCCAGTTCTCGTTGCCGTAGGAACGGAACCAGTTGCCCGAGTCGTCGTGCCATTCATAGGCGTAGCGCACGGCGATGCGGTTGTCGGTAAAGGCCCAGAGTTCCTTGATCAGGCGGTAATCCAGCTCCTTGGCCCATTTGCGGGCGAGAAAGGCCTTGGCCTCTTCGCGGTTGTGGGCGAACTCGGCGCGGTTACGCCATTGGGTGTCCAGGGTGTAGGCCAGGGACACCCGTTCCGGGTCCCGGGAGTTCCAGCCATCTTCAGCCAGACGGATCTTTTCAATCGCCGACTCGCGAGTGAAAGGCGGAAGGGGCGGGCGCACTTGAGCGTTAGACGACATGATTTGTCTCCAATGAAAGTTGCTGTTCAAACAAAGCAGTTGCACTTGTTTAAAACAATCAGAGGTCCAATAACTTTCGCGCCATGCATTGCGCATTATCAGCAGCACTGTGATCGCCCATGACAAGGGCAACGGTAATGGCGCCATCGATCAGGATCAGCAGTTGCGCTGCCAGTCCCTCGGGATGTTGCACGCCATGTTCTTGGCAAAGCTCGGTCACGTAATCGAGCAGTTTCTGTTTATGTTGTTTCGCCACCTGGCGCACCGGGTCTTGTGGATCGCCAGTCTCGCCGCTGGTGTTGATAAAGGCGCAGCCACGAAAACCTTCGGATTCGAACCAGCCCTTGAGCACGCTGAACAGCGCCAGCAGCCGCTGCGCAGAGCCTTCGGCCCGGTTGACTTCGGTCCTGTACCAGTGCATCCAGCGCTGGTCGCGACGTTCCAGGGCGGCCACCACCAGTTCGTCCTTGTTGTTGAAATAGCGATAGATGCTCTTTCTAGAGACCCCGGCGGTCTTCACCAACAGATCCATGCCAGTGGCGGCAATGCCGCTCTTGTAGATCAGCTTCTCGGTGACGTCGAGGATGATGTCGCGTGTTTCAGGGGGAGTGATTTCGTTCATGGAGCAAAGAGTAGAACGATCGTTCTCCTTGGTCAAATAATTATTTTGTTGATCATCGAAGTTCCCCCGCCATGTAGGAGCTGGCTCGCCAGCGAAGGCGTCACCGGGTCTTGCGCAGTATCCGAAGGCTCCTTCGCCGTTCAGGGCGGGGCAATGGTCTTGTACAGGTCGGGCAGGGGACTCAGCCTGTTGCATGGTGTAAGCTCTTGCGCTCTTTGGATTTGAGCCACTGCGAGCCCTATGCCGTCGCTTTTCAAACGTTCCCTGCTGCCCAAGCTGCGCAGCTTCCCCCTGGCCGCCGAGGCCTTCACCACGCTTGCCGGCGCTGCACAATTTCGCCGCACGCTGCTGGAGCAAATCGCCCAGGCCACCCGGCGCATCTATATCGTTGCCCTGTACCTGCAACAGGACGAAGCCGGCCAGGAGATCCTTGATGCCCTGCACGCCGCCAAGGCCGCCCGCCCGGAGCTGGACGTGGTGGTCGTGGTCGACTGGTTGCGCGCCCAGCGCGGCCTGATCGGTGCCGGCAAGCAGCCGGGCAATTCGGCCTGGTACCAGGAGATGACCCGCACCCACGCCAGCGAAGTGCCGATCTACGGCGTGCCGGTGCAGACCCGGGAGCTGTTCGGGGTGCTGCACCTCAAAGGCTTCGTCATCGACGACTGCGTGCTCTACAGCGGCGCCAGCCTGAACAACGTCTACCTGCACAAGTTCGACAAATACCGCTTCGACCGTTATCACCTGCTGCACAACCAGGCCCTGGCCGACTCCATGCAGCACCTGGTGCAGCACGGCCTGGTGGCGTCGCGGGCGGTGCACCGCCTGGACCTGCCGAACCTGCCCAGCACCCGCAGCCTGCGCAACGACATTGGCGATCTGCGCAGCCGTCTCAAGCACGCCACCTACGACACCACCGCCGGCAGCCTGGACAAGAGCGAGCTTTCGGTCAGTCCATTGCTCGGCGTCGGCAAGGGCAATCCGCTGAACCGGGTGATCTGCGAGCTGATCGCCGGCGCCCAGCGCCAGCTGACCATCTGCACCCCGTATTTCAACCTGCCGCTGCCGGTGACCCGGGAGATCAATCGGGCCCTGGAGCGTGGGGTGAAGATCGACATCATCGTCGGCGACAAGACCGCCAACGACTTCTATATCCCGCCCAGCGAGCCGTTCAAGGTGATCGCGGCGCTGCCTTATCTCTACGAGATCAGCCTGCGGCGCTTCGCCAAGCGGCATCAGAAAGTGATCGACAGCGGCCAGTTGAACCTGCACCTGTGGCGCGACGGCGACAACACCTACCACCTCAAGGGGATGTGGGTCGATGAGCGCTACACCTTGCTCACCGGCAACAACCTCAACCCCCGGGCGTTTCGCCTGGACCTGGAAAACGCCCTGCTGCTGGACGACCCCAAGGGCCAGTTGCTGGAGGCGCGCAGCGCCGAGCAGGCGCAGATCTATCGCCACACAAAGCGCATCGAGCATTTCCAGTACCTGGACAGCCTGGTGGACTACCCCGAGGCCGTGAGCAAGTTCCTGCGCCGGGTCAGCCGGGTGCGCATCGAACGCCTGCTCTACCGCATGCTGTAACCTGCAGCCGCTGCCGAGCCGGCGAGGCTGCGCAAGGGCCCGCAGGGCCTTCAGCGCCCCAAGAACGACGCCTCCTGCGGAGCCGTTCGCAGCCTGCGGCAGCGGCTACAGGGAGCGCGGGTGTGGCCAGATGGCGATCAGCACCAGCAGCACCGCCGCCAGCAGGTAGGGCAGGCGCGGTTCGATGGCGTAGATCAGGCTGGCGGCCATGGGCCCGATGACCACGCCCAGGCCCTGGGCGGCGCCGATGCTGCCGGCGGCCGCGCCCTGTTCCGAGGCTTGCACGGCATTCGCCGCCAGGGCCGAGAACGACGGAAACACCCCGCCCATGCCCGCCGCCGAGACAAAGAACGCCAGCCACAGGCCCCAGGCGCTGTCCACCAGCATGCTGCCGGCATAGCCCAAGGCCGAGAGCAGGGCGCCGTAGCGGATCATGCGCAATGGCGGCCATTCCAGCTTGCGCACCACCAGCTGGGCGCCGATCAACGCCACGCCGACCATGGCCAGGGCCACCCCGGCGGTCTGCGCCGCCTCGGCTGGGTTCATGTGCAGGCGATCCAGGGCGTAGAAACTCACGGTGATCTGGGCGATGGACACGCAGAGCATGGCGACAAAGGCCACCGTCATCGGTCGCAGCAGCCGCGGGTCATTCAAGCGGACCGGGCTGGGGGCATGCTTGAGGTGCAGTTCCTGGCGCGGCAGCTTGTAGCGCAGCACCAGGAACGCCAGCAATGGCAACACGGCCATGGCGTAGAACGGCAGGCTCAGGCTGTAGCGGGCCAGCAGCGCGGCGATCGCCGGGCCGATCACCAGGCCCACGGCGTTAGCCGCGCCGAGGGTGGCCATGGCCCGGGCGCGATGCTCGGGTTCGATGTTGTCGGCGATCAGGGCGAAGCCGCCCACCGGAATCGCCGCATAAAAGGCACCGATCAGGCCGCGTCCGAGCATCAGGCCGAGAAAGGCCATGGCGACGCTGGGCAGGCTGTGCAGCGACAGGTCGATGAACAGGCACAGCGCCCAGTAGGCGAGGGTGAAGCCCGCGGTGCCCAGCAGCAGGACCCGGCGCCGGCCGAAGCGGTCGCTGGCCTGGCCCCAGGGGCGCGCCAGGAGCATCCAGATCACTCCGGATACGGTCACCGCGGCGCCGGCATGCCAGGTCTCCAGGCCCAGCGCCCGAGAGATCGGGCCGATCAGCGAGACGAAGGCCATCATCGACATGGTGCAGGCCATGTAGGCGGCCATCAGCGGCAGCAATGAGAAGGGTGTGGCAGTCAGCGGCGCACGGGCAGCCAAGGGGCGAGACATGCAGGGTCGTCCATGAAAGCGATGGGCCGTGAACGTTATCGGGATAACGCGTCACAGCCCAGTCTTATCTGCATCGGTGATGCTGCCGCTGGCGCTGGCTGGCTGACGAAGAGTGCCTTGAGGCGGGTTGAGCTCAAGAACGCTTTCGCTGGCAAGCCAGCTCCTACAGGTGGCGGCGTGGGCGTCGGGTTCAGTTCAGGCCCAGTTTGCCGCGCAGGGTCGAGAGGTCTTCGGCCAGGGTGTTGACCGGGCCCACCAGGGCCTTGCGGTCGCTGTCCTTGACCTTGTCGTAGGTCATGAAGCCGCCGTCGGCGGTTTTGTACTTGGCCAGGATGGTGTTCACCGTGGCGAAGTTCTTGTCCACCTTGGCGACAAAGGCCTGGTCCTGCTTGGCGATCTGGCCGCGGAACAGGTCGACGATCTTCTTCGCGCCGTCGATGTTGCCCTGGAAGTCGTAGAGGTCGGTGTGGCTGTAGCGGTCTTCCTCGCCGGAGATCTTGGTCGCGGCCACTTCTTCCAGCAACGCGGCGGCGCCGCCGACGACTTTTTCCGGCGGGAAGGTCAGGCCGGCGACGCGGGTCTGCAGGTCCTTGACGTCTTTGTTCAGGCGCTCGGCCAGCTCGCCCAGGCCTTCTGTGCTGTTTTCCGAGAACAGCGAGTATTCCAGGCGGTGGAAGCCGGTGAAGTCTGCGGCCTTGACGCCTTGTTCGTGATCGTCGACCCGCGAGTCGATGGACGCGTCCAAGTCACTGAAGAGCTCGGCGATCGGTTCGATCGACTCGTAGTAGACCCGGGTCGGCGCGTAGAGCTTTTTGGCGCTGGCCAGGTCGCCCTGTTTCACCGCGGCGGTGAACTGCTGGGTATGGCTGGCCAGCTCATCGAGCTGTTCGGTGACGTAGATCTTGTAGTCGGAGATCGGCCCCACCAGCTCCAGGGGCGCGGTGGCGGCGAACGCCGACAATGGGGCGTGGAGCAGGCCGAGGGTCAGCAACACAGCGATAGGCGACTTTTTCATGGGACGTTTCCGTGGGGGTGGTTGTGTTGGGGGTGTCAGGCCGTGGTTGTCGCTCGGGTAGCATCGAGCAGCGAGCGGCCGATGAAATCCTCTGCGCCGGTGACCCCCGGCAAGGTGAAGAAGTAACCGCCGCCGGTGGGCTTGAGGTACTCCTCCAGGGGTTCGCCGTTGAGGCGGGTCTGTACCGCGATAAAGCCTTTTTCCAGGTCGGCCTGGTAGCAGATGAACAGCAGGCCCATGTCCAGCTGGCCGTTCTTGTTGACCCCGTTGGAGTAGTTGAATGGCCGACGCAGGATCAGGTTCTGCCGGGTCTGCGCGGTGCGCGGGTTGGCCAGGCGGATGTGCGCGTCGAGCTTGGTCAGCTTGCCGTGGGGGTCCTTGCTGTAGTCGGGCACCTGGCTTTCCTTCTGGCCATCCATGGGCGCGCCCGTGGTCTTGACCCGGCCGATGATGCTTTCCTGCTCTTGCAGCGGGGTGCGGTCCCAGCGCTCGACGAAGTTGCGGATGATCCGCACCGCCTGGTAGCTGCCATGGGCCGCCCAGGCCGGTTCGTCGCTGCCGGGCTGGACCCAGACGATCTGCTGCATGGCCTGCTGGTCATTGGAGTCGGGGTTGGCCGAACCATCGCGAAAGCCCAGGAAGTTGCGCGCGCTCTGCGCCGGCTCGCCGGGCTTGGCCGGGGCCTGGGGCGGTACGCTGCCTTCCTGTTTCCAGCGCACCAGCAGCAGGTCCGGCAGGTTCTTCACGATGTCGCGCAGGGCGTGGATGTTGGTGTCGGCGGTGTTGGCGCAGAACTGCAGGCTCAGGTCGCCATGGCAGCAGGCCGGTTCCAGGGCGTCGTTGGGAAACCCCACCATGCGGATCAGGCGCTTGGGCTTGGCCGCCGCCAGGCCGAAGCGCTCGTCGAACAGCGAGGCGCCCACCGACACGGTGATGGTCAGGTTGTCCGGGGTCACCACCGGGCCGAGGATGCCGGAGTCCAGCGGCGGCAGCTTCGGGTCGACCTGGGTCACCGGGCCGCCACTCATGAGAAAGGCAATGCGCTGGTTGAGGGTACGGAACAGCCGCTCCAGGTCGTCACGGTCGCGGGCCAGGACATCGAAGGACACCAGCATGCCCGCCGCCGGGCGCGGGGTGACGATGCCGCTCTGGTGCCGGCCGTGAAAATCGTGGCGATCCAGGGTCCGGTCGCTGCTCGGGGCTTCGGTGACCTGGGCCTGCGCGGCGGCCATGGCCGGACAGCTCAGGCTGCTGCCGGCCAGGGCCACGCCGGCGGCGCCCATGCCCAGCAGTACGCGCCGGCGTTGGGCGCTGAAGGAAGGGTTGGCTTGATCTGAATCGTTCATGGAGGGCTCGTCTGGTTACAGGCCGGAAAGGCCGAGTGCGGGGTCGATGGCGTCGAGGGCGTCGGCCAGGGCCTTGGCCTTGTCGGCGATCTCTTGGCGTTGTGCAGCGCTGACTTGGTCGTAGGCCACGTAGCCGAAGCCTTGGCGCAGGTTGTCGAGGCGGCTGGCCAGGGCCTGGGTGGCGGCGTCCACCTGGGTCAGCAAGGGGGCGGCGGATTTGCTCAGCAGGGGGCGCAGCAGGTCGATGACCTTGCGCGTGGTTTCCAGGTTGGCGGCAAAGCCGTTGAGGTCGCTGTGGCTGTAGCGTTCCTCTTCACCGCTGCCGGCTCGCCGCTCGGCCAGACTGCGCAGGTTGCGCGCCACCAGGTCCACCAGTTGCTGCGGCGCCAGGGTCTGGGCCAGCAGCTGTTCCTTGAGGCGCGCCACATCGCTGGACAAGCCTTGCGCCACCGGGGCCAGGCCGGCCAGGTCGCGTTGCTCGAACAGGCCGTATTCCAGGCGGTGGAAGCCGCGAAAGCCCGGGTCCTGCTCGCGCTGCTCGAAGTAGTCGGCGCGGGCGTTGATGGCGTTGTCCAGCTCGGCCAGGCGCTGGGCCGCCGGCGCCAGACGCTGATAGGCGGCGCGGGCCGGCAGGTACAGGGCCTGGGCCTGCTTCAGGTCGCCGGCGTCGATGGCTTGCTGCAAGGCGTTCACCGCCTTGACCAGGGCGCTGGCGGAAAGGCTCAGGTAGACCCGGAACTCCGATAGCGGACCGATAAAGGCCACCAGCGAGGGACCGGCCTTGGCCTGGGCCTCGGACTCGGCGGTGGCCGTCACATGCAGGGTGCCGCGGGGGTTGCTCAACAGCCCGCAGGTCATGGCGTAGTCACCCGGTTGCAGGTTGGCGTTGATCACCTGGCTCAGGCCCGGGGCGATGTTCTCGCGCTCCTCGACCACCAGCACGCCGTCGAGGATTTCCCATTCCACGGCGCGATCGGAGCGGTTGACGATGCGAAAGCTGGCGTGCCCGGCCGGAACCGTCAGCGCATTGGGCTCACAGCTCTTGGGGTGGATGGTCACGATGATTTCGCCCTGGTGCGCCTGGCGCTTGTCGGCGGCCAGTTGCGAGGCGTAATAGAACAGCCCGCCGGCGGCGATCATCACGATCACCGAGCCGGCCACCGCCCAGCGCAAGGCGCGGGGCGGCGAGGCCTGGGGAGAGGCTTGCTGGGTCATGGGGGAGCCTTACTGACTGGAAACGGAAGAGGTCGGGGCCGGCGTCTTAGCCGGGGCGCCGGCGGGCAGGAAGAACAGCACCAGGGTCACCGCCAGGTACAGCCCATAGGCGCCGAGGGTGCTGACGGTAGGCGCGTCCTGATAGCCGAACATGCCGGCCAGCACCGAGCCCAAAGGGCCGTCCATGGGCAGGCTGGCGCTGAAGTCGAAGAGCACGCTCTGCCAGTGGTTCCAGATCCCGGCTTCGTGCAGGGCCTGCACCGAGTTGGCGAGGATGCCGGCGGCCACCAGCAGGATGAACAGCCCGGTCCAGCGGAAGAACAGCCCGAGGTTCAGGCGCATGCTGCCGCTGTAGATCAGGAAGCCGACGATGATGGCCACGCTCAGGCCGAGCAGGGCGCCAATGGGCGCGCCGGGGCCTTCGCTCTGCTGGAACACCGCCAGCAGGAAGAACACGGTTTCCAGGCCTTCGCGGGCCACGGCGAAGAACACCATGGCGATCAGGGCCATGACCTGATGCCGGGAACCGGCCAGGGCCTGGTCCAGCGACACCTGCAGGGAGTGCTTGATGGAACGGGCCACCTTGCGCATCCAGAACACCATGGAACTGAGGATGCCCACGGCCACCAGGCCGACGATGCCTTCGAAGAGTTCCTGCTGCTTCTGCGGGAATTCGGCGCTCATCAATTCCAGACCGCCACCCACCAGCAGGGCCAGGGCCGCGGCGAGAAACACTCCGATCCACACCGCGGGCATCCACTGGCCGCGGCCGGTCTGTTGCAGGTAACTGGCGATGATGCCAACGATAAGCGCGGCTTCAATCCCTTCGCGCAGCATGATCAGAAATGGAACGAGCATTCAGCACCGGCGGGGCAATGGCTAGGGAATCAATTTGTAACATAATGATACTCATTGCTAAATGAAGATCATTGCCATCTGCTGAACGCAAGCTGAACGAGATTCGTTTACTTCTATGGATGAGGTGAGTGCCCGTCCCCGCGTGAGTCGGCTGTACGGCGGGGAGGGGCGCAAGGTTTGTGCTGAACTTGCTGGCGCCTTCGCTGGCCAGCCAGCTCCCGCAGCGGGCAGGCCACGGTTTTTTGTAGGCGCCGGCTGGCCGGCTCTCGGGTGAAGGGCGCGGGGTCAGGAGGCGGGGCGGTTCTTCGCCTCGATCCACTGCGCCATGTATTGGGTGCTCTTGTGATGGTGGTGGCGCAGCATGGCGCCGGTGAAGTTGTCGCGGCGCAGGTGTTCCAGGTGCTGACGGCAGTGCTGCAGGCGCTGGATCAGCGCCGGGCCGTGGACCTGCTGGCGGTAGCGGGCTTGCAGCAGGCGGGCGCCATCGGCCTGGGCCTGGTTCCACAAGGCCTGATCCTGATACAGGCGCACCGCGGCCGCCGCCAGGGCGCTGGCGGACTCGGCCACCGCCCCCGGCCACGGCAGGTCGTCCTGGGACATGGATTCGCTGCCCACCGGGGTGGTCACGCTCGGCGTGCCGCAGAGCATGGCGTCCAGCAGCTTGCCCTTGATCCCCGCGCCGAAGCGCAGGGGCGCCAGGCAGATCCGCGCCGCGCTCATCACCTGCAGCGCGTCTTCGGCCCAGTTCATGATGTGAAAGCCCTGGGCCGGGTTGTGCAGCGCCGCGGCCTTGGGTGGGGTATAGGCGCCGTACAGGTGCAACTGCGCGCCGGGCAGTTGCTGGCGGATCAGCGGCCACACGCGATTCTTCATCCACAGCACGGCGTCCCAGTTCGGCGCGTGGCGAAAATTGCCGATGCTGAGGAAATGCGCCCGCTGTTCGAAGGGCGGGAACTCCTCCGGCAACCGCTCCAGCATCAGCGGGCACCAGTGCAGCAAGGCCGGGGGCAGGCGGAACTGCTGCACCAGCAGCTCGATCTCCACTTCGGAGATCATCAGGCTCAGGTCGCAGCGGTAGATGGCGGCGATCTCGCGCTTGGCCAGGTCGGTGTCGGCCATGTGGCGGAATTCTTCCGCCGGCGCCCGGCTGAACAGGGCGCTGAAGTCATCCTCGTCGGCGCCGGCCTTGAGGTGATCCTTGAGGCGCTGGTGGCGGGCGTGGCGCAGGCATTGCAGGTCCGAGGTTTCCAGGACCCGCAGGGCATTGGGGCAGTGCTGCTCGACGCGCCAGCCGAACTGCTCTTCCATCATGAACTGGTCGAACAGCACGATATCCGGCGCCAGCTCGGCGACGAAGCGGTCAAAACTGCTGTTGTTGAGTTCGATCGGGCACTCGCGGATGCCCAGGGCCGCCAGATCCTCCTTGTGCTCGCCCTCGTTGGCCGGGCTGCTGAAGGTCAGCTCCCAACCCTGATCGAGAAAGCTCTGGAGGATCTGCATCATGTGCCCGCCGGCGGCGGAGGAGCGGGGTTCGGGCCAGACGTAACCAATGATCAGGACTTTGGTTGCGGCGGTGGGACTCATGAGCGGGCATTCCTGGCAGGCGGGGGCAAAAAAAGGTCGCCATTAAACCACAGCCGGCCGCCACCGGATCAGCCGAGGATGCTGCGCACCTTGTCCCGCAGTTGATCGATGGAAAAGGGCTTGCCGATCACCGCCATGCCGGCCGGCACGTCGATGGATTCGGCATAACCGCTGGCGAACAGCACCGGCAATTGCGGGCGCAGTCGCCGGGCTCGCTCGGCCAGTTCGCGGCCGTTCATGCCGGGCAGGCCGACATCGGTCATCAGCAGGTCGATGCCTTGCCCGGCATCTTCCAGCAGCTGCAGCGCGGCGTCGCTGCCATCGGCTTCCAGGACGCTGAATTCGAGCTCTTCGAGAACATCGACAATCAACATGCGCACGATGGCATCGTCTTCGACGACTAGGATGGTGGAAGCGCTGGCGGGCATAGGGGCACTCTCAAGAAATGAATTCGACGGGGCGGCGTGACAGGCGGCCTTGTGCATCAGTAAGTGGCAGCTGGCCACAAGTTCCCGAAGCTGTACAAAAAAATGCGTTTGTACAAGCGTCGGCAAGAATAACCGCTTCCTTTGTCCCAGCGCAGCTTCAATTGCAGTGGTGAACCCACAGGTTATAAAAAATAGCTGTAATGGCCGAATGTGGGGCAAACTTCGTTTTTTTTACCAGCGTCCAGGTCCATCAAATGATTCGTCCGACTTCGATTGATGAACAGAGTTTTCGCCAGCTGCTGACCCGCAATATCAGCCTGCCCCTGGGTGTGGGCGTGCTCAGCGCGGTTTTTTTCGTGTCCCTGATCACCTACCTGCTCTCGGTAATCCAGTGGGTGCAGCACACGGATCGGGTGATCAACAACCTCAACGAGGCGGCGCGCCTGACCATCGACCTGGAAACCGGCATGCGCGGTTTCCTGATCACCGGCGATGAGCACTTTCTCGACCCCTACGAAGTGGCCAAGCCGCGCATCGTCAGCGAGCTGCGCAGCCTTCAGGAGCTGGTGAAGGACAACCCGCAGCAGGTGGACCGGCTCAAGCGCCTGGAAGCCCTGCAGACCGAGTGGAACAACTTCGCCCAGGGCATGATCGAGCTGCGTCGGCAGGACGGCGACTACCGTGGCGCGGTCCAGGCCGGCCGCGGCAAGCGCCTGACCGACGAAATCCGCAAGGAGTACGACGACGCGGTGGCCATGGAGCAGCAGTTGCGCCTGGAACGCAATGAAAACGTCAGCCGCACGACCATTTTCAGTGTGATTCTGTACCTGCTGTTCGTGGTGGGCATCAGTGGCCTGCTGGCCTACATCGGCCGCCGCGACCTGCTGGCGCTGTCAAAGAGCTACAGCGACAACCTTGAGGCCCAGGACCAGAGCGCGCGCCGCCTGGAGCAGCAAGCCTGGCTGCGCAACGGCCAGACTGAACTGGCCGAACAGATGCTCGGGCAACTGAGCCTGAACCTGCTGGGGCGCAACATCCTGCAGTTCTGTGCCCAGTACCTGGGGACGCCGGTGGCGGCGCTGTATGTGCGCGAAGACCACGGCGGCCTCAAGCGCGTGGCATCGTATGGCTTCTCCCGCGAGCAGGAGCAGCAGGAACAGTCGCTGTATGGCGATGAAGGCCTGGTGGGGCAGGCCGCGCAGCACAAGCGCCTGATCCGCCTGGACAATGTGCCGGCCGATTATTTCAAGGTCAGCTCGGGCCTTGGTGAAGGCGCGCCGTACAGCGCGCTGGTGGTGCCGACCCGGGATGACGATCGGGTCAACGGGGTGATCGAGCTGGGCTTCCTGCGGGCCTTGAGCGAGCGCGACGTCGAGTTGCTGGAGCTGATTGCCGGCAATATCGGCACCTCCATCGAGGCCGCGCGCTATCGCCAGCGCCTGCAGGAAGTGCTGGCCGAAACCCAGCAGCTCAACGAAGAGCTGCAGGTGCAGCAGGAAGAGTTGAAGACCGCCAACGAAGAGCTGGAGGAGCAGTCGCGGATTCTCAAGGAGTCCCAGGTGCACCTGGAAACCCAGCAGGTGGAGCTGGAGCAGACCAACGAACGCCTGGCCGAACAGGCGCAGATCCTCGCCGAGCAGCGCGACGCCATGGACCGCAAGAACAACGAGTTGAACGAGGCGCAGACCCAGCTCGAAGAGCGCGCCGAGGAGTTGCAGCGTTCCAGCCGGTACAAGTCCGAATTCCTCGCCAACATGTCCCACGAGTTGCGCACGCCCCTCAACAGCTCGTTGATCCTGGCCAAGCTGCTGGCGGAAAACCCCCAGGAGAACCTCACTGCCGAACAGGTCAAGTTCGCCGAATCGATCTACTCCGCCGGCAATGACCTGCTGAACCTGATCAACGACATCCTCGACATTTCCAAGGTCGAGGCCGGCAAGCTGGAAGTGCGTCCGGAAAACGCCAGCGTGCCGCGCCTGGTGGATGGCTTGCGCAACCTGTTCCAGCCGTTGACCGCGGACAAGGGCCTGGAATTCAAGGTGCAACTGCAGCCTGGGGTGCCGCAGATGCTGTTCACCGACCGCCAGCGGGTCGAGCAGATTCTCAAGAACCTGCTGTCCAACGCGGTCAAGTTCACCGAAAAGGGCCAGGTCAGCCTGAGCGTTTCTGCCCAGCCGGGGGCCGGCATTGCCTTCGCCGTGGAGGATTCGGGGATCGGTATCGCCGCGGACCAGCAAGAAAGCATCTTCGAGGCTTTCCGCCAGGCCGATGGCACCACCAACCGGCGTTATGGCGGCACCGGCCTGGGGCTGTCGATCTCGCGCGATCTGGCGACCCTGCTCGGCGGCTCGATCAGCGTCAGCAGCGAGCCGGGGCGCGGCAGTATCTTCACCCTGGTGCTGCCGCAGCACTACAGCGAAGCGGCGCAGCCGTTGATCGTGGCCCAGCCGGCGTTGTTGCCGGCAGCAGCGGCGCAGCCGCCGAGCGTGGCGCCGACGTCGGCCGAGGCAGCGGCTGTCGAGATCCCGCGGTTCGCCGATGACCGGGACAAGGCGCCGTTCAGCGGTCGCTGCATCCTGGTGGTGGAAGATGAGGCGAACTTTGCGCACATCCTCTTCGATCTGGCCCACGAGCTGGGGTATCACTGCCTGGTGGCCCATGGCGCCGACGAAGGCTTCAGCCTGGCGGAGCAGTTCGTCCCCGATGCGATCCTGCTGGACATGCGCCTGCCCGACCATTCCGGGCTCACGGTGCTGCAGCGGCTCAAGGAGCACCCCCAGACCCGGCACATCCCGGTGCACGTGATTTCCGTCGAAGACCGGGTGGAAGCGGCCATGCACATGGGCGCCGTGGGCTACGCGGTGAAACCCACCACCCGCGAGGAGCTCAAGGACGTGTTCGCCCGCCTGGAAGCCAAGCTGACGCAGAAGGTCAAGCGCGTGCTGCTGGTGGAGGACGACGACCTGCAGCGCGACAGCATCGCCCGCCTGATCGGCGACGACGACATCGAGATCACCGCCGTCGGCCTGGCCCAGGATGCTCTGGACCTGCTGCGCGAGAACGTCTACGACTGCATGATCATCGACCTCAAGCTGCCGGACATGCTCGGCAACGACCTGCTCAAGCGCATGTCCACCGAGGACATCTGCTCCTTCCCGCCGGTGATCGTCTACACCGGGCGCAACCTGACCCGGGACGAAGAGGCCGAGCTGCGCAAGTATTCGCGCTCGATCATCATCAAGGGCGCGCGCTCGCCGGAGCGCCTGCTGGATGAAGTGACGCTTTTTCTGCACAAAGTCGAATCCCAGTTGTCCCATGAGCGGCAGAAGATGCTCAAGACCGCCCGCAGCCGCGACAAGGTGTTCGAGGGGCGCAAGATTCTTCTGGTGGATGACGATGTGCGCAACATCTTTGCCCTGACCAGCGCCCTGGAACACAAGGGCGCGGTGGTGGTGATCGGGCGCAATGGCCATGAAGCCATTGCCCGCCTCAATGAAGTGGAGGATATCGACCTGGTGCTGATGGACGTGATGATGCCGGAGATGGACGGGTTCGAAGCCACGGTGCAGATCCGCAAGGACCCGCGCTGGCGCAAGCTGCCGATCATCGCCGTGACCGCCAAGGCCATGAAGGACGATCAGGAGCGCTGCCTGCAGGCCGGTTCCAACGACTACCTGGCCAAGCCCATCGACCTTGACCGGCTGTTTTCCCTTATCCGCGTGTGGCTACCGAAAATGGAAAGAATTTAGTGGAGCGTAATACCGAGATCGAACTGCGTTTGCTGATCGAAGCGATCTACCTCAAATACAGCTACGACTTCCGCGACTATTCCGGCGCTTCGATCAAGCGCCGGGTCAACCATGCCCTGCGTCAGTTCGAATGCAAGACCATTTCCGCGTTGCAGGAAAGGGTGCTGCACGACCCGACCGCGTTCATGCAACTGCTGCAGTTCCTGACCATTCCGGTGAGCGAGATGTTTCGCGATCCTTCGCACTTCCTGGCGATCCGCCAGGAGGTGGTGCCGCTGCTCAAGACCTATCCGTCGATCAAGATCTGGATCGCCGGCTGCAGCACGGGCGAGGAGGTCTACTCCATGGCCATCCTGCTGCGCGAAGAGGGGCTGCTGGAACGCACCATCATCTACGCCACCGACATCAACCCCAGCTCCCTGGAAAAGGCCAAGCAGGGCATCTTCTCCCTGGAGAACGTGCGGGCCTACACCCACAACTACCAGCAGGCCGGCGGCCAGCGCTCGTTTGCCGACTACTACACCGCCGCCTACGACTACGCGATCTTCGACAAGACCCTGCGCGAGAACGTGACCTTTGCCGATCACAGCCTGGCGACCGACAGCGTCTTCTCCGAAACTCAGTTAATTTCGTGTCGTAACGTATTGATTTATTTCAATAAAAAATTGCAGGATCGAGCCTTTGGGCTGTTCCATGAGTCGCTCTGCCACCGAGGCTTCCTGGTGCTGGGCAGCAAGGAAACCCTGGAATTTTCCGCCTATGGCAAGCATTTCGAACCCTTGGTCAAACAAGAACGGATCTACCGCAAGACATGAGCCAGGAACCTGTCGCGCCGCCGCAGCGGCCTCGGGTCGAGGCCATTGTGGTGGGCGCCTCCGCCGGGGGCGTCGAGGCCTTGCTGAGCCTGTTCAATGAGTTGCGCGCCGGTTTCAGCCTGCCGCTGATCGTGGTCCTGCACCTGCCCGACGAGCGTCGTAGCCAATTGGCCGAGGTCTTCGACCGGCGCCTGGCGCTGACGGTGAAGGAGGCCGACGACAAGGAGTCGATCGTTCCGGGCACCCTGTACTTCGCCGCCCCCGGTTATCACCTGTCGGTGGAACAGGACCGTACCTTGTCCCTGAGCCAGGAGGAGCGCCTGCATCACTCGCGGCCGGCCATCGATTACCTGTTCGAGTCCGCCGCCGATGCCTACGGCGAGCGCCTCGCGGCGGTACTGCTGACCGGGGCCAATCAGGACGGCGCCCAAGGCCTGCTCGAAGTCAAGCGCCAGGGCGGCCTGACCATTGTCCAGGACCCCGGCGAAGCCCGTGTCTCCACCATGCCGGAAGCGGCCCTGGCCCTGCAGCAACCGGACTACATCCTCCCTTTGCGCGGCATCAGCCGTCTGCTCGCCGAGCTGGAACGAATCGCATGTTAAGTACTATTCAAGCCAAGCTGCTGATCGTCGACGATCTGCCGGAGAACCTGCTGGCCCTGGAAGCGCTGATCAAGCGCGAGGACCGCACGGTGTACAAGGCACTGTCGGCCGACGAAGCCTTGTCGCTGCTGCTCCAGCACGAATTCGCCATGGCCATCCTCGATGTGCAGATGCCCGGCATGAACGGCTTCGAGCTGGCCGAACTGATGCGCGGCACCGAGAAGACCAAGAACATTCCCATCGTTTTCGTCAGCGCCGCCGGGCGTGAACTCAACTACGCCTTCAAGGGGTACGAGAGCGGGGCGGTGGACTTTCTGTACAAGCCCCTGGACATCCATGCGGTCAAGAGCAAGGTCAATGTGTTCGTCGATCTGTACCGCCAGAGCAAGGCCATGAAGCAGCAGGTCGAGGCCCTGGAGCAGAGCCGGCGCGAGCAACAGGCGCTGCTCAACCAGCTCCAGGCCACCCAGAACGAGCTGGAGCAGGCGGTGCGCATGCGCGATGACTTCATGTCCATCGTCGCCCACGAGGTGCGCACGCCCCTCAATGGCCTGATCCTGGAAACCCAGCTGCGCAAGATGCACCTGGCCCGGGAGAACGCCGCCGCCTTCAGCCTGGACAAGATGCACGCCATGGTCGACCGCGATGAGCGGCAGATCAAAAGCCTGATCCGCCTGATCGAGGACATGCTGGACATTTCGCGGATCCGCACCGGCAAGCTGTCGATCCGCCCGTCGCGCTTCGACCTGGCGCAGCTGGTGCGCGGGCTGGTGGAGAATTTCGCGCCCCAGGTGGAGGCCGCGCAGTCGTCCCTGACGCTGCAGGCCGAGCAACCCCTGGAAGGCCAGTGGGATGAGTTCCGCATCGAGCAGGTGATTTCCAACCTGCTGACCAATGCCCTGCGTTACGGGGCCAAGAGCCCGATCGAGGTGAGGGTCTATGCCGAGGGCGGCGAGGCCCGGGTCGAGGTGCGGGACCATGGCATCGGCATCAGCGAAGAGAACCAGAAACGCATTTTTCAGCAGTTCGAGCGGGTCAGCGCCAGCCACGTGGCGGCGGGCCTCGGGCTTGGGCTGTTTATTTCCGAACAGATCGTCACTGCCCACGGCGGCACCATCAGTGTCGACAGTCGGATCGGCGAGGGCGCGCTGTTTCGCGTGAGCCTGCCCTTGTCGATGACCGTGGGACCGGCGAATGACTAAAAGCGTAATGCGCACGCAACCTCTGCGTGACCCAATGGTCGTAACAGCAGCAATTGACCCAGCAAAGGTTTTCCATGAGTGAAGATGCACAAGACGTCGTACTGATCGTCGAAGATGAACCGGTGATCCTGATGCTTCTGGCCGACTACCTGTCGGGCCTGGGCTACCGGGTGTTGCAGGCCGAGAATGGCGAGCAGGCGTTCGAGATTCTCGCCAGCAAGCCGCACCTGGACGTGATGATCACCGATTACCGGCTGCCCGGCGGGATCACCGGGGTGATGATCGCTGAGCCTGCGGTGAAGCTGCGCCCGGACCTCAAGGTGATTTTCATCAGCGGCTACCCCAACGAAATCCTTGAGTGCGCCAGCCCCATCACCCGCAAGGCGCCGATCCTGGCCAAGCCTTTCGACCTCAGCAGCCTGCAGGAACAGATCCAGCAACTGCTGGCCTGAGTCGGGCCTCAGTCGCGGATCATTTCCCGCACCTTGGCGGTCAGCAGGTCGAAGGTGAAGGGCTTGGTGATCAGTTGCATGCCGGGGTCGAGGAAGCCGCCACGGGCGGCGGCGTGCTCGGCGTAGCCGGTGATGAACAGCACTTTCAATTGCGGGCGGATCTGCCGCCCGATCTCCGCCAGTTGCCGGCCGTTCATGCCCGGCAAGCCCACGTCGCTGATCAACAGGTCGATACGCTGCGCCGAATCGAGAATCGGCATGGCGCTGCGGGCGTCGCCGGCTTCCAGGTAGGCGTAGCCCAGTTCGCCAAGCACCGCGCTGACCAGCACGCGCACCGCCGGATCATCCTCGACGATCAGCACGGTTTCGCCCTGTTGCGCGGCCCCCGATTGTTGCGCCTGGGGCGGTTCATCCTGCTTCAGGTCACCGCGCAGGCGCGGCAGGTACAGGCTGACCTCGGTGCCGCGTCCCAGGGTGCTGTCGAGGGTGACGTGGCCACCGGACTGCTTGCTGAAGCCATAGATCATCGACAGCCCGAGCCCGGTGCCCTGGCCGATGGGCTTGGTGGTGAAGAAGGGGTCGAACACCCGGTTGATGATGGCCTCGGGCATGCCGCAGCCATTGTCGCTGACCCGCAGCAGCACATATTCGCCGGGCGCCAGGTTGTCGTGGGCCTGGGTAAAGTCCGCGTCCAGGCGCTGGTTGAGGGTTTCCACCAGCAGCCGGCCGCCGTTGGGCATGGCGTCGCGGGCATTGAGCACCAGGTTGAGCAGGGCGCTTTCCAGCTGATTGGGATCGGCCTCGGCCACCCACAACTGCGGGTCCAGGCGCATCTCCAGCTGGATGCTTTCGCTCAGGCTGCGGTGCAGCAGTTCGCCCATGGACGTCACCAGGGCGTTCATCTCCACCGGCTTGGAATCCAGCGACTGGCGCCGGGAAAAGGCCAACAGGCGATGGGTCAGGCCGGCCGCGCGGTTGGCCGAAGTCACCCCGAGGTCGATCAGGCTGTCCAGGTCCTCGGTCCGGCCCCGGGCCAGGCGCCGGCGCAGCAGCTCCAGGCTGCCGATGATGCCGGTGAGCATGTTGTTGAAGTCATGGGCGATGCCGCCGGTGAGCTGGCCCACGGCTTCCATCTTTTGTGACTGGCGCAGGGCCTCCTCGTTGTGCCGCAGTTGCGCGGTGCGTTCTTGCACCTGCTGCTCCAGGGTTTCCAGGGTGCGTTGCAGGCGCAGTTCGCTCTGGCTCAGGTCGATCAGCCGGTCCCGGGCTTCGTATTGCCGGCGGCGTCCGCGCAGGGCGGCGCTGACCAGGCTGATCAGGGTCGCCGGATGGAAGGGCCGTTCGAGAAAGCTGACGTTGCCCAGGGGCGCGCCAAAGCGCGAGGCCGGGTTCTGCTCCGGGCCACCGTGCTGGGTCAGCAGCACGATGGGCAGGTCGGACCAGGCCGGTTGCTGCTCCAGATAACGCAACAAGGGCTGCAGATCGGCCCCGCGCAAGGCTTCGGCGGCGATGATCGCCAGCCCGGCGCCCTGTTCCAGCTCGTCGCACAGCGCCGCCAGGTGCGGGGTGATCAGGCTGCTGAAACCGGCTTCATTGAGCATCATCTGCGCCAGCTGGCTGTCGCGGCCGTAGGGCGTCAGCACCAGGGCGCGTTCGGAAAATGCCGAGGGCCGGCTCATGTGCCCTCATCCTGCAGCAGCGGTTTGCTTTCGCCCTGGTAGCTGGGCACGCCGCGCAACACGCCCTGGAAGGCTTCCAGCGGGGCGCCGATGGTCAGGCCGCGGCCACTGATGCGGTATTCGCGGATGGTCGATTCGTGGCGGCCGGTGCGTTTCTTGATGATGGAGATGGCCCGGCGCACCTGGCCCAGGGCCTCGAAGTAGCGCAGCAGGACCACGGTATCGGCCAGGTAGGTGATCTCCACCGGGGTCTGCATGTCGCCCACCAGGCCGTGCTGGGCCACGGTCATGAAGGTCGCCGCGCCCTGGCGGTTGAGGTACAGCAGCAGTTCGTGCATGTGCAGCACCAGGGCGTTTTCCTCGGGCATGGCCGCCTGATAGCCGTTGATGCTGTCGATTACCACGGTCTTGATCCGTTGCTGATCGACGCAGCGCCGGACCCGGTGCGACAGTTCGCCCGGCGACAGCTCGGCGGCGTCCACCTGCTCGATCACCAGGTCGCCACCGGCCTGCAGGGCTTGCAGGTCGATGCCCATCTTGCGCATGCGCTCCAACAGCAGCCCCAGTTCTTCGTCGAAGATGAACAGCGCGGCCTTTTCCCCCCGGGCCACCGCCGCGGCGGCGAAGATCAGCGCGATCAGCGATTTGCCGGTGCCGGCCGGACCGAGGATCAGGGTGCTGGAGCCGGTTTCGATGCCGCCTCCCAACAGTGCGTCCATTTCATCGATGCCGCTGGACAGGGTCCGGCGCTGGTAGCGACCGCGGTGTTCGGCGGCCACCAGGCGCGGGAACACATGCACGCCGTCGCCCATGATGGTGAAGTCGTGGAAGCCGCCGCGGTACTTCTGGCCGCGGTATTTCACCACTCGGATGCGCCGCCGTTCCGCGCCGTAGCTGGGGGTCAGTTCCTCCAGGCGGACCACCCCATGGGCCACGCTGTGCACGGTCTTGTCCAGGGCTTCGGTGGTCAGGTCGTCCAGCAACAGCACGGTGGCGTCGTAGCGCACGAAGTAGTGCTTGATCGCCAGGATCTGCCGCCGGTAGCGCAATGAGCTCTGGGCCAGCAGGCGGATTTCCGAGAGGCTGTCGAGCACCACCCGGGTCGGCTTGACCCGTTCCACCACCTCGAAGATCTGGCGCGTGGCTTCCCCCAGCTCCAGGTCCGAGGCGTACAGCAGGCTTTGCTGGTGCTCGGCATTGAGCAGGCTTTCCGGCGGGATCAGCTCGAAGATGTGGATCTGCTCGTCGAGCTGCCAGCCGTGGGAGGCTGCGCCCTGGCGCAATTCGCGTTCGGTTTCCGAGAGGGTGATGTACAGGCAGCGCTCGCCGGCTTCGGCGCCGGCGCGCAGAAAATGCAAGGCCATGGTGGTCTTGCCGGTGCCGGGTTGGCCTTCCAGGAGAAACACATGGCCGCGGGACAATCCGCCGTTGAGGATGTCATCCAGGCCTTCGATGCCGGTGGCGGCTTTTTCGCTGAGCAACGCAGTTGATGTCGACAAACAATGCCCTCGCACAATGGGTTCAGGTGATGGGCGATGGCGTCGAGCGCCTTGATCTCGCCGATAAATCACTTGACCGCCGGCCATTGGCACGGTTCAACCTTTTGTCGCCGATGAGCGGTAGTGCGCGCCTCCGGGCGCTGGCCGAGCGGGGGTACTGCCGCTGCCACAGGCGGCGAAAGCCTGGCCGGCAAAGCCACGCAGCAGACGCGGCGATTTGCCGGCAAGACCACGGCAGGGAGGGGGTTACAGGCCTTGTTGCAGGGCCGGGTCGTCGGGGTTCTGCTGCTCCAGCTGGGCCAGCAGCACCTGGACGTTCTGCAACTGGCCGCTTTCTTTCCAGTAGTTGATCAGCAGCACCCGCGCCTTGCGGTTGTAGGGCTGGCGCTGGACGATTTCCTCCAGTTGCTTCTGCGCTGCCTCCAGTTCCTGCTGGCCGTGCAGGGTGGTGGCCAGGTCGTAGCGATAGGCGGCGTTGTTGGGCTCCAGCTCCACCGCCCGGGACAGGCCCAGCAGGGCGAATTCGCCCTGGCCGTGGTGCAGCAGCCAGAGGCCCAGGGCGTGCTGCAGGTAGGCCGAGTCCTGCTGGGCCTGCAGTTGCTTGGCCAGCAACTGGCGGGCGGCGTCGCTCTGGCCTTGCTTGTCCAGCACCTCGATCTGCAGCACCACCGCCTGCAGGTTGTCCGGCGCCAGGCGCAGGGCCTGTTCCAGGGTCTGCTGAGCCTTGGGCAGATCGGCGTTGTGCAGGTACAGGCGCGCCAGCTGGTACTGGGCTTCGACATTCTCGCCCTGGGTCTTGAGCACCTGGGTGTATTCGTCGATCACCTGCTGCAACGGACCGAAGTACAGGCCCTGATCATCCGGCGACAGGCCCAGCAGAGCGTCCACCGCGGCAAAGCGCACGCTTTGTTCGTGATCGTCGAGCAGCGGCCCCAGCAGCAGGCTGCGCTGGCCGCTGGGCACCAGGCCCAGCACGCTGTCGATCGCCGCTTTGCGCACAGCCGGCGAGGCGTGGTGCAGATCGGCGTCGGCCAGTTTCAGGGCTTGCGGGCTGGGGTAGTTGGGCAGCACCGCCAGCAGACGGATGCGCTGCGCGTCGCTGAGGTCGGGGCGCGCCAGTTGCTGGTACAGCACCCGTGCCGCGCCGGGCTGGCCGTTGCGGGCTTTTTCCAGGGCCGGGCCATAGCCGTGCTTGATGGCCTCGGGGATCACCGGCGGGCTGCTGCGCAGGAAGTTCCAGGCCAGGGCCAGGGCAATGACGAGCGACAGGCTGATCAGCAGGTAGCGACGGGGCAGGGACATGGGGGAATCCGGAAGCTGGCGACTTTTGCAAGGCGCAAGCTTCGGTCAGGACTCGGCCCGAGTCAAACCCGCAATCAGCTGAGCACGTATTCCACCGGCTGCAGTGGCGGCGGCAGCTCGCGCTGCCCCAGGGCCGCCAGGACTTCACGCTCCAGGCCGCGCAATAGAGCGTTGCAGGGCAGGTCGTTGTCGTCGTAGCCGAAGGGGTCTTCGAGGTCGTTGCCGATCTCGTCGAGGCCCAGGAAGGTGTAGCTGACGATGGCGGTGAAGATCGGTGTCAGCCAGCCCAGGGGCTCGGCCATGGCGAATGGCAGGAGGATGCAGAACAGGTAGATGGTGCGGTGCAGCAGCAGGGTATAGGGGAAGGGCAGCGGGGTGTTCTGGATCCGCTCGCAGGCGGCTTGCACCAGGCTCAGGCTGACCAGCCGGGTTTCCAGCTGGGTGTAGCGCCATTCGCTGATCAATCCCTGTTGCGCCCATTGCGAGCAGCGCTGGCCGATGCGTTGCAACTGCGCGTCGGTGAGGTTCGGATGCCTTGAGTCGATACCCGCTTGGGCCCAGGGGCGCAGGGCGGCGGCCTCGTCTTCATGGCGCAGGCGAGCGATCAGGCTGTGGGCGAAGCCGCACAGATCGCGCAGCAGGCCCTCGCGTTCGGGATGGCCGTCGATGACCAGGCTTTCACGGATCAGCGAGCGCACTTCGATGATCAACTGGCCCAACTGCTTGCGGCCTTCCCACCAGCGGTCGTAGCAGGCGTTGTTGCGAAAGCTCATGAAGATCGACAGCGACAGCCCCAGCAGGGTGAAGGGCGTGGCGTTGACCTTGGAGAAAAAGGTGGGCTGCAGGGTTTCCACCAGCACGATGACCGACGCCAGCAGGGTAATCAGCACACAGCGCAAGGCAATGCGCTTGGCGATCGAGCCCTTGAGGGCGAAGAGGATGCTGATCAGGTTCGGCTTGGGGCGGACAATCATGAGGGCTGAGGCCAGGGCGACTACGCGGCGTAGTGAAGAGTAGGAGCGCGCTGCAAGGCTGTCCAATCGCAACGATCGACCGAATGATCGACTGCCTCTATCGGCCGCCGGCCCTTGCCTGACGATTGCCCGCGGAGCCTTAAGCGGCCCTGCGGTCCTGGCGTCCCTTCGGGCCGTTCGCAGCCTGCGGCAGCGGCTACAGGGAATTGTGTAGCCGCTGTCGAGCCTGCGGCGAGGCTGCGCGAAGGTCCGCAGGACCTTGCTTGGCGATGTCGTGGCGAAAAAAAGCCCCGCGACCGAATGATCCACGGGGCCAAACATTGGTTGGTTGCGGCCAACCAAAGGAGCTCGTTGCAAATCCTTAGTTGCTGGCCACCGTCTCCGGTTGCCAGCCACCGCCCAGCGCCTTGTAGATGGCGACGATGCCGCGATACAGGTCGACTTCGGCCTGGGCCTGGGCGTCTTCGGCGGCCAGGCGTTCACGCTGGGCGTCCAGCAGCACCAGGAAGTCCACGGTGCCTTCGCGGTAGCGGATCTCGGCCAGGTCCGCCGCGGCGCGGCTGGACTCGCTCTGGCGAATCAGCGAGATCAGCCGTTGCTGGCGCTTGCCGTAGTCGCTGAAGGCGTTCTCCGATTCTTCCAGGGCCAGCAGCACCTGTTGCTCGTAGTTGGCCAGGGCGCCGTCGGCGTTGGCGTCGGCGCCGCGCAGGCGGGCGCGCACGCTGCCCAGGTCGAAGGCGGCCCAGGTGATGCTCGGGCCCAGGGCCCAGGCATTGGCCGCCGAGGAGCCGATCTGTGAACCGCGTCCGGCAGTGAAACCGAGGAAGCCGCTGAGGCTGACCCGTGGGAACAGGTCGGCCTTGGCCACGCCGATGCGCGCGGTGGCGGCGGCCAGCTTGCGTTCGGCGCTGAGAATGTCCGGCCGGCGTTGCAGCAGCTGGCCCGGGTCGCCAATCGGCAGGGCCTTGGCAATCGCCGGCAGCTGCGCCGGCGACAGGTCGACGCTGAGCTGGTCCGGACGCTCACCCAGCAGGGTGGCGATGCGGTTGCGCTGGCGGGTCTGCTCGGCCTGCAGTTGCGGCACGCTGGCTTCCACCGAAGCCAGGCGAGCATCGGCGCGGACCACGTCGAGTTGGTCGCCGACGCCGGCGTCGCGCAGGCTTTCGGTGATCTTGCGCGAGGCCTGCTGGTTGTCCAGGTTGGCCAGGGCGATCTTTTCCCGCAGCTGTGCGCCGCGCAACTGGCCGTAGGCGTCCACCAGCTCGGCGATCATGGTCACCTGCAGTTGGTAGAGGTCGGCCTCGGCGGCCTGCTGGTCGGCGTCGGTGGCTTCCAGGTTGCGCTGGATGCGCCCGAACAGGTCCAGCTCCCAGGCCATGTCCAGGCCCAGGTCGTAGCGCTCGCTGTTGACCCGCTTGCTGGTCTGGCCGGGGATCTGCCCCTTGGCCAGGTCGCTGCTGGCGCGGCTGGTGATGGTCGGCATGGCGTCATTGCTGGCGTCATCGCGAATCGCTCGGGCGGCCCGCAGGCGGGCGAAGGCCACCCGCAGCTCACGGTTGCCCTGCAAGGATTTGCTCACCAGTTGGTTGAGGGTCGGGTCATCGAACTGCTGCCACCAGATGCCTTCGAAGCGTGCGCGGTCGAAGTTCTTCTGGCCCGCGGCGCCATCGGTGGCGGCGCTGATGTGCGCCGCCTCGGTGGTTGGGCTCTGGTAGTCCGGGCCGACGGCGCAGGCACTGAGGGCCAGCACCAGCAGGCTCGGCAGGAAGACTTTGGCACTCATTGTTGCGTCTCCAGTTGCAGGGCGCGGGCGGCCTTACGGGCCTCGCCGCGCTCCACATAATTGCGGATCAGGACATAGAACACTGGGGTCAGCAGCAGGCCGAAGAAGGTCACCCCGAGCATCCCGGAGAACACCGCGACCCCCATGGCATGACGCATTTCCGCACCGGCGCCGCTGGAGATCACCAGGGGCACCACGCCCATGATGAAGGCGAAGGAGGTCATCAGGATCGGCCGCAGACGCAGGCGGCAGGCTTCCAGTACCGCGGCCAGCGGGTCGAGGCCTTCCTCTTGCTTGTCCTTGGCGAACTCGACGATCAGGATCGCGTTCTTGCAGGCCAGGCCCACCAGTACGATCAGGCCGATCTGGGTGAAGATGTTGTTGTCGCCCCCGGAGACGATCACCCCGGTAATCGCCGACAGCAGGGTCATCGGCACGATCAGGATCACCGCCAGCGGCAGGCTCCAGCTCTCGTATTGCGCAGCCAGTACCAGGAAGGCCAGCAGCACGCAGAGCGGGAAGACGAACAGGGCAGTGTTACCGGCCAGGATCTGCTGGTAGGTCAGCTCGGTCCATTCGTAGGTCATGCCGTTGGGCAGTTCTTCCTTGAGCAGTTTCTCGATCGCCGCTTGCGCTTGCCCGGAGCTGTAGCCCGGGGCGGCCGCGCCGTTGATTTCCGCGGTGACGAAGCCGTTGTAGTGCATCACGCGGTCGGGACCTGCGGTGTCGCTGACCTTGATGAAGGTCGCCAGGGGAATCATCTCGCCCTTGTTGTTGCGCACTTTCAGCTGGCCGATCTGCTCGGGTTCGAGACGGAACTGCTGCTCGGCCTGGACGTTGACCTGATAGGTGCGGCCAAAGCGGTTGAAGTCGTTGGCATACAGCGAACCCAGGTAGATCTGCAGGGTGTCGAAGATGTCGGAAATCGCCACGCCGTGGGTCTTGGCCTTTTCCCGGTCGATGGCGGCATCGACCTGGGGCACGTTGACCTGGTAGCTGGTGAACAGCCCGGCCAGTTCCGGCACGCTGCGACTCTTGGTGATGACGTTCTGCACTTCCTTATACAGCTCGTCGTAGCCCAGGCCGCTGCGGTCCTCCACCTGCAGGCGGAAGCCACCAATGGTGCCCAGGCCCTGTACCGGCGGCGGTGGGAAGATCGCCATGTAGGCGTCCTGGATGTCCGCGTACTTGCCGTTCAGGGCACCGGCGATGGCACCGGCGGACATGCTCGGGTCCTTGCGCTCATCGAAGGGCTTCAAGGTGACGAAGACGATGCCGTTGTTCGGGCTGTTGGTGAAGCCGTTGATCGACAGGCCAGGGAAGGCCACCGCGCTTTCCACGCCGGGTTGCTTGAGGGCGATGTCGGACATGCGCTTGATCACGTCTTCGGTGCGGTCCAGGCTGGCGGCGTCCGGCAGTTGGGCGAAGGCCACCAGGTACTGCTTGTCCTGGGCCGGAACGAAGCCGGTCGGGGTGTGGGCGAAGCCGAACCAGGTCAGCACCATCAGGCCGGCATAGAGGAACAGGGCGATGCCGCTGCCGCGGATGACCCGGCGCACGGTGCCGACGTAGCCATGGCTGGCGCGATCGAAGAAGCGGTTGAAGGGTTTGAACAGCCAGCCCCCCAGCAGCTTGTCGAGGATCTTCGAGAAGCGGTCCTTGGGCGCATGGTGTTCCTTGAGCAGTACCGCGGCCAGGGCCGGCGACAGGGTCAGGGAGTTGAAGGCCGAGATCACGGTGGAGATGGCGATGGTCAGGGCGAACTGCTTGTAGAACTGCCCGGTCAGGCCACTGATGAAGGCCGCCGGTACGAACACCGCGCACAGCACCAGGGCGGTGGCGATGATCGGGCCGGTCACTTCACGCATGGCGCGCTTGGTGGCTTCCACCGGGCTCAGGCCCAGGCCGATGTTACGTTCGACGTTCTCCACCACCACGATGGCGTCGTCCACCACGATGCCGATGGCCAGCACCAGGCCGAACAGCGACAGGGCGTTGAGCGAGAAACCGAACAGGTGCATCACCGCGAAGGTGCCGATCAGCGACACCGGTACGGCCACCAGCGGGATGATCGAGGCGCGCCAGGTCTGCAGGAACAGGATCACCACCAGTACCACCAGGATCAGCGCTTCGAACAGGGTGTGCACCACGGCCTCGATGGAGCCGCGGACGAAGATGGTCGGGTCGTAGACGATGCTGAAGTCCATGCCCTGCGGGAAGCTCTGCTTGAGCTCGGCCATCTTGGCCCGCACTTCGTTGGAGATCTCGATGGCGTTGGAACCCGGGCGCTGGAAGATCGGGATCGCCACCGCCGGCTGGTTGTTGAGCAGCGAACGCAGGGCGTACTGGCTCGACCCCAGCTCGATGCGGGCGATGTCCTTCAGGCGGGTGATTTCACCGTCCTCGCCGGAACGGATGATGATGTTCTCGAACTCTTCTTCGGTGACCAGGCGGCCCTGGGTGTTGACCGACAGCTGGAAGCTGGTGGCGCTGGGCGCAGGCGGCGCGCCCAGGGCACCGGCGGCGACCTGGCGGTTCTGTTCACGGATCGCGGTGACCACGTCGGTGGCGGTCAGGTTGCGCGAGGCGGTCTTGTTCGGATCCAGCCACACCCGCAGCGAGTAGTCGCCCATGCCGAACAACTGCACATCGCCCACGCCGCCCAGGCGCGCCAGCTCATCCTTGATGTTGAGCAGGGCGTAGTTGGACAGGTAGAGCATGTCGTAGCGTTTGTCCGGCGAGGTCAGGTGGACCACCATGGTCAGGTCCGGAGAGGCCTTGTCCACGGTGATGCCGATGCGCGTCACTTCTTCCGGCAGCTTGGGCTGGGTGCGGGTCACGCGGTTCTGCACCTGGACCTGGGCGTTGTCCAGGTCGGTGCCCAGGGCGAAGGTGATGGTCAGGGTGATCTTGCCGTCGGCGGTGGATTGCGAGGACATGTAGAGCATGTTCTCGACCCCGGTGATCGCCTGTTCCAGCGGCGCGGCCACGGTTTCACCGATGACTTTCGGGTTGGCCCCGGGGAAGTTGGCGCGCACCACCACGGTGGGCGGCACCACTTCCGGGTATTCGCTGATGGGCAGCTGGAACAGCGAGATGGCGCCGGCGATCAGGATCAGCAGCGACAGCACCGCGGCGAAGATCGGCCTTGAAATGAAGAACTGGGAAAAATTCATCTTGAGAGTCGTCCCTTAACCGCGCGGAGTCGCAGCGGCGAGTTTCACAGCCGGAGCCGCCTTGGCAGGGGTGACCTGCGGCAGGTTGCTGGCTTCCAGTGCTTGGCGTTGTTGGGCCAGGGCGGCGAGGGTTTCCTGGCTGGCCATGGGGATCACTTCAGGCGTCACCGGGGCGCCCGGGCGTGCCCGCTGCAAGCCCTTGACGATGATGGTGTCGTCCTTGCTCAGGCCGCTGCGCACGATGCGCAGGCCTTCGATCTTCGGCCCCAGTTCCACGGCGCGGTAGGCCGGCTTGTTGTCGGCGTCCATCACCAGCACGAACTTCTTGCCCAGGTCGGTGCCCACGGCTTCGTCGTTGATCAGCATCGCCGAGTAGGTGCCGCTGCCCACCAGTTTCAGGCGCGCATACAGGCCCGGGGTGTAGCTGCCGTCGCGGTTGTCGAACACCGCGCGGCCCCGGATGGTGCCGGTCTTGGGGTTGACTTGGTTGTCGACGAAGTTCATCTGGCCCAGGTGTGGGTGGCCTTCTTCGTTGGACAGGCCCAGGTACACCGGGGTGGTCTGGCCGCGCTGGCCCTGGCGGGCAAGCTGGGTGTACTTGAGGTACACGCGCTCGTCGGCGTCGAAGTAGGCGTAGACCTTGTCGGTGGACACCAGGCTGGTGAGCGGGGTGACATCGGCGGTCACCAGGTTGCCGGCGGTGATCTGCGCGCGGCTGACCCGGCCGCTGATGGGCGCCACCACCCGGGTGAAGCTCAGGTTGAGCTTGGCCAGGTCCAGCTGGGCCTGGATCGCATCGACCCCGGCCCGGGCTTCCTGGGCGGCGCTGCTGCGGGTGTCGGCCAGCTCGGCGGAAATCGCGTTGCTGGTCAGCAGGCGCTGGCCGCGCTGGGCTTCGTTGGCGCTGCGGGTGGCGGTGGCCCGGGCTTGTTGCAGCTGGGCTTCGAGGCGACGCACTTCAGCCTGGAACGGACGCGGGTCGATCTGGAACAGCAGGTCGCCTTTCTTCACCAGGGCGCCCTCGGTGAAGGCCACCTGGTCGATCTGGCCCGAGACTCGTGGACGGATCTCCACGGTTTCCGGGGCTTCCAGGCGTCCGGTGAACTCGTCCCATTCGTTGACCGGTTGCTCCAGCACCTTGGCCACGCTGACTTTGGCGGCGGGTGGCGCGGAGGCGGTTTCCGGGGCTTTGCCGCAGGCACTCATGACCAGAACGGCGAGGGCGGCTAAGGGGTAACGCAAGAATTTGACTGACTGGTCCATGGTTCATCCGCCAAGGTAATTTGAGATGGGCGGATGATGCTCGGCAGGCTGGTATCTCACGAATCGAATGAAGCGAAGGTAACTATCATTCGGAATGATATAAGCCGCGAGCCAGCCCTCTAGCCTGCGCCTTTGGTTAGGCGGCTATCAATCCCCGGGCGCGCAATTGATTGTTGCTCGCCACGCAATATTGGGCGCTGTGGCAGGGGCCGGCGGCAGTCCTCAGAACCAGGTTTCCATCTGTACCCCCAGCTGCCAGTCGCCGCCGGACTTGAAGCCCTTTTGACCGAAGTCGTCTGTTGCACTGAAGTTATCCAGATCTCTGGACCAGTTCATGTAGGTGGCGAACAGGCGCAGTTCGGGGCGAACCAAGAAGTCGCCGGTCTGGGCCTTGAAGGTCGGGGCGAACGTCAGCTTCCAATAGTCGCCCTTGGCGGCCTGGCGGCCATCGTAGCCCCGGGCATCGAGGTCCATGGTCTGCCAGCTCAGTTCATATTGCATTTCGAAGTTGCTGCTCAGTTCATTGGCCAGGCGCAGGTTGAGGGTCAGGTAGCGATAGGCGTCGTCGGGAACGTAACGATGCTTGCTCTGCTCGGCGATCAGGGCCGGGGCGATGCGCCAGTCCTGAGTGAGGCGGGTATGGCCATAGAAGGCCAGGCGCAAGGTCCTGGCCTGGTCCAGCAGGCCGCCATCGGCACCGATGTTGTTGACCTCCGCCCCCAGGCCCTGGCCATACAGCAGCACCGCCTTGGCGTAGCCCTCACGGCCGAAGAAGTCGGGTCGATGGTAGGCGAACAGGCCATGGGCGCCGCCGGTGGCGGGGCTGAAGCCTGAGGTGTTGACTCGGCGCTTGTGCTCGGGGTCCGTTCGGTTGCCGGTGTCCAGGTCGGCATCGTTCTGGCCGGACGAGATGCCATTGAGCATGACCTGCCAGCGGCCCTGGTCGAAGAATTGATTCAGGGTCGCGACATAGCTGCGGATGTCCTTTTTCTCCTCGGTGCCGAAGTCTCCGTAGGAGCGACTCAGCAGCGACGCGTTGACGCGCCAGTCTGGCGTCAGTTGCAGGTCGTAGATGCCGCCGCCTGTGCCGGCCAGGAACACGATCCCTCTGTCGAGCCAATGCAGGTCGAAGTTGTCCCGATCAAAGCGCTTGCCCGCCCATAGCGTGGTGTCGCGCAGCAGGGGACTGTCCTTGAACGAGGCCAGGTGGCTGAGCTCGCTGTAGGCCTGGCGCACATTCAGCCGGCTCTGCGCGGCGGTCCAGTCGTTGGGCGTCTCCAGGCCGTCGGCGAGCATCAGCAGGTACTTGGAGCGTGTGCCGTTGTCGGCCTGGCTTTCCTTGGACAACTTGGCCTCCATGTAGGTGTCGACTTCATTGCCCAAGCGGCCGACCGCGCCTCCCACCGAACCGGCGGGGGTCAGGTAGGGGCCGCCACGGCCGGCGCCGGATCCGTTGCTCATGATGCCGGAGCGGGCATAGCCGCCGAAGGTGAAGCCGTCGCTCAAGTGTTCGCTGGCCTTGGCTGATGACGCGGTCGCCGGGGCGGCGCTGGCGAGGGCCTGTGGGTGGCCCTCTGTCCGCGCCACGGGTGGGTCGAGGGGGCTTGCCGCGGGCGTTGGCGGACGGCCGAGGATTTGCTGATTGAGCTGCTGGACTTCCCGGCGCAACCGCGCGGCGTCGGCTTCTGCCGCTGAGGCACGAGCTTCGGCGGATGTGGTTCGGGCTTCGAGCCTGGCCAGCCGCTCCTCGATGCTTGGCGCCGGCGCGGCGAACAGTTGAGTGGACAGCAGCAACAGAGAAAAGCCGGCCCAAGGCCGGCACCGCGCGGAACCCATAGATAACCCTCTTGTTTTTGTATTCGGGCATTGCCGGCGTCTTTTCAGCGGCTCGCGGGCGGCTCATGCAGGGCGCGCCGGGCACTTTTCGCAGCGCACTCCACTTGACAGCGAAGCGTTGGAAGACGCGTAATGTGTTGCGATGTTAACGTTAACCTAAATAAAAACAAGAGGGTCGTCACATGCAGCTTGCCGCCAAACGCGAGTACTGGCTTATCAGTGGTCTGTTGTTTTTCTTCTTCTTTTCGTGGTCATCCAGCTATTCGCTGTTCTCTATCTGGCTGCATCGGGTCATTGGCCTGAATGGCACGGAAACCGGCTTCATCTTCGCCGCCAACGCCATTGCGGCGTTGCTGGTTCAGCCTTTTTACGGCGCACTGCAAGACCGCCTCGGGCTGTCCAAGAAGCTCCTGGTGTGGATCGGCATCTTGCTGTGTGCCGCGGCGCCCTTTGCAATCTATGTCTATGCCGGTCTGCTGGCGCAGAACGTGGTGCTGGGCGCGCTGCTCGGTGCGGCGTTCCTGGCCCTGGCGATGCTCGCCGGTGTGGGGGTGATCGAGTCCTATACCGAGCGCCTGTCTCGCCATGCCGGTTTCGAGTTCGGGATCACCCGGATGTGGGGATCCCTGGGCTGGGCCAGTGCGACCGGCGCGGTCGGGGTGGTGTTCAATATCGATCCGAATATCGCGTTTTACATGAGCAGCGCCGCCGGTGCCCTGTTTCTGCTGACGCTGTCCCGCCTGGATCTGGACCGGCTGAGCAGGTCGACTGCCGGGGTCGGCGCGGTTGCCAGTCCCGCGCGTCTGCACGATCTGTGGCGGTTGCTGACACTGCCGCGATTCTGGGCCTTCAGCCTCTACCTGACCGGGGTGTGCGGGATCTACATGATCTACGAGCAACAGTTTCCGGTGTACTTCTCCTCGTTTTTCCCGACCCCGGAGCAGGGCACCCGCGCCTACGGCTACCTGAATTCGTCTCAGGTGCTGGTCGAGGCGGTACTGATGCTGTTTGCCCCCTGGGTGGTCAGTCGCACAGGCGCCAAATACGGGCTGATCCTGGCGGGCAGCATCATGTTCGTGCGGATCCTCGGCTCCGGGTTGGCGACCCAGGCCTGGGCCATCGCCGCCTGCAAGATGTTGCACGCGTTGGAAGTGCCCATCCTGCTGATCTCGGTATTCAAATACATCTCGCTCAACTTCGACTCTCGGTTGTCTGCCTCGATCTATCTGGTGGGATTCCAGTTCGCCCAGCAACTGACCGCCATGCTGCTGTCGCCGTTGGTGGGCTACGGCTACGACCATCTCGGGTTTGCCAGCGTGTACGTGCTGATGGCCGGGCTGGTCGGTGCCTGCCTGCTGCTGTCATGGACCTTGTTGCGCAAGGACCCGGCACGCCACACCTGTGAGGTCGCGCCTGGCGATTCGCCGCCGCTCCCCGCCATTGCTCAATCCGCCCCTCGTTATGAACCCTAGACAGGAACCAGCCATGCACGCTGCACTGTTGGACCAAGCGCATCGCGCTATTGAAAAGACCTTGGCTGAGCGGGGCGATGACTTTCGCCCCGCCTACCATCTTGCGCCGCCGGCGGGATGGATGAACGACCCCAACGGCCTGGTGTTTTTTCGCGGCGAGTATCACGTGTTCTACCAGCATCATCCCTATTCGGCGCACTGGGGGCCGATGCACTGGGGGCATGCCAGGAGCCGTGACCTGGTGCACTGGGAACATCTGCCCATAGCGCTGGCGCCCGGCGCTGCCTATGACCGCGACGGCTGCTTCTCGGGGTCTGCGGTGGTCGCGGACGACAGGCTGTACCTGATCTATACCGGGCATGTGTGGCTGGGCGCTCCGGGCGACGACCGGCACATCCGTCAGGTCCAGTGCCTGGCCAGCAGCACCGATGGCGTGTCGTTTGACAAGCACGGGGTGGTGATCGAGGCGGCGCCGGAGCCGGGCATCATGCATTTTCGCGATCCCAAGGTCTGGCGGCGAGCAGGGCAGTGGTGGATGGCCCTCGGCGCCCGTCGCGGCGACGACCCGCAGCTCCTGCTCTATCGTTCCGACGATCTGCGGCACTGGGAGTACCTGAGCTGCGCGCTGCAAGGGCAACGTCAGGCGGACGGCTACATGTGGGAGTGTCCGGACCTGTTCGAGCTCGATGGCAGCGATGTGTTTCTCTATTCGCCCCAGGGCCTCGCCCCCAGCGGCTATGACAACTGGAACAAGTTCCAGAACAGCTACCGAATGGGCCTGCTGGACGACCGGGGCTTTTTCAGCGAGTGCGGCAAGTTGCGCGAGCTGGATCACGGGCATGACTTTTATGCCGCGCAGACCCTGCTGGCGCCGGACGGGCGACGCTTGCTGTGGGCCTGGATGGACATGTGGGACAGCCCGATGCCGAGTCAGGCCCATCACTGGTGTGGTGCGCTGTCGCTGCCTCGGGAGTTGAGCCGCGACGGCGAACGGCTGCGCATGCGGCCGGCTCGCGAATTGACGGGGTTGCGCCAGTCGCTGCGGAGCTTGCCGATCGGCGCGGTGGAATCCGCCGATTGCCTGATCGATGAGCGAGGCACGTTGCTGGAGTTCGAGCTGACCCTGGACCTGGCTGGCAGCAGCGCCGAGCGCTTCGGCCTGGCCCTGCGTTGCAGTGAGGATCAGCAGGAGCGGACCCTGGTGTATTTCGATGCGATGGCGCGCCGTCTGGTGCTTGACCGGCAACACTCGGGAGTCGGTGTGAGCGGGGTGCGCAGCGTGCCGATAGCCTGGGGGCAAACGCAGGTCGCCCTGCGGATTTTCCTGGATCGCTCCTCTATCGAGGTGTTTGTCGATGATGGCGCCTACAGCTTGAGCAGCCGGATCTATCCTCGTCCCGACAGCCAGGCGCTCAGGGCTTTTGCCATCAATGGACGCGGTGCTTTCGGCGACGTTTCGCTCTGGCGCCTGGCCGATCTGCGCCTCTGATGCGTGGGTGGGCCGTGTCTGGCACGGCTCCGGCGCTGTGTTGTCATGCTTTTGCCAGGCATGACATGATGCCCGGCCATACAAGCATTGGCACCTGCGAATGGCCTCAGTTAAAGATGTCGCGCGCCTGGCAGGGGTTTCCTTCATGACGGTGTCCAGGGCGCTCAATACCCCGGAAAAAGTCAATCAGGAAACCCTGGCGAAAGTTCTGCAAGCGGTAGAGACCCTGGGGTATGTCCCCAGTCTTTCGGCGCGCAAGATCCGCGGCGGCTCCTCGCGCGGCAAGACCATCGGGGTCTTCGCCCTGGATACCGCCACCACGCCCTTCGCTGTGGAAATGCTCCTGTCCATGGAGCGCACCGCCCGTGAGAACGGCTGGAACCTGTTCATCCTCAACGTCTTCGAAGTGCCGCCGAACCAGCAGACCATCGATCTGATGTTGTCCCATCAGCCTGACGGGATCATCTTCAGCGCCATGCAACTGCGCACCGTCGAGATTCCCCCGGTGCTGCGCGGCCTGCCGCTGGTCCTGAGCAACTGCGTGAGCCTGGAGCCCGGCGTGGCCTGTTACGTGCCGGATGACGCAGACGGTCAGTATCAGGCGGTGCGATACGCCCTCAAGCGCGGCTACCGCAATCCGCTGTGCATCAACTTGCCGCAGACCAGTCTGGCCTGGGAGCAGCGTCAACTGGGCTTGGCCCGCGCCCTCGCCGAAGCCGGGATCCCCGCGGCCGATGTGGCGCAGTACAACCTGTCCCGGGATGACGCCTATCAGGAAACGATTGCCGTGCTGGAGAGCCGACTGCGCGACTTGCAGGGCAGGCCGGCGTTCGATCTTCTGGTGTGCGGTAACGATCGGATCGCCTTGGTCGCCTACCAGTACCTGCTCAGTCGCGGCTTGCGCATTCCGGATCAGGTAGCGGTTCTGGGGTACGACAATATGATCGGCGTGGCCGAGCTGTTCTATCCGCCGCTCAGTACCGTGCAATTGCCGTATTACGAGATGGGGCGGCGCTCTGCTCAGTACCTCATTGAACGCAGGGAACAACCGACGATTCACCGAGTTGCATGCCCGCTGGTGGAACGCCAATCCTGTTGAACACAAGGGCTGACGGGGCAAGCAACCACTCGGCGCGAGTGCATGAGGCTGGCGCTGGCCAATCATCGGCCACGCCCTGAGGTGGCGTTCGCGGGCCTCTCTTTACATTTTTTGACGGTAAATCAACGGATTAATACAACGGCGGCTCTGCCAACGTTTGATACTGCGCGCTCTACCGCCCCGCAGGATTATCCGCTTGGGGTATCGCTGCAAATGTACGAAAGGAATCATCCGGATGCATCGTTCTCATCGACTCACGGGAATCGGCCTGTGTGCCGTGTTGTCTGTCCTGGCGGGTTGCGCGCCCACTTCAATCGCCGGACCCGGGGCCAACAAGGTACGCATCACCCACAATGAACCGGGACGTGAATGCCAGTTTCTTGGCGATGTCACCGGCAGTCAGGGCGACTTTTTATTGGGCAGTATCACGGGCAACGCCAATCTCGAAACCGGCGCCCGCAACGACCTGAAAAACAAGGCCGCGGCGCTGGGGGGCAACCGGGTTTACCTGCTCACCCAGCGCGCAGGGCAGACCGGTTCGGACAATCGCCTGGAGCAAACCAACGTGACGCTTTCGGGCAATGTCTATCGCTGTCCTGACTCCTGAGCCGGCGGCCTGTCGCTGAGCGCCGAGCATCCTTCCCCCGCCAATGGCAGAGCTGTCAGCGCTATGGGTGCGGGCATCGATCGGGGAGCCAGCCCTGTACCTGATCGTCAGCAAAAACCCGTTCGAGCATTGTTCTGGATGGCCGCAATGGGCCATGTCAGACTGCTCGCCGGCTTTTTTGTCCCATGGCAAAAGTGCCGCTGCTCACGATCAGGATTAAAGGGAATTAACGATGGAAACAGACCACATTTTTATTGGCGTGAATGATCACGGGCAAGGCGCTGATGCATTGAAAGCCCTCGGGCTGGTTGAAGGGACGCCAAACACCCACCCGGGTCAAGGCACGGCCAACCGACGGTTCTTCTTGCGCAATGCCTTCATCGAGCTTTTGTACCTCACCGATGAGGCCGAGGCGCAAAGTCAGTTGACCGCGCCAACACGGCTCTATGAGCGCCTCAAGGGCAGCGATGGCGTCGCCGCGCCCTTCGGCGTTTGCTTCCGGCCTTCCAGCGTGGGCGAGGCGCCGCCGTTTCCGGTCTGGGAATATCGACCCGTTTATTTGCCCGCGGCCCTGAAAGTCGATGTGGGGCACGGGCCTGTCGGCGAACCGATGTGGTTTTTTCTTGGCTTTGCCAAACGACCCGATGAGGCTCCGATTGAGCGAGCCCAGCCGTTTGAACATCCCAACGGCTTTCGCGAGATGACCGCCGTGCGCATCACCACGCCCGGCCGCCAGGCTTTGTCAGCCGCTGCCGACTGCGCAAACCAGCTGCAGGGCTTTGCGATGGTCCAGGGGGATGAGCACCTGATCGAGGTGGAAATCGATCATGGAGCCAGCGGTCAGCGCCGGGATTTGCGTCCGCTGCTGCCGCTGATCATGCGCTGGTGAGGGGTTGAACGGAGCGCTCGGTCATTGATGCTGCAGAGCCCGCAGCCGTGGCATTGCGGCTGGGAAGGCAAAGGCGCTTTGCTTGCCAGCTGGACGCCGACCGCTGGATGAGTGGCGGCGGGCGCTTCAGCAGAGTCGCTTCAGGAGGGGAGGGACAGCAACCAGGCGCTGAAGGTCTTGAACGCCGGAAAGTGCTGATAGCGCGCGGCGCAGGTCAGGTAATAGTTGCGACCGCTTTGCATGGGGTCGAACAGCTTGACCACGGCGCCAGACTCGATTTCCTCCTGCACCAGGATATCGGGAACCAGCCCGATACCTATGCCTGCGGCCACCGCCTGGATCAGGTGGGCGGTGAGCTCGAAGCTGGGGCCCGTGCGCATTTTCTGGTGATCCAGGTTGTTGAAGTCGAACCAATCGGACCAGCCGTTGGGGCGAGACACCACATTGAGCAGCAAATGATGGGGGAGGTCGTCCAGCGCTAGCTCGGGGTTGTCTGCCAGGGCCTTGGGGCTGGCGATGACGATCAGTTTTTCCCGCAGCAGCAGGTGCGACACGTAGCCCGGCCAATCCCCTTTCCCCGCGCAGATGATGGCCTGCATGTCGCCCACGCTGGAGGGGTTGTCGGCGTGAATGATCCTTGAATGGATATGCACCAGGTTCCTGGGATGACGGGCATAGAACTCATGCATTTTCGGCAGCAGCCATTTTGAGCCGAACGTCGGAAGCACCGCCAGGTTCAACGGGCCATCTTCTTCCTTGAAGGCAATGGTCTGCAGGGTGGCGCTGCGAATGCGCCCCAATGCGGCGCTGAGCTCATGCTGGTACAGGGCGCCGGCGGCGGTGAGTTCGATTTTTCTGCCCTCGCGCTTGAACAGCGAGATCTCCAGCTGCGATTCCAGGGCCTGTACTTGCCGGCTGACCGCGCTTTGGGTCAGGGCCAGTTCGTCCGCGGCTTTGGTGAAGCTGCAATGGCGGGCGGCGGCCTCGAAGGCGACCAGCAGGGACATCGAAGGGGTCAGTCGGCGTGGGTTCATTCATAAAGCTCATGCAAAAGCTGCAGGTTTTACGTTTGTGTGAAACGTCTTGGCCCCACAAAATCGTGGGTGCGCCCCTTGCCATGCAGCAGCTGGCGGGGGGTAAGCATACATAACGAGAATGCTCAGATTAGCGGTATCGCCAGTAGGAATTCCAGCATGATTGCCCGGTTGTCTCCCCATGAAGTCAAAAACCCAGCCTGCGAGTTGTTCCTGGCGCGCCTGGAACAGGAAGGTTTCCAGGGAGAAATCGCTCGCGATCATGGGCTCAGGACCGTGCTGGCGACCGACAACTCGATCTATCAGCGCCTGCCGCAAGCCGCGGTGTTTCCGCGCAATGTGCAGGATGTTCAGCTGTTGGCCCGCCTCGTGGCGCTGGCGCCATTCAGCTCGGTGGTACTCACGCCGCGGGGCGGAGGAACCGGCACCAATGGTCAATCGTTGACCAGCGGGATCGTGGTCGACTTGTCGCGCCACATGAACGGCATCCTTGAGATCAACGTCGAGGAGCGCTGGGTGCGGGTGCAAAGCGGCGTGGTCAAAGACCAGCTCAACGCGGCGTTGAAAGCCCATGGCCTGTTTTTCGCGCCGGAGCTGTCGACGTCGAACCGCGCCACCATCGGCGGCATGATCAATACCGACGCAAGCGGCCAGGGCAGCTGCACCTATGGCAAGACCCGTGATCATGTCCTGGCGCTGTCGACCATTCTCATCGGTGGCGAGCGGCTCGACAGTGCGCCCCTGGAGCCTGAGCAGTGGCAGGCACAGGCCCGTCGCGAAGACAAGGTGGGCGCGATCCATCGCTGTGCATCGCAGATCGTGGAGCAATACGCCGAGCTGATCGAACACACCTTTCCCAAGCTGAACCGTTGCCTGACGGGCTACGACCTGGCGCATCTGCAGGAGCCCAACGCGCGACTCAATCTGAACAGTGTCCTGTGCGGCTCCGAAGGCTCGCTGGGTTTCATCGTGGAAGCCACGCTCAATGTGCTGCCGGTCCCCCGGTACTCGATCCTGGTCAATGTGCGGTATGCAGGCTTCATGGATGCGTTGCGCGACGCCAAGGCGTTGATGCAGCTCAAGCCGCTGTCCATCGAGACGGTGGACTCCAAGGTCCTCGGGCTGGCGATGAACGACATCGTCTGGCACGGCGTCGCCGAGTACTTTCCCCAAGACCCCGAGGTGCCGACCCTGGGCATCAACCTGGTTGAGTTCAGCGGCGACGACGAGGCGGCTTTGCTGCAACGCGTGGATGAATTTGTCCTGCACCTGCAGCGTGACACCCGCGTGGTGCGATTGGGGCACACCCTGGCCGTCGGCGCCCAGGCCGTGCAGCGGGTCTACGCGATGCGCAAGCGGGCCGTGGGGCTGCTGGGCAATGTCAAAGGCTCCGCCCGGCCCCAGCCGTTTGTGGAAGATACTGCCGTTCCTCCCGAGCACCTGGCTGATTTCATTGCGCAGTTCCGCGAGTTGCTCGATAGCCATGGCCTGGAATATGGCATGTTCGGTCACGTGGACGCCGGGGTCCTGCATGTGCGGCCGATCCTGGACATGAAAGACCCCGCCCAGGCGGCCCTGATCCGGCCCATTTCCGACGCCGTCGCCGAGCTCACGTACAAGCACGGCGGCTTGCTCTGGGGCGAGCACGGCAAAGGCTTGCGCTCGCAATACGTGCCCGATTACTTCGGCGAACTCTATCCGGCCCTGCAGGAACTCAAGGCGGCTTTTGACCCGCACAACCAACTCAACCCGGGCAAGATCGCCACGCCCAAGACGCTGCCCGAGGCCCGCTTGACCCGGGTGGATGAGGTCTTGTTGCGCGGCGAGCTTGATCGCACCATCGATGAGCGGGTCTGGTCGCACTACGACGCCGCCGTGCATTGCAACGGCAACGGCGCCTGCTACAACTTCGACCCCGATGACGCCATGTGTCCGTCCTGGAAAGGCACCCGCAATAGACTGCACTCGCCCAAGGGGCGCGCGTCGCTGGTGCGTGAGTGGCTGCGCTTGCAGGGCCAGCAAGGTATCGATGTACTGGAAGTGGCTCTCTCGTCCAGGTCCGCGCTGCTTGGCCTGCCCAGGCGTGCGGTCAATACGCTGGCACGGAAGCTGGGCCAGAAAGACTTTTCCCACGAGGTCTACGAGGCGATGGCCGGGTGCCTCGCCTGCAAATCCTGTGCGGGGCAGTGCCCGGTGAAAGTCAATGTGCCGGACTTTCGCTCGCGGTTCTTGCAGCTGTACCACAGCCGCTATCTGCGCCCGCTGAAGGATTACCTCATCGGTTCCCTGGAGTACACCATTCCCCATTTCGCCCGCGTGCCGCGCTTGTACAACGGGATCATCGGCTCGCGGATGGTGGGGGCGTTGCTGCGGCGAGTGGCCGGAATGATCGACAGCCCGCGGCTGAGCCTGCTGGATTTTGATGAGGTTTGCCGTCGGTGGAACGTGCGCGTGGCCTCGCCGGCGCTGCTTGAGGGGATGGACGAGGTGCAACGGGCTCGCAGCGTGATTCTGGTGCAGGACGCCTTTACCCGTTACTTCGAAACACCGCTGCTGGCCGATTGGATCGAATTGATTGCCAGGCTGGGATTTGAGGTGTACATCGCGCCGTTCGCGGCCAATGGCAAGCCGCTGCAGGTCCAGGGCTTTTTGAACGCCTTCGAAAAGGCTGCGCATTACAACGGCCGAACGCTGCGCGAGCTGCACCGCTATCAGATTCCATTGGTGGGGCTTGATCCGGCGATGACCCTGGTTTATCGGCAGGAGTACGCCAAGACCCTGGGGCAGGATCAGGCCCCGAGCGTGCTGCTGCCGCAGGAATGGCTGGCCCAGGTACTGGCGCCGTCAGCGCTGGGCGCGGGCCAGGAGACTTACCACTTTGTGCCGCACTGCACCGAGAGAACCAACGAGCCGGGCAGCGTGGCGCTGTGGCAGACGATTTTTGCGCGAGTCGGCCTGAAGTTGCAGGTGCCAGCCAGCGGCTGCTGTGGGATGTCTGGAACCTACGGCCACGAAGCCCAGAACGCCGGGACCTCGGAGGTTATTTATCGCCAGTCCTGGGGCCCCTTGGTGGCCCGTCTCAATGGAGACGGGCGCCTGCTGGCGGATGGCTACTCGTGCCGCAGCCAGGTCAAGCGCAAGGACGGACAGACCGTCCAGCACCCGCTCCAGGCCTTGCTGAAGTTGCTGCGCGGCGCCGACCAAGCCTCAGGCGCTTGAGCGGCGCGGATGTGGGGCGGTTTGACCGTCGCGGCTGGGGTCGGTGTGGACGGGTGCTGGCGGTTTCGTTGAGCACTGGCGCGGCCAGCTCGCCGGGCGTCTTCAGAAGCCGTAGAGCTGTGCCGGGTTGTCCACCAGGATCTGCTTGATCAGCGCGTCGTCGTTATCAACCCAGTCGAACAACATCTCCAGCAGGCTGGCGTCGTTGGGCATCGGCACCGGTATGCACGGATGTGGCCAATCGCTTGCCCACAGCAGCCGGTTCGGATTGGCCTCGATCAACGCCCGGGCGTAGGGCGTTACGTCGTCGTAAGGAAAGTCCTTCGACGCGGTAAAGCGATAGGCGCCGGAAAGCTTGACCCACACCCGGCCTTCTTGCAGCAGGCGCAGCAGGTCGGTGAATCCCGGGTGGTTCAGCCCGCAACTGGTGGGCATGTGCCCCATGTGGTCGATGACGACTGGCACCGGCAGGCTGGCCACGGTTTCGTACAAATCGGCGAATTCGGTGATATCGATCAGCAACTGAAGGTGCCAGCCAAGCGGTGCGACTTTTTCCGCCAGGGCCGCAACATCCGACACCTCGACGCCACTCTTGAAGATCAGGTTGACCCGCACGCCGCGAACCCCGAGGCGATGCATCGCCTGCAGGGTTTGGCTATCGGTGTCGGTATCGATCACCACAACCCCGCGCAATGCGCTGCCCCCTTGCTTCAGCGCCGCCAGGGTGGTGCTGTTGTCCGCCCCATAGACACTGGGTTGGACGATGACTGCGCGACTCAGCCCCAGGGTTTTCTGGACGTGCTCAAAGGCCTCCAGGGGAGCGGGGGGCGGGGTGTAGGAACGGTGAGGGGAGAACGGTTGCCCATGTTCGTCACCAAAGACGTGGAAGTGGCAGTCGCATGCCCCGTCCGGCAAGCTGCGTTGCAGTTTGCGCGGCTCGGGATCCGGGCCTGCGCATTGCGGGGCATAGGTTTCGCCCAGCGAACTCATGCGAGTGATTTCCCAGCCTTGCAATCCCCGCAACCCATTGCGCTCGGCGGAGTTGATGATCTGTTGCCAGGTGGCGCGCCTGGCGAGGTCGGGGTCGCCGAGCTTGATCGCGTCAAAGATCGCCTGATGTTCGGCCAGCAGGGTTTCGCCGAGGTCGCTCGAACGTACCAGGCGGTTCTCCAGCAAGGCCGCTTCGTAGACGTGGCTGCAGAGAAAGATGATGAAGTTGCGAAAGTAGTCATTGCCTGTGGCATCGGCAATGGCGCGCTTGAACTGCAGGCTGTGCTCCAGCATGTCCTCAGGGTTTTGCAGGCCGTCGCGCAGGGTGTCCAGCGCCGCCGCGATCTTGTTCAACTGATTGAGTGAGCGACGGCGGGCGGCCATGGCGGCGGCGGCGACTTCGAGGTCCAGGCGCAGTTCGTAGAGCTGGCGCAGCTTGGTGCTGTCTGTCAGTTCCTCTTGAGTGATGCGGAAGCTGCTCTGGTTGGCTTCAGTGGCAACAAACACCCCGAGCCCTTGGCGACTGATGACGAGGCCGGCGGAATTGAGCCGCGCCACGGCTTCACGCACGACATTTCGGCTGACGGCGAAGGCTTCGGCCAAGCGGCTTTCGGTGGGGATGCGATCACCGGGACGGAGTCGACCTTCACGTATCTCACTTTCCAGATAACGAAAGATCTCGACCGAGAAGTGATCACGTCGGCCAATTGCTTTTATAGTCATTTTTCTCAGTCATCGAATGTCGGTTTCAAAAGCTTGAAACGTAGAACGCCCGCGTAACGAACGATACGCGGGCGTTACTCTAACAAATGATGTCTGGTTCAGTGCAATTGCTTGCCCCTGGTTTCCGGAAGGAAGCAGGTCACCACCAGGACCAGGCAGTAGGCACCTCCGGCGAACATCGCAATCGCGGTGCCCAGGCTGTATTGGGCACTGATGAAACCGACGAGTCCCGGGAACAGTGCGCCCACCGCGCGCCCGAAGTTATAGGAGAACGCCTGGCCGTTGGCCCTCACTGCCGAAGGATAGAGTTCCGTCAGAAAGGCCCCCATGCCGCTGTAGATACCGGATGCGGCGAACCCCAGGGGGAAACCGAGAATCAGCATCTGGGTATTGGTCAGGTTCAGTTGCATGTAGCAGATCACGCTGATGGCCGACAGGACGGCGAAGAGGATGAAGTTGGCGCGGCGCCCCAGCCGGTCAGACAGGTAGGCACCGCAGACATAGCCGAAGAATGACCCCAGGATGACCACCAGCAGGTAGCTGCCGGTGCCGAACACTGACAGGCCCTTCTCCAGCTTCAGGTAGGCCGGCAACCAGGTGGTGATCGCGTAGTAGCCACCTTGTACCCCCATGCACAGCAGCGCGGACAACAGGGTGGTGCGCAGCAGCGAAGGGGAGAAGATGTGCCAGAAGGCCACCCTGTTGCCAGTTTCGCTCTGGTGCTTCTTGCTCTGCAGGAACACCTCGGGTTCTGGCACGTATTTGCGAATGTAGAGCACCAGCATTGCAGGTGCGATGCCGATCCAGAACAGTGAGCGCCAGGCAAGGTCTTCGGGAAGGTAGCTGAAGGCCACTGTGTAGAGCAGCGCGGCCGCGCCCCAGCCAATGGCCCATCCGCTCTGCACGATGCCCACGGCCTTGCCGCGATGTTCCGCTCGGACCATTTCGCCGATCAGCACCGAGCCCACCGCCCACTCGCCGCCGAACCCCAGGCCCTGCAGCGCGCGAAGCACAAACAGCTGCTCGAAGTTTTGCGCGAAGCCGATCAGTACGGTGCAGATCGAGAACCACAGAATGCTGATCTGCAGCAGCCGCACCCGACCGTAGCGGTCAGCCAGGATCCCCGCTCCCCATCCGCCAATGGACGAAAACAGCAAGGTCACGGTGCTCAGCAGTCCCACGGATCCCTTGTCGATGTGCCAGAGGGTCATCAAGGAGGCGATGACAAAGGTGAACACCATGAAGTCCAGGGCGTCCAGCGCCCAGCCACCCAATGCGGAATAGAAGGTGCGTTTTTCAACGGTATTAAGTTCGCTAAACCAGCTCATTATTGTTCTCCGTGCAGCACCTTGGCGCCGCTGGGTTATTGTTTTTGTTATTTGAAGTCGTACAGAACGGCGGGGTTATCGACCAGGATGCTCTGTCGCTGGCGCTGATCGGGCGCCCATGAGCGCAAGCGATCCAGTAATGAACCGGTGTCGGGCGTGCTTTCGAGCGCTACGTGGGGCCAGTCGCTGCCCCAAACCATTCGTTCGGGGGCGGCGCCCAGCAAGGCATGGGCCAGCGCATCCGTATCGGCATAGTCCGGATGCCGCTCACTCAGGCGATAAGCGCCCGACAATTTGACCCACCAACCGTGTTCCGCCACGTTTCTCAGCAGCAACTCGAACCCCGGCTCCTTGACGCCCAGGCGGGCCGGGAAGTGTCCGAAGTGATCGATCACCACGGGGCAGGGCAGCCTGGCTATCCGTGCCTGCAGCTCGCTTAACAGCCGGACATCAATCAAGAACTGCAGATGCCAGCCAAGGTCGGCAACCCGATGGGCAAGGCGCTCCATCAAGTCCAGATTCACGCCGCCGCGAAACAGCACGTTGATGCGAACGCCGCGCACACCCAAGGCGTGCATGTGCGCCAGTTCGTCATCGCTGATTCGTTCGTCGACTACCGCCACCCCCCTCAGTCGATCACGGTGACGTTGCAACACCTCGAGCATGTAGCGGTTATCGGTGCCGTAGACGCTCGGCTGCACCAGAACCCCGCGCTGCATCCCCGTGGCCCGCAACATGTCCAGATACAGCGCCTCAGGTGCCGGAGGCGGGGTGTAACTGCGCTCGGGTACCAGGGGATAACGCTCAAAATCAGCGCAGATCACATGGGCATGGGTGTCGCATGCACCTGGCGGCGGCACGAAGCTCGGGGCTTGGATCCTTTCTCTCGGGGCGGCACAGGAGGGCGGCCACGCTGTGGCGGATTTGGGGTGAGGCATGGATTTCATCTCCTCGACAGCTCTTCGCACGCCTTGGCGGTTGCAGAGCGGTACTTGTTGGTTGTTGGTTGTTGGTTGTCCAACAAGTGCTGGCATGTTGAATTTTTGCCTTGGCCTTGTCAATGGATGCAGGTGGGGATTTCACGTGGCGCGCTTCGGCGATGGCTAAGGCGGAGCAATAGCGGCTTCGGGTGCTAATGGGAATTTGTATTAATTGCGAATGGTTTTGTATAGCATGCGCCGCAGTTTTCTGGCGGTTTCACCCCTTGTATTGGCCTATTCGCAAAGGTTTTTTCTCTCCATGCGCCGAACCCTGCTTTCCATTTGTGTGCTGCAAGCGTTGTCGTCCACCTCATGGGCTGAACAAGCGCAGGTAAAGCCCTCAACCCTTGAGTTGGACACCGCCGATGTCATCGGCACCGCGACTTACGAAAGGGCGGATGGTCCGGTGCAGGGTTATCGCGCAACGCGCTCGGCCAGCGCCACGCGGACTGACACTTCGATCCATGAAACCCCGCAGTCGATCAGTGTGGTCGCCAAGGATGCGGTGGAGGATCTTGGAGCCACGCGTTTGCAGGACGCGCTGGACTACGCCGGGGGCGTGGGGCGGGCGAACAATTTTGGTGGGCAGGGGCTGACCACGTTTACCGTCCGTGGCTTCACCACCGGCGAGTTTTACCGCAACGGTTTTCCCATCAACCGCGGCTATCCGAACATGCCGGATGCCAACACCATCGAACGCCTTGAAGTGCTGCGCGGCCCGGCAACCATGCTTTATGGCCGGGGTGATCCTGGCGGTACTTTCAACGTGGTTTCCAAGCAGCCGTTGCCCGAGCGCACGGTCACCCTGGGCAGTCAATTGAACGACCAGGGCATGAAGCGCGGCACGCTGGACGCTTCCGGGCCGCTGGACGAAGACGGGCGCCTGGCCTATCGACTGAACGTCGTGGGCGAGGGCGGCGACACCTTCCGCGATCATGTCGACACCGAGCGCTACGGTGTCACGCCGGTGCTCAGCTGGCAGGTCAGCGACGCGACCCGGCTGATTTTCGAAGGCGATTTCATGCGTAACAACGCGCCTCTGGATCGAGGCGTTACCCGCTACGCGAAGCAGATTGGCAGCGCTTCTCGCGACAGTTTTTTCGGTGAAAAAGACGTTGGCAAACTGCACAACGACAACAACATGGCGCAACTGCGCTTCGAACACCTGCTCAACGACGACTGGACCCTTGGGGGTGGTGTGCAGTGGCTCGATGGTTCGCTCAAGGGCAACGCGGTCGAGGCCAACGGTATTGCCGCTGACGGCCGCACCTTGGGGCGCAATTTCAACTATCGCAAGCTGGAATGGACCGACCGGGATGCCCAGCTCAATCTGACCGGCCATTTCGATACCGCCGGTTTGCAGCACACTTTGCTCACCGGCATCGAGTATGAAGACTACGACTACCAGTCGATCATTCAACGCTCCAGTGGCGCTGTCGGTGCGTACCCCATCGACCTCTTCGATCCAGTGTACGGCCAGCCGCGTCCGGCCCTGACCCGCACGCCGACTCATGACAAGGAAAACCTCAAGACCTATGCCGCGTTCGTGCAGGATCAAGTGGCCCTGACCGACAAACTGAAAGTGCTGGCAGGGGCGCGTTTCGAACGCTTCGAACATGACTACGAAACCTATGTACCCGGCGGCAAGAGTTGGCAGGCCAGTGACAACGCGGTCACACCGCGCATTGGCGTGAGCTACGACTTGACCGAGACCTTGGCGCTCTACGCCGACACCGCGCGCTCGTTCAAGCCCAACACCGGCGCCAGCCGCCTCGGCGGCGGGTTTGCGCCAGAGAAGGGCAAGTCTTATGAAATGGGTATCAAGTGGGAAGCACTGGATCAGCAGTTGAGTGTCGACGCGGCGATCTATCAGATCGAAAAGCGCAACGTCTTGACCGCCGACCCGGTTGACTCGACCTTCAGCGTGGCCGCCGGTGAAGTGCGAAGCCGTGGTTTGGATGTCAACGTTGCCGGCAACCTGACGCCCGAGTGGCGGGTGATCGGCGGCTACGCCTATGTCGATGCCGAAGTCACCAAGGACAACGTGCTGCGCTCTGGCACGCGGCTGCTGAACATCCCGAAAAACAGCTTCAGCCTGCTGAATATGTACGAGTTCCAGGACGGCATGCTCAAGGGCCTGGGCCTGGGGGGCGGACTCAAGTACGTCGACGAGCGCGCCGGGCAAACCGCCAATACCGGGTTTTCGATGGGCAGCTACACCGTTGTCAACCTGCTCGGTTTCTACAAGGTCAATGACAAGGTGCGGCTCAATCTGGATCTGAAAAACCTGTTTGACCGTGATTATGAAGAGGGCGCGTTCGGCAACGTTTACGCCTATCCTGGGGCTCCGCGAACGCTGCAGGTCGGCATTGCCTACACCTTATAGTGAGTGTGTTTTGCTGGTACGGGCCGAGCTTGTTCCGCTGACACGATGGTCATCGTGCCTGTTTGCAATGGGACCTTGTGCCGGTGATACACAGCAACTCCAAAACCAAGAGAGCCTCGAAATGAGTCGACCGTACAATTTCCTTGTCGCCCATTTGAAAAAGGAGGGTTTGGCACAATTGCCTGCCGTCAGCGTCTCTTTAAGGGAATGGTTTGGGCAGTTGGGAGTGGCCATTGAACGCTTCGGTAACAATGCCGGGAAAGTCGTCAAGTTCTCTGAGAAAAATCATGAAAAGAACTTGCTGGCTCCCGATTCCGCAGGAGTAACGCTTTATTCCGAGCGAATCTGGTCAAAGGATGAATGCGACGAATCGATGAACTGTCATGTCAGTGCCGTTTTCCTGCACGACAATGGCTTGCTCTTGAGCGTCGCAGACGAGGTCATGAGTCTCGAGCAACTGATCGAATCGTTCTGGCGTCTGGAGGACTTTACCGAGCTCTTTGAATATCTGTATGCCTATCAGGAAAGCCAGGGTTACGGAACCGGGTTCGGCTTGGGCTTTTACACCCCGGACGAGTTGCACCCTTTGATGTGGGAGGGGCGTAACCAGGTCGGCAAATGGGCAGCGGCCACTCGAAATGCAGTCGATGCTCACTACATCAGGGATGTTTTTGACTTCAATGGGTTCAGTGAGGAAAAGCTGAATGCCTTGCCAGTGCAAAAGCAAAGCGCACTGGAGTCGGTGATGAATCGGTTCGGTGAGCGTCAGCTGCAAAACGGCTGGAATGTCTGGCGCATGACTGGCGACGATCAGTGCAACGCCAGAAAAGAGCTGATTGCCAGCGATGTGCTCGCCGCCTTCTCTGCATGAGGGCCGAGTGTTGGCATTGATGCGCAATTGCCCCGCCTGCTGAGGGCAAGACTGCCCCAACATGGATAGGTAGATACCCCGCACAGACGGCCTTAGCCTTGAAGGCTGCCTGGGTCAGCGGTTTGTCGGCAGATGGGTCAATTCTTCATCAGCGCCTACAACCAAGGCGCCACGACCTTGGACTGCGACACACATCCAATAATCGATGGATGTTGAAGGCGACACTGGTCGATCTCAAAGGCTATCCGGATCGCCAAAAAACATTTTGACTGGGCTCTAGGACAATATTTTCAGGCGGAAAAAATTCAAATGTGCCCCCAGTTTTGCCCCCAGTGCATCAGGTTCGCGAGTGGCGATCTCCGGCAGAGCCAGATGGATTCAGATGGCTTTCAGTAGTTCATAAGTGAGGAGAGGGGGGCTCACATTGCCTACCTCTCAGTCGGGAATTACCAGCGACGTCGGATAGAGCTGTCTACGGTGCTGCGAATCTTTCAGTCCGACGCTGATTGATCTGCGAACATCTGGATACTTATACAGCCATTACGCAACCTCCGACGATTTGCACCAAAAATTGTCTCCGTTGTTGTTTACCGCTCCCGTCAATCACGCTAACTTGCGGTAATGCTGACAGAGTGCCACTATCGGTCATCCCTGACCAGATCTCACTCGCGCGCACAGCTGCTCAGCTGGTGCCTACCCTTAATCAGGGCGGGATCATTGATCGCGCGCAGCAACCGCAAGAGGATTCTGCGGTTTAGTGTTTGTAGGAAGTGTTATGGATGGCGTGAGCTTCAAGCAGGTAGATCAGTATGCCCTGTGTTGTGTCGAGAATTTTTCTGATGAGCTTAAGCTCGCGCTGAGGGAAAACCTCACCCGTATCTGCCATGGTGCTGATCAGGCCAGCAAGGACAGGGCGATCTACAAATACCCTGCGACGATTAAGCACTTCTGGAACGAGCGCTATTCCAAGAAAACTTGGGAAACCCGGATTGGTATGCTGGGTGAGCTCCTGTCTCACGTCATCATTCTGAAGCTCTTCCCCAACTTCGATGTGGTCTCCCCGTTCTTCAATATGGAAGAGAAGAGTATCCGGAAGGGCTTCGATCTCCTCCTATACGAGACCTCAACCAACAACGTCTGGATCACCGAGGTCAAGTCGGGCGGCAGAGGGGCGGACAAGACTTCTTGCTCGGCCACAAGTGCTCAATTGCGTTTGGCTCGGGATGACCTTAAGAGGCGTTTGGCTGAGCCGGAGCTCAATCACTGGCTCAATGCGATAAATGCCGCGAAAAATGCGATCCACAACAAAGCTAATTACCGGGACTCGGTTATTGAGATCTTGGAGATGGAAGGTGATTTGGCTGAAGAAGACGGGGCGATTGCTTCGGACAACAATGTGTTTCTGGTCTCTGCCCTGTTCAGCGAAGTGTCCCAGGCTATCGCCGAAAATACCGTGTCAAATTTCACCACCAAGCTGGTAGCTGAAGCTGTGTTCAAAACGGTGTGGGTGCTGTCCCTCCACAAAGGCACCATGGAAAAGCTGGAAGAGTTTTTGAGGCAGGAGGCGGAGCAGTAGCATGGAAGAGCTGACTATCAGGAAACTGGGCAACACCAAGTTCAAGGATCTGTATTTCCAACTCCTCAAGGGAGACGAACTGGGTAACACAGAGATTGTGAAACTTTTGGCGATCGCCGTGCTGCTCCTTAACCACAAGACCCTCGAAATTCGACGTCTCGGCTACCGCATTATCCTGTTTTACGGTAACGCTTCGGGTCAGTACCAGGCGCTGTACGATGTAGCACTCAACAGTGGTCTTCACCCTGTCTCAGCAGTAATCAGCAGCTACTTTTCCGAGGATGATCACCGCAGCGAGTCGTTCATCCGAAACATCGTGGGCAGCTACATCGATACCTTCCGTGATCAAGGCATCGTGCTGACTGAGCAACAGGATGCCCTGCGGACATTTGTTCAGTCGGAGTACCGTAAGTCGTCAGTCGTGGTTGCTCCGACCAGTTACGGTAAATCTGAGCTCATCATTCAATCGGTGAGGGAAAATCCAGGGCAGCGGATCCTGATCCTTGTGCCTTCTAAGGCTCTGCTGGCCCAGACGAAAAAGCGGTTGATCTACGCGGACATTGAGGGGTTGGGCAAGGTGGTGACCCATCCCGAGATGTATTCGGTTGAGCGAAAGAACAGGGCATTTGTCCTGACCCAGGAGCGGCTCAACAGGCTCTTGAACGAGAACGCCGGGCTGAGCTTCGATATGGTCTTCGTCGACGAGGCCCACAACCTGCTGCAGAGCGACCGCAGAAATGAGTTACTGGCCGCCATGCTGTGCATCCTGGGGGCTCGTAATCCGGAAACATCATTCAAGTTCCTGACTCCCTTCCTATGCGATGAACTCAACGTCCGTGTGCGCTTCCTGGACATGATCCCGAGCGGATTCAAGATCGACGAGTACATCAAGTCTGAGCGCTTCTATATCAGGGATTTTAGGGGAGGGAGGGGCCAGACGAAGCTCAAGCTCTATGACCATTTCCTGAATGACTGGATGGAGTTCGATCGGAGGTATGCAAACTGCTTCGAGCTCATCAAAGGCGAAGCACTGTCCAAAAACATTGTTTACGGCAACAGGAAGAAAAGCATTGAGTCATTTGCGGTTGAACTGGCAGCCGTGCTGCCGCCCGTAGATTGTCCGCTGATCCAGACGGCCTGTGCCGAGCTAGGAGAGCTTTTTGACCGACGCTACAAACTGATCGGCTGCCTGCGCAAAGGGGTTATGTACCACCATGGTTCGATCCCTGACACCATCCGTCTTTACTTGGAGAACCTCTTCAGTAGCTCCAAGCAGATGAGGTTTCTGGTCTGCAACTCCACGCTTCTGGAAGGGGTGAACCTGCCGATCGAACGACTCTTCGTTTTTGATTTTTTCAAAGGGAAGCAAAAGCTGACGCCATCTCAATTCAAGAACCTGGTCGGACGCGTCAATCGGTTCAGTGAGGTCTTTGCGCCTGGAGCTAAGGCTGCGTTGAGAAAGCTGGAGTCCAGCATCTACCTGTTGGGCGTAAATGGCTACACACGCGAAAATGCAGCGCTTGAGACCTTCTACGATAAATCCGTCAACGTCTCAAAGGTGGTCAAGGACACTGTCAGCAACGTTCTGCTTGAAGCCACCAAGATCATCGATGGGAAGGTGTCGGTTCTCTACGACGACGCCGTGGCTCGTCTAGAGAATCTGCATCCTGGCGTGGTTAAAGATCGAGAGTGTCGTTACGTTACCACTCAGGTGGGCAAGCTCCTCATCGCGAATAGTGTCAGTGAAATTGACGTGTTTTCAGAGGAGCAGGCTATTGAACGGAAGATCAGGCGAGGCATCGAGGCGAACGGCGTCATCAATACCGTTGACAGGCTGATGCTTGCGATCTCCAAATCGTTCGTCGATCACTTCGACGACAGCCGAGAGTACAGCGACCTGGTGCGTCTCAAGCAAGAGCCTGCCCGGAATTTCTACGCCATGATCCTGGATTGGAAGCTGAAGAAACTCAGCGTCAAGCAGACGATCCGACAGACGCTCGCGTACTGGAAAAAGCTGGTCGAGACTAGCCATAGTGATCACGTATTCGTGGGTAAATGGGGTGATACCAAATATCGCGACAGCAAGTACGAGAACTGGGTAAGAATCTCCCAAAAGGATGACGGCGAGCGTATTAACCTGGCAATCGTCCGTCTCAAGGACGAGGACGATTTCTTCGACAACAAGATTTTCAAGTTCGTCGAGGTGCTGAATGGGGTAGGAGCCCTGGATCCAGGGTTCTACAAACTCATCAAATACGGTACCGCGGATGACACCAAGATCAAGCTCATCCGCGATGGCTACAGCCATGGCTTGGCGGATCTGATGCTCGAACGGTACCCCGAAACCGTGCGTGCGACGCTCGGCGGCGAGATCGAAGTAAGCCCTCGCCTAGTCAACATGATGATCAACAACGAGGAAAGCGATCTGCTGATTTTTGAAGCCAAGATGAACCTCAAACCCATCTGATTGAGGATCTTAGAAGCGCCTACGAAGTCGATCAGGATAAACGATAAATTCTCCGTATGCCGGAAGCTGCGGACAGCGAAACTATTGGCCCTACCATACGAACTTGGCTCCCCCGCGAGCTCAGAAATCAAGCTGTCATCTGGCCATTATTGTTACCTACCAAGGATGGGAGGGTAGGCACCCTAAATGGGCGCTCACTCCATCTGATGATCCGATGGCAAGCAAGGAGCATCGCAGTGAGATCCCAGGTCAGAATCATCAACTCGACGCAGTTACAAAACGCGAACCCGAGTCTTGTAGATCCAGTCGGGTACCGCAAAAGCGGGCTCAGTTTGAATCACATCATTGGCTGTCCACTCGACTGCAGCTACTGCGTTCGTCACCTTTATGGAAATTTCGATCAGCGCACGCCGCAGGCGCTGATGAGCGATGAAGAAGCCTTCCAGCGATTTATCAATCACAGGTATTTCCAGCCTCATATCACACCTATTCAGCTGTTCAACCGGGCCACCGACCCGATGCTCCCCGAGGTCAAGAGTCATACCCACAATCTGCTGCGTATGCTTAATGAGGCTGGGCTAACCAACAATGTGCTTGTTATCACTCGATGGCGTGTATCTCAGGACGATTGCGAGCGCTTCAATACGCTCAGAAATATCAAGCTGACAGTGCTGGTTACGTACTCAGGAATTGATGATCCGAAGATCGAACCCATCAAGTCTTCGATTGCTGCCAATAGCCTGAAGATGCTGTTCCGCCATGCCAGGCACTACAAAGTGGTGTTGTATTGGCGCCCGATCGTTCCAGGGCTAAACGACTCGTCAGAGCACATTGCAAAGGCCGCGGCGCTCGCTAACTATGCCCACGCGACCGTATTTAGCGGGCTGTTCTATCGAAAGGAGATAGCCGAGTTTTACCAGAGCCAAGGAATCCCTGAGCCATACAAAATGACGGCCAGGCGAAAGCTCCTCCCACTGGAAGATGAGCAGAGGCTATTGAGGTTGTACGGGGAGCAGAATCAGGTGACACCGATCTTCCACAAAACCTCTTGCGGAGTCGCCTATGCGCATCTGCAACCCGATTACAACGGACACTTCGGCATCACCGAACTGTGCGATACCTGCCCTAGCTCGCAATTCTCCATCTGCAAGGCGGCATGGAAGAAGCCAGATCAGCAGATTCTCAATCGAATGTGCCACGAGCTGGGTGCTGTGGAAGACCCGCAGGTGAACGACCGTGCGATTGTCGTTCGTGGTCTGGACGAACAGCGTCGTTACTATTTACAGCACTCCCTAGGCTATCAGGTGCACGACGCTGACAAGCCCCACCACTACGCGCGCCATGGCCGCGCCGAGGCAACAAGGAATCTCTGATGCTGAAAACAGACTTCGTCTGGCCCTCTGAACCAATCATCATCGTAGACGTTGAGGGCAATGGACATACGCCACCCGACTTGGTCGAAGTGGGAATCGCCTCATTTCCACCGATGGAAAACCGCGAACTTTTGTCTTGGTTAATCAAACCCGTCAACCGGATCACTTGGCTGGCCCAGCGAATCCACGGTATTAAAAATGCGGAGCTGGAAAGTTGCCAATCCTGGGCTGAGATCATGGACGACGTCGAACAGCACCTGCAGAACCGATGGTTCGTCGCGCACAATGCGTCGGTCGACTATGGCGTGATGAAGCGTCACCTGCCCGAATGGTCGCCGGTGGGAGTCATCGACACGTTGAAACTTGCTCGTCACGTTTACCCTAACGCCAAAAGCCATCGGCTTGAATCATTGCTCATTGACACAGGGCTGCGCGATAAGGTCGCCGACCAGCTCCACCGAGCAGCTGATGATGCTTATGCAACGGCGTTATTGCTTGATCATCTCATCGAAAAGTCATCTGCCAGCACTTGGCAGGAAATCTGCAAAATTGCGCAGCTCAAAACGCAACCTTACGAGCAGTCGCCTCCCCCGGAGCAAGGAAGCCTGTGGTGAAATCTGTTTTTTTAGGTGTCACTGGAACGCACTCCACGGGAAAGTCCACCTTCTGTGAAGCGCTCAAAGCTTCACTTGAGTGCAAAGGCATCTGCATTGCGACCATTCCATCTTTCGGGAAGCTGGCGGTACAGCAAGGTATCCCGCTGCTCACTCAGCATACCTACGACTCCACGATGTGGTTTATCGACCGTACGCTCGAGGCGCAACGAGCAGCGGCTGACGCTGCCGAGGTGATATTGGTTGATCGACCGATCATCGATGCCGTGGCGTATTGGAATGCCGCAGTCGAGCATCGGGGTACACCTGCACCGATGCATCAGGTAGATGCGGTCAGGTCATTAATCACCAGCCAGCTTCCTGGCTACACGACGATCGTTGCGACCAGGCTTGATAGCTCCATTGCTCTTGGCCCAGGACGTGATACCAACTTGCCTTTCAGGGCGTCCGTCGACAGCCATTTGCACCAGATTTTGAGCGACTTCGGGATCCAGCATCAGATGCTTGTTCCTGACGTACGGGATGCTCTTCTCGATAGCTTACACACTCAAATCCTTCAAAAATTGGAGCACTTATGACCGCCGCCCGTACGGGACTCTTGGCAGGAAAGCAGGTTAGGCGCCTCGGGCTTGGTACCATGAGGCTCACGGGGCCGGGCATCTGGGGCCCACCAGCTTCAGAAGCTGATGCTGTTCAGCTCCTGCGTAAAGCGGTGGAGTTGGGCGTGCAGCACATCGATACCGCTGACGCGTATGGGCCAAATGTGGCCGAGGAGCTAATTCGTAAAGCGTTATTTCCCTATGCCGACGACCTGATCATTGCGACTAAAGGTGGCTTCACCCGCCAAGGCCCTGGCAAGTGGACGCCATGTGGCGTTCCAGCGTATTTGCGTCAGTGCGTTGAGATGAGCCTCAGGCAGCTCAACGTCGAAGCGATAGATCTGTATTACTTGCACCGTGTCGATCCAAATGTCCCTTTGGCTGACCAGGTTGGGGAGCTTGAGAAGATGCGTCAAGAAGGGAAGATCAAATGCCTAGGCTTGTCGAAAGTCGATATTCTTCAACTCACGCAGGCGATTACGATTGCACCCATCGTCGCGGTTCAGAATCAATTTAGTATCCTGGATTACCAGTCCGAGGATGTGATCCGCTGGTGTGAGCAGAACGAAATAGCGTTCATTCCCTACGCGCCTCTGAGCGCCGGAAGGTATTTTTCATCCGGTGAGGTTCGAAACCAATCCGCTTCGGCAGCCCATGCCTTGAAATGGCTTCTGAATTACTCGACGGTCATGTTCCCAATCCCGGGCACATCCAGAGTTGAGCATCTGGAGGAAAACCTCAGATCGGATATTGAGGGTTAGCACCTCGTGCGCTCTCTCATTCGACACATTGGCCTATGGGCTATTTTTCCCAGCTGCTCGAGTGGCACTCTAGTGTTTACCGATGGAGATTGGCTTTGAGTACCCGCATCCCACCTTTTAGTTCGCAACACCTAGAAGCTGCATGTCGTGTTCTGGCTGATACGGAACGTGGCTTGAGGGGCACTCAAATTGGATATCTCCTCCAAGACATTCGCGTTCCGGACGCCGACGCCAACTACACCAAGTGGAAGCGCTTGTTTCAACGCTTTGGCACAAATGCAAAAGCAGCATCCAGTCGGGAACCATCTCATCCTTTTCATCAACAGAGCTATGAATCCAAGACCATCATTTTTCGAGAGCTCGGAGGGATCAATGAATTCTGGTAGCCGGGTTCAAAATCGGATCGGCACCAAAAGGTCGTTAGCTCTTGCTTTGGAATGTGTAGGTTTAGAACTTGGAAGTGTTGGTGTTAGGGTGGTGGCGGTTTCGAAGTTTAATTCGGTTATTATATTAAATGCTTTGAGCAGATCATGATCTTGAATCAAGGAGGTTCGAGTGAGCAAGGATAATTTGTCAATCTCCAATCACTACTTGGAGCATGTTTTTACTGCTGAGAATATTATTGAGTATGGCCGAGCGGCTAAGGACCTTGCTTATTATTTGAGGGTGCTTTTTTTGGATGGGTATGACTCAATTGTAATCCCAAGTCGTGGAGCAGTTCCTCTATTTCGCGCTGCTCAACATGCCTGGCATTACGAAATAAGAAATCTTCAATCATCAGAGGACCGGTTTCTATCTAAAATAGAAATGCTAGGGTCTCCTATGCATGCGGTAACGATGCTGCCATTTTCGGCTGATCCTGACGAGGAGAAGCAGACCTCAAAGGGTATTCGTACGTTCTGGGTAAAGGTGCTTTCAGCTCTTGTTCGACGTGACGGAAGAGATCCGCATCTCATTTTTTATCAAAAAATTGTTGAGCACTTACAGAAGAAAGAGTTGACGTCTGTTTTGCCTAGAAATCTTCCGTCTAGCAAGTTTATTTTTATTGATACCGTGATCTCTGGTCGAGCTGTGGTTGAAATTCTCGATGCGCTTGAAGCTGAAGGATTGAATGAATGTCATCTAATATTGCTAATAGATGAGGGCGGAAAAAGGATTCAGGGAGAATATAAGCGAAAAATTGATGCTTTAGTAGCAAGTCAAAGATGTACCACCATTCCTTTGAGTAATTTATGGACGGAAGATAGAGGCCCGTCAGTTAGCGGTGTGTGGAGTACGGTCTACCCACAAGTGCTAGCTAAGCTACAAGGACGATACAGTTGGTCTCAGGATGTTTATGGGGCAGGCTCATATTATCATAAAGTGTCGAGCTCTCAAGTTTCACCCGAAAAAGGTATTGGTAGCTCTCAATACAACATGCCAATTACTATATTGTATGGTTCTGTTTCATCCATGATTTCACAGGTCGTTGGGGTATTGCAGACTATTGAATCATTGTTACGATATCGAAAGGAGTTTGCGAGCGGCACGGAAGGTGAAAATCTGCCTTTAGTTACTTCGGAAGAAATTGAGAGTAAACATCTATCGCATTTGGTGCGTTCGTTGGAGTGGTCGCTTTCAATTCTTAAGGAAGATTTGAATGAATTAATCAAACTTTCGCCTCTTGAACAGGAAACTACAATAGCTCTCTCGAGGCCTAGAATTGAGGAATTGTTCAGTGATGCCAAAGTAACTGCGACCAGCTCTCATCTGGTTAGAGTTGAACTGCCATTGAATGTCGTCGATGATCTGTTCTCTGATTTCGATAGGGCTATGCGGAATCTCACTCATAGTGCGCTCTCGGATGATTGGTTCTTGCATAAAAATGACTGGGGGGCGGAAAGTAAGAAATTCATAGATAAATATAAGGAAAGTAAAACGCCTAACTCTAATGAATGCGACGGCTCGTCGGGTAAATGTAGCGAAGCAGAGTAGCTCTCGACGACCCGATGCGTTTCGGTTGTTTTTGCCAGAGTAGCCTTATTGTTAGGGTGTCTATGTCGAAACTTGCAGAGTTTAAAGTGCTGGAAGCGCAGCTGCGACAACTGGATGCGATGAAGAACGACTCCGGCTTGGAGTAGGAAATAGAGATTGAACAAAAACTCAAGGCGAACCGGAGGAGTACGGTATGAGCTTGCGTCAAGTGAGCACCATCTTGGATCCGTCCAAAGGTCTGACCGTGACCTCCACCAGCGCGCCCCTCAACACCCAGAGCAAGCCTCGCGAGGTGAAGCGTTACAAGAACACGCACAGCGGTGAAGTCGCGGAACCCAGGCTGCCAACCACAAGATCCTTAAGCACTGGAATCAGGAGCACGGATCGGACACCTTTGAGAGCAGGGTGCAGTAATCGATGGCTTGGCGACTGCGTCGAATTGTCCGTGTTGCATGTAGTCTTCAGCCTTGTCACGCCGAATAAAACTCGATGAAACGACCAACGCCCCTCCAAGATCTGGTGAAGGTTGTAGGCCACATGATCGAAAAGGCAACAAGCGGCAGTGCTTGGCGTCTGTCGCAATTAGTGTCACTGGGAAATCCCACATCCAGCGAGCGCGGTTCGGGCCAAGACTTTGCGCAGCCCTGCTGTTTCGCGGTTGATATGGTCGCATAGGGCGAAGTCGTTCAGATGCTGAAGGATCAGCGAGTGAGCCTGTTCCGGGGAAAGCGTTAGCCTCGCTTCAGCGGGGTGGGCCGTGAGGCTTATCTGATTGGTTACAATACCGACCTGGATCGCGACAGTGTCGGCCAAGGAATAAGCGGCGCGTTGCACCACGCTCAGCGGGTAGGCTGAGCTGTCGAGTTTCAGCGTGACTGGCCATGTCATCGGAACCGGTCCTTCAAATCCGTTGGGAACGTATGGATTTTGCCGGTTGCCAAGGCATTGTGCCATCATATTTTTTTTACATTCGCACGCATTTGTCGAGCGTGGTGGGTGGTGCGCTCACTACGGCTCGGTCATTGATACGGGGTAGGGTCGAGGATTCATAGCTCCCTCAGTGCACCCATCCTCATCAATAGCCTGCTTGGCCTCAGGCTGGGGGCATCCTTTTCAAACCATCCAAAGCATGCCCTCAAATATGCCCCCAATGTAGCAATCCACTGGAAGTGAATGGAGCTCCATGGTTTGTGGAAAGGCAAAAATGATCAGCCGAACAGCCTGCCAGCCGACGCCTAAAGACTCTCAGGGTCGCCGAAGAACATCTGAATCCGCGAACGCAACCAGCGCTCTCCCGGGTCGTTGTCCTGGGAGCCGCGCCAGGCCATGTGCAACTCGAAGCTGCGCACCGGCAGGGGCGGGTCTTCGGCGCGTACTCCGCCGGCGGCGGTCAGGGCCTCGGCGGTGTAGTCGGGGACGGTGGCGAGGATGTCGGTGCCGGCCAGCAGGGTGCTCAGGCCGTTGAATTGCGGCACGGCCAGTACCACATGGCGCTTGCGTCCGAGCTTCTCCAGTTCTTCATCGATAAAGCCGCTCAGGTCCCCGGCGAACGACACCAGGGCATGGGGGCGGGCGCAGAAGTCGTCCAGGCTCAGGGCGCCCGGAACGGTGTCGGCACGCAGCAGTTTCGGCAGGCTGCGGCGCAATACCTTGCGCTTGGCATTGGCCGGCAGGTCGGCGGTGTAGCTGACGCCGATGGAGATTTCACCGGAGGCCAGCAGCGACGGCATCAGCAGGTAGTTGGCCCGACGCACCACCAGCACGATACCCGGGGCCTCGGCCCGCAGGCGTTTGAGCAGCATGGGCAGCAGGGCGAATTCCACATCGTCGGACAGGCCGATCCGGAACACCGCGGTGCTGGTGGCGGGATCGAATTCGGCGGCGCGACTGACGGCGGTGGAAATCGAGTCCAGGGCCGGCGAGAGCAGGGCGAAGATCTCTACCGCCCGGGCCGAAGGCTCCATGCTGCGGCCAGTACGCACGAACAGGGGGTCGTCGAACAGATTGCGCAGGCGCGACAAGGCGGCGCTGATGGCCGGCTGGCCAAGAAACAGCTTCTCGGCGGCGCGGGTCACGCTGCGTTCGTGCATCAGGGTTTCGAACACGATCAACAGGTTCAGGTCGACACGACGCAGGTCATTACGATTCATCTGGAGTCCTGGCAGAGTCAGCGAACTTGACGGGAGCGACCCTTTGGGTAAAAAGGTCGGCGTGAATCTTACGGGTAAAGGCTGGTACTCTGCACCGGCTAAATGTTTTTGTTTGTAGTCAGGCCGCGCACGGGAAGTGCTGTCCGCCCCGCTGATCAAGGGCACGGAATCAATGACAGACATGTCGACTATTAATAGGCACTGATAGTCTTGCTTTCAAAGCCCGGATAAAGTTCGCGGCATTAGAGGTTAATTTGACGAGGTTTGCGATGTCCCGCACGATTCGTTTTCACAAGTTTGGACCGGCCGAGGTGCTCAAATGCGAAGAGCATGCGGCCTCGTTGCCTGCGCCAGGCGAAGTGCAGGTACGAGTCGAAGCCATTGGTATCAGTTGGTACGATGTGCTCTGGCGGCAGAACCTGGCGTCGTCCCATGCCCGCCTGCCATCTGGGCTGGGGCATGAAATGGCCGGCGTGGTCACCGCAGTGGGCGAGGGCGTCGACGACCTTGCGGTCGGTGACAAGGTCGCCAGCTTTCCCGCCGAAAGTCCCAATGATTATCCGGTCTACGGCGAACTGATCGTCCTGCCGCGCTCGGCCCTGACCCGCTACCCGGAGGTGCTGAGCCCCATCGAGGCGGCCGTGCATTACACGCCGCTGTTGATCGCCTATTTCGCCTATGTCGATCTGGCGCGGGTCAAGCCCGGGCAATTCGCTTTGGTGACCGACGCCAGCCACTGTGCCGGTCCGTCCTTTGTGCAGTTGGGCAAAGCCCTGGGTGTGCGGGTGATTGCCGCCACCAAGACCGCGGAAGAACGTGAGTACCTGCTGTCCCTGGGTGCCGAGAAAGTCATAGTCACCGAGGAGCAGGACCTGCTGATGCAGATCAACAAGCTCACCGACAATCGCGGGGTCGACGTGGTGTTCGATGGCCTGGGCGGTCCGCAGATGTCGATGCTTGGCGATGTCCTGGCGCCCCGTGGCAGCCTGGTGCTGTATGGCTTGCAAGGTGGCAACCAGACGCCGTTCCCGGCCTGTGCCGCGTTCCAGAAGAACATTCAGTTCTTCGTCCACTGCATCGGCAATTTCACCGGCAAGCCCGAGTTGGGGATCATTCAGGATCAGGTGGCGTTACAGCGCGCGCTGCGCGACATCAACCAGTTGACCGCCGACCGCGTGCTGCTGCCCTTGAAGACCCGGGTCTTCCCCTTCAGCGAATTTGTCGAGGCGCACCGTTACATGGACGAGTGTCCATGCCGCGAACGGGTGGCTCTGCAGGTCGAACCGGCCTGATGACTCCAACGCCAGGCCTAGCCTGGCGTTTTTGTATCTGTGCCCCTGGCTATCGGCCGGTTGGCGAAGACCCTCTTCAAATCTGCACGGGGTTCCCGGAGCCTTTTGCCGGCCGGCCGACGCCTACAGAAAAGCGCGGCGGGGCGGGATAGATTCCATCGCGCTGCGGTCAAACTGCCAGTAAACTGCGCTCCATTCCCGAACCATCCTTTTCCAGAGGTTTTGCATGACTCTCAGTCCTTTTGCGGGTAAACCGGCACCGGTTGAATTGCTGGTCGACATCCCGCGACTGGTTACGGCGTATTACACCGGTCAACCCGATGCCTCGGTGCCTACCCAGCGCGTGGCTTTCGGCACCTCCGGACATCGCGGCAGTTCGTTCGATCTGAGTTTCAATGAATGGCACGTCCTGGCCATCAGTCAGGCCATTTGCCTGTACCGTGAAGCCCAGGGCATCACCGGGCCGCTGTTTGTCGGCATCGATACCCACGCCCTGTCGACCCCGGCCGGGGCCAGCGCCCTGGAAGTCCTGGCGGCCAACGGCGTGACGGTGATGATCGCTGCCGGTGACGAGTACACCCCGACCCCGGCGGTGTCCCATGCCATTCTCTGCTACAACCGCGGCCGCACCTCGGGCCTGGCGGACGGGATCGTCATCACTCCGTCCCACAACCCGCCACAAAGCGGCGGCTACAAGTACAACCCCACCAATGGCGGCCCGGCCGATACCCACATCACCAAGTGGATCGAAGCCAAGGCCAACGAACTGCTGGCGGCCAAGCTGGCCGGAGTCAAGCGCATCAGCTACGAGCAGGCGCTGAAGGCCGATACCACCCATCGCCATGACTACCTCAATACCTACGTCGCCGACCTGATCAACGTCATCGACCTGGATGCCATCCGCAACGCCAAGCTGCGCCTTGGCGTGGATCCGCTGGGTGGAGCAGGGGTGCGCTACTGGTCGGCCATCGCCGAGCACTACCGCCTTGATCTGGAGGTGGTGAACAAGCAGGTGGACGCCACCTTCCGTTTCATGTCGGTGGACTGGGACGGACAGATTCGCATGGACCCATCCTCCAGCTACGCCATGCAAGGATTGATCGGCCTGAAGGAGCGCTTCGACGTGGCCTTCGCCTGCGACCCCGATCACGACCGCCACGGCATCGTCACCCCCAGCGGCGGCCTGCTGGCGCCGAACAACTACCTGGCGGTGTCCATCGACTACCTGTTCCAGAACCGTCCGCAATGGCGCGCCGACGCCGCCGTGGGCAAGACCGTGGTCAGCAGCGGCCTGATCGATCGGGTGGCCGCGCGTCTGGGCCGCCGCCTGTACGAAGTGCCCGTGGGCTTCAAGTGGTTTGCCGACGGCCTGTTCGACGGATCCCTGGGCTTTGGCGGTGAAGAAAGCGCCGGTGCCTCGTTCCTGCGCAAGGACGGTGGTGTCTGGTGCACCGACAAGGACGGCCTGATCCCGTCGCTGCTGGCCGCTGAAATGACCGCGCGCACCGGTCGCGATCCGAGTCAGGCTTATCGCGCCCTGTGCGATGAGTTGGGCGAACCTTTCTCGGTGCGGGTCGATGCCAAGGCCAACCCGCAGCAGAAGGCCTTGCTCAGCAAGCTCTCGCCGCAACAAGTGACCTCGACCCAGCTGGCCGGCGAGCCGATCCAGCAAATCCTCAGCCAGGCCCCGGGCAACGATCAGGCCATTGGCGGCCTGAAAGTCATGACCGAGAACGGCTGGTTCGCCGCACGCCCGTCCGGCACCGAGGACATCTACAAGATCTACGCCGAAAGCTTCATCGGTGACGATCACCTCAAGCAACTGGTGCAGGAAGCCCAGACCCTGGTGGACACCGCCATCAGCGGCAACTGATTCACGTAGGAGCCGGCTTGCTGGCGAAAAAAAGGGGCGACCATCACGGTCGCCCCTTTTTAGTTGCCGCTGCGCTTCACGCCAAATCCACCAGGACGATTTCACTGTCCTGCAGCGCGCTCACTCGCAGCACCCGTTCATCCTCGACGGCAACCCCGTCTCGAGCTTCGGCGCGCAAGCCGTTGATCTCGATCACTCCGGTAGCGGGCACCAGATAGGCCCGGCGTCCAGCGTCCAGATGGTACTCGGCGGTTTCCCCAGCCTTCAGATTGGCCGCCACCAGTCGGGCATCGGCTCGAATGCGCAGGCTTTCCTCGTCGCCGTCCTTGCCGCTGGCCAGGGTCACAAAACCCTCGCGCTGGCCCTTGGGAAAAGGCTTGGCGCCCCAGGACGGCGCGGAGCCGGCCTGGTTGGGAATGATCCAGATCTGGAAGATCTTGGTCGGCGTGGCTTCCAGGTTGTATTCGCTGTGGGCGATCCCGGTCCCGGCGCTCATGACCTGTACGTCGCCGGCCTCGGTGCGGCCCTTGTTGCCCAGGTTGTCCTGATGGCTGATGGCGCCTTCGCGGACGTAGGTAATGATTTCCATGTCCCGGTGCGGGTGCTGGGGAAAGCCGGTGCCGGGGGCGATCACGTCATCGTTCCAGACCCGCAGGTTGCCCCAGTGCATGCGCTTGGGGTCATGGTATTGGGCGAAGGAAAAATGGTGATGAGCATCCAGCCAGCCGTGGTGTGCGCCGCCCAGGGAGCTGAAGGGTCTGAGTTCAAGCATGATCGTCTCCTCATGAGGCTTCGCCATGGCGCCTTTTACTCGGGCCAAAAACGATAACCGTTGGTTGATGGCGTGCATCTTCTATCAGTCATTGATCGATAAAAAGCGCAAAAAATGCCGTAATCCAATCGTAAAATTAGATGATTATTTTGTCGGAATCTTGGTGTTAAACCTTCGGTTCATCGCTTAAGTTAATGACCTGCAAGCAATTCGCTGGATACCAGGAATAAATCCGGCGACCATTACCGCTCAGCCTCACCCCCTTGGAGTCCGCGTGTCGCAACACAATTCCGATCTGCCCCCCGAGCTTTTGCCCCTGGCCCAGATGCCCTTGTTGAAGCGCCTGGCCGCGCGTTTCTTCGGTCATGGCCTGAACCGCCTGCGGGCCCAGCATCGGGCCTCCTGGCTGCACGGTCAGGCCGACGGCTTTCGCAGCGGTCACACGGCGGGAGTGGAATACGGCTACAAGGAGGGCCGTCTTGAGGGGTTGGAAGAAGGCCGCCAGGTGCTGTTGATCCGTGACAGCCGCAACACCGAGCACCGCCCGCCAGGGGTGGATGACCGGTTGTTCGACGACTGGCGCCTGCCGTTGACTGCAGAACTGAAGAAGCGCTTCAAGGCCGATGTCGCCCGCTTGTTGCCGGCCCAGGCCCAGCCCAGCGCCGCGCAGTGGAAGATGATCTTCAGCGACACACCGGCCACGGCGGTGATTGCCGGGGCCGGGGCCGGCAAGTCGACGTCGCTGGTGTTGCGTCTGTTGCTGCTCAGCCATTACCTGGGATTCGAGCTGGACTCCATGACCGTGGTGACCTTCACCCGCGAGTCGCGCAAGGACTTCATCAGCAAGCTGGTGGAGGTCTTCGCCCTGTGGGGACGGGTACTGGCGCCCCGGGAGGCCCGGGATCTGGTGCGCACCTTCCATTCGCGGATCCTGCCCATGGTGCGCAGCCTGCCGGGGTTCGAGCGCTTGCAGGCCTTCGAGAACCTCAGCGAGCGCCCGCAAGGTGCCGAGGAGGACGTGGACAGCAATCCCTTCGACCTGCGCATCAACGATGCCCAGCGCCGGCACCTCAATGCCTGTTATCAGGCGCTGTATCGCAGTGATGAGCGCTTTCGCCTGGCGTTGAAGCCCTTGGCGCGCCACGCCTTGCAGCAGAGGGAGCTGGAACGCGATCACCCGGATGTGCAAAAGCGCATGGCGGTCACCGAATTGGCCGCCAAGCGCGACGAAGAGCTGTGCGACACCGTGGAAGACCTGTGGCTGCGTGCCGGTGCCTGGCCGATTCAGGGGATTGAGCCAAAGCGCCAGAGTTTTGAGATCAACGGTTCGACCTTCTACTGCCATGGTTATGCCGCCGAACTGGATGCCTGGGTCGTGCTGGGTTTCGACCCTCGAGAGAGCCCGCAGATTACCCGGCCCGGGGCCAAGCTGACGCTGCGTGCCGAATGCGCTGTAAAGCGCACCTTGTTTCAAGCTTTCTGTCGTAAGCCATTGATTTGGCTTGATAGTTATGAGGGCGCAAAGCGCGTGTCAGGGGCCTTTTCCGCCCAGGTCAGTGCGGGGCCGGGCTTTGATTACCGGGTCAAGGGCGAGCTGGCTTCGGCGCCCTTGCTGGACTGCTTCGTTGCGGCAGCCGGCTTTATCGAGAACCTGGGGCTGGAGGTCGGGGACGCCGTGGCCGGCATGAGCTTTGCGCAGGACGACCCGGATCGCTTCTTCTTCGAGGCCCTGAGCCTGTTCTGGCGAGCCCTGGAAGACCACCTGTTGGATCAGTCGCCGCCGATCATGAGCTACAACCGGATGTTCGCCCTGTTCAGCGAGCGCTCGCCGGAAAACTTCAAGCTGCTCAGCGATGCCTGCCTGCGGCCGTTGTCGCACCTGATGATCGACGAATTTCAGGATGTTTCGCCGCAGATCGTTTCCTGGATCAAGGCCAGCCTGCGCGAGATCCGCCGCCGTGGCGCGGCCTTGAACCTGGGGCGTGGGGCCCAGCATTCATCCTTGCTCTGTGTCGGCGACGACTGGCAGTCGATCTACGGCTGGCGCGGCAGCTCGCCGAAGTACTTCATCGAGTTCAACAAGGAGTTCCCGTCCCCGGGCACCACGCGGGTGATGCTCAGCGAGAACTACCGCAGTCATCAGCACGTGATCGACGCCGCCGAGCACATTGTCCGTGCAGCCCCGGCCATTGCCGGCAAGAAGGCCAAGGCGGCCGGCGAGGAGCGGGAGTTGTGGCCGGTGCAGGTGCTGGATCGGAACGATCAGGACCTGGCCCAGCGCCTGGCAGAGCATTACCGCCAGGGTGATTCGATCTTGATGTTGTTTCGAAAAACTAGCGATAAGTTATTGATTGAAGAGCATATTTCACAAATAGTTAATGTTGATTCTAGCTTGCCGCCGTCGGCCCGCCGGCTTAAGCAATTGACTTACCACAGCGCCAAGGGCCTGCAGGCGGACGCCGTGTTCCTGCTGGGCGATTGCCAGCACCTGAGCAGTTCGCCCTACAAGAATCAGGTCTACCGCCAGGCCGGGCTGGGCAAGGATGGCGACGCCGAGCCTTACGACAATGCGCAGAAAGACGAGATCCTGCGCCTGGCCTATGTGGGCATCACCCGCGCGGTCAAGCATTGCTACTGGTACGTCGATCCCCAGGAATCGGCGGCGGGCAATGCGCCCAAGGCTTCGGACCGGGTGCCCCGCGACAAGCCATATTTCCGCGACCTGCGGCAGTGACCATGAAAAAAGCCCGCCGGTCAGGCGGGCTTCAGTCGCGGAGGCCGCGTTTCAGGCCTTGAGCGCCAGAGAGGGAGCAAAGGCTTCCAGTTCGTCCTCCACGGCTTCGATTATTCGTTCGACATCCGCCGCGCTCATCACCGTGGCACAGGGAATGCCGGCGATGGCAATCATGGTTTCGCCGCTGGCACGGTCGAAGAGCCTGGCGATCATGCTGCCGGGCGCATCCATGCTGGCTTCGAAGCCCAGGGGATGGAAATGCCAGCGCATCAGCTGGCAGGCGTTGGGAAAGGTGACTTTACTGGCCCAGACTCTGTTCATCGGTGGCCCACCCTGGTTCATTGAGCGCTTCCTTGTGCTCGCGGTAGGGACGAGCCGATCGTCATTGATCCGCTCGCTTGAGGCTATAAAAGTAGCACCGGCTGATGACAGCCCGGCGTTTTTTTGCCCGCCGTCCGGCAGTTGTCTGTCGGATTCATGATGCAGGTCATGTCTTGGCGCGCAGTGCCATTGTCGTGCCACGATCCGCGGCGTGCGGGTGGTCGTTGAAGCCGCTGCGCAAGTTGGGCAAGCTGCGCCTTTTGCTGTTCGAGAAACCTATGTCTGCCCCTGATGACGGGCCGCTGCAAACCCAGGCCACCGGTGAAACCGTGATGCGTTATCACCTGTGCTGGAAGCACCGCGACCTTGATGGCGTGATGGCGCTGTATCACCCCGAGATTCAGTACAACGATTTTTTCCAGAATCGCACCTTGGGCCTCGACGAGCTGCGCGAGTATGTGCAGGCCAGCATGCCCCGGGCCCCCGACGAGGCCCTGGAGCATTGCGATCGGATTCGCCTGGATGGCGACACCGCCTTTATCCAGTACCAGGTGACCTTGCGCGGCGGCCAGGGGCTGGTGTCGTTCCGCGCCAGCGAGGCCATCACCGTGCGCGATGGGCTGATCTGGCGAGTCAATGAGTACGCGTCCCTGGTGCGAGCACCCGGGGCGGGCAAGGCTTCCGGCAGCCAGCGCCCGGCCGCCAGCCGCCTGGGCCTGTCGCCGCGCCAGCTGGGGTTCATGGCCGAGGACCTGCAGCAGTATTTCCAGCGTCAGCAACCGTACCTCGACCCGGAACTGGACCTGCAGCGGGTGGCCCGCGAATGCGGCTACAGCCGCAATCAGATTTCCTATCTGCTCAATCAGGTGCTGGGGCAGAGCTTCTACCGCTATGTCAATCAGGCACGCCTGCAGCATGTGCTAAGCGCCCTCGACCAGGCCGTGCCGCCACTGCGGGTCGATGAACTGGCCTTTGCCGCCGGGTTCAATTCACTGTCGGCGTTCTACAGCTGTTTCCGCCAGCACACCGGGCAGTCGCCCAAGGCCTACGCCAAGCAAATTTCTTTGCGTGCCCGCGCGCAAGACAACCCCTGAACACAGGCACTAGGATCGCCGCATTCGAAATTCGGGTTGCGGAGTGCTTGCATGCCAGCGTGGCGCAGTATCAGTTTGTGGATGGACCAGCTCGACGAGCCGCTGCTGCCGCGGCCGGCGCTGGAGCAGGACCTGGACCTGGACGTGGCGATCATCGGCGCCGGTTACACCGGCCTGTGGACCGCCTATTACCTCAAGCGCCAGGCACCGCAGCTCAAGGTGGCGGTGATCGAGGCCCAGACCGCCGGTTTTGGCGCCTCGGGCCGCAATGGCGGCTGGTTGATGGGCAATCTGCTGGGGGAGGACCGGCTGCTGGCCGGGCTGTCGCCGCAGGAGCGCCGGGCTTCCTACGATCTGCTGCACGGCATTCCCGATGAAGTAGCCAATGTCCTCGAACGTGAAGGCATCGACTGCGATTACCGCAAAGGCGGGGTGCTGTACTGCGCGGCGCGCTATCCCGAGCAGGAAACCAGCCTGCGCCAGTACCTGGACAAGCTTTACGCCCAGGGTCTGGGCCCGGACGACTACCACTGGCTGAACCCGCAACAACTGGCCCAGCAGATCCGCGTGGCCAAGCCCTATGGCGGCATCTATGCCAAGCACTGCGCGACCATTCAGCCGGCCCGGCTGGTGCGTGGCCTGGCCCGGGCGGTGGAACGCCTGGGGGTGAGCATCTACGAGAACAGTCCGGTGAGTCATTGGCAGTCCGGCAGCCTCAAGACCGCCAGGGCCGCCGTGCGCAGTCACTGGATAGTGCCGGCGGTGGAGGGCTATTCGGTGACCCTGCCGCCCCTGGGCCGTTATCAACTGCCGGTGCAAAGCCTGCTGGTGGCCACCGAGCCGCTGGCGGAGTCGATCTGGGACGAGATCGGCTTGAGCCAGGGCCAGGCCTTCAGCGAGAGCAGCCGCCAGGTCACCTACGGCCAGCGCTCCCGGGACAACCGCCTGGTGTTCGGCGCCCGCGGCGGCTATCAGTTCGCCGGCAAGCTGCGCCATGACTTCGACCTGACCCGGGACGAAGTGGAACTGCGCCGCTACCTGTTCGGTGAACTGTTCCCGCAACTCAAGAACGTGCGCATCACCCATTCCTGGGGCGGCAACCTGGGCATGTCCCGGCACTTCAAGCCGCACATGCTGTGCGACCGGCACAAGGGCATCGCCCTGTCCGGCGGCTACGGCGGAGAGGGCGTCGGTGCCAGCAACCTGGGGGGCCGGACCTTGGCCGACCTGATCCTCGAGCGCGACACGGCGCTGGTGCGCCAACCCTGGGTGCTGCCGCAAAGCCGCCTGGAGGCCCTGCGGGCCTGGGAGCCGGAACCGTGCCGCTGGCTGGGTTACAACGCAATCATTCGCAGTTTCGTCCATGAAGACCAGACCCTGGCCAACCCGGCGTCGGCCCCATGGCGGCGGCGCATGGCCAGTCGGGTCGCCGGATTCATGGAAGGCTTCATGCACTGAACCGGTCTTTTGTTCCGAACGCCGTCCGTTCGGATTTTCCAGTGAAAGGTAGAGCCATGAGCATCACGCAATTCAAGAACACCGCCAGTGTCACCCTGGACCCATCGACGCCGGTCGCCGTGCCCCTGGGCACCCCGGTGGCGGTGACGTCGGTGACTGCCGTCGAGCGCAACGACGGGGTCGAAACCGGGATCTGGGAATGCACTCCGGGGCGCTGGCGGCGCCAGATCGTCGCCCAGGAGTTCTGTCACTTCATCCAGGGGCGTTGCACCTTCACCCCCGACGATGGCGAACCCCTGCACATAGAAGCCGGCGATGCACTGATGTTGCCGGCCAACAGCACCGGGATCTGGGATATCCAGGAAACGGTGCGCAAGACCTACGTCTTGATTTTCTGATCCCCTTGATTGCCTGCCAATAACAAAACCAGCCACAGGTAACGATTCATGATTCGCAAAAACCGCGCTTTGCTGTTATTCAATGCACTGTTGTTCGGCGCTTCCCTGGCCCAGGCCGCCGACACGGTGAAGATCTACAACTGGTCGGACTACATCGCCCCGGACACCACCAAGGCGTTCCAGAAGGAAACCGGGATCGGCTTCACTTACGACGTCTACGACAGCAACGAAACCCTGGATGGCAAGTTGATGACCGGCAAATCCGGTTACGACGTGGTGTTTCCCTCCAACCACTTCATGGCCCGGCAGATCCAGGGCGGCGCCCTGAAGAAGCTCGACAAGAGCCAGTTGCCCAACTGGAAGAACCTCAACCCGGTGCTGCTCAAGGCACTGGAGGTCAACGACCCGGGCAACCAGCACGGCTTCCCTTACCTGTGGGGCAGTACCGGGATCGGCTACAACGTAGCCAAGATCAAGGAAGTGCTGGGCGATGATGCCCCGCTGGACTCCTGGGACCTGATTTTCAAGCCCGAGTACATGCAGAAGCTGCAGAAGTGCGGGGTGGCGATCCTCGACAATGGCCCGGAACTGATTCCCACGGCCCTGAACTACCTGGGGTTGGCGCACCACAGCAAGAATCCCGCTGACTACAAACAGGCCGAAGCCCTGCTGATGAAGGTCCGGCCTTATGTCAGCTACTTCCATTCGTCGAAGTACACCAGTGATCTGGCCAACGGCAACATCTGCGTGGCGGTGGGTTTTTCCGGGGACATTCTGCAAGCGGAAAGTCGCGCGCGGGAGGCGAAGAACGGCGTGGAGATCGGCTACTCGATTCCCAAGGAAGGCTCGCCGATCTGGTTCGACATGGTGGCCATGCCGGTGGACGCGCCGAACGAACAGGCCGGTTACGCCTTCATGAACTACCTGCTGCGTCCCGACGTGATGGCTGCCGTCAGCAACTACGTGCACTACGCCAACGGCAACCAGCAAGCCGACAGCCTGATCGACCCCTCGATCAAGAATGACACCAAGGTCTACCCGAGCCCGGCGATGATGGACAAGCTGTTTGCCCTGGAGGCCATGCCCCTGAACATCGACCGCATCCGCACCCGGCTGTGGAACAAGATCCGCAGCGGCAGTTGATCCCCAGCGCTCCTAAGCGCATGGCAACCGGCTTGCCGGCGAACAGGCCTAGTACCCCTGAGGGCGTCTTCGCTGGCAAGCCAGCTTCTACAACTGGCTGTTTTCCGGCAGCAGGGCACCGCCGTCCACCACCAGGGTCTGGCCGGTGATGTAGCCCGCGTGCCGGGACGCCAGGAACAGCGTGGCCCAGGCGATGTCCTGCGGTGTACCCAGGCGTTGCAGGGGAATGCCCCGGGACAGCGTCGAGCCATGCCCCAGGTTGTTCGTGGCCTGGGTGGCGATCAGCCCCGGCTCTACGCCGTTGACGGTGATTCCATACTCCGCCAGTTCCAGTGCCGCGGCGCGAATGAAGCCATTGACCCCAGCCTTGGAGGCGGCGTAATGGGCCAGCCCGGGAATCGCCGTGCGGGGACCGGTCACCGAGGAGGTCACGACAATCCGCGCCTGTTGGGCCCGGCGCAATGCCGGCAGGGCGGCTTGGGTCAGCCAGAAGCAGCTTTTCAGATTCACCGCCAGGGTGTGCTCCAGGGTCTGTTCCTCAAGCTCGGCCAGTTTCTGCATCGGGAAGACCCCGGCGTTGTGCAGCAGCAGGTCCAGCCCGCCAAAGGTTTCCAGGGTGGCCGCCACGGCCTGTTCGGCCGCTGCGCGGCTGGCCAGGTCCAGGGTCAGCAACTCGGCGGTTCCTCCGGCCTGGCGGATCAGGCGCAGGGTTTCGTTGCCGTTTTCAGCGCTGCGGGTCGCCAGCATGACCTTGGCGCCCTGGGCGGCGAATAGCTGGGCGATGGCCCGGCCAATGCCCTGGCCGGAGCCGGTGACCAGGGCGATGCGTCCGCGTTGCTCCAGGCTCATGACAGAGCTCCTTGCAGGACCTGGCTCAGGCACTGATCCAGCAGCCGGTTGTGCAGGTCGACCTGCTCCTCGCTGGCGTCCGGGCAGAGCAGGGCCATGTTGTGGAATGGCGTCAGCAATACCCCGCGATTGAGCAGGTACAGGTGCAGATAGGCCTCGATCAGCCCGTGGCGGGCCTGGTGGGCTTCGCCGCCGTTGCGCGGGGCCTGCTGCATGAACAGGTACTCGACCCGGGCGCCGATGCGGGTCACGTGCCAGGGCAGGCGATGCTTGCTGATGATGGCCTCGACCCCGGCCCGCAGGCGTTCGGCCAACCGGAACATGCGCGCGTAGTTTTCCGGGGTCATTACTTCGCTGAAGGTGGCGCGCATGGCGGCCATCTGCAGGGCGTTGCCGGCCAGGGTGCCGCCGAAGCCGAAGTGATTGATGGCCTGACCCGGCTGAAAATGCGGCAGCACCTGCCAGATCCGCTCGGCCATGGCCCGGCTGCAGCCCCACACGGCCGTGGGAATGCCTCCGGCGATGGACTTGCCGAGGACGAAGAAATCCGGCTCCAGCCCCTGTTCGCCGCAATAGCCACCCGGCCCGCAGGACAGGGTATGGGTTTCGTCGATGATCAGTGGCACGTCGAAGCGCCGGGTCAGTTCCCGCAGGCCTTCATGAAAGCCCGCGGCCGGCGGCACCATGCCGACGTTGGTCATGAAGGGTTCGGTGAGGACCGCGGCCACGTCGCCATGGGCCAGGGCCGCTTCCAGGGCCGGCAGGTCGTTGAACTCCACCAGTCGGGTGGTGGCCTGGTGCTGCAGGCCGTTGGCGTGCACGCCGTCGCGGGGAATCATCCGGCCCTGGGCGTCGAGTTCCACCTGGGATTCGTCGACGCTGCCGTGGTAGTTGCAGTTGAACACCAGGACCTTCTGCCGCCCGGTGATCATCCGGCACAGGCGCAGGACAAAGCGGTTGGCGTCGGTGGCCGAGGTGGTGACCTGCCAGTAAGGCAGGCCAAAGCGCCGGCTCAGTTCCTTGCCGACCCACAGACTGTCGGCAGTGGGCAGCATCAGGGTCGAGCCATGCAGCGCCTGATCGGCGATGGCCGCTGCCACGGCCGGCTGGGCATGACCGAACATCGCGCCGGTGTCGCCCAGGGCAAAGTCCGCGTATTCGTGGCCGTCGCAGTCGGTCAGGGTGGCGCCCCGGGCATCGGCGACCATGATCGGGTAGACACCGGGCCATTGCTGCATCCAGTGCAATGGCGCGCCGTACAGCCAATGCTGGAGGTTTTCCTGGTAGAAGGCGCCGGAGCGCGGGTGCTGCTCGGCGAACCGTTGCAGTTCGTCCTGGTAACGGTTGGCGACGCGTTGCAGATCCAGACCCAGAGTCATGAAAGTGTCCTGTGCGATGGGTGGGCGGTTGTTGCCGGTCTGGCCGGCGATGGGCCGACCTTGCGCTGGAATCAGTCGTGATGGGTGCGATTGAGCATCCGAGCCAGAGCCCCCACCGGGAAGTTGGCGGCATTGCTGAAGTCCGTGCCCTGATAGCCGAAGATCTTGCCGTCGCTGCGTCCGGCCTGCAGGTCGATCAGTACCAGGCCCAGGGTCGGGACGATCTTCTCGCGCCAGACGAACAGGTACAGCTGCTCGGCGATCTTGTAGTAATGACAGCGATCGGTGTCCGCCAGACCTTGTTCCACGCCCTTGAGGCATTGCCAGCTGTAGAAGTTGGCGTTGAGGTAGACGTGCTCATAGGCCTCGCTGCTGCTGTACAGGTAGTGGTTGCGCAGACCGATCAGTTCGTCGCTGGGCGAGTGTCGCGGCGTCTCGGCCCGGACGGGCGCATCGATGCTGCCATGCAGGAATTGGGCTTTGACCGAGGTCAGCTCGCCACCGGCCAGGGCGCGGCTGAACAGGTCGACGCTGCACTCGGCCTGGGTCGGCATCTGGCCGATGACGGCGGTGAAGCACTGTTGTTGCAGGTCCAGGACCAGGCTCACCGAATGAGTCCGGCCTTGCTCCTGCTTGAGAAAGTCCACCAGGTAGAAGCCGGGGCGCACTGAGGTGGCCCGATAGGGGCATGCGGCGCTCGCCGGTTCGCCGGGAGCATTCCAGCTGAGGCTCTGGGTATCGAACCGATGCTCGATCTGCCAGCCGTTATCGAAGTACAGGGTCAGGGTGCGACCGGCCAGATCATCGATCGCGGGAAGGATGTGGTTGTCGCTGGCAAAACCGTCCGCCAGGGCGCCGACGGTGATCCATTCAGGTTGCTGATTCATGGCGAGGCTCTTGTCTGCCGAAGGAGAGCCCCATGTTCGATCCGTGTGGCGGCGTTGCCCATCAACCTTATGGTTGAGGTGCGGCGCGCTCAAAGGAACAGCGAGCTCACCAGTTCGGTGCGATTACCGACGCCGACCTTGCGGAACAGGTTGATCAGGTGGGTCTTGACCGTGGACAGGCCCAGGTCCAGGCGTCTGGCGATGGTCTTGTTGTCGGCGCCGTCCCGCAGCAGCCAGGCGATTTCCCGCTCCCGGGGCGTGAGGTTCGCCAGGCGCTGGTCGACCTGGGAGTAGGGCGCCAGGGCGGCGATTTCCAGCAGCCCCTGCAAGGCGTGCAGAGTCTCCAGTTCGTCGACGCTGAAATGCCCCAGGACGTTGTCCCGCAGCAGTGACAAGCCGGCGATGGGGCGCTCGCCGTCGCAGGCGAGGACTTCCACCACGTCGAGCACGCCGTGGCGTTGCAGAAAACCCTGGTAGACCTCGGTGGCGTGGCGGCCCTGGTGGGCCATGCCCATGTGCAGCGACAGCACCGGACGTCCCGCGGCGGCGCAGTGGCGCGGTTGCAGCGGGTCATAGTGGCGGTAGCGTTGCAGGTAGGCCTGGTGCATCGGTTCGGGCATGCGGTACAGCGAAAAGTCCCGGGCCTGCAATTGCCGGTCGATGCGGTAGAAGGCGCAGAGGGTGGCGGGCACCACCCGGGTGAAGGCGGCAATGCAGCGTTGTCCCAGCTCATGGACCCCGGGCAGCGAGGTGGACGCGGTCATGGATGTCTCCTGGCTGCCCGTGGGGCAGGGGCTTTGGCAACGGGGCTGACACTCCGGGCCTGCGCCTTGGGCACACGACCAGTGAAAAACGCAAGCGGCCTCCCTGGCAGGTATTCGGTCCAGTCAGGCCGCGATTTTGGCTCCATGGATCGCAGCCTGTCAGGGCGATTAGCGGCGAGCCCGGCTCAGCCCCTCGGCCAGCGCATCGACGATGGCGTCCACCTGGGCCTGCTGGATCACCAGCGGCGGCGAGAGAATGATCTTGGTGCCCACCGGACGCACCATGACGCCGTTGTCCCGGGCGATCTGCGCCACCTGATTGGCGTAGCCGCTCATGGGGTCGATGGGCTCGCGGGTGGTCTTGTCCGCCACCAGGTCCAGGGCCAGCATCAGGCCCTGGCCGCGCACTTCGCCGACGCTTTCGAAACGATCCACGAAAGGCCGCAGCTTGCCGAGCATGTAGTCGCCCATTTTGGCGGCGTTGGCCGGCAAGTCTTCCTTGACCACGATGTCCAGGCAGGCGAGGGCGGCAGCGCAGGCCACTGGGTGCCCGGAGTAGGTGTAGCCGTGCATGATGGCGCCGGTGAAGTTGGCGTTCTTTTCGAAGGCCGCCTCGACCCGGCGGTTGACCACGGTGGCACCCAGCGGGATGTAGCCCGAGGTGATGCCTTTGGCCAGGCACATGATGTCGGGTTTGACGCCCCACAGGCGGCTGCCGAACATCGAGCCGCTGCGCCCGAAGCCGGTGACCACTTCATCGGCGATCAGCAGGACCCCGTACTTGTCGCAGACTTCGCGGATCAACGGCCAGTAGTTGGCCGGTGGCACTATCACGCCGCCCGCGCCCTGGATCGGCTCGGCAATGAACGCCGCCACGGTGTCCGGGCTCTGGAACTGGATTTCCCGCTCCAGCAGGTCGGCGCAGATCTTGCCCAGCTCCTCCGGGTCCTGGCTGTAGGGGTTGCGGTACAGCCAGGGCGTGTCGATGTGGTAGCAGCCGGGCAGCAAAGGCTCGTAGTTGCGTCGGAACACGGTGTTGCCGTTGACCGAGGCGCCCCCGAAATGGGTGCCGTGATAGCCCTGGCGCAGGGAGATGAACTTGGTGCGATCGGCCTGGCCTTCGAGCTTCCAGTACTGGCGGGCCAGTTTCAGTGCGCTCTCGATGGCATCCGAGCCACCGGAACTGAAGGACACCCGGGTCATGTCCTCGGGCTCCAGCAGGTTCATCACTACCCGGGACAGTTCCTCGGCCCGTGGGTGGCTGACCCCGTCGAACAGCTGGAAGTACTCCAGCTCATCGAGCTGCGCGGTGATGGCGGCCTTCACTTCCTGGCGGTTGTGGCCGACGTTGACGTTCCACAGCCCGGCAACGCCATCCACCAGCTGGTGGCCCTTGTCGTCATAGACATAGCAGCCATCGCCGCGAACGATGCGGATCGGCTCGCGTTGCTTCATTTCGTTGGGGTGCAGCATGGGGTGCCAGAAACGGCTTGCTTCGCTCACGTTGAGTCTCCTGAAATCGCACGGACAGCGTGGGGCTATTAGTGCGTCATTTGCCGGCTGCTGGCTTGCCTCTGTGTGCCAGGGCACTTGACCCAGGCTGCCAGCGGCGGTGCAGCCGGCGAGACTGGCAGCCAGGGCCAAGTTTTGCGGCAGCCAGGATCAAGACGGCATGCGGCTTTGGGCTCAAAGTCCGGGTCGAACAAGGTCCAACTGCGAGGATTGAAGATGAGCGTTGCCATCGACCCACGTGTCGCTGCATTTATAGACAGTCAGCACGGTCTGCTGATTGACGGTCACAGCCAGCCGGCGCTTTCCGGGGCGCGGATGCCGGTGTACAACCCCGCCAGCGGCGAGCAGTTGACCCAGGTTGCCGCCGCCGACCAGGCCGATGTCGACCTGGCGGTGGGCGCCGCGCGCCGGGCGTTCGAGGGCAACTGGAAGGCGCTGCGCCCGGCGGATCGCGAGCGCCTGCTGCTGAAGCTGGCGGACCTGCTGGAGAACCATGGCGAGGAACTGGCCCAGCTGGAAACCCTCAACAATGGCCAGTCGATTCACCTGGCCCGGGCCCTGGAGGTGGGGGCCGCAGCGGAGTTCACCCGCTACATGGCCGGTTGGGCCACCAAGATCGAAGGCAAGAGCCTGGACGTTTCCATCGCCGCGGTACCGGGTGCGCAGTACCGGGCCTACACGGTGCCGGAGCCGGTGGGTGTGGTGGGGGCGATAGTGCCGTGGAATTTCCCGTTGCTGATGGCCATCTGGAAAATCGTTCCCGCCCTGGCCTGCGGCTGCACCGTGGTGCTCAAGCCGGCGGACGAAACCCCGCTGACCGCGCTGCGCCTGGGCCAGCTGTGCCTGGAGGCGGGGATCGCCCCCGGCGTGGTCAACGTGGTCACCGGCAGCGGCGCCCAGGCCGGAGCAGCGCTGGCTGCCCATCCGGGTATCGACAAGCTGGCGTTCACCGGCTCGACCCAGGTCGGCAAGCTGATCGGCCATGCCGCGGTGGACAACATGACGCGCTTCTCCCTGGAACTGGGCGGCAAGTCGCCGGTGATCGTCCTTGATGACTGCGATCCGCAGACCGCCGCCGCCGGTGCCGCCGCTGCGATCTTCTTCAACCAGGGCCAGGTCTGCACCGCGGGGTCGCGCTTGTACATCCAGCGCGGGATCTATCACCAGGTGCTGGAGCGCCTGGTGGGCATCGCCGACTCCCTGAGCATGGGGCCGGGGCTCGACGAACAGGCGCAGATCAACCCGCTGATCTCCGCCAAGCAGCAGAAGCGCGTGCTGCAGATGGTCCGGCGCGGAGTCGAAGAAGGGGCCCGGCTGCTGTGTGGCGGTGTCGCCCATGGCGAGCAGGGTTTCTATGTGCGTCCCACGGTGGTCGCGGATGTGCGTGCCGACCAGCAACTGGTGCGCGAGGAGATCTTCGGCCCGGTGGTGGTGGCCACGCCGTTCGACACCCTGGACGAAGTGCTGGGCCTGGCCAACGACAACCAGTACGGGCTGGGGGCGAGCATCTGGTCCAACGACCTGGGGCGGGTCATGCAGCTGATTCCGCAGATCAAGGCCGGCACGGTGTGGGTCAACACCCACAACATGCTGGACCCGTCGATGCCTTTTGGCGGCTACAAGCAGTCGGGCATCGGCCGCGAGATGGGCCATGCGGCCATCGAGGCCTACACCGAGAACAAGTCGGTGTGCATCGCCTATTGAGCCGAACGCCTTCGCCGGCTAGCCGTCCCCTGCGGGGGCAGGGCCAACCGGTTTACTGCAGGAGCCGGCTGGCCGACGAAGAGGCCACTGGATTGGGCGGTGATCTTGCCGACGCCTTCGCTGGCGAGCCAGCTCCTACAGGGTGTGAACATGAAGACAGATGCGTCAGACAGCCAAGCACTGCGCCATCAGGCGTGCCCTTGAAATGCCTAGAACAACAATCATCAACCCATGCTTTCGAGGTTTACCATCATGTCGCTCAACGACAGACTCAAGCGTCACCTGGATCAGGGGGTAGTCGGTTTTCCCACGGCGCTGGCCAGTGCCGTGGGACTGATCATGGCCAGCCCGGTGATCCTCACGGCCACCACCGGGTTCGGTATCGGCGGCGGCGCGTTCGCCGCAGCGATGCTGATCGCCTTGCTGATGATGCTGGCGCAGTCCACCACCTTCGCCGAAGCGGCCTGCCTGCTGCCCACCAACGGTTCGGTCTATGACTACCTGGCCTGTGGGCTGGGGCGTTTCTTCGCCATCACCGGCACCTTGTCCGCCTACCTGATCGTGCATGTGTTCGCCGGCACGGCGGAAACCATTCTCAGCGGCATCATGGCCCTGGTGAACTTCGAATCCCTCAACACCCTGCTGGAGCAGAGCGGCAGCGCTTGGCTGGTGGGCGTGGGGCTGGTGCTGTTCTTCGGCCTGCTCAACGCGGTGGGGATCACCGCCTTCAGCCGTGCCGAGGTGATCCTGACCTTCGGCATGTGGACCACCCTGATGGTCTTTGGCGTGCTCGGGGTGATCAAGGCGCCGGCGGTGCAGCTCGACGGCTGGTTCGGCGCCTCCATGGTGGGGACTGACTTGCCGACCATCCTGTCCCTGGTGGGCATGGCCATGTTCATGTTCGTCGGTTGCGAGTTCGTCACGCCGCTGACCCCGGATGTACGCAAGGCCGCCAGGACCATTCCCCGAGCCATGGCCCTGGGGCTGGTGGGGGTGGCGCTGTGCATGTTCATCTATGGCGCGGCCATGAAGCGCCAGGTGGAGAACATCGCCCTGAGCGAAGACGGCAGCGTGCATCTGCTGGACACGCCCATGGCCATTCCGCATTTCGCCGAACAGATCATGGGGCCGTTCGGCCGTATCTGGCTGGGCATTGGCCTGCTGTTTGCCGGCGCCGCCACCATCAACACCCTGATGGCCGGCCTGCCGCGAATCCTCTACGGCATGGCGCTGGACGGTGCCTTGCCCAGGGTCTTCACCTACCTGCATCCGCGTTTCAAGACCCCTTTGCTGTGCATCGCCGTGGCGGTGCTGATTCCCTGCCTGCATGCCTGGTGGCTGGGCGGCAGCACGGACAGCATCATGCACCTGGTGCTGGCGGCGGTCTGTGCCTGGAGCACCGCCTATCTGCTGGTGACCCTGTCGGTGGTGATGCTGCGCATTCGTCGGCCGGATCTGCCCCGGGCCTACAAGTCGCCCTGGTTCCCCCTGCCGCAGATCCTGTCTTCAGTGGGGATCCTCCTGGGCATGTGGTTCATCACGCCACCGGGGATGAACCCGCGGGACATCTATGTGCCCTTTGGCAGCATGCTGGGCCTGACCGCCCTCTATGCCCTGGTCTGGACCCTGCTGGTGCAGAAGGTCAATCCATTCCGGCCGGTGCCGGTGGAGGAGGTGCTGGAGCAGGCCCTGGGCCTTGCCGCGGAGACCGACAACCGTCCTCGGGAGCAACTGGCCGATGAGTCTTTCAAGCTGGCGACAAAACCTCTTTGACTGGTGGCACCGGGCACCCTCGGGCTATTGCCCCGGGGTGACCCTGGGGCACTTGCGCAGGGATCTGGCGGGGCTCGACTGCAACCCTTGCGGTGTTGCCCGGGCGGTCTTTCGCTGTCCGCAACGGGGGCTGGAGTTCGCGGTGCATGAGCGTGCGCTGGCGCAGTTCCTGATGCATATCGTGGTCTGTGAGTGGCGCTTGCGGATACCTGCCGCTGGGGCCGGGCAGGCGCGAATCAGCTTGCGCCATACCGGGTTGATCCGCCGTCAGGGTGTCGCCGCCCGTTTGCTGGCCGGGGAGGCTGGGCAATGGACGCCCTTGCTGCAACGCCTGGGCAATGACCCCAGGTTACTGGAGAGCTTGCTGCCGCTGGACTTCAAGCACCTGGAGCTGTGGCGGGATGCACAGGGGTGGCAAGTGCGCCTGGAGCATTTTGCCGCCAGCGAGGTGGTCAACCGTTTGCCCGGGTTCCGGCGCTATATTCGCCTGAGCGCCGAACAGCGGCAGGCGCTGTTGGGCAGCTTCACCGAGTTGTACAAGCTTCTGCGAGAATTCTGACCGACATAACCGTAAGCACTGGCATACACCCTGCTTAAGCCATAACAGACTATCCATGCTGTCAGGCGCCTTGCCTGGCAAATAGATAACATGTTAATGATATCGCCATAACAACAAAGGCGGTCTGAAACCGGCTTATGGAGGTGCACAGTGCTTGCTTCGCATAGTTTCAGTTCCTGGGTAGGCGCCTTGCAGGGTGTCTGCGGTCGATTCGAGGCCCGCCCGGCGCGCAATCCCGCTCTGTTCATCGGTGAAGTGGGGCTGCAGGATTACGCCGGGCTGGAAGTGGCGCAGATCCGCACCAACGCCGGGCTGATTTCCCGGCAGAGCACCAAGGTCGACCAGGACGACGACCGCCATTGTTTCCTGATCATCCAGCGCAGTGGTCACGCCCGCCTGAGCCAGGGCGGTGAGAGTGTAGAGCTGGGCCCCGGCGACATGGCCCTGCTGGATTCGGCCGGCGCCTGCGAGATCGTGCCCCACGGCCTGATCGAACACGCGTCGTTCCACCTGTGCCGGGAAGAGGTCTACCGGCATCTGCCGGAGCAGCAACGCAAGTTCGGCAAGCTGTCACAGAACTGCGCCAGTGGTCGCTTGATGCGCTTGCTGGTGGAGCAGATCTGCGCCGGTGATCTGCACGGCTGTGCCGCGCAGCAGGAGGGGCAGGCCTTGCAGGAAGCCCTGATTGCCTTGCTCGGGCCGACCCTGCGCCAGACCGCCGACACCCTGGACGGCTTTGACCAAGGCCTGCATGGCCACTGTCTGCGCGATCAGGCCCGACAGCTGATCAATCAATCCCTCAACGAGCCGGGGCTGACCCCGGTATCCCTGGCGGCGCAGTTGAACATCTCGGTGCGCCAGCTGTACCGACTGTTTGAAGAGCAGGGCGACAGCGTGTGCCGATTTATCCAGCGCTCGCGACTCAAGCGCAGCGCCGCCGATCTGAGTAACCCGCAATTGCGCAATGAGTCGATCACCGACATTGCCTTCAAGTGGGGTTTCACGGATTCGGCGCATTTCAGCCGGACCTTCAAGAAGCATTTCGAACAATCGCCCCGTGACTTCCGCGCCCGCTCCCTGAGCGCGTAGGAGCCTGAGTCCGACGCCTGCGCCGGCCCTGTAGGAGCCGGCTTGCTGGCGAAGGGGCCCTTGGATGTTGCGTTACCCTTGAGGACGCCTTCGCTGGCAAGCCAGCTCCTACGCAAGGCAATCAGGCAATCAGGCAAGCAGACAGGCAAGCAGACAGAAATGCAGCCACCCAGTCCCCCGAGAACACCGGCAACTGCAGCCCCATCCATGGCTTCAGGGATTATCCAGGTCGTGCCCCAGGGATTGGATGAACAACGAAAACAGCTCCGGCTGGCTGGAGATGTCCAGCTTGGCGTACAGGTGGCGGCGGTGGACCTTGATGGTGTCCGGCGAGATCTTCAGGCGCTCGGCCATGGCCTTGGAGGAAAAACCGCGCAGGATCAGGCGGGCGATCTCCAGCTCGCGATCCGACAGCACGGCGCTGCCGAAATGACTCAGGGCGTCGCGAATCTGGCTGGCCATTTCTTCGGCGACCGGCAATTGAGGGCGCAGCTGGCTGTGCTGCCAATGCTGCTGCATCAGCGGCAGCACCCAGGCGGCAAAGGTGGTGAGCTGGCCGATTTGCTCGCGGTCGAACACGCGCTGACTGCCCAGTGACAGGGACAGGGTGCCGGTATCGGGCAGTTGCAGGATGAACTGCACCTCGTCTTCCAGAACGTTGTCGTGGAAGTAGCTGAGAAAGTACTCGCTCTGGCGAAAGTGGTCCGGGGCCACTTCTTCCAGGCGATACAGGCCGCTGGGGTAGCCCTCGCGGCAGGCCTGGAAGAACGGGTCGAGCAGGTACAGGCCGTTCAGGTAGGTGAGCATCGAGGCCGGTTTGCTGCTGGGTTCGGCGTCATATTCCTCCAGTGCCTGGGGCGGGCCTTCTCGCGGGTAGAAGATCGCCAGGGCGTTGTCGAACGGCGTGGCCTGGTGCAGCAGCAACACCAGCTGTTTCCAGAAGCGCGGGTTGCCGATCAGCGTGACGGTGCGGCCCAGGCCGGCATGCAGGCCGACTTCCCTGAACAGATTACTCAAAGGTCTTGCTCCACTGATTCGGCGAAAGTGTCGTGGCACGGTTTCGTCGATTTGCCGGTCGCCGTCAAGGGGAGTACTCCAATAGGGGAATTGGGCGAGGCGCCGCCACTGCCTAGAGTAGCTCCCACCAAGCGCGTCCCAGAATGCGCCCGCCCGATGGATTTCGTTTCTGCCTCAGACCAACAATAAACACGAGGATAACGATATGAGCTCTCCCGCAGCGCCTGACGGCGCGCTGAAACCAACCTTGAGTGTGTTCGATGTGGTGGCCATCACCGTCTCCGGTGTGACGCCCGCCAGTTCAGTGTTCGTGATTGCGCCCTTTGCCATCCATCAGGCCGGCAGCGGGGTGTTCCTGGCGTTCGTCATGGCCGGGTTGCTGGCGCTGATGTTTGCCTTCTGCTACGCCGAGCTGGGCCGCGCCCATAACAGTGCGGGGGGCGAGTACGTGTATGCCAAGCGGGTGTTTGGCGGCATGGCCGGCTATGCCACCTTCCTCACGGTGCTGGTGATGCTGCTGTTCATCCCGCCGGTGCTGGCCACCGGCGCCGCCACTTACCTGAACAACGCCCTGGGCACGAACTTCGATTCCCAGACCGTGGCCCTGGTGATCGTGGTCTGCAGTTATCTGCTGGGCATTCTCAATATCAAGCTCAATGCCTGGATTACCGGCACCTGCCTGCTGCTGGAAGTGGCGGCCTTGCTGGTCATTGTCTGGCTGGGCTTTGGCAACGCCTCGCAACCGCTGGGCATCCTGCTGCAACCGCAGATCGTCGACCATGGCGTGTTGCAGATGGCGCCCTGGGCCCTGGTGATCGGGGCGGTGGGTATCGGCCTGTTTTCCTACAACGGCTATGGACCGGCGGTGCTGCTGGCCGAAGACATGAAATGCAAGGGGCGCGGCGTGCACAAGGCGGTGCTCTGGTCCCTGGTGCTGGTGGTGATCATCGAGTTGGTGCCGCTGACCGCCTTGCTGATTGGCGCGCCGTCCCTGAGCACCATGCTGGCCAGCCCCGATCCCATCGGCTACCTACTCACCAGCCATGGCAACGAAACCCTCGCCAGGGTCGTCAGTGGTGGGATCTTCCTGTCGGTGTTCAACGCCATCGTCGCCATCGTTATCCAGATCGGCCGCGTGGTGTTCAGCAGCGGCCGGGATGCCCTGTGGACGCCCGGCATCAACCGCCTGTTCACACGGATCCACCCGCGCTGGGACTCGCCATGGCTGGCTACGCTGTTCCTGGCGATGCCTTCGGCAGTACTCAGTTTTAGCTCGAATCTGGCGGACCTCACGTCCTTCAGCGTGCTGTTGATCATGCTGGTGTACCTGATCGTCGCCCTCAGCGCATTGCTGAGCCGGGTGCGGCTGCGCGATCGCGAGCATCCCTACCGCATGCCGCTGTGGCCGCTGCCGGCGCTGCTGGCTGTGCTCGGCGCCGGTTACCTGCTGATCACGCTGTTGCTTGAGGCCTCTGTGCGGGACCTCATGGTGATCATCGGGCTGCTGGCGCTGTCGGTGATTCTCTATGGCACTAATGGCCGGTACAGCCCGGCGTTCCAGAAATTGTAAGGAGTGGATATGCGAGCACGTCAGTTGGGTATCAAGCTGGGTTTGGGGACGCCGGGGCCGTTCAATGCGATCACCGACGTACCCGGGGTACGGGTGGGGCACAGCACCCTGAACACCCGCGTGGGCGGCAAGCAGGTACGCACCGGGGTGACCCTGGTCCAGCCCCGGGATGGGCACGCGCGGCTGCAGCCGTGCTTTGCCGGCTGCCATGTCCTCAACGGCAACGGCGACGCCACGGGCCTGGAGTGGATCCGCGAAGCGGGGACCCTGACCACCCCGTTGGCCATCACCAATACCCACAGCGTCGGCGTGGTCCGCGACACCCTGATCGCCCTGGAGCGCGAAGCCCTGGCGGACCCGGCCGTGTACTGGTGCATGCCGGTGGTGATGGAAACCTACGACGGTCTGCTCAACGACATCTGGGGCCAGCATGTGGGGCCGCAACAGGTGCGCCAGGCCTTGGCCAGCGCCGAGTCCGGGCCGGTGGCCGAGGGCGCGGTGGGCGGCGGCACCGGGATGATCTGCCACGAGTTCAAGGGCGGTATCGGCACCGCGTCGCGGCGCCTGACGGCGGAGCAGGGCGGCTATACCGTCGGCGCCCTGGTCCAGGCCAATCATGGCAAGCGTGAAGAGTTGCGGGTGGACGGTTATCCGGTGGGGCGGCGGCTGGGGGGCATCGTCTCGCCCTTTGCCGAACGCGGGACTCCGGGCATGGGCTCGATCGTGGTGATCCTGGCCACCGATGCGCCGCTCTTGCCCCATCAATGCCAGCGCCTGGCGCAACGGGCCGCCATTGGCATCGCCCGCACCGGCGGCGGCACCGAGGATTCCAGTGGCGACATCTTCCTGGCCTTTGCCACGGGAAACCGGGACCTGCCCACCGCGGATTACGCGCGCAAGGACCTGGGACTGACCTCGCCGCTGGCGATGCTCAACAACGATCACATCTCGCCGTTGTTCAGCGCGGCCGCCGAGGCCGTGGAGGAGGCCATCGTCAACGCCCTGCTGGCGGGCGAGCCGATGACCAGTGACGACGGCGCGCAGGTGCCGGCGCTGACCGCGCAAGTATTGCTGGAAGCATTGGAATTAACGGGTTGGAACATAAGCCGAGGGACTTGAAAGTGCGACCTGGTCGGCATTATTAGTCCAATGGATATTTAATAATTAAATTGTAGATTGTCAGACAATGTCGCCCGTTAATCAGTTAAAAAATATTCTTTCGACTGCGCGGTCATTGTTTGCTGGAGTTTCTCGGAACAGTGGAATTTGACGCCAAAAAAACAGTGGACGTCTGATTTCAAATTGTGTCAGCTTTCTTTCGCCTGCTTAGGGCGAGTGATAGGACGATCTCGCCAGGGATTGTCGCTATCTGACAAAAACTGTTCCATTGATTACAAGGAAGTGTGTTTATGTCGAAAGTAACAGAGAACGCTATTGCATCTGCCGAACAGCAACTGGTGCCTTTGGCCGCAGCAAGTTCGGCGTATAACCAGATCAATAGCTTCAGTCATCAATACGACCGTGGCGGCAATCTCACGGTCAATGGCAAACCCTCGTTTTCGGTCGACCAGGCCGCCACGCAACTGCTGCGTGACGGCGCTGCCTACAAGGACCTGAACGGTAACGGCAAGATCGACCTGACCTATACCTTCCTGACCTCGGCCTCCTCGAGCACCATGAACAAGCATGGCATCTCCGGGTTCAGCCAGTTCAGCGCTCAACAGAAGGCCCAGGCAGTGCTGGCCATGCAGTCGTGGGCCGACGTGGCCAACGTGGTGTTTACCGAGAAAGCCTCGGGTGGCGACGCCCACATGACCTTCGGCAACTACAGCGGCGGCCAGGACGGCGCGGCGGCCTTCGCCTACCTGCCGGGCACCGGCGCCGGCTATGACGGCACCTCGTGGTACCTGATCAACAGCGGCTACACCCAGAACAAGAACCCCGACCTGAACAACTATGGCCGTCAGACCCTGACCCATGAGATCGGTCACACCCTGGGCCTGGCTCACCCTGGCGACTACAACGCCGGCGAAGGCAACCCCAGCTACAAGGACGCCAGCTACGGCCAGGACACCCGTGGCTACAGCGTCATGAGCTACTGGAGTGAAAGCAATACCGGGCAGAACTTCAGCAAGGGCGGGGTCGAAGCCTATTCGTCCGGCCCGCTGATGGACGATATCGCCGCCATCCAGAAACTCTACGGGGCCAACTACAGCACCCGTGCCGGTGATACCACCTACGGTTTCAACTCCAATACCGGGCGCGATTTCTACAGCGCCAGCTCCTCCGCCGACAAGCTGGTGTTCTCGGTGTGGGACGGTGGCGGCAACGACACCCTGGACTTCTCCGGTTTTACCCAGAACCAGAAGATCAACCTCAATGCCGGGTCGTTCTCCGACGTTGGCGGCATGGTGGGCAACGTCTCCATCGCCCAGGGCGTGACCGTGGAAAACGCCTTCGGCGGCTCGGGCAACGACCTGCTGATCGGTAACGACGCGGCCAACGTGCTCAAGGGCGGTGCCGGCAACGACATCATCTACGGCGCCGGTGGCGCGGATCAGCTGTGGGGCGGCGCCGGCGCGGACACCTTCGTGTTCGGCGCCAGCAGCGATTCCAAGCCGGGTGCGGCCGATCAGATCATGGATTTTGTCAGCGGCCTGGACAAGATCGACCTGACCGGGATCACCAAGGGCGCGGGCCTGCACTTCGTCAACGCCTTCACCGGCGCGGCGGGTGACGCGATCCTCAGCACCTCCGGTGGCGTGAGCACCCTGTCGGTGGACTTCTCCGGGCATGGCGTGGCGGACTTCCTGGTCAGCACCGTGGGCCAGGCAGCGGTCAGCGATATCGTTGCCTGATTGAAACCGGCGGAGGGCAGCGCCCAGGCGCTGCCCTCCGCTGTTGCATTGGCCCCGAGGCTGAGCGAGTCTACCGGGCGGACGGAGCACCCCATGACCCCACACACCTTGCGTTGCAAGGCGGCCACCTGGCTGCTGGCGACGCTGACGATCTTCTACGGAGCAATAACCATGGCAAGCAGCCTGCGCTTGGCGGACCCCTCGGAACTGGTTGGACACTGGCAGTTGCAGCAACAGAGCGAGCCTGGCGCCGCCTGCGCCCTGGACCTGCTGCAAAACGCCGTCCTGGGAGACGGCGCCGAGTGCCTGTCGAAGTGGATCGGCGAGGCGGCGGTGGGCTGGTTCCCGGAGCCCGACGGTATTGCCATTACCGGGCGCGAAGGTTCAAGAATCATCTTTTTCAGTCGACAGAAAGAAGGCCTGTACGAAGCGCGCCTCAAAGGCGACGGTTTGATTGTGTTGCAGCGTGCCGGCTAATTAACGCGGCAGGTTGTTCGTTTAATCTTGAGTGGCTTTAATCTCGCCACTCTTTTAATCGACAGGTCTATAACCGGAGGACTGTAAACGACAGTTGTCCGGTTCGGGTGTGTCCGCAGACTTTGAGACTAAGGGACGCACATCTTTAGTTGCGCCGTATATGAGGTACTCGCGTTCGGCGCGCAGGGTCGACTCAGGGAAAATGTTGAAGATGCTGAACAATAGTCATCCTGCACCACTGTTTAAGGCATTGGGCGAATATAAGGGCATCCTGATCAGTGTCGGTTGTTTTACCGCCTTGATTAATGTGCTGATGCTGGTGCCTTCCATCTATATGTTGCAGGTCTACGACCGGGTGCTGTCGTCACAGAATGAAACCACCCTGGTGATGCTGTCGCTGATGGTGGTGGGCTTCTTCCTGTTTATCGGGCTCCTGGAAGTGGTGCGCAGCTTTGTCGTGATCCGCATTGGCAGCCAGCTGGAGCGGCGTTTCAACCTGCGGGTTTATCAGGCCGCCTTCGAACGCAACCTGGCCCGCGGCGAAGGCCATGCCGGGCAGTCCCTGGGGGACCTGACCCACATTCGCCAGTTCCTCACCGGCCCGGCCCTGTTCGCCTTCTTCGATGCGCCCTGGTTTCCCATCTATCTGCTGGTGATCTTTGCCTTCAACGTCTGGCTCGGCGTGTTCGCCAGCGCTGGCGCCTTGTTGCTGATCGCGCTGGCCTGCTTCAACGAGGCCATGACCAAGAAGCCCCTGGCCGAGGCCAGCGGGTATTCGCAGCAATCCACCCAACTGGCCACCAGTCATCTGCACAACGCTGAAACCATCCAGGCCATGGGCATGCTCGGTGTCCTGCGCAAACGCTGGTTCATGGTGCATTCGCGGTTTCTCGGCCGGCAGAACCAGGCCAGCGACACCGGCTCGGTGATCAGTTCCCTGAGCAAGACCCTGCGCCTGTGCCTGCAATCGCTGGTGCTGGGCCTGGGCGCGTTGCTGGTGATCAAGGGCGACATGACCGCGGGGATGATGATCGCCGGGTCGATCCTCATGGGCCGGGTGCTGAGCCCCATCGACCAGTTGATCGCGGTGTGGAAGCAGTGGAGTGCCGCCAAGCTGGCCTACAAGCGCCTGGATGCGCTGCTGCGCGAGTTCCCGCCCAGCGACAGCGCCATGTCGCTGCCGCCGCCCAAGGGCCAGGTGAGTTTCGAGCAGGTCAGCGCCGGGCCGCCCGGGCGGCGGCTGGCAACCCTGCAGCAAGTGAGCTTCAACCTCAACGCCGGTGAAGTGCTGGGCGTGCTGGGTGCTTCCGGTTCCGGCAAGTCGACCCTGGCTCGGGTCCTGGTGGGCGTCTGGCCGACCCTGGGCGGCACGGTGCGCCTGGACGGTGCCGACATTCACCGCTGGAATCGCGATGAGCTGGGGCCCTACATCGGTTACTTGCCCCAGGACATCGAGCTGTTCAGCGGCAGCATCGCCGAGAACATCGCGCGCTTTCGTGAAGCCGACCCGCAGCGGGTGGTCCAGGCCGCCCAGTTGGCCGGGGTGCATGAACTGATCCTGCGCCTGCCCCAGGGCTACGACACCCTGCTCGGGGACGACGGCAGCGGCCTGTCCGGCGGGCAGAAACAGCGCGTGGCCCTGGCCCGGGCGCTGTACGGCAACCCGAGCCTGGTGGTGCTCGACGAACCCAATTCCAACCTCGACACCGTGGGCGAAAGCGCCCTGGCGGCGGCCATTGCCCAGCTCAAGGCCCGGGGCGCCAGCGTGGTGCTGGTGACCCATCGCTCGTCGGTGCTGGCCCTGGCCGACAAGCTGCTGGTGCTCAACGAAGGGCGCCTGCAGGCCTTCGGCCCCAGCCAGGAGGTGCTCAAGGCGCTGTCCGCCGGCCAGTCGCCCGCCGCCCAGGAAAGCCCCAAGCCGGCCGCGTCCGCCCCCGCAGGCTTGAGCATGAGCCGTCAGTATCAGGCTCCGACACGGAATAAAGGCGCATGAGCAAGGACCGCGAGATGATGATCGAACAGGATTACGCACCCGAACGCGTGGAGCGCGACGCTGGCTTTTTCGTGCGCCTGGGCTGGCTGCTGGCCCTGGTGGGGGCCGGCAGTTTCTTTGTCTGGGCCGCCCTGGCGCCGCTGGACCAGGGCATCCCGGTGCAAGGCACGGTGGTGGTGTCCGGCAAGCGCAAGGCGGTGCAATCCATGAGCAGCGGGGTGGTCAGCCGCATCCTGGTGCGTGAAGGCGAAAGCGTGAAGCAGGGCCAGCCGCTGTTTCGCCTGGACCAGACTCAGGTGGCGGCGGATGTGCAATCCCTTCAGGCCCAGTACCGCATGGCGGTGGCCAGCCTGGCGCGCTGGCGCAGCGAGCGCGACAACCTCAAGCAGGTGGACTTTCCGCCGCAGTTGAGCAGCAGTGACGACCCGCGCCTGGCCCTGGTGCTGGAAGGCCAGCGCCAGCTGTTCAGCAGTCGGCGCGAGGCGTTCCTGCGCGAGCAGGCGGGCATTCGCGCCAACATCGAAGGCGCCACCGCGCAACTGGCGGGCATGCGTCGCGCACGCACCGACCTGGGCAATCAGGCCGAGTCCCTGCGCCAGCAACTGAGCAACCTGCAACCCTTGGCGGACAACGGCTATATCCCGCGCAACCGCCTGCTGGAATACCAGCGCCAACTGTCCCAGGTGCAGCAGGAACTGGCGCAGAACACCGGCGAAAGCGGACGCATCGAGCAGGGCATTCTCGAATCCCGGCTCAAGCTGCAACAGCACAGCGAGGAATATCAGAAAGAGGTGCGCAGCCAGTTGGCCGAGGCCCAGCTCAAGACCCAGACCCTGGAGCAGCAGCTGACCTCCGCCGGTTTCGACTTGCAGCACAGCGAGATCATCGCCACCGCCGACGGCATCGCGGTCAACCTCGGGGTGCACACCGAAGGCGCGGTGGTGCGCCAGGGCGAAACCCTGCTGGAGATCGTGCCCCAGGGCACGCACCTGGAAGTGGAAGGGCGGCTGCCGGTCAACCTGGTGGACAAGGTCGGCCCCCATCTGCCGGTGGACATCCTCTTCACGGCCTTCAACCAGAGCCGCACGCCAAGGGTGTCCGGCGAGGTCAGCCTGGTTTCCGCCGACCAGATGGTCGATGAGAAAACCGGCATGCCGTACTACGTGCTGCGCAGCAGCGTCAGCGACCAGGCCATGGAGAAGCTCAACGGGCTGGTGATCAAGCCGGGGATGCCGGCGGAGATGTTTGTCCGCACCGGCGAGCGCTCGCTGCTCAATTACCTGTTCAAGCCATTGCTCGACCGGGCCGGCTCCGCACTGACCGAAGAATAAGGATGTCGCGTCGTATGAGTAAGCTTTCCATCCTCGCCGCGGCCTTGTCCTTGCTGGTGTGCCAGGGGGCCCAGGCCATGGGGCCGTTCCAGATCTACGAACAGGCGCTGCGCAATGACCCGGTGTTCCTCGGCGCCATCAAGGAGCGCGACGCCGGCCTGGAAAACCGCGCCATCGGCCGCGCCGGTCTGCTGCCCAAGGTGGGCTACAGCTACAACAAGGGCCACAACAACTCCAAGGTCACCTACCTGGACACGGTGCGCGGCAGCGTCAGCGAAAAACGCAACTACGACAGCTACGGCTCGTCCCTGACCCTGCAGCAGCCGCTGATCGACTACGAGGCCTACGCCAACTACCGCAAGGGCGTGGCCCAGGCCCTGTTTGCCGACGAGAACTTTCGTGGCAAGAGCCAGGAGCTGCTGGTGCGAGTGCTCAGCTACTACACCAAGGCCCTGTTCGCCCAGGACCAGATCGACATTGCCCTGGCCAAGAAAAAGGCCTTCGAGCAACAGTTCCAGCAGAACCGGCACATGTTCCAGCAGGGCGAGGGCACCCGTACCGACATCCTCGAAGCCGAGTCGCGCTACGAGCTGGCCACCGCCGAGGAGATCGAGGCCCGGGACGAACAGGACGCGGCCTTGCGGGAATTGGGGGCGCTGATTGGCGTGCCCGACCTCGACGTGCGCGACCTCGACCCCTTGCAGGAAAACTTCCAGTCCTTTGCCCTGAGCCCGGCCAATTACGACACCTGGCATGAGATGGCCCTGAGCAACAACCCGGTGCTGGCCTCCCAGCGGCAACGGGTCGAGGTGGCGCGTTATGAAGTGGAGCGCAACCGCGCCGGGCACCTGCCCAAGCTCAGCGCCTACGCCAGCGTGCGGCAGAACGAATCGGAAAGCGGCAACACCTACAACCAGCGCTACGACACCAACACCATCGGCATCGAAGTCAGCCTGCCGCTGTACGCCGGTGGCGGGGTGTCGGCCTCCACTCGCCAGGCCAGCCGCGCCATGGAGCAGGCCGAATACGAACTGGACGGCAAGACTCGGGAAACCCTGATTGAACTGCGCCGGCAATTCAGTGCCTGTTTATCGGGAGTGAGCAAATTGCGCGCCTACCAGAAGGCCCTGACCTCGGCCGAGGCCCTGGTGGTGTCCACCAGGCAGAGCATTCTGGGCGGTGAACGGGTCAACCTGGATGCGCTCAATGCCGAGCAGCAGCTCTACACCACCCGGCGTGACCTGGCCCAGGCCCGTTATGACTACCTGATGGCCTGGACCAAGTTGCATTACTACGCTGGAACCTTGCGTGAAGAAGATCTGGCCCGGGTCGATGAGGCCTTCGGTCAGCGCACCGGTCCCTGACGGACCGCAGGATAAAAAGGAGAAACGCACATGAGCATCTTCGACTACAAAAACGCCGTGGGCGGTGCTGGCAAGGCCCAGTACAGCGAGGCCATCACCCTGGCCTTGTATGCAGGCAATCCCACCGGCGAGGCCTTGCCGGGCACGTCCTGGCGCCCCATCAGCGCCTCGCAGTTGGGCTATCAGGGCCACGTCAGCGCCCAGGGCACCATTTCCGGCGAACAGGCGGTGGTCAGCGACGCCCAGGTCGAGATCCTCGGCAAGTACGACGGCGCCGGGCAGTTGCTGTCCATCGGCATCAGCTTTCGTGGCACCGACAGCCTCAAGGACGGCCTCAACGACCTGCAGGCGGCCTTTGTCTCCGGCTTTGCCGACAACTACAGCCGCCTGGCCTTCGACAACCTGCTGGGCAAGGTCGCCGCCTTCGCCGCGGCCCAGGGCCTGAGCGGCAGCGATGTGCTGGTCACCGGGCACAGCCTGGGCGGGTTGGCGGTCAACAGCCTGGCGACCCTGAGCACGGAGCATTGGGGCGGCTTCTACCAGGACGCCAGCTATGTGGCCTTCGCCTCGCCGACCCAGAGCGCCAGCGACAAGGTGCTGAACATCGGCTATGAAAACGACCCGGTGTTCCGTGCCCTGGACGGCACCGACTTCAACGCATCGTCCCTGGGCACCCACGACAAGCCCCAGGAGTCGGCGACCAACAATATCGTCAGCTTCACCGATCACTATGCGTCGTTGTTCGGCAAGCTGGTGCCCCAGAGCATCCTCAACCCCTGGTCCTGGTCGGCCCATAGCGCGGTGGACTATGCCGGCGGACTCAATCGCCTGATCGATTCGGATTTCTATGACCTGACCAGCCGTGATTCGACCGTGGTGGTGTCCAACCTGTCCGAGGGCCAGCGCGACAAGGTGTGGGTCAAGGACCTCAACCTGTACGCGGAGCAACACAGCGGCAGCACCTTCATCATCGGCACCCAGAGCAACGACCTGCTGCACGGCGGCAAGGGCAACGATTACCTCGATGGCGGTGCCGGTGATGACCGTTTCCGCGACGACGGCGGCTACAACATCATCCATGGCGGCTCGGGTCATAACGTTCTGGAACTGCAGCAGCCGCTGAAGAACTTCTCCATTGCCAATGACGGCGACGGCACTTTGTACATCCGCGATGCCTACGGCGGCATCAGCATGACCCGGGATATCGGTGCCCTGGTCAGTCACGAGGCCGGGAGCTGGTGGCAACTGCTCGGCAAGGACGTCAGCTACAGCGTGACCGCCGACGGCTTGCAGAACGGCAACCAGTGGACCGCCTACAACCACTCCCTCAATGGCGATGCATATGGCAATGCGCTGGTGGCCAGCGTCAACGGCGACTGGCTGTTCGGCCACGGCGGCGATGACTTGCTGAGCAGCGACAAGGCCAACGTGACCTTCGTCGGTGGCGCCGGCAACGACGTCATGCATTCCACCGGGGGCGGGGCCAATACCTTCCTGTTCAGCGGCAACTTCGGTTTCGACCTGATCCACGGCTACCAGAGCAGCGACAAGCTGGTGTTCATGGGCGTGCCCGGCATCGATGCCCATTACGACTACAGCCAGCACCTGTCCCAGAGCGGCAACGACACCTTGCTCAAGGTGGGCGACTACTCGGTGACCCTGGTGGGCATCGGTATGGAGGGGCTCAACGGTTCAGGCATCGTGTTCGCCTGATTCAGCCTCGGCCGGGGGAGCGCAGGATTCGCTCCCCCGGGCTTTGCGGACCTTGAACCCAGAAAGAGTCGGGGTGGCTCCCCTGAAGTCGCCGGCAATATCCTGATCCGTCCCGGATGGACGATCGAACAACAACAAAAAACGAGAAGTCATCAACATGGATGTGAGATGTCATCAGCTCAACAGGCTGGCGGGCACCCTGTTCCTGGCGTTTGCCGCAAGCCTGCCATCGACGGCCGCCCAACGCCGCTCGGAACATCGGCCAGTGGGGCGTTCCCGCCCCCATGCCATCGGCGCTCTGGCGCTCGCCATGGAACCTTCCCCTTATCTGAACAACCAGCAAGCCCAGCAGGTGCTGCCAAGCCCCCGTGCGCCTGTGCTGCTGCGTTGGCGCGCCTGGGGTGTTGGTGAGCGACACAAGGGGGGCGGAGTCAATCTGCAATGGCGTTTCCACGACGTCATTCGAGCGGCAGGCAGGGAGCCTGCCGGGGCCATTTCGCAACACAACTAAGGAAGGTCGTAGTGAAGCAAGTCAAACGCAAGGATGGCGCTGTGCTGGGGCAGGAACGGGGTTGGTTGACCCTGGCTCCGGCACTGTTGGGTTGGCTGGCGCTGCTGGGCACGGCCCAGGCGGCGCCCTATGTGGAAGCCGGTCGCCGGGGCGATGCGGCAAGCTGGCGCAGCAGCGAGTTCAAGGCCGATTGGGGCCTGGGGGCGATTCATGCCGACAGTGCCTATGCCGCCGGTTACAGCGGCAAGGGCGTCAAGCTGGGGATCTTCGACCAGCCGGTGTATGCCCAGCATCCGGAGTTCGCCAGCCCGGGCAAGGTGCTGACCCTGGTCACCAGCGGCATTCGCCAATACACCGATCCCTATATCCCGGTGAAGGCCGGCGATGCCTTCGTCTATGACGGTCGCCCGTCGGTGGGCTCGGACGGCAAGCTGGGGTCCCACGGCACCCACGTCGGCGGGATCGCCGCCGGCAACCGTGATGGCGGGGCGATGCACGGGGTGGCCTTCGATGCCCAGATCATCAGTGCCGACAACGGCGATCCGGGCCCGGAGGACGGCATCATCCTCGGTAACGATGGCGCGGTGTACAAGGCCGGCTGGGACGGCCTGGTGGCCAGTGGCGCGCGGATCATCAACAACAGTTGGGGCATCGGCATCACCGATCGCTTCAGCAAGGGCGGACGCGATCCGGCGTTCCCGCACTTCACCCTGGACGATGCCCGCGCCCAGTTCGCGCAGATCCAGCCGTTGCTGGGCAGCTTGCCGGGCGGCGCCTACGACGGCGCCATCGCCGCCGCCCGCAGCGGGGTGCTGACGATTTTCGCCGCCGGCAACGATTACAACCTGAACAACCCCGACGCGATCGCCGGGCTGGCCTATTTCGTGCCGCAGATTGCCCCCAACTGGTTGACCGTGGCGGCCTTGCAACAGAACCCCGATACCGCCAGCGCCGATCCCTATGTCATCAGTACCTTTTCTTCCCGCTGCGGCTACACCGCGAGCTTTTGCGTGTCGGCCCCCGGCACCCGGATCTACAGCTCGGTGATCGGTGGCACCAGCCTGGAGAACATGACCCTGGGCTACGCCAACAAGAACGGCACGTCCATGGCCGCGCCCCATGCGGCCGGCGCCGCGGCGGTACTGATGGAGCGTTTCCCCTACCTGAGCGCGGCGCAGGTCGCGAGCGTCCTGCGCACCACGGCCACCGATCTGGGCGCCCCGGGCATCGATGAGCTGTATGGCTGGGGGATGATCAATCTGGACAAGGGCATTCGCGGGCCGGGGATGCTGGTGACCGAGGCGGATATCCCCGAGGCGTTGCGTATCCAGGGCGGCTATGGCTCGACCCAGTTCGTTGCCGATCTGCCAGGCTATGGCGCGCTGCTGGATGCCGGCAAGCCGACCCAGCGGCGCTGCAATGACATCAGCTGTGTGCTGGATATCTGGAGCAACGACATCAGTGGCCACGGCGGCCTGACCAAGCAGGGCGTCGGCACCCTGGTGCTCAGCGGCGCCAACACCTACGCCGGGCCGACCCTGGTCAATCAGGGGCGGCTGGCGGTCAACGGTTCGCTGCTGTCGGCGGTGACGGTGAACGCTGGTGGCATCCTCGGCGGCACGGGCCGCGTGGGCGCGCTGACCGCCAACGCGGGCGCGATTGTGGCCCCGGGCAATTCCATCGGCACCTTGCATGTCAGTTCCGATGTGAACTTTCTCCCGGGTTCGACCTACGCGGTGGAGCTGTCCCCCAGCGGCAGCGACCGGATTGTCAGCGACGGCCAGGCAACCCTCGGCGGGGCCAGCCTGGCTCTGGAACTGGAAAACCCGGGGTTGTCCCTCAATGCACAACGGGTCCCGAGCCTGGTGGGGCGGCAGCTGGATATCCTCCAGGCCGCCAATGGCGTACAGGGCAGCTTTGGCCCGGTGCTGTCCAACTCGCTGTTTCTGGGGGGCAACCTCAACTACAGCGCCGGCGGTGTACAGCTGGCGGTGGCGCGCAATGCCACCTCGTTCAGCAGCATCGGCCTGAGTCCCAACCAGCGTTCGGTGGCCGATGCTGCCGAGCAACTGGGGGCGGGCAACCCGGTGTATGAAAGCCTGCTGCTGGCCGCCAGCGCGGCCAGTGCACAACAGGCCTTCGAGCAACTGTCCGGGGAGATTCATCCGGCCGTTGGCAGCCAGTTGCTCAATGACAACCGCCACCTGCGTGAGGCGATGGGTGAGCGGCTACGCCAGCAGGGCGGGGACGCGCTGCCTACCGTCGAGGGCGGCGAGCAGGGGCTGTGGCTCAAGACCCTGGGCGCCTGGGGCAAGGCCGACGGCGGCCAGGATCGAGCCGGCTATACCAGCTCCATCGGCGGCCTGCTGGTCGGTGTCGACGGGCAAGTGGACCCGAGCACCCGTCTGGGCGTGTTCACCGGCTACAGCGACAGCTCGCTGAGCATGGGCGACGGCCGGCATTCTTCGGCCAGCATCGACAGCTACCACCTGGGTGCCTACGCCGGACGCGAGCTTGAGCAACTGCGCCTGAGCCTGGGCGGTTCCTACAGCTGGCACCGCATCGCGACCCGGCGCGAGCTGCAATACGACGAGGTTGCCGATCGCCAGAAGAGCCAGCGTGATGCCCGCAGCCTGCAGCTGTTCGGCGAAGCGGCGTGGCACCTGGATCTGCAGCCCATGGCCCTGGAACCCTTTGCCGGCCTGGCCTATGTGCATGTGGACAGCGAGCGTTTCAAGGAACACGGCGGCGCCACGGCACTCAAGGGCGATAGCGACAATCGCGAGGCCTGGCTCTCGACCCTGGGCATGCGTGCCGGCAAGCAGCTGCAATTGGCTTCCGGGCAGACTGTGGAACTGTCCGCTACCCTCGGCTGGCAGCACAATCTGAGCGCCACCGGCGCCGATCAGCATCTGGCGTTTGCCGACGGTGGACAAAGCTACAAGGTGCAGAGCCTGTCACTGGACCGCGATGCAGCGGTCGTCGGTGCGCGGGCGGGCATGGCCCTGGGTCGACAGACCCGGGTCAATCTGGATTACAACGGGTTGCTGGGCAGCCGTGACCGGAACCATGGGGTCGGCTTGACCCTGGACTGGACTTTCTAAGACCCAGGCAACGGATGTGCAAGGTGTTGTACAGGTCCTCCGGACCCGGAAACGGGCTTGGAGGGCCTGAGCTTTCTCTGACAATTCCAACAAAAGAGAGGCAATACCATGGGTGTGTTTGACTACAAGAACTTCACCGCAGCCGACTCAAAAGCGCTGTTTTCCGATGCGCTGGCGATCACGCTGTATTCCTATCACAACCTCGACAACGGTTTTGCCGTGGGTTACCAGCACAACGGCTTCGGCCTGGGCCTGCCGGCCACCCTGGTCAGCGCATTGATCGGCAGCAGCGATTCCCAGGGGGTGATCCCCGGCATTCCCTGGAACCCGGATTCGGAACAGGCCGCCAAGGACGCGTTGCACCAGGCCGGGTGGTCCACCCTCAGTGCCCAGCAACTGGGCTACAGCGGCAAGGTGGATGCCCGGGGCACCTTCTTCGGCGAGAAGGACGGCTACGGCACGGCCCAGGTCGAGATCCTCGGCAAGTACGATGCCCAGGGCCACCTGAGTTCCATCGGCATCGCCTTTCGCGGCACCAGCGGGCCACGGGAATCGGTGATCGGCGACACCCTGGGCGATGTGATCAACGACCTGCTGGCGGCCCTCGGGCCCAAGGACTATGCGAAGAACTACGCCGGTGAGGCCTTCGGCAAGCTGTTCGCCGATGTGGCGGCTTTTGCCCAGGCCAATGGCCTGTCCGGCAAGGACATCCTGGTCAGCGGCCACAGCCTGGGCGGGCTCGCGGTCAACAGCCTGGCGGACCTGAGCAGCGAACGCTGGTCCGGGTTCTACAAGGACTCCAACTACATCGCCTACGCCTCGCCGACCCAGAGCGCCAGCGACAAGGTGCTGAACATCGGCTATGAGAACGACCCGGTGTTCCGCGCCCTGGACGGCTCCAGTTTCAACCTGTCGTCCCTGGGCGTGCACGATGCCCATCAGGATTCGGCCACCAACAACATCGTCAACTTCAACGACCACTACGCCTCGGCGCTGTGGAACGTGTTGCCGTTCTCGATCCTCAACATCCCCACCTGGATCTCCCACCTGCCCACCGGCTACGGCGACGGCCTGACCCGGGTCCTGCAATCGCAGTTCTACGAGTTCACCAGCAAGGACTCGACCATTGTCGTGGCCAATCTGTCGGACCCGGCCCGGGCCAGCACCTGGGTCCAGGACCTGAACCGCAATGCCGAAACCCACAAGGGCAGCACCTTCATCATCGGCAGCGACGGCAACGACCTGATCCAGGGCGGCCGCGGCAACGATTACCTGGAGGGCCGCGACGGCAATGACACCTTCCGCGACGATGGCGGCTACAACATCATCCTGGGCGGCAAGGGCAGCAACATTCTGGACTTGCAGCATTCGATCAGCGACTACAGCTTCGCCAGCGATGGCGCCGGGACCCTGTACGTGCGCGATGCCAACGGCGGGATCAGCATCACCCGCGACATCGGCGCGATCCAGAGCAAGGAGCCAGGGTTTCTCTGGGGCCTGTTCAAGGACGACGTGCTGCATCAGGTGACCGCCCAGGGCTTGCAGGTGGGCGGTCAACTGACTCACTACGCCTCGTCGGTGAAGGGCGATGCCGGGGACAACCTGCTCAAGGCCGGTGCCGGCGGTGACTGGCTGTTCGGCCTGGACGGCAACGATCACCTGATCGGCGGCCGGGGCAATGACGTGTTTGTCGGCGGCGCCGGCAATGACCTGATGGAGTCGGGAGGGGGCAACGACACCTTCCTGTTCAACGGTCATTTCGGCCAGGACCGCATCATCGGCTACCAGAGCGGCGACAAGCTGGTGTTCATGGGCGTCAGCGGGGTGGTGCCGGGCCAGGATTACCGGGCCCATGCCAGCAGCAATGGCCACGACACGCTGCTGACCTTTGGCCAGGATTCGGTGACCCTGGTGGGCGTCAGTCTTGAGCAGCTCAACGGCTCGGGCATCACCATCGCCTGATGCATCCGCGGCGCGGGGGCCGGCATGGGCTCCGCGCTGTCCAGGCGCGATAAAAGTGACCCGCAGGTCAGGAAACGACTCCAATACCCTTTAAAGCTGCCGCCGGCTGAACCGTTATTACAGCAACCCAAGGTTGCTGGCGGGCCGGCCAGCAACGCATTGAAGGCAATGGCAGGAGAGTTTTGACCGTGAGCAACACCAAGAGATGGGCGAGTGCCGGGGTGCTGATGGCCCTGTGGACGGGGCTGGTCGCCGCCGAGGAGTTGCCTCGCAGCTCGATTCTGCAACGTTATGGGGTGAGCGTGGATCAGTTGCCGGCCGGTCAGCCGGCGCCTGCCCAGTCGCCGCCGGCGCCCGCCAGCCGCTTCAACCTGCAGCCGGAGTCACCTCTGGTCAATCTGCGCCTGGGGGACGGCAGTGCGCCGCCGAGCACCGGCAACATCAGCATCGATAACGCCGAGGCGCGCGAGCGCGAACGCTGCCAGCAAGTGCGCGACGAGTTGTCCAGGCGGGGCAAGCCTCTGGGGATTTCCTGCGCGCCAGGGCAGGGCCCGTTGCCCTGGATGCCCTGAAGCGCGGGCTTGCATCACTTTTCCTGGCGGACCGTGGCCACATCGTCCGCCTTGACCCGCACGGTCTTGCCGGAGATGTCCTGGAACTCGTAGAAACCATCGGCGGTCTTGGTCTTGGGCTGGTCGCGGGTCAGGTACTGGGTACCGTTCTGCAAGGTCACCACCGTGGGCGAGGCGCAGCCGGCCAGGTTCAGGGCGCCGACGGCGATCAACAGCAATCCCAGGTACTTCACATTCATACAGACCTCTCATAGGGGGGCGTCCCCGTTGCGGCGGACACTATAGTCATGGCCCCTTGGTGTAGTGAAGACGACGAAAGTTCGCCGGGTCATTGGAAAAATCTTCGTCCCGCCATTTATCCAATAGTGTTTGCCAGAGCGGGGCGTCGGCTGTTATCTGTACGCATAACCAGTATCGATCCAGCCGTGGCGTGTTTGTTCTGTGACTTCCAACCCCCTCGAAAACCCCCTCTATTACCTGTGCAACTTCCAGCAAGTGCTGAGCTGGCTTGAGCTGCGCTATGCCGACGTGCTGAGCCCCGAGGAGCAGCGCTTCATCAGCGATTTCGCCGTCCTGGCCGAGCCGTCCCAGGCCTTGCTGGTGCGCATGGTGATGCGCAAGGGCCGGCATTTTCGCCTGAGCAAGCTGAACTACCCGGAAATCGCCGACAGCGCCGAGGCCCTGTTGCCGTTGCTGGCGCTGGGCTGGGTCGACGAGCAGGCGCCGTTGACCCTGGATGAGCTGTTCGGCCTGCTGCAAAAGGCCGAGATCCTGCAGTGCTTCCGCGACCAGGGCTTGCCGGCCAAGGCCAAGAAGAGCCAGTGGCTGGAGGCGTTGCAGGCGCTGGATCCGCAACCGCAGGCTTTTGGCCAATGGTGCCCGGCGCTGGAGGACCGGCTCCTGAGCCTGACGGTCATGCCCCTGTGCGATCGGCTGCGGCTGATGTTCTTCGGCAACCTTCATCAGGACTGGTCGGAGTTCGTGCTCGCGGACCTGGGGATCTACAGCTACGAGACCGTCGAGATCAGCGCGGATGCCCGGGGCCTGCGCAGTCGCGACGACGTCGACGGTTACATCTACCTGCAGCAATGCCAGGAGGCCTTCGAGGCCGGCGAGCCGGTGCCGGCGGTGCTGCAGCGCATCGTCGCCTTCAGCAGCGCCAACGCCTGGTTGCAGAAGCGGCGCGCCAAGCTGCTGTTCCAGCTGGGCCAGCATTGCGAACGCCTGGTCGACTGGCCGCTGGCCCGGCAGATCTATCAGCAGTGCAGCTACCCCGGGGCGCGCTTGCGGCTGATCCGGGTTCTGGAGCTCAGCGCCGAGTACCAGGCGGCCCTGACCCTGGCCGAACAAGCCGCGGCGGCGCCGCAGAGCGCCGCCGAGGCCCAGCAGTTGCTGCGGGTGATGCCGCGCTTGCGGCGCAAGCTGGGCGGGCCACCGGCGTCCCGGGTGGTCAGCCGCGAGGTGGCGCGACTGGATCTGAGCCTGCCTCGGGACGCCAGCGGGCTGACGGTGGAGCTGCAGGTCCAGGCTCATCTGCATCAGCCCCAGGCGCCGGTGCATTACGTGGAGAACAGCCTGATCAACTCGCTGTTCGGGCTGCTGTGCTGGCCGGCGATCTTTGCGCCCTTGCCGGGGGCGTTCTTCCACCCGTTCCAGCGCGGGCCGGTGGATCTGTTGAGCGAGGACTTTCATCCGCGGCGCAGCGAGCTGTTCCAGGCGTGCCTGGAGGAGTTGGAGGATGGCCGCTACCGGGACAGCATTCGTCAGCGCTTCGTCGCCAAGTGGGGCCTGCAATCGCCTTTCGTGTTCTGGGGCGCCTTGAGCCAGGAGCTGCTGGAACTGGCCCTGGACTGCCTGCCGGCCGAGCATCTGAAGCACTGGTTCCAGCGGCTGCTGCTGGACATCCGGGCCAACCGCGCCGGCATGCCGGACCTGATCCAGTTCTGGCCCGAGGAAAAGCGCTACCGGATGATCGAGGTCAAGGGCCCGGGGGATCGCCTGCAGGACAACCAGTTGCGCTGGCTGGACTTCTGCCAGGAGCACCAGATGCCGGTGGCGGTGTGTTACGTGCAGTGGCAGGACCACTCCTCGTGAGCTATCGCGTCGCGGTGCGCGCCCTGTGTGAGTTCAGCGCCAAGACCGGCGACCTGGATCTGCGCTTCACCCCGTCGCCCAGTGCCCTGGAGGGCATGCTCGGGCACCGCACCGTGGCGGCCCGGCGCAACCCCGACTACCAGAGCGAAGTGCCCCTGGAGGGTCGCTACGGCGAGCTGCTGGTCAGGGGGCGGGCGGACGGTTACGACCCGGCGCAGAACCTGCTGGAAGAGATCAAGACCTACCGCGGCGATCTGGCGCGCATGCCGGACAACCACCGGCAGCTGCATTGGGCCCAGGCCAGGGTCTATGGCTGGCTGCTGTGCCAGAGCCTGCAACTGCCGAGCCTGCGGGTGTCGCTGGTGTATTTCGACGTGGCCAGCGAACAGGAAACCGCCCTGGTGGAGGAGCACAGTGCCGAGGCACTGGAGGCGTTCTTCAAGCGCCAATGCGCGGTGTTCCTGCAGTGGGCGCAGCAGGAGCTGGCTCACCGCCAGGCCCGCGATCAGGCGACCCGGGCCCTGAACTTTCCCCACGCGACGTTCCGCCAGGGCCAGCGGCACCTGGCCGAGTCGGTGTACAAGGCGGTCAGCACCGGTCGCTGCCTGTTGGCCCAGGCTCCCACCGGCATCGGCAAGACCCTGGGCACGATTTTCCCCATGCTCAAGGCCATGGCCCCGCAGCAGTTGGACAAGCTGCTGTTCCTCACCGCCAAGACCCCGGGGCGGCAACTGGCCCTGGATGCGGCCCGGGTGCTGTTCGCCGGGCACGCCGGGCTGCCTTTGCGGGTCCTGGAACTGGTGGCCCGGGACAAGGCCTGCGAACACCCGGACAAAGCCTGTCACGGTGACTCCTGTCCCTTGGCCAAGGGCTTCTACCAGCGCCTGCCGGCGGCGCGCCAGGCGGCCAGCCGGGTGCCGCTGCTTGACCGCCAGGCGCTGCGCCAGGTGGCCCTGGAGCATCAGGTGTGCCCGTACTACTTGAGTCAGGAAATGGCCCGCTGGAGCGATTTGCTGGTGGCCGACTACAACTACTACTTCGACTTCAGCGCCTTGCTGTTCGGTCTGGCCCAGGCCAATCAGTGGCAGTTGGCGGTGCTGGTGGACGAAGCGCACAACCTGGTGGAACGCGGGCGCGGCATGTACAGCGCGAGCCTGGATCAGCAACAGCTGGCCAGCGTGCGCCAGACGGCGCCCCAGGCACTGAAGAGCGCCTTGCAACGCCTGAATCGAGAATGGAATGCCCTGCACAAGGAGCAGCTTGCGCCCTATCAGGCCTATGCCCAGCTGCCCACGGCGCTGCTCAGGGCCCTGACCCTGTGCGTCGCAGCCCTGGGCGACTACTTCAACGAGCACCCCCAGGGCCTGGACGCCGGCCTGCAGGGGCTGTACTTCGAGCTGCTGCACTTTGCCCGGGTGGCGGAGCTGTTCGATGAGCGCCAGTTCATCTTCGACATCAGCAAGCGTGCCCTGAGCGCCAAGCGCAGCCTGTCGCGGCTGTGCCTGCGCAATGTGGTGCCGGCGGCGTTGCTTGGCCCGCGCTTGAGCGCGGCCCGCAGCACGGTGCTGTTTTCCGCCACCCTCAATCCCGAGCGTTACTACCGTGACCTGCTGGGGCTGCCGGACAACGCGGTGTGGCTGGAGGTGGAGTCACCCTTTGCCGCCGCGCAGTTGCAGGTGCAGATCATCAGCCGCATCTCCACCCGCTATGTGCACCGGCAGGCGTCGCTGGCGCCGATCGTCGAGTTGCTGGCCCGCCAGTTCGCGGCGCGACCGGGCAACTACCTGGCGTTTTTCAGCAGTTTCGATTATCTGCAGCAGGTGGCCGAGCTGCTGGCCCGGGAACATCGGCACATTCCCCTGTGGTTGCAGTCCCGGGGCATGGATGAAGCCTCGCGCGAGGACTTTCTCCAGCAGTTTCGTGCCGAGGGGCAGGGCATCGGCTTTGCCGTCCTCGGCGGGGCGTTCGGTGAAGGCATCGACCTGCCCGGGACGAAGCTGATCGGCGCCTTTGTCGCCACCCTGGGGCTGCCCCAGCTCAACCCGCTGAACGAGCAGATGAAACAGCGCATGACGGCGCTGTTCGGTTGCGGCTACGACTACACCTACCTGTATCCCGGCTTGCAGAAGGTGGTGCAGGCGGCGGGGCGGGTGATTCGCAGCCAGACCGATCGTGGCGTGCTGATGCTGATTGACGACCGTTTCGCCGAGCCCCGGGTGCGGCAGTTGTTGCCGGGTTGGTGGGCGATTCAGGCCGAAGCTGGTGAAGCGGCTGACCCAGGGCTGCTGGCCGGCGCCGGTGGGGATTGACGCTCAGGGGCAGGGGAGGCTGGCGCTTGCGCGCCGGATCGCGGTTTTACTGGCCCTGGCGGACGCGGACAAAGCGGCGCAGGGTCTGGCCCGGGCCGGTGCTGAAACGGGTGGGCCGCGGTTGCCCCTCGTCTGCGGCGATGAACACGAACTCATCGGCGCTCAGTTGGTAGCTGGCCGGCAAGGGCTTGCCGGCGTCGGCGCCCATGGAGTCGACCCAGGTGATCGACTTGGGCCGGGTGCTGCTGTCGAGGCTGAAGCTCCCCGCCAGCAGGGTGTCCCCGGCCACCGTCACCACGCGAAAGCGGTTGCCTTCGATCAGGGTCAGGGCGCCTGGCGCGCTGTGCTCGTCCGGCGGGTCGAGCACGCCGCTGTCTTCCATCGAGGTCTGTTCCCAGGCGCCTTGCAGCGCCTCGAGCTCCAGCAGGTCGGCGTGCTTCAAGGCTGACGAACTATCCATTTTCGGCGGCTTCCTTGTGACGATCAGTTGAAGATATTGCGGCCAATGCAGTAGGTCAGCAGGTCCTGGTCGCTCTGCACGTCCAGCTTGCGCATGGCGGAGATCTTCTGGGCACTGATGGTTTTGGAGCTGCGGTTCTGGCTGCGGGCGATGTCGCTGACACTCTTGCCGGAAACGAACAGGCGCAGGATTTCAAATTCCTTGGGCGACAGGGTGGAAATCCGCTCGTCGATCGCCACATTCGATTCCATCACCGAATGGGCGGCCGGCTCCAGGCTGCGGTACACGCCTTTTTGCGCGATGGCCTTGAGGGCGGTCTGGATCTCCTCGTGCAACTGGCTTTTCTGGATCACGCCCACCACCCCCAACTCGCGCAGGCGGGTGAGGATCAGTTGATTGGAAATCATGGTCAGGATCAGGATCTGCAAGTGCGGGAAGTTGCGCTTGAGGTACTCCACCAGCTTCAGGCCATCGCCGTAAGGCGAGTCTCCGGGCATGTTGTAGTCGGTAATGACAATGTCCACCGGCTGGGATTCCAGCTGCTGGATCAAGCCTTTGGAACATACTGCTTCACCGACAATTTCGAAGCGGTCGTCGCGCTCCATGAGCTCGCGCACACCGAGCAAAACAATAGGGTGATCGTCAGCAATGACTACTTTCAGTTTTTCCATGGCAAACACACCCGTGTAATACGCAATTTAATAAAGAAACATGAGACTGACGGTACATTAAACGCTGCCACCCATTATTCAAGGGGCAGCAGAAGTTCCGACAAGCGTTGCATCAGTTGCCTGACTTGGCTCTCCAGAATCGGGTTCAACGTGTTTTCCAGCAATTGGCACTCCAGTTCGGCGCAGGCCTTGGCCAGGATACCGGCCTGCACCGCGCCCATGGCCCCGGCAATGCTGTGCAGGCGCTCGGCGGCGGTCTGGCCCGAGCCGGCTTCCAGCGCCTTGGCCAAGCGTTGCAGATCGTCGCGCATGGTGCTCAGGAACAGCGGTCGCATCTTCTCCGACACCTGTATCCGCTGCTCGGCCAGAGCCGGCTCCTGAGGCTGGGGCGCTGGCGCCGGTCCGATGGCCACGGGCGCCGCGGTATTGTTATCGGGCACCGGGCAGAGTTTCTCCAGTTGCCCGCGCAGAACCTGCAGGGTCATGGGCTTGACGATCCAGGCACTCATGCCGGCGGCCAGGCAGCGGCTGCCTTCCTCGCGCAGGGCGTTGGCGGTGACGCCGATGATCGGCAGCGCCGGTTCCCGTCGACGCAGTTCCCGGGCCAGGTCGTAGCCGTTCATGAGCGGCATGTTGACGTCGGTGACGGCAATGTCGAACAGCTGGGGCTGCCATTGTTCCAGGGCCTGTTCGCCGTTGGACGCCAGGGTCACCGTGCACCCCAGGGCCTCGAGTTGTTCCTTGATGATGGTCCGGTTCAGCGGGTTGTCTTCCGCCACCAGGACATTGAGCTCCAGTCGGCGCAAGGTGCCGGGTGCGCGCTGCAGCAGATCCAGGGGTTGTCCCTGGCGGGCCAGCGCCGCGGCCTGGGCGATGGCGCGGATATCGTGGGCATCGACCGCCCATTGCGCCTGCGGGTGGTCGCGGTGACCCGCTGCCAGGGCGGTGACACAGGGACCGGGCCAGCCAGGCTGACTGTCACGGGGCAGCATGTCGATCAGCACCGTGTTGCGCGGTTTATCGTCCACGCACAGGGGCAGCGGATAGGCCTGCAGGCCGAGGCGGTTGAGCCATTCGCAGGTGCTTTTCTGCAGCTCCGGCACCGGCGCCCGGACATACACCGGCGGTCCTTCGGGCAGCGACACGGCGCCAGGCAGGGCTGCCGCCAGGCACTGCAGGCTCAGGCGCAGGGAAAAACTGCTGCCCAGCCCCGGTTCGCTGATCACCTGTATGTGTCCGCCCATCATCTCGCTCAGACGCTGACAGATCGCCAGCCCAAGCCCGGCACCGGCCTCGTTGGAGGCATCGCGGACCTGATAGAAGGGGGCGAACAACTGCGGCTGCTGCGACGGCGAGATGCCGATCCCGGTGTCGGTGACTTGCCATTCGATGCTGGCCTCGCGGTCCTGCTGCGCCAGCACCCGGACGCGCAGCACCACCCGGCCGCTGTCGGTGAACTTGATGGCGTTACTCAACAGGTTGCTGAGAATCTGCCGGATGCGCCCGGCATCCCCCAGCATCAGGTTCGGCAGGCTCGGGTCGATGCAGGCGTAGAGCAGCAATCCGCGGCGCTCGGCAAAGGTCGCGTAGCTGCGCAGCGCCTCTTCCACCATGTCCAGTGGACAGAACTCCACGGGGTCGATGCTCATCTGGCCGGACTCGATCTTGGACACATCCAGCACATCGCTGATCAGTTGGAACAAGTTGCTGGAGGAGCGCTGGATGGTGTTCAGGTACTCGCTCTGGCGCGCGTCGAGCGGGGTCAGGCCCAGCAGTTCCAGGGTGCCGAGCACGCCATACAGCGGGGTGCGGATCTCGTGGCTCATGGTGGCCAGGAACAAGGTCTTGGCCTGGTTGGCCGCGTCTGCTGCGACCCGGGCCTGTTCCAGCAGTTGTGCGTCCTGCACGTGCGCGGTGATGTCATTGAAGCTGCACAGCAGGACCTGCTGTCCCTGGTAGCGGGTCGTGACCAGGCCCACCTGCAAGTGCCGACCCTCGATCTCGAGGCAGGTTGTGCCGCTGTCGCTCAAGGGCGGGTCGCGCTGCAGCAAGCTCAGCAACTGGGGCGTGCCTGGCCATTGCGCGGCCTGGCGATTCTCCATCAGCACCTGGAAGTCCTCATGGCGTACCACGCACAGCCCAGTGGGCGCGGTATCCAGCACCACGCGGCTGAAAGCCTCGCTCTCGGCAATGCTCTGGTGTGCCAGCTGCGCCGGTGCCACCACCCGGTCGCGGTACCAGCGGCTGGCGATCCAGCCACAGGTGATCGCGCCCACGGCCAGCGCCGGGAGGCTCAGCAGCAGCCACAGGGCATAACCGAGATAACTTTTGTAGCTGATGCTGTAGAGCCCGGTCCAGAGCGCCGGAGTGGGGCTGGTGACCTTGAACACCATGCCCCGCAAGCCGAAGTTCGGGCCTTCGCGCAATGCCTTGGCCGCAGGCGCGGAGCCGCTGAGTACGCTGCCGGAAGGCGCGATGAGGGTGAAGTCGTCATAGATCGACCAGTCCATGAGCCGCTCAATGTCGTTGATCTTGTCCAGGTTGAGCAGCGACGCCACCATCATCCAGCTGTTGGCGCCATGCAGCTGCAACTGCTGCGGCCCGAGGGGCAGATGGATGTAGGCCAGCAGCTTGGGCGCGACGTCCAGTGCCGCCGGGAGCGGGTAGGTCTCCCAGTGGACCTGGTGGTCCCGCGAGCCGTTGTTCTTGGTCCTCAGTTGCAGCAGCACCCGTTCCAGCTCGCTGTCATGGGCGCCGTTGCCATTCCACGGATCGCCCCGGGCCTGGCGCGCCGCCGGCAGGCTGATGTCGTAGTGGCCGAAGCGGTTGAACAGGAAGGTGCGTGGCGCGTGATAGTGCGACGTGGACCAGAAGGCGTTGTAGAAGCTCGACAGCTGCAGGCCCAGGGCGAAGACCTTGGGCAGCTCCTCGGCGGCCTGGGGGGGCGGGCTGAAGCTCAATCCGAAGGGCGTCAAGACCAGGTGCGGGTAGGCCTGGGAGGCTTCACCGGCGTCGCCGGGCGGGGGCTGTTCGGCAGCCAGCAGCGCCTCGGTCGATTGACGGAAGGCCAGTTGCTGCAGAAACAGTTCCTGCTCCTGGATGTTTTCCATCAGCCGCGCGAAATGCAGCCTGACGCTGTTGTGCTGCTCCTCGATCAGGCGCTGAGTGGTCCAGAACAGCGTGGCGAACAGCAGCAGCGCGACGCCCGCCAGCGTCAACAGGCCCTTGTTCAGACGGATCGAACTGCGAGTCAGGTTCTCCATGAAGGTATTGCTGTATTTCATCACTGAATTCCCAGATACGTAGAAGGGCCCTGCTTTCGAGATTCCTCTCTCTGAAGCAAGGCGGTCAGCGATGAGTGGCTGTTGCGGAGCAGGGCAATGGATTCATCGGCTAGTACACCGTCGCCGGTCCATCTTGGGCCAGCAGTTGCTGAAACTGTTGCGAGGACACGGCATGGGATATCAGGAAGCCCTGCACCTGGGTGCAGTCGATCTTTCTCAGCAAGGCCAGTTCCTGGGCGCTTTCCACGCCTTCGGCGACCACCGTCAGGCCCAGCTGCCGACCCAGCGCGATGATGCTGGTCAGGGCCTGGGCCAGTTCTTCGTTGGCGTGGCAGCCCTGGACCAGGGCCCGGTCGATCTTCAGTTCGGTGAAGGGCGTGGACACCAGGTTCATGTAGGAGCTGTAGCCTTTGCCGAAATCGTCCTGGGACAGGCCGAAGCCCTTGATGCGCAGACGGCAGGCGCCGGCGTAGAAGTTGCTGATGTGCTCCGGGGTCGAGCACTCCATGAGTTCGAAGCAGATCTTGCCCGGTATGCCGTTGCGCTGGATCACAAAGTCATACAGGCGGTCGGCCAGGTCGGCGCTGTTGAGCAGATGGGTCGGCAGATTGATCGAGACCGGGATGTCATAACCGTCCTCGCGCCAGCTCACCTGGGCGGCCAGGGCCTGCTCGAGGATCAGCCACAGTAGCTCTTCCTCCAGACCGGCATCGGTGAGCTCCGGCAGAAAGTCGCAGGGCAGCAACATGCCGTGCTGCGGGTGCATCCAGCGCACCAGGGCCTCGGCCGCCACGATGCGCCCGTTGTTCAGGGCCTTCTTGGGTTGAAACCAGGCTTGGATCTGCGCATTGCGCAGGGCGTGCTGGAGGGTTTCACGGCTGCACTCGACCCAGACCGCCGGCGTCGGTTCGCTGCTGGCCAGCCCCGGCAGTTGCGCGGTGATGCTGCGCAGGGCGGCCAGATTGACCGGTTTGGAGATCAGCCCGATCACCCGCAGGCCCAGGTTGCGGGCCACCAGGCTGGCGCCCATCAGCATGCGCCGTGAAGAGGCGCTCATGATTGCCAGGGCCGGGCGCACGCGATGGGTGGCCAGGCCCTGGATGAACTGCACACCGTCCATGCCCGGCATCAGCAGGTCCGTCAGAACCAGATCGAAATGCCGCTGCTTGAGACGCTCCAGGGCCTCCCTGCCGTTGCTTGCGACCTCCAGCTGGTAGGGGCCCAGCTCGTTGAACAAGTGTTGCAGGTACATGTACTGAAACGGCTGATCTTCAACGATCAAAATGCTACAGGACTTCATGAGGGGCTCTTTCATAGGGCGCCAGATAGTTGAACAACGCTCTTAATGCAAACGGCTTGACCAGGCAGTGGTTCATCCCGGCTGCAAGACAGAGCTCTTCTTCTCCGCGCATTGCATTGGCCGTCGCCCCGATGATCGGGATCGAACAGCCCTGACGCCGAAGCTCTTTGGCCAGTTCATAGCCGTTGAGCTTGGGCATGTTGACATCGGTCAGGATCACGTCGAAGTGCCCGGCTCTCCAGATGCAGAGGGCCTCTTCGCCGTTTGACGCCAATTCCACGCTGCAACCCAGCTCTTCCAGTTGATCCTTGAGGATCAACTGGTTGATCACGTTGTCCTCGGCCACCAGGACATGCAGGCTGAGTTTTTTCAGTTCACGGCTGTCGGGGTGCTCCTCGCTCGCGACCACCCAGACGCCCTGGGCCTGGCTGACCGCCTGGTGAATGGCCCGCAGGTTGTTGGTGTTGACATGCCAGCAGCCACCGCGAACCCGTGGTTCGTTGTGGCCATCGCCGCTGGCCAGCACCAGGGGGCCTTGCCAGTCCGGTTCCAGGCGCTGCTCCACGGTGCCGGGGTGCAATTCGATCAGCACATGGCCGCGATTGCGGTCCGCTTGGGTCGGCAGGCTGAACTGGGCCCGGGCCCCCCAGCGGCGCAGCCAGCCGGCCACGGATTCCGCCAGTTCACGCACTGGCGACACCACGTAGATCATCTCCGGCAACAACGGGCTCATCAGCGGCGCGCTGGCCCCCAGGGAGGAGGCTTCCAGCGGCAGGGTCAGGGTGAAGCTGCTGCCCAGGCCCAGTTCGCTGACCATGCGGATGTTGCCGTTCATCAACTGCGTCAGGCGCTGGCAGATCGGCAGGCCCAGCCCGGTGCCGGCGATCACGTTGGTGTTGCCCTCGGTCTGGTAGAAGGGTTCGAAGATCAGGGTCTGGTCGTCCTGAGCGATACCGCGCCCGGTGTCGGAAACCTGCCAGAGGATGTTGCTGCGTTCACCGTCACGGCTTTCCACCCGGACCCGCAGGACGATGCGCCCGGAGTCGGTGAACTTGACCGCGTTGTTCAGCAGGTTGCTGAGGATCTGGCGGATGCGCGTGACATCGCCGAGCAGCACTTCGGGTAAATGCGGATCCACGCAGGCGTAGAACTGCAAGCCCTTGGCCTGGGCCGCGGCGGCGTAGCCCTGGATGATCTCGTGCACCAGATCCAGGGAGGAGAATTCGCTGAGTTCCAGGGCCAGTTGGCCCGCCTCGATCTTGGACACATCCAGCACGTCGCAAATCAATTGCAGCAGGGTGCCGGACGAGCCCTCGATGGCCCGCAGGTAGTCTTTCTGCTGGTTGTCCAGTTGGGTACGCGAGAGCAGCTCCAGGGTGCCGAGCACGCCGTACAGCGGGGTGCGGATTTCATGGCTCATGGTGGCCAGGAACAGGGTCTTGGCTTCGTTGGCGGTATCGGCCAAACGTTTGGCTTCTTCCAGGGCCGCTTCGATCTGCTTGCGCGCGCTGATGTCGCTGAAGGCACAGAACAGCACGTCTTCGCCGTTGTAGCGGGTCGGTGCCGAACTGAGGTACAGATGGCGCCCGTCGGCGGTTTCGAAGTAGTCCGAGCTGTTGGGGCGATTGGGATCGAAGGCCTGCTCGATCCAGCCGGCGCACAGCTGGTCGCGCTCGGTGCCGTTGCCCAGCCACTGCTGGGACAGGGTGTTTTCCAGCACCACCCGGCCATCGCTGCGGCGCAGCACGCAGAGCGCCACCGGGGCGATCTGGATCACGTCCCGGCTGAAGGCCTCGCTTTCGATCAGGGCCTGGATCCGGTGCAGCGCCGGAGCGATCAGGCGCACCTCGACCCAGTGGCTCAGGAAGCCGATCAAGGCCATGCCGAACAGACTGATCAGCAAGGCCGCAAGCAATTGCGGCCAAAGGCTCTTGAGCAGATTGTGCAGATCGAAGGCGTAGACCAGTTGCCAGTCCGAGGAGCCCAGCTGCTTGCGGATCACCAGGTGATCGGGCCACCAGCGGCCGCCGAGAAACCCGAAGAAGCTGCCGCCCTGGACTTGCCGGACCTCCTCGCTCAGTTGGGCGCTGGGCGTGCTGCTGAAGATCAGTCCGCCCTGGGAGTTGAACATCATGAAGTCGCCGGCGCTCTGATCGCTGAGGGCGGCGGACACGCTGCTGCCTTCCATCTCCAGGCCCAGCCAGCCGGAGTTGAGGTAGCGTTCGTCGAGGCGAGTGAAGATGTACAGGCGCGCGGTGTTCGAGGAGTGGTCCATCAGCCACAGCTGCTGGCCCGGCGGGATCTGCGCGGGGTTCAGGCTGGCCAGCTTGGCCAGCATCAGTGAGGGCAGGTAGGCGGCTTCCGGCTGGGTACTGAACAGGCGTTGTACATGGGGTTGCTCGCCGTCGTGGACGTACAGCAGATTCAGCTGTTTGCTTTTCAGGTAGTCGCGCATGCGCTGGGTGAGCCAGACACCCCATTGGTGCTCCCCCGGGGGGCCCAGTTGCAGGTGGATTTCCTCGTTGGGGTCGCTGCTGGATTCATAGTTGGGGTTTTGCCGCGACTTGTGCACGGCCGACAGGCTCAAGCTTTCCAACAAGGCTTCGCGACTGGTGAAAAATGTTTGCGCTTCGGCGATGGCGCTGCTCATGTAGCTGCGCCGTTGTGAGAGTTCGTTATTGATGCTCGAACGCAGGAAGTTGTAGACGGCGCCGAGCAGGCCGATCAAGAAAATCAGCGCGACGACACGAAGCAGCCTACGGGCTGCTTCGGGACTGGAAAAAAGGGGATTGATCTGATGCAGGTAGCTTTTTAATCTCATCCGCCAACTGTAATTGGGGGGCATGCCAAGCAGGGATCAGACAATTCTTAAATAACCAGACGTAAAGGATTTTTAAAGTGTTGATATTCCCTCAAGCACTTAGTTAATTGTCTGAAAGAGCAACTTTGCTTGCTGTTACTTTCTTACAATTAATTCCTTGTAACTTCTCCTGGAATCGAAAACTTCTTATTCCGCTATAACGTTTAAACCATCTCCAGGCGCTGCTTGCGCCGCGGCGGGGTGAACACCTGATCCAGTGCCTGCAGGTCCTGGGGCCGCAGTTGCAGTTCGCCGGCCTGGGCATTGAGGCGCACGTGTTCCGGGCGTACCGCCTTGGGAATCGCCAGCACTCCGTCCTGACGCAACAGCCAGGCCAGGGCCACCTGCGCCGGGGTCACCCCGTGTTCCCGGGCGATGCGCTGCAACTGCGGTTCGGCCAGCAGGGCGCCAGCCTGGCCGATCGGGCAATAGGCCATGATCGGCATCCGGCGCTGCTGGCAGGCGGGCAGCAGGTCGAACTCGATGCCCCGGGATTCCAGGTTGTACAGCACCTGATTGGTGGCGCAGGCTGGCGCGTCGAGTTCATCGAGGTCCGCCAGATCGAAGTTGGACACCCCCCAGCGGCGAATCTTGCCGGCCTCCCGCAGGCGCTCGAAGGCCTCGACGGTTTCCGCCAGGGGATAGTGTCCGCGCCAGTGCAGCAGGTACAGGTCGATGACTTCGGTGCCCAGGCGCCTCAGGCTGCGCTCGCAGGCCAGGGGCAGGCCTTGGCGACCGGCATTGTGCGGATAGACCTTGCTCACCAGGAACACCTGATCGCGGCGCCCGGCAATGGCCTGGCCGACCACCTCCTCGGCGCCGCCTTCGCCGTACATCTCCGCGGTGTCGATCAGGGTCATGCCCAGCTCGATTCCGCTGCGCAGCGCGGCGATTTCCTGATCCCGCAGCCGAGGATCCTCACCCATGCGCCAGGTGCCCTGGCCAATGACCGGAACCTGAGTGTCCGCGAGCTCGAGCGTGCGCATGCTGCCTCCTGGGATCTGTAGCGAGTCGGATGGGGAGGGCACAGGGAAACAAAGCCATGGGCGGCGGTCAAGGCCCGCTGGACGGCCCTCAGAGCCGCCAAGCCCAGGGCGAGGGACGGGAATTCTATATTCCTAAAAGACATAAAATACTAATTATTTATTCCTTTGAAGGATTTGGCCGAAGGTGCATGTTTGTCACCAGCCGCTCAATTCCTGAGTCCGGTGCCCGCAGAGGATTTGCCAGCATGACCATTCAAGCCATCAACGTGCGCAACCAGTTCAAAGGCGTGATCAAGGAGATCCACGAAGGCCAGGTGGTGTCGGAAATCGACGTGCAGACCGCATCGGGCATCGTCACCTCGGTGATCACCACCCGCTCGGTGCGCGACCTGGAACTGAAGGTCGGCAGCGAAGTGATCGCCTTCGTCAAATCCACCGAAGTGTCCATCGCCAAGCTCTGAGCCACGCACCTCGGACGTCGTCAATTCACAGGGGAGTGAAACATGCCGCACTCGCTGGATATCACCGCGTTACCCGTGCTCGACCTGAGCCAGTTGGAGGGGCGCCCGGAGCAGCGCCAGGCCTTTCTCCAGAGCCTGCGCCAGGCCGCGCGGGACGTCGGTTTCTTCTACCTCACCGGGCATGGCATCGACAGCGATCTGCTGCGTCGGGTGCAGGAGCAGGCTCGGGCCTTCTTCGCCTTGCCCGAGGCCGACAAGGCGGCCGTGGGCATGATCCACTCACCGCATTTTCGCGGCTACAACCGCGCGGCCTCGGAGATTACCCGCGGCCAGCCGGACCTGCGCGAGCAGTTCGATCTGGGTGCCGAACGCCAGGCCCTGCCGCTGACCTCCGACAGCCCGCCCTGGACGCGCCTGCAAGGGCCCAACCAGTGGCCGGTGCAGTTGCCGCAACTCAAGCCGCTGCTGCTGGAGTGGCAGCAGGCAATGACCCGCATGTCCCTGCGCCTGCTGCGTGCTTTCGCCCAGGCCCTGTCCCTGCCGGAGGACGCCTTCGATCCCTTGTACGGCGAACGGCCCAACGAACACATCAAGCTGATCCGCTATCCCGGCCGCGCTGCGGGGCAAAGCAACCAGGGCGTCGGTGCCCACAAGGACTCCGGGTTTCTCAGCTTTCTGCTGCAGGACCAGCAGGCCGGCCTGCAAGTGGAAGTGGAAGAGGGCCGCTGGATCGATGCGCCACCGCGGGATAACACGCTGGTGGTGAACATCGGCGAGCTGCTGGAGCTGGCTACCCACGGCTACCTGCGCGCCACGGTGCACCGGGTGCTGTCGCCGCCGGCGGATCGCGAGCGGCTGTCGATCGCTTTCTTCCTGGGGGCCCAACTGGACGCCCGGGTGCCGCTGTATCCCTTGCCCGATGCGCTGCGACAAGAGGCCCGGGGCCCGGCCAGCGATCCGCACAACCCGCTGTTTCGCGACGTCGGCTGGAACTACCTCAAGGGCCGCCTGCGCTCGCACCCCGACGTGGCCCGGCGTTTCTACGCCGATGTGCTGATACCCAAGGCCCTGAGCGCCTGACCCTCATTCGCCGAACCAAGGATGCTTGCCATGCTCAAGCCCCCCCTGTTTGCCCTGGCGCTGCTGGCCAGCCTGGGGCACGCCCTGCCGGCCAGCGCCGCGCAACCTTTGCGGGTGGCCGCCGACCCGGTGCCCCACGCCGAGATCCTCGCTTATGTGCAGAAGCTCGACCCGCAACTGCAACTGAAGATCATCGAGATCCCCAACGGCGTGAACTCCAACGAACTGCTGGCCCACGGCGACGTGGACGCCAACTACTTCCAGCACCTGCCGTATCTCAAGTCCCAGGAGCAGGCCCTGGGTCAGCCGTTTGCGGTGGTCGCCAGCGTGCACATCGAACCGCTGGGGATCTACTCCAAGCGCTACCAGGGCTTCGATCAGGTGCCTCAGGGCGCCAGCGTGGCGGTGCCCAACAATGTCACCAACCTCAGCCGCGCCCTGTACCTGTTGCAGAGTTACCAACTGATCCGCCTCAAACCCGGCTTCAGCGACCCGGCCCGGGACCAGGCCACTGCCAAGGACATCGCCGACAACCCGAAACAGCTGAAAATCCTCGAAATCGAATCGCCGCAGATTCCCCGGGCCCTGGAGGACGTGGACCTGGCGGTGATCAACGGCAACTACGCCCTGGAAGCCGGACTGGTGCCGGCCAAGGACGCCCTGGGCCTGGAGAAGGCCGAGCACAACCCTTACGCCAACATCCTGGTGACCACCCCCAAACTGCAGGACGACCCGCGTATCCGCCGGTTGGCCAAGGACCTCGGTTCAGCGCAAGTGGCCCGATACATCAGCGAAACCTACTCGGGCTCGGTGCTCCCGGTCGCGGACCGCCAGCCATGATCCAGGTGCAGCAGGTCAGCAAAGTCTATGGCGAGGGCCAGCCACCGGCCCTGGATCGGGTTTCACTGACGGTGCCCGACGGCGCGGTGTACGGCATTCTCGGGCGCAGCGGGGCCGGCAAGTCGACCCTGTTGCGCTGCCTGAACCTGCTGGAGCGCCCCAGCTCCGGGCGCATCCTGATCGACGGTCAGGACCTCGGCGCCTTGTCCGCGAGCGAGTTGCGACGCCAGCGCCAGGGCATCGGCATGATCTTTCAGGGCTTCAACCTGCTGCATTCACGCACGGTCGAGGACAACGTCGCGGTGCCTCTGGAAATTGCCGGCCTGGGTAAAAAACCGCGCCGCGCGCGGGTTCTGGAACTGCTGGACCTGGTGGGCCTGAGCGACAAGGCGCAGGCCTTTCCTTCGCAATTGTCCGGTGGCCAGAAGCAGCGAGTGGGCATCGCACGGGCCCTGGCCGTCAGTCCGCGTTACCTGCTATCGGATGAAGCCACCAGCGCCCTGGACCCGGAAACCACGGCGTCGATCCTGCAATTGCTGGCGCAGATCAACCGCGAGCTGGGGCTGACCATCGTGCTGATCACCCACGAACTGGCGGTGGTCAAAGCCATTTGCAGCCACGCCGCTTCCCTGGCCCAGGGCCGCTTGCTGGAGAGCGGCCCGGTCGGCCAGTTGCTGGCGGACCCGCAATCGGCCCTGGGCCGCGCCTTGCTGCCGGACTACAACCTGCCGTTCAACGGCAGCCAGCCCGAGGCCGAACTGACCTTTTTCGATAACCAGCGCGCCGCGCCGCTGTTGCAGCAACTGAGTCGGCAGCAGGGGCTGCCCCTCAAGGTGCTGGCTGCTGGTGTCGAAACCGTGGGCGGCCAGCGGGTAGGGCGCCTGCGCATCGCTGCCGTCGGCGCCGACGCCGGCAAATTCCAGCAACTGCTGAGCGCCCTGACTCGGCGTGGCATTCGGAGTGAACGCCTGTGAACCGCAGCATCGATTGGCCGGAACTGGCGCAACTGCTGCTGACCGCCACCGGCGAAACCCTGTACATGGTGTTCCTGGCCTCGCTGTTCACCCTGGTGATCGGCCTGCCCCTGGGGGTGTTGCTGTTCGTCAGCCGCCCCGCTGGGCTGCTGCCCATGCCCCGGCTCAATCGCCTGCTGGGCGCCCTGGTCAATCTGGGACGCTCCCTGCCTTTCGTGGTGCTGCTGATTGCCCTGATTCCGCTGACCCGGCTGGTGGTGGGCACCACCTTGGGCAGCACCGCGGCGGTGGTGCCGATCACCATCGGCGCCTTTCCGTTCTTTGCGCGGATCGTCGAGAACGCCCTGGATGAAGTGGACAAGGGCCGGATCGAAGCGATCCTGGCCATGGGCGGGCATATCGGGCACGTGATCTTCAAGGCCCTGCTGCCGGAAGCCTTGCCGGCGCTGCTGGCGGGATTGACCCTGCCCCTGGTGATGCTGATCGGCCTCTCTTCCATGGCCGGGGTGATCGGCGGCGGAGGCCTGGGGGACCTGGCGATCCGCTACGGCTATCAGCGTTTCAACAACCAGATCATGGTCGCCACGGTGCTGATCCTGGTGCTGCTGGTGCAGGGGGTGCAGAGCGCTGGCGATCGCCTGGTGCGCGGGTTGGCCCATCGCCGCTGAAATCACCCCGGGCGCGCTTCAGCGCCCCTCATGCTGCTTGCGATAGGCCCCGGGCTGCAGGCCCACCGCCTTGGTGAAGGCCCGGGTGAAGGCGGCGATCGACTGATAGCCCACGGCCGTCGCCGCTTGCTCGACGGTCTGGTTGGCCTTGAGCAACTGGCAGGCGTGGCGCATGCGCAAGGCCAGCAACACCTGTCCCGGCGACTGCCCGGCCAATTCATTGAAACGCTTGAAGAACGCCGAGCGCGACAGCCCGGTCAGCGCCGCCATGTGTTCCAGGGGCCAGGCCTGGCCGGGGTGCTGGATCAGTTGCTCGAGCAGCGGTGCAAACCCCGGATGACGGGCCAGCGCCACCAGCCCGCCAAGGCCCTGATTGGCATTCACCTGCTGGCGCAGCACATACAGGAACAGCAGATGGCTCAGGCGTTCGAGCAGTGCCGAGGAGGGCTGCGGCGTTCGCTGGCACTCATCGAGAATCAGCTGGAACAGCGCCCGGGCAGCACTCAGTGAAGGGTCGCCGGCGCGCAGGATGATCCAGCCCGGCAGGCTGTCGATGATCAGCGAGGACAACCCTGGCTTGAAATGGAAAAAACCGCAGACCAGCCCCACGCCTTCCTGGGCACTGGGGTCCAGCGGGGTCATGGGCGTGCGCGGCAGTTGTTGCGCCAGGTCTGGCTGCTGGGCGCTGGACAGCCGATAACTCAGGTCCTGCAGCAGGAAGGCCGCGTCCCCGGCGTCCAGGCGCAGGGCTTGCGGCAAGCCGTCGATGTGCAGCCAGCAATGGCCCTGGACAATCAGGTGGAAGCTGGCCCTGGCCAGGCCCTGGGTGCTGGCGTGCCAGCCCCCGCAGTAGCGTCCGACGTGAAACAGGCTGGCATCGAGTTCCAGGCCTTCTAATAACCAATCAACCAGTGGGCTTGAAGAAATCATCTAAGGGAAACACTCAGGAGCAAGTAATCGCTACTTTAGAATATGGATCGAAATTCTTATAACCAACAGACTTGACGCACACCCACACAGCAGGAGGCTACTCCATGTCCCGCGTCACTCTACACACCTTGCACACCGCTCCAGAAGCGGCCCGGCCGTTTCTGGAAAATGCCCTGAAGAACTCGGGCTTCATTCCTAACCTGCTGGGTATCCTGGCCAACGCCCCGGCGGCCCTGGAAACCTACGTCACGGTGTCCGCGCTCAACGGCAAGGCCGAGCTGAGCCTGGCGGAGCGCGAAGTGGTGCAGTTGGTGGCCGCCACCACCCATGGCTGCGATTTCTGTGTCGCAGGTCATACCGCGGTGGCCCTGAACAAGGCCAAACTCTCCGACCCGGTGGTCAGCGCGCTGCGTGAGCAGAGCACCTTGCCCGAAGCCCGGCTGCAAGCCCTGGCGGCCTTCGCCCGAGAAGTGATCGCCACTCGGGGCAAGGTCAGCGATGCGGGCTATGCACAGTTCCAGGCCGCAGGGTACAGCGAAGGCAACGCCCTGGAAGTGATCCTGGGCATCAGCCTGGCGACGCTGTGCAACTTCGCCAACGTCTTTGCCGGCACTGAACTGAACCCCGAACTGGCCAAGTACCGCTGGTCAGTGCAAGGTCAATGAGTCAGGGCGCCGATGCTTGTGCGGCGCCCCCTTCAAGGAGAAAACGACATGCTCGATGCGCAATTGAGTGAATGGCTGGATGCCCAGGCCCAGGCACTCGACCAGGGCCAGTGCGACCCGCAGCAGGTGCTCGCCCGGCTGGCCGACGCCCAGGTGCTGCGGGTCGGTATCGACCCGGCACAGGGCGGCAGCGGCGGCGACCTGACCGACGCCCTGGAAGTCATGGCCAGCGTGGCCAGCCATTCCCTGGCGGCGGCCTTTGTCTGCTGGGGCCAGCGAGCCTTTATCGAATACCTGTTGCACAGCCCCAATGCCGGTTTGCGCCAGCGCCTGCTGCCGTCGCTGCTCAGTGGCGAACTGGCCGGGGCCACCGGGCTGTCCAATGCCATGAAGTTTCTCTCGGGGATTGAGGCCCTGCAGGTCAAGGCGCAGGAGCAGGACCACGGCTGGTGCCTCAACGGCCGCTTGCACTGGGTCACCAACCTGCGCAAGAGCGGTTTCGTGGTCGCGGCGGCCATCGAGCGCGAGGAGGGCGGTGCGCCGTTCATCCTGGCGATCCCCGATGCCTTGCCCGGGTTGCAGCGCTCCGACGACCTGCAACTGATGGGCCTGCAGTCGAGCAACACCGCCGCCCTGGAGCTGAGCCAGGTGGCGGTGGCCCGCGACTGGCTGCTGCACGAGGACGCCCGGACGTTCCTGCCGGCGGTGCGCCCGGCCTTTCTCGGCCTGCAATGCGCCCTGGCCATAGGCCTGGCGCGCCGGGCCCTGAGCGAGGTGGAGCAGCACGTCGAGGGCGCCCGTTCGATCCTCCAGGAGCCCTTGCAGGAACAACGCCAGCACCTGGAACAGACCGTCGACGAACTCAAGAGCGGCCTGTTAGACGGGCGCTTCCTGGGCCAGCCCGGCGCCTTGTTCCGAGTGCGCATCGCCCTCGCCGAAGCCACCGCCAACGCCGTGCAGCTGGAATTGCAGGCCAGCGGCGGCAAGGCCTACCTCAACGAGTTCGGCAGCGGCTTTGCCCGGCGCTGGCGCGAGTCGGCGTTCGTGCCCATCGTCACCCCGAGCCTGGTGCAACTGCGTGCCGAACTGCAGCGCCAGGCGCGGAACGCGGCAGCATGAGTGGCCTGTTGAACGCACGGGCAATCAGCCTCGGCTACCCGGCGGCGCAGGGCTGGCACAGCGTGCTGGAGGACTTCGAGTTGCACCTGCAAGCCGGCGAAGTGGTGTCCATCCTCGGTCCCAGTGGAGTCGGCAAGTCCAGCCTGCTGCGGGTTCTGGCCGGCCTGCAGAAGCCCCACGCCGGGCAGGTTAGCCTGTTGGGCGAGCCCCTCGACGGCCCCCACCCGCGGGTCGCGGTGGCCTTCCAGGACCCCAGCCTGCTGCCCTGGCTGAACCTGGAGCACAACGTCGCCTTCGGCCTGGATTTCGCCCGCCAGCCGCACCTGAGCCCGCGGCAGCGCAAGGAACGCATCGACCAGGCGATTGCCGCGGTGGGCCTGGAACATGCCCGCCAGCGCTATCCGGCGCAACTGTCCGGCGGCATGGCCCAGCGCACCGCGCTGGCCCGCTGCCTGGCGCGCCAGCCCCAGGTACTGCTGCTGGACGAGCCCTTCGGCGCGCTGGACGAAGTGACACGGGCCGACATGCAGCAATTGCTGCTCCAGGTGATCGGCCAGCACCGCACCGCGGCGTTGCTGATTACCCATGACATCGACGAAGCCCTGCTGCTGTCCGATCGGGTCCTGCTACTGGGTAACAGCCCGGCGCGCACCCTCGGCCAGTGGCATATCGACCTGCCGGCGCCGCGCGCTGAACGGATCGAGGAACTGGGCACCCTGCGTATCGAGATTCTCAAGACCCTTCGGCGGGCGAGCCGCAATCCTTCAACTTCCCCTTTGCCTGCACCGTCGGAGATTGACCATGTGCCTGGACGACTTCACTCACACGCGTCGTGATTTTCTCAAGCTCAGCGCGCTGCTGACCGCCGGCGGCGCCTTGCCGCTGCTCAACAGCCTGCAGGCCCGCGCCGCCCAGGAGCCGGATGCGCCGGTGCGCATCGGCTACCTGCCGATCACCGATGCCACGCCATTGCTGGTGGCCCACAACAACGGCCTGTTCGAGGCCGAGGGCATCCAGGCCGAACGCCCGGTGCTGCTGCGCAGCTGGGCCCAGGTGATCGAGGCGTTCATTTCCGGGCAGGTCAACGTGATCCACCTGCTGTCGCCGATGACCGTCTGGGCCCGCTACGGCAGCCGGGTGCCGGCCAAGGTGGTGGCCTGGAACCACGTCGGCGGCTCCGGCCTGACCGTGGCCCCGGGCATTACCGAGATCAAGCAACTGGCCGGAAAGTCGGTGGCGATTCCGTTCTGGTACTCGATCCACAACGTGGTGGTGCAGCAACTGTTTCGCGACAACGGCCTGGTGCCGGTGAGCAAGGCCGCCGGCAGCGCCCTGGGGGCCAACGAGGTCAACCTGCTGGTGCTGTCGCCGTCGGACATGCCGCCGGCCCTGGCCAGCCAGCGGATTGCCGGCTACATCGTCGCCGAGCCGTTCAACGCCCTGGCCGAGGAGCTCAAGGTGGGGCGGGTGCAGCGCTTTACCGGGGATGTCTGGCGCAACCACGCCTGCTGCGTGGTGTTCATGCACGAGCACGACCTGAACAACCGCCCCGAGTGGTCGCAGAAAGTGGTCAACGCCATCGTCAAGGCCCAGCTCTGGACCCGCGACCACCGCGCCGAGGCTGCGCAGTTGCTGTCCAAGGACGGCACCAACCGCTACACGCCCCATGCGCCGCAGGTGCTCAATCGGGTGCTGGCGCCAGCAGCGACCGACCGTGAGGCCTACCTGGCCAGCGGCGCGATCCAGCACAGCCACTGGGACGAGTCGCGCATCGACTTCCAGCCGTATCCGTTTCCCAGCTACACCCAAGAGCTGGTCAAGCGCCTCAAGGACACCCTGATCGAAGGCGACAAGGGCTTTCTCGCCAACCTCGACCCGGCGCACACCGCTCAGGATCTGGTGGATGAGCGCTTCGTGCGCAACGCCATCGCCGCCGTCGGCGGACTCAAGGCCTTCGGCCTGGCGGACAGCTTCGAGCGCAGCGAGGAGTTCGGTCTTTGATGGGCAAGCAACCGTCCTCCCTGAACCACTGGCTCCTGGGGCTGGCTGGGCTGCTGAGCCTGTTGCTGGCCTGGTGGCTGGGGGTGCACCTGCTGTGCAGCAGCGACGGCCTGGCGGCGCGTTTCTCCCCCGAAGCCACCTTCGCCAGCCTGGTGGAGCTGCTGGGGCGTGGCGAGCTGTATGAGCATGTGCTGGTGAGCCTCAAGCGGATCCTGATCGGGCTGTTTCTGGCGTTGCTGATCGGCGTGCCCCTGGGCCTGCTGGTGGGCAGCTACCGGCACCTGGAGGCGGCCACCACCCCGGCGTTCCAGTTCCTGCGGATGATCTCGCCGCTGTCCTGGATGCCGGTGGTGGTGATGCTGATGGGCGTGGGCGACCAGCCGATCTACTTCCTCCTGGCGTTTGCCGCACTGTGGCCGATCCTGCTCAACACCGCGGCCGGCGTGCGCCAACTGGACCCGCGCTGGCTGCAACTGAGCCGCAGCCTCAGCGCCACCCGCTGGGAAACCCTGCGCAAGATCATCCTGCCGGGGATAGTGGGGCACGTGCTGACCGGGGTCCGCCTGTCCATCGGCATCCTGTGGATCGTCCTGGTGCCCTGCGAAATGCTCGGGGTCAGCGCCGGCCTGGGCTACTTCATCCTCGACACCCGTGACCGCCTGGCCTACTCGGAACTGATGGCCATGGTCCTGCTGATCGGCGTTCTGGGCTTTGCCCTCGACGCCCTGGCCCGCGGCCTGCACCGCCGCTGGTCCCACGCCTGAGCCCTGCGGCAGGTGCAAGCGGACTGGCGAAGAGGTCCCCTTGAAGCGGCAGCGCTCGCGCTCAGGCCTTCAAACCCGGTTTTGTTCAGGCTGAGCCTGCCGGGCCTGTTGCAGCAGAGTCACCCATTCATTGGCGAAGCGGTGACAGTCCCCCGGCCAGCGCGCAGTCAGCAGATTGCGGTCGCGGACCACAAAGCCGCGCTCGGGGTGCTGCGCCGAATCCCGGCGCGGCAGCCAGGGCCCGGAAAGGAAATCCGCCGGGCTGGCCAGTACCTGCTTGATCTCTTGCTCGACGCTGTGGTCGTAGGTGCGGTAATAACGCCCCAGCCACGGCGCGGTGACGATCCAGGCCGCCAGTTCCATGGGACCGGCCAGCAGGGCGGTGACCTTGCGCCCATAGAGCACCGAGCGCCCGGTGTCGGGATCGATGCAGCGGGCCAGCGCGAGTGGGCCGTGACACACCGCGGCCACCGGTTTGTCGGCCTTGAAGAACGCCAGGATGATTCGCCTCACGTCGGCAGACTCCAGCAGGCTGCGCATGCCCCGGGCATGGCCGCCGGGAATCAGCAGGCCCTCGAAGGCCTGGGGATCGACCTCGGCGTACTTCAACGGGCGGCGAAAGGCCGGGTCGCGGGTCATGCCGTGGTAGCGCTCAAGGTCCGCCGCCGGGGTCATCAACAACGGATTGAGCGGGCCGAAGCCCAGGCTCACCAGGCGTGAATCGGCATAGGCCGGCATCCCTTGCGGCGTGGCGAATTGCGCTTCGAACCCGGCGTCTCGGGCGGCCTGCCAGGGCAGGCTGCTTTCAGTGGGGTCGTAGTCGGCGTGGGGCAGCAGGATCAGGATCATGGCGCGCGCTCGCGGCAAAAAAGGGTGCGCTGCAGATTAGCAGTCGTCGGGCAGGCTGTAGTCGAACTCGTAGTAGTGCTGGCCGTCCTGGATGCGGATCTGCATCCGGCCGGTGAGGCCCAGCAGTTCGCCGCTGGTGGAGTCGGGCAGCACCTGGATGTGCAGGGTCGACTGGCCGCGGTCCATGACCCCGTAGTGCATCAGGACGAAGCTGCCATGGCGGCCGGCCAGGCGGCCTTCGAAGCGTTCCAGCGCCACATAGCCTGCCGAGCCCGCCACCGTGCCGATGCTGCTGAGCATTTCGCCGAGGCTGGTTCCCTGCAGGTCGCCTTCGAAGGTCTTGTGAATGGCCTTGCGCCCCAGTTGGGCCGCTTCGGTATCCGGGGCGACGGGGTGGGCGGGCAGTGTGACGCTGAATGGTCCTGTGGCGAGCATGCTGTTCTCCGGTATCGGCTGGGTGATAATGCGCGGCGGACCCTGGGGCGTTGGGCCCTGGCCCGTGGACAAGGATGAAAACACACGCATCATGCAGCGCATTGGAAAAACGCGACCGCCATCAGCCGGCGTTCTCGGGCCGGCTCGGGGCGTGCTCAATCAGCGTCTGGCGGCCCATCACTTCGAGCATCTGCGGCAGGCTCCGCCGCCCGCTCTGGGGCCCTGGCTGGAGCACTTCTGGTACGTAGGCTGGGCGCTGCCCGAATCGCTGGTCGAGCGCCAGCAAACCTTGCCCCATCCCAACGTGCATCTGGTGCTGGAGGGCAATCAGGCGCAGCTCTGGGGACCGCATCGGCAGCGCTTCAGCAAGACCCTGGCCGGTCACGGCTGGGTGTTCGGCATCAAGTTTCGTGTGGCGGCGTTTCAGCCGTTCTGGGGGCGCTCCATGGAGCTGTTGCGCGACCGTTCGCTCGCTGCGGCCGAGGTCTTGGGGACGGCCGATAGCCTGCTTGACTCCGGCCCCTGGCCGGGAATGGCCGCGATGTGCGAGCGGGCCACGGCCTGGCTGCAGGCCCAACTGCCCGCGGTCGATGAACGAGTGGAGTGGCTCAACCAACTGGTGGAGCGGGCCGCCGCAGACCCGCAACTGACCCGGGTGCAGGATCTGGCGCAACTGGCCGGCGTGAGTCCGCGCCAGTTGCAGCGGCTGTTTGCCCATTACGTGGGGGTGAGCCCGAAATGGATCATTGCCCGTTACCGCCTGCACGAGGCCTTGGCCCTGCTGCAACGCGGCGAGGCCCAACCGGATGCCGAGCTGGCCCTGCGCCTGGGCTACTTCGACCAGGCGCATTTCATCAGGGATTTCCAGCGCATGGTGGGCCAGCCGCCAGCGGCCTACGTGCGTAGCCAGGTGACGCCGGACTGAGCCCGGGCCGGCGTTGGCGGCTGGCGCCTTGTCACTTGGCCACGGCGGCGTGGGTGCGTTCGATCTCTTGCACCAGGCCGTCGATGCGTTGCAGCTGCTCGCGGTTGTCGTGGTCCCAGGGATGAAAGCCCGGCTTGAAGAATTGCAGCCAGGGCAGGGCGATGCGCGGGAACACGCCCTTGGGGCCGTAGAGGTACTTGACCACCTGCCACAGGCCGCGCCAATGACCGCCGCGTCGCCGGTCGGCGATGAGCATGCGCACATGGAAGTCGAACACCACCAGCCAGAAGGTCAGGGTGGTGAAGAGCATGGTCCCGGTGCGGATCAGGTAGCGCTTGGGCCCGGGCTTGAGCACGCTGTTGAAGACGTCGTAGGACACCGATTTGTGTTCGGTTTCCTCCAGGGCGTGCCACAGCCACATCTGCCGGTAGCCTTCCACCGAATCGCCGAAACGGCTGGGGTCGCGCAGCAGCAGGTCGGCGAGGATCGCCGTGTAGTGTTCCAGGGCCACGGTGATGGCCAGGTTGAAGGCCGCGGGGAAGTGTTTCTTCTGGAAGTCGAGGATCATCCGCAACCGCCGGTCCAGCAGGTGGGCCGGCAGCCCGGCGTCCTGCAGCAAGTCGTTGTAGCGCACATGCTCGCGGCTGTGCATGGCTTCCTGGCAGATGAAGCCCTGGATCTGGCGCTTGAGTTCGGGATCGTGAATCTGCTCGCGGTAGTGGCGCACGCTGTCCATGAAGAACAGCTCGCCGGCCGGGAACAGCAGGGACAGAGCGTTGAAGAAGTGGCTGACGTGGCTGCCTTGTTCGTGCCAGTCGCAGGCGCGTTCGGCAGGCAGTTCAACCTTGATGTCACGGCGGATGGGCAGCATGGCTGGCGCTCCTCTAGACACTCGGATATGAAGGTGGCGGCCTCAGAGGCCGCGTTCGTCCTGGGCCTGGTACAGCGGCGGCCGCTGCCGTCCCGGCTTGGGTGCCAGGCGTCGGCTGAGCCACACCACCAGTCCCTGGTAGGCACTGGGCAGCAGGCGCACGAACAGGTCGAGCAGGTGCGCGTCGCGACCGATCAGCACCCGTCGCTTGTTCTTGCGCACCCCTTGCAGGATCACCTTGGCGGCGGTTTCGGCGCTGGTGATGAAGAGTTTTTCGAAGTCGTCCCGGGCCTGCTGTTCGTTGTCGATCAAAAAGCCTTTGATGTTGTCGCTGATGCGGCTGGTGCGGGCGATGTCGGTGCGGATGCCCCCCGGGTGCACGCAGGTGGCGGAGACTCCGTGGCCTTGCATGTCCAGCTCCTGGCGCAGGGATTCGGTAAAGCCGCGCACAGCGAACTTGGTGGCGTTGTAGCCGCTCATGCCCGGCTGGGAGAACAGCCCGAACACGCTGGAGGTGTTGATGATGTGTCCCTCGCCAGCCTGCTTGAGGTAGGGCAGGAAGGCCTGGGTGCCGTGGACCACGCCCCAGAAGTTGACGTCGACGATCCATTCCAGGTCCGCCAGGCTGGAGCCTTCCACGGTGCTGGACAGGGCGACCCCGGCGTTGTTGAAGATCAGGTGGATCTGGCCGTGCTCGGCGGCGCTGGCCGCGGCCCAGGCGAACATCGCCTCGCGATCGCCGACGTCCAGTTCCTGGCTGCTGATGCGCAGCGGCAACAGGGTGGCGGCCCGGGCCTGGGCCACGGTCTGGGCCAGCCCCTGGGGGTTCTTGTCGGCCAGGGCCAGGTGGCAACCCTCGCGGGCCAGGGCGATGGCCAGGGCCCGGCCCATGCCGGAGGCGGCGCCGGTGATGGCGGCGACTTTACCGTTAAAGTTTTTCATCGGACGGCCTCTTCAAGGTTCAGTGGGCGCGCCGCGGCTTCGGCGGCGAGGGTTCCGGGCTGGGGCAGTGGGGTGCTCAGGTAGTCCTGGAGCCGGAAGTGCTGCAAGGTCCGGCGAAAACTCCAGGTGGAACCGGGCCAGAGGGTGGTGTTCTTGCCGCTGCGCGGGTCCAGGTACCAGCTGCGACATCCGCCGACGCTCCAGATGGCCCCGGCCAGACGCTGCTGCAGGCGCAGGTTGTACTGGTGTTCGACAGCGGGACGCACTTCGAGACTGCCGAGGCGGTCCTGGCGCATCCGTTCCAGGGCCTTGAGGATGTAGTCCACCTGGGCCTCGATCATCAGGATCATCGAGTTGTGGCCCAGGCCGGTGTTGGGGCCGACGATCATGAACAGGTTGGGAAAGCCCGGCAGGCAGGTGCCGAGGTAGGCATGGGCGCCTTGCGACCAGCTGTCCACCAGGTCTTGGCCCTGGCGACCGAACAGCAGGCCCCGGGGCAGCGGGTCGGTGGCCTGGAAGCCGGTGCCGAAGATGATGCAGTCCACCGCATGGCGGTGGCCGTCGGCGGTGATCACGGCGTCGCCGTCGATGCGCAGGATGGGCTCGCTGATGACCCCGACATTGCCCCGGGACAGGGCCGGGTAGTAGTCGTTGGAGATCAGGATGCGCTTGCAGCCGATGCTGTAGTCAGGGGTCAGTTTGTGGCGCAACAGCGGATCGGGCACTTGCTTGCGCAGGTGACGCAGGGCCACGCGTTGCACCAGCTTCATCAGTTGCGGCCGCCGGGCAAAGGCGATGACCCGGCTTTCCAGAGCCCAGTACAGGGCCGAACGCACCAGTTTCTGGGTGAACGGCAGGTGCCTGAAGGCCCAGCGCTCCAGGGCGCTGAGTTCACGGTCGGGCTTGGGCATGATCCACGGCGGGGTGCGCTGGAACAGTTTGAGCTGGGCCACCTGCGGGGCGATTTTCGGTACGAACTGGATGGCACTGGCGCCGGTGCCGATCACCGCCACCCGTTTGCCTTGCAGGGCATAGCGATGGTCCCAGTGCTGGGAATGGAAACGCTTGCCGGTGAAGCTGTCCAGCCCGGGAATCTCCGGCAGCGCGGGGCGCGACAGGCCTCCCATGCCGGACACCAGCACCCGGGCGCTGACTTGGCGGCCGTTGCTGAAGCGCAACTGCCAGCGCTCGCTGGCCTCATCGAACCGCGCCTGTTCCAGGCCCATGTTGAAGCGCAACCAGGGCGCCAGGGCGAAATCCCGGGCGCAGTTTTCCAGGTATTCGCGGATTTCCGCCTGGGGCGCGAACTGTCGGGTCCAGTGCGGGTTGGGCGCAAAGGAGAAGGAATAGACATGGGATTGCACGTCGCAGGCGCAGCCGGGGTAGTGATTGTCGCGCCAGGTGCCCCCCAGGGACGCGGCTTGTTCGGCGACAAAGAAATCCACTAGCCCGGCTTCTTTAAGCTTGATCGCCATGCACAGCCCGGCAAAGCCGGCGCCGATGATGGCGATGTCTACGACCTCGGGGTCGTCGGGTGGCGAGTACGCATTCATGGTGTGTACCTCGATTGTAGGGTGACGCTTGGGTGACTTTCGTCGGTGAGTGAAATCTCAGGATTGCACAATTTAAAATAATGTTTTAAAAATTAATTTAAATAAATCACCTGGAAATGTCACCTACGCCATCGGCTTGTGGATTTTTACCGGGCGCCTGCGCACTGCGCCGGCGACGCCACAGGCGGCACCAGGCCAAGGCGACAGCCTGCAGCCGGATCATCCTGGTCCTGGCATGCGGCGCAGGGAAGCTCAGGGGGCGGGTTATGGAGTGGCTAGTGGCGGCGGTGTTCGTGGTGGTCAGCGTGCTGCTCTGGGGCGTGAGCGTTCGCATCAACCGCAACATCGAGCGCCAGGTCCCGATCAACGGACGCTTTCTGGAGGTCGGCGGCGAGCGCATTCACTACACCGACGAGGGTCGCGGTCCGGCTTTGCTGATGATCCATGGCCTGTCCGGCT